>NZ_VKLU01000050.1:0-1914 GCF_007352635.1 Corallococcus sp. Z5C101001
CTGACAAGGAGCGGCGATTTGAGTTCGCAGCGCTGACGAGGTGGGGTCGGCCAAGCGGATCCACTTCGGGCTACCTGGCGTCGGAGGCCGAGGGCTTGCGACGGCGGGCTGTGGGCGGATTGCGGAAACTGTCGCCTTCGATGACGAGGACGTGGGAGTGGTGGAGGAGCCGGTCCATGGCGGCACTGGCCATGAGCGGGTCGCCAAAGAGGGGCGGCCACTCCTCGATGGCGCGGTTGGAGGTAATGACGGTGCTGCGGCGCTCGTAGCGCTGGCGGACGACTTCGTAGAGGTCCATCGGCTCGTCCTGAGTCAGGCCGCGCAGGCCGAGGTCATCGATGATGAGCAAGTCGGGCGAGGTGAAGCGCAAGAGGCGCTTGTCGTAGCTGCCTTCGCCGCGTGCGGCGCGCAATTGCATGAGCATTTCGTGGGCGCCGACGTAGAGGGCGCTGAAGCCGGCGCGGCAGGCGCGGTGGCCGAGGGCCTGGGCCAGGTGGGACTTGCCGACGCCCGTGGGGCCGACGATGAGGACGTTGTCGTGGCGCTCGAGGAAGGAGCAGGTGCCCAACTCCAGCACCTTGGCCTTGGGGACGCTGGCGTTGAAGTGGAAGTCGAAGTCCTCGAGGGTGCGGGCGTGCTCGAATGAGGCACGACGCACGCGCTGAGAGAGTTGCTTGGAGTCGCGACGCTCCACCTCGTCGCCCAGCAGGCGGTAGAGGAATTCGGAGTGAGAGAGGTTGTCGTCCACGGCCTGCTGGGTGCGCAGTTGGAGGGACTGGAGGACGCCGGACAGGCGCAGCTTCTTGAGCATGGGAATCAGCTCGTCAGTGGGACTCAATTTCAGACTCCTGGGGCACGTCGGAGTGGTGAAGCAGCTCGGCCACGCTGCGTGCGAAGCGCGGCTGAGGCAGGGAGGACGTCGCCGGGGCGGCGAGGGCCAGGGGCAGCGGCAGCAAGTCGAGGCCCTGGCGCAGCAGATTCTTGAGGCCGCCGTAGGAGTAGGTGCCGTAGTAGTGGGCGCGCCGGGCGGCGGCGCGGGCGCGCTCGGGAGGGAAGCCCTCCAGGTACGTGACGCTGGCCTGCACGGCGCGTAGCTGAGACAGCACGTCGTCGGAGTCGAAGACGGCGCGCACGTAGGTGAGGACGTCCTCGCCCAGCCGCGCGGCGCGCTCCTCCCAGTAGCCGCGGCTGCGGTGGCGCAAGTCAGCGCGGTGCTGAGGCAGGTGCTCCTCACGGGTGGCGTAGAGGCCCGTGCCGCGCCGGGCGTGGGTGGCGACGCGGACGTCCTGGGCGTACACCTCGAGACTGGCGTCGGTGACGCGCAGCCAGACGTCGTTGCCCACCAGTCGCCAGGGCACCGAGTAGAAGCGCCTCTCGAAGAGGACGTGGCTGTCCTGGTGGACGCGCGCGGGCTTCCAGACGACGGGGGTGAAGCGCGTCTCAGGCAGGGGCCGTAGCGCGGGCACTTCCTCCTGCTGGAAGACGTCCACCGGGCGCCGGCCCGTCGTCCCGTGCCGCCGCACGTTGGCCACCTCGGCCAGCCACTGCTTCAACTCCGCCCGCACGACGTCGACGTCCTGCCCCTGGCGGCCCTTGAAGAAGCTGGACTGGACGTATTTGACGCCCGCCTCCACCTTGCCCTTCTTCTGGGGCGCGTACGGCGGCGTCGGGTCGACTTTGAAGCCTTGGTGTCGCGCCACCTCGCGGTAGCTGCGGTTGAGGGCGGACGGCACGTCGGGCGTGAAGGCCGCGCGCAGCACGGCCGCCTTCAGGTTGTCGGGCACCACCGTCTCCACCACTCCGCCCAGCGCCTCGAAGGCCTCCACGTGCAGCCGCAACCACGTCGGCAGCGACTGCTCGAAGACGACGTCCGCCCAGAGGTAGCGGCTGTGCGCCAGCACCAGCACGAATACC
>NZ_VKLU01000051.1:0-1890 GCF_007352635.1 Corallococcus sp. Z5C101001
GGAGGGGGAGGAGCTGAAGGCCCAGCTGAGGCAGGGGCTGCCGGAGTACATGGTGCCGGGCGTGGTGATGGTGCTGGACGCGCTGCCGTTGAACGCGAATGGGAAGGTGGATCGCAAGGCGTTGCCGGAGCCGGAGGCGCCGAAGGCGGGGAGCGCGTACGAGGCGCCGAGGACGCGGACGGAAGCGAAGCTGGCGAGCATCTGGGCGGAGGTGCTGCGAGTCCCGCGAGTGGGAGTGAGGGACAATTTCTTCGCGTTGGGTGGGCACTCACTGCTGGCGACACAGGTGGTGTCGCGGGTGAGGATGGAGACAGGAGCGGAGCTGCCGCTGCGCGCGTTGTTCGAGGCGCCCACGGTGGAGGCCCTCGCCCTGCGACTGGAGAAGGCCACCCGGTCGAACCTGTCGGCCATCGGGCCCGTGAAGGGAAATGCCGCCCGTCCTCTGTCGTTCGCGCAGCAGCGGCTGTGGTTCATCGACCAGCTGGAGCCGGGCACGGCGCTCTACAACATGCCCGTGGCGGTGCGACTGGAAGGCACGCTGCATCAGGACGTTCTGGAGCGGGCGCTGCGCGAAGTGACGCGGCGCCATGAGGCGTTGCGGACGACCTTCGCGGAGGAGAACGGTCAGCCCATCCAGGTCATCCATCCCGACATGAATCTGATGCTGGATCAGGTGGACCTGACCGGCTCGGAGGCTCGCGAGCGGATGTCGCTGGCCAGACAGCGGATCACACAGGAGACGCTGAAGCCATTCGACCTGCTGCGAGGCCCGTTGCTTCGGGCGCTATTGGTGAAGCTGGACACGCAGGAGCATGTGCTCCTGGTGACGATGCACCACATCGTCTCGGATGGTTGGTCGCAGGGCGTACTGGTTCGTGAGGTGAGCGCGCTCTACGCGGCCTTCGCGGAGGGCCGTCCGTCGCCACTGCCGGAGCTGTCCGTGCAGTACGCGGACTTCGCGGTCTGGCAGCGCCAGGAGTTGCAGGGCGCGGTGCTCCAGCGGGAAGTGGATTACTGGAAGCAGAAGCTCTCCGGTGCGCCGCCTGCGTTGGAGCTGCCAACAGACCACCCGCGCCCCGCGGTGCGAGGCAACGCCGGTGCGACGCAGGTCTTCCACTGGCCGCAAGCGCTCGCAGAGGGCCTTCGAGAGTTGGCGAAGCGCGAAAGTGCCTCGCTGTACATGGTGCTGCTGGCGGGCTGGCAGGCCTTGTTGTCGAGGTACTCGGGCCAGGAAGACATCAGCGTGGGTTCGCCCATCGCGGGCCGCGTGCGCCCCGAGGTCGAAGGGCTCATCGGCTTCTTCGTGAACACGCTGGTGTTGCGGACGCAGCTGGAGGACGGCCTGTCCTTCCGTGGGCTGTTGAAACAGGTCCGGGAGACGGTCCTGGAGGCGCAGGACCACCAGCAGCTGCCCTTCGAGAAGCTGGTGGAGGCGCTTCAGCCCCAGCGTGACCGGAGTCACACGCCGCTGTTCCAGACGCTGCTGGCGCTCCAGAACGTACCCGTGGGCGAGGCAAGGCTGCCGGGCATGTCGCTCAAGCCCGTGGCGCTGGAGGGAAGGACGTCGAAGTTCGACCTGAGCGTCTTCTTCATGGAGACGGCGGACGGGTTGAGCGGGGGGCTCGAATACAGCACTGAGCTGTTCGAGTCCGCCACGGTGCGCCGCATGGTGGAGCACTTGCGCGTGCTGCTGGAGGGTGTGCTGGCCCATCCCGAGACACGGGTGGATCGGACGTCCCTGCTCGACGCGGCCGAGCGCAGCCTGCTCGTGGAGACGTGGGCCCGCGCGCGGAATGAAGACCTGGGCACCACTTCCGTGCACGCGCGATTCGAGGAGCAGGCGAGGAGGAGGGCCGGAGAGGTGGCGCTGAAGAGCGCGGAGGAAGGCGG
>NZ_VKLU01000052.1:0-1742 GCF_007352635.1 Corallococcus sp. Z5C101001
TCCATCGGGAGGCCCATCGCGGGGACGCGGGTGTACGTGCTGGACGGGGCGCTACAGCCGGTGCCGGAGGGAGTGCCAGGAGAGCTGTACATCGGCGGGGAGGGAGTGACGCGTGGGTACCTGGGGAGGGCGGAGCTGACGGCGGAGAAGTTCCTCCCGGAGGCGTACGGCCCGGAGGGGAGCCGGATGTACCGGACGGGGGACCGGGTGAGGTGGAAGGGGGAGGGGAGGCTGGAATACGTCAACCGGGCGGACACGCAGGTGAAGGTGCGCGGGTACCGGATTGAGCTGGGTGAAATCGAAGCGGTGTTGAGGCAGCAGGAGGAAGTGCGAGACGCAGCGGTGGTGGTGAGGGGAGAGGGGGCGGAGGCGAGGCTGGTGGGGTACGTGGTGGCGAAGGCGGGGGAGGTGGTGGAGGGGGGAGCGCTGCGAGAGCGGCTGAGGGAGAAGCTGCCGGAGTACATGGTGCCGCCGGTGGTGAAGGTGTTGGAGGCGATGCCGCTGACGCCGAACGGGAAGGTGGACCGCAAGGCGTTGCCGGAGGTGGAGGCGGGGGCGGTGGCGTCGAGGGAGTACGAGGCGCCGAGAAACAAGGTTGAGGGGGCGCTGGCGAGCATCTGGGCGGAAGTGCTGCGGGTGCCGCGAGTAGGAGTGAAGGACAGCTTCTTCGAGCTGGGAGGGCACTCGCTGATGGCGATGCGAGTGGTGTCTCGGGTTCGCGAGGAGCTGGGCGTCGAACTGCCGCTGCGCGCGCTCTTCGAGGCCACCACGGTGGAAGCGCTGGCAGCTCGCCTGGGAAGTGGAGGCAAGGAGTCAGCCCCCGCGTTGACGCGCGTTTCTCGCGAGCTACCTCTGGCGCTGTCGTTCGCGCAGCAGCGCCTGTGGTTCCTGGATCGGCTGGAGCCGGGCAGCCCGGTGTACAACGTCGCGGTCGCGGTCCGGCTCGAGGGTGTCCTGGACGTGGGCGTCCTGAAGCGTGCACTGCGAGAGGTGATGCGCCGGCATGAATCCCTGCGCACGACCTTCGCGGAAGGCCCTTCCGGCCCGGTGCAGTCCATCCATTCGCGGGTAGAGCTGCTGCTTGAGCAGCGCGACGTCACGGCGGAGCCTTCCGAGGCACGTGAGGCGAATGCATCGCGTCTGCTGGAGCGGGAGGCGCAGCGGCCGTTCGATCTCATCAGGGGGCCGTTGATCCGCGCGATGTTGGTGAAGTCGGGTGAGACGGATCACCTGATGATGGTGGTGATGCACCACATCGTCGCGGACGGTTGGTCGCTGGACGCGTTGGTGGGGGAGATGGCGGTGCTCTACGGGGCCTTCGTCCAGGGGCGCCCGTCGCCGTTGCCAGAGCTGCCCATCCAGTACGCGGACTACGCGGTGTGGCAGCGCGACTGGCTCCAGGGAGGCATGCAGGTCCGGCAGCTCGGATATTGGCGTGAGCAGTTGAGGGGCGCGCCGCCCGCGTTGGAGCTGATGACGGACATGCCCCGGCCCGCGGTGCGTGGCCTCCAGGGGGCGCGACAGGCGATCCACTGGCCGAAGCCGCTGGCCGAGGCGTTGAAGTCACTGGGGCAACTGGAGGGCGCCTCGCTCTTCATGGTGCTGCTGGCGGGCTGGCAGACAGTGCTCGCGCGCTACTCCGGTCAGGATGACGTGAGCGTGGGTTCGCCCATGGCGGGCCGGACGCGCTCGGAGTTGGAAGGCCTCATCGGCGTGTTCGTGAACACGCTGGTGCTGCGCGC
>NZ_VKLU01000053.1:0-1696 GCF_007352635.1 Corallococcus sp. Z5C101001
CCGGTGAGCGTCAAGGTAGTTGTCGCGTGAGAGGGTTCAGCCGATGTGCTTCAGCTCCTGCACTCCCGATGAGGGGTTGAGGCGCACGGGGCCTGCTGGAGTCCAGTCGCGCGTGTCGCGGCTCCAGCGCTCGGGGTGACGGGCGCGGGCGCGCTGGTACACCTGGTGGCGCTGGGCGAGCAGCGCGGCGTCGAGGCCGAAGTGTCTGGCGTCCGGCGTGACGAAGCGGATGGCGGAGTGCTGGTGCTCGGTGTTGTACCAGGCGACGAAACGCACCACCCATGTGTGCGCAGCCTGCGTCGACGTGAAGGCTCGTTGGGGGAAGCAGGGGCGGTACTTCAGCGTACGGAAAAGGGCTTCGGAGAAAGCGTTGTCGTCCGAGACGCGGGGCCGGCTGAAGGAAGGCGCCACGCCCAGCCATTGCAGCGTGGCCAGCATCGTGGCGCCCTTCATGGGGCCACCGTTGTCCGAATGCAGTACCAGGCCCTCGGGGCAGCCCGCCTCGCGCCAGCTGTCGCGAATGAGGGCCGCGGCATGCGCGGACGACTCCTCCTCGTGGACACGCCAGCCCATGATGCGGCGGCTGAAGACGTCCACCACGAGGTAGAGATAGAGGAAGGTGCCCTTCACCGGCCCCTTCAAGTAGGTGATGTCCCAACTCCACACCTGGCAGGGGGCGCTGGCCGTATGCTCGGCCTTGGGGCGCGGCGTGGGTGGCTTCGCGGGGCCACGGTGCGCCAGCTGTCCCGCCTCGCGCAGCACCCGGTAGAAGCTCGCCTCGCTGGCCAGGTACTCGCCCCGGTCGGCGAGTCTGGGCACCAGTTGCTTGGGCGAGACGTCGCGGAATTCCTCGCTGTTGGCCACCGCCAGCATGCGGCGCTTCTCGCCTTCGGAGAGTCGGTTGGCGGGTCGGGTGCGCGGTCCGCACCGCCCGTCCTGGGCCGTTTCCGGCTTCCTCCAGCGTTGAATCGTGCGCGGAGCCACCCCGAGCCGCTCGCAGACGGCCTCCAGCCGCACGCCTTGCAGGAGGGCCGCTTCCACGTGCGCGAGCGTCATTTCCCGCGCTTCTCGTCCGCTGCGTCGTCCTCGTCGTCCTCGTCCTTCTCGTCCCAGCCCATCGCCTGAAGTTTTTTTTCGAGCACCAGCAGCGCCGCCGTCTCCGCCAGCGCCTTCTCCTTGCGGCGCAGCTCCCGCTCCAGCTCCTTCACCCGTTTCTCCGACGAGGCCAGCCGCCGACGCTGGCTGGCCGTCAGGGCCCCGGCGGCAGCCGTCTGCGCGCCTTGGGAAAGGGCTCCAGCGGCTGCGGCCCGCCACTCCCCCAACTGCTCTTCATGCAGCCCTTCCCGGCGCAGAAGCGCTCCCAGCGTCTCGCCCTCCAGTCCGTGCGCTTCCGCCAGCACGCGCAGTTTCTCCTCGGGCGTCCACTTCTTCGGACCGGCAGGCTTCTTCTCCTCGGACGGGGGCGTCATTGCCGCCAACTTATTCGCCTCGCGCAACCACTGCGACAACGTCGGCTGCGAGACGCCCACCTGGCGGGCCAGCGCCGCGGCACTTACCGCGCCCGGGCCCACCATCCGCTTCACCATCTGGGATTTGAATGCATCCGTGTACGGCACTGCGTCCTGCCTGCTCTCGCCCCCAGGGCGTGGTCATCCCGGCCGCTCAGCCGAGGCGACAACTTCCCTGACACAGGGGG
>NZ_VKLU01000054.1:0-1657 GCF_007352635.1 Corallococcus sp. Z5C101001
GGCCGGACGTCGAAGTTCGACGTGAGCGTGTTCTTCACGGAGACGGCGCAGGGGTTGAGCGGGGCGGTGGAGTACAGCACCGACCTGTTCGATGCGGCGACGGTGCGCCGGATGGTGGAGCACCTGCGAGTGCTGCTGGAAGGGGCGGTGGCGAAGCCGGAGGAGGCAGTGGGCCGGCTGCCGCTGCTGACGGAGGCGGAGCGTCATCAGGTGCTGGTGGAGTGGAACCAGACGCAGGAGGAGTACGCGAGAGACGCGACGATTCCACAGCTCTTCGAGGCGCAAGCGAAGCGGACGCCGGATGCGGTGGCGGTGGTGAGCGGGAAGCAGCGGCTGACGTACCGGGAGGTGGAGGCGAGGGCGAACCAACTGGCGAACCGGCTGAGGAAGCTGGGAGTGGGCCCGGAGGTGAGGGTGGGGCTGTGCGTGGAGCGCACGGCGGACGTGGTGGTGGGGACGCTGGGGATTCTGAAGGCGGGCGGGGCGTACGTGCCGCTGGATTCGAGCTACCCGAAGGAGCGGTTGGGGTGGCTGCTAGAGGACGCGCAGGGCCCGGCGCTGGTGGCGCACTCGCACCTGCTGGAGTCGTTGCCAGCCTTCAGCGCGCAGGCGGTGTGCCTGGACCGCGAGGAGGAGTGGGCGGAGGAGTCCTGCTGCCCGGTGACGTCACAGGTGCGCGCGGAGAACGTGGCGTACCTCATCTACACGTCGGGAAGCACGGGGAGGCCGAAGGGAGTGGCGGTGACACACAGGAACGCGGTGGCGTTCCTGGGGTGGGCCCAGGAGAGATTCGAGGAAGAGGAGATGAAGGGAGTGCTGGCGGCGACGAGCCTGAACTTCGACCTCTCCGTCTTCGAGCTCTTCGGGCCGTTGGTGAGGGGAGGGAGGGTGGTGGTGGTGAGGAACGCGCTGCAGCTGGCGGAAGAGAAGCCAGAGGCGGAGGTGACGCTCGTCAACACGGTGCCGTCGGCGATGGCGCAGCTGGTGAGGCTGGGTGCGGTGCCGGAGACGGTGCGAGTGGTGAACCTGGCGGGAGAAGCGCTGCCGGAGACGCTGGCGAAGGCGGTGTACGGCGTTGGGACGGTGAGCAAGCTGTACAACCTGTACGGCCCGTCGGAGGACACGACGTATTCGACGTGGTCGCTGGTGGGGCGGGGGGAGGTGCCGAACATCGGACGGCCGCTGACGAATACGCGCGCGTACGTGTTGGACAGGTACCTGGAGCCGGTGCCGGTGGGAGTGGCGGGGGAGTTGTACCTGGCGGGAGAGGGGCAGGCACGTGGGTACCTGCTGAGGCCGGAGCTGACGGCGGAGAAGTTCCTCCCGGAGGTGCACGGCCCGGCAGGGAGCCGGATGTACCGGACGGGGGACAGGGTGAGGTACCGGGGGGACGGAGTGCTGGAGTACCTGGGGCGAGTGGACTTCCAGGTGAAGGTGAGGGGCTTCCGAATCGAGTTGGGGGAGGTGGAGTCGGCGCTGCGCCGCGTGGAGAAGGTGAAGGACGCGGTGGTGGTGGCGAAGGGGGAGGGAGGGGAGAAGAGGCTGGTGGCGTATGTGGTGGCGAAGGAGGGAGAGGGGCTGGAGGGGGAGGAGCTGAAGGCCCAGCTGAGGCAGGGGCTGCCGGAGTACATGGTGCCGGGCGTGGTGATGGTGCTGG
>NZ_VKLU01000055.1:0-1597 GCF_007352635.1 Corallococcus sp. Z5C101001
GCGGAGCTGCTGAAGGTGGAGCGCGTCGGGCTGCACGACAACTTCTTCGACCTGGGCGGCCACTCCCTCATCGCCACCCAGGTCGTCTCACGGCTTCGCGAGATGTTCAGCGTCGAGGTCGCGCTTCAACAGGTCTTCGATGCTCCGACAGTGGCGATGCTCGCCGCGAAGGTGGAGCACATCCGGGGGCAGGCAGAAGGTTCGCGCGCGATGCCGCCGGTGCTGCCCGTGAGCCGGGAAGGAGAGCTCCCGCTGTCGTTCGCGCAGCAGCGCTTGTGGTTCCTGGATCGGCTGGAGCCGGGCAGTCCGCTCTACAACGTCCCCGCGGCGGTCCGCCTGTCAGGTGTGCTCGACGTAGGCGTACTGGAGCGGTGCTTCGAGGCGATCCTCCGGCGGCACGAAGTGTTGCGCACCACGTTCCCCGTGGCGCGGCAGACGCCGGTGCAGGAGATCCACGCGGAGGGTCGGCTGCCGTTGGAGGTGCGCGAGCTGAGCGCGCATGGCGAGGCGGAGCGTCAGGCGGAGGTGCTGCGTCTGGCGGAGGAGGAGGCCCGGAAGCCGTTCGACCTGTCGCGAGGGCCGCTCCTCCGCGCGGTGTTGCTGAAGGTCGATGAGACGGAGCACGTGTTGCTGCTGACGATGCACCACATCGTCTCCGACGCCTGGTCCACGGGCATCCTCCTGAAGGAGCTGGGAGCGCTCTACCCGGGATTCCTCGCGGGCGAACAGCCTTCGCTGCCAGAGCTGGCCGTGCAGTACGCGGACTATGCCGCGTGGCAACGGAGCTGGTTGGACGAGGAGCGGCTGGCCTCCGAGCTGGGCTGGTGGAAGACGCGGCTCGCGGGAGCGCCAACGCTGCTGGAGCTTCCGGTGGATCACCCGCGTCCGCCGGTGCAGAGCCACCGGGGAACACACCGGGTGCAGCGCCTGCCGCTGGAGCTCCAGGAAGGCGTCAGGCGGCTTGCGCGCCGTGAGGGCGTCACGTCCTTCATGGTGTTGCTGGCGGCCTTCAATGCGTTGTTGTCCCGCGTGTCAGGCCGCGAGGACGTCGTAGTGGGCACGGACGTCGCGGGTCGCGATCACCGCGAGGTGGAGGGCCTGATCGGCTTCTTCATCAACCAGCTCGTGCTGCGGACCACGGTGGAGCCGGGACGGAGCCTCCGGGAACTGCTCGGGAAGGTGCGTGAGACGACGCTCTCCGCGTACGCGCATCAGCACGTGCCCTTCGAGAAGCTGGTGGAGGCGATCAACCCCGAGCGCAGCCTGGGGCACGCGCCGCTCTTCCAGGTGAAGCTCCTGCTCCAGAACGCACCTGTGCCGGAGCTGCGGTTGCCGGGACTGAGCCTGCGAGGCGTCGACTTCGAGACCGGCACCGCGAAGCTGGACCTCATCGTCTCCTTCACGGAAGGAGCGGAGGGGCTGACAGGGCTGTGGGAGTACAGCACGGACCTGTTCGACGAGCGGACAGTGCAGCGGTGGATGGAGGGATTCGAGCGGGTGGTGAAGGCGCTGGTGGAGAAGCCAGAGCAGCGGGTGGGGGAGCTGGAGTGGATGGGCCCGGAGGAGAGGCGGCGGGTGGTGGAGGAGTGGAACCGGA
>NZ_VKLU01000056.1:0-1583 GCF_007352635.1 Corallococcus sp. Z5C101001
TCCTGGATCAGCTCACCCCCGGGGATGCGTCGTACAACATCCCCACGGCCCTCAGGCTCACGGGCCACGTGGACGTGGAGGCCCTGCGCCGCGCCTTCGAGGCGCTGGTCGCCCGCCACGAATCCCTGCGCACCACCTTCCGTGAGCACGAGGGTCAGATCATCCAGCACGTCCACATGCCGGACGCGTGGACACTGCCGCTCCTGGACCTCTCCACGCTCCCCGAAGCCGAGCGCGACGCCGAGGCCCAACGCAGGATCACGGAGGACGCCCGCCAGCCGTTCCAGCTCGCCACGGGCCCGCTGTTGCGCACCGCCCTGGTGCGGCTGGGCTCCGAAGAGCACCTGCTGCTCGTGACGATGCACCACATCGTCTCCGACGGCTGGTCCATGGGCGTCCTCGTCCGGGAACTGGTCGCCTTCTACGAGGCCTTCACCCAGGGCCTCGCCCCCACGTTGGCGCCGCTGCCCATTCAGTACGCGGACTTCGCGGCGAGGCAGCGCCAGTGGCTCCAGGGGGAGACGCTGGAAGCACAGTTGGCGTACTGGAGGCAGCAGCTCGCGGGTGCACCGTCCGCGCTGGAGTTGCCGACCGACCTCCCGCGTCCGGCCATCCAGACCCATGAGGGCGCGGCCCTCTCCGTCCGGATCCCGCGGTCGACGTCCGAAGCCCTCAAGGCGCTGGCCGGGCGTGAGGGCGCCACGCCGTTCATGGTGTTGCTCGCCGCGTTCCAGGTCCTCCTGTCGCGCTACTCCGCGCAAGACGACATCAGCGTGGGCACGCCCATCGCCGGCCGCACCCAGGCGGAGACCGAAGGCCTCATCGGCTTCTTCGTCAACACCCTCGTCCTGCGCTCTCGCGTGGAGCCGGAGGCGAAGTTCCGCGATCTGCTCGCCCAGGTGCGCGGCACGACGCTCGCCGCCTACGAGCACCAGCACCTGCCCTTCGAGAAGCTCGTCGAAGTCCTGCAGCCCGTGCGCGACCCGAGCCGCAGCCCCCTCTTCCAGGTGATGTTCGCCCTGCAGAACGCCCCCACGGAGGCCCTGCGCATCCCGGGCCTCACCTTCCAGCAGGTCGCCGCCGAGGCCCACTCCGCCAAGTTCGACCTCACGTTGACGTTGCAGGACTCGCCCGAGGGTTTCGTCGGCGGGCTCGGGTACAGCACCGCGCTCTTCAAGCACGGCACCGTGGAGCGGATGGCCAGCCACCTGCTCACGCTGCTGGAGGCCGTGGCCACCCAGCCTCGGCTGTCCCTCGCGGAGCTGCCGCTGCTCTCCAGCGAGGAGCGCCAGCGCATCCTCGTGGACTGGAATGACACCGCCGTCCCCAGCCCCATGGACGTCCCCGTCCACGTCCACTTCGCACAGCAGGCCCAGCGCACGCCGGATGCCGCGGCGCTCGTCATGGGGGATGCCACGTTGACGTATGCACAGCTGGACGCGCGTGCGAACCAGTTGGCCCACCACTTGATCTCCCTGGGCGTCGTCCCGAGCGCTCGCGTCGGCCTCGCCGTCGAGCGCTCCTTCGAGCTGGTCACGGCGATCCTCGCCATCCTCAAGGCCGGCGCCGCCTTCGTCCCCGTG
>NZ_VKLU01000057.1:0-1562 GCF_007352635.1 Corallococcus sp. Z5C101001
TCGCCCATGGCGGGCCGGACGCGCTCGGAGTTGGAAGGCCTCATCGGCGTGTTCGTGAACACGCTGGTGCTGCGCGCCCGGTTCGCGCCGGGGATGACGTTCCGCCAGCTGCTGCGTCAGGTGCGTGAGGCTCAGGTGGGGGCGACGGATCACCAGGACCTGCCCTTCGAGCAGTTGGTGGAGGCGTTGCAGCCGGTGCGCGACATGTCGCGCAGTCCGCTCTTCCAGGTGATGTTCGTGTTGCAGAACGCGCCCCGGGGGCCGGTGGCGCTCCAGGCGTTGAAGCTGCAGCCGCTGGAGTTGGAGACGCGCACGGCGAAGTTCGACTTGCTGATGCAGGTGGCGGAGACGGACGAAGGCCTGCGCGGCTACCTGGAATACGACACGGCGCTCTTCCTGCCGCCGACGGTGGAGCGGATGGTGGAGCACCTGAGGGTGCTGCTGGAGGGGGCGCTCGCGAGGCCGGACGAGCAGGTGGTGCGGTTGCCGCTGCTGACGGTGGAGGAGCGGAAGCGGCTGCTGGAGACGTGGAACGAGACGAAGCCCGAGCCGCTGCCGTGGGTGGGGATGCATTCGGCGTTCGAGGCGCAGGCGAAGAAGACGCCGGAGTCGGTGGCTGTCGTCTACGAGGGACGGGCGCTGACGTACGGACAGCTCGACGCGCAGTCGACGCGACTGGCACGGCACCTGGTGAAGCAGGGAGTGCGGCCCGAGGGACGGGTGGGGCTGTACGTGGAGCGCTCGGAGGGAATGGTGGTGGGGCTGCTGGCCATCCTGAAGACAGGGGCGAGCTACGTGCCGTTGGACCCGTCGTTCCCGCCGGAGCGGCTGGCGTACATGCGGGACGACAGCGGGATGGCGGTGCTGGTGACGCAGCAGTCGCTGCGAGGGGGACTGGAGTCGGCGGCGACGAAGGTGGTGTCGCTGGACGGGGACGCGGAGGAGTACGGCCGGGAGGAGACTTCGGGGCTGGGAGTCGAAGTGGCGGCGGAGTCGGTGGCGTACGTCATCTACACGTCAGGGACGACGGGGAGGCCGAAGGGAGTGCAGGTGCCGCACGGGCCGGTGGCGCGCTTCCTGTCGGCGATGAAGGAGGAGCCTGGGCTGAAGGCGGAAGACGTGCTGGTGGCGGTGACGACGCTGTCATTCGACATCGCGGTGTTGGAGTTGTTGCTGCCGTTGTCGGTGGGAGGGCGGGTGGTGGTGGCGCCGCGAGAGACGGCGGTGGACGGGAAGAAGCTGGGGGCGCTGCTGGAGGCGAGCGGGGCGACGGTGCTGCAGGCGACGCCGAGCACGTGGCGGCTGTTGCTGGAGGCGGGGTGGAAGGGCGCGGGAGTGAAGGCGCTGACGGGGGGCGAGGCGCTGCCGAGGGAGTTGGCGAAGGCGCTGAGGGAGCGGTGCGGGGCGGTGTGGAATGTGTACGGGCCGACGGAGACGACAGTCTGGTCGACGGCGCACGAGGTGGAGGAGGGAGAGGGCCCCGTCTCCATCGGGAGGCCCATCGCGGGGACGCGGGTGTACGTGCTGGACGGGGCGCTACAGCCGGTGCCGGAGGGAGTGCC
>NZ_VKLU01000058.1:0-1524 GCF_007352635.1 Corallococcus sp. Z5C101001
CTCGGCGTCAGCGGCAGCGCCTCCAGCTTCCCGTACGCCACCGGCACCATGTGCTCCGGCACCCGCTCCCTCATCCACTCCCTCAGCGGCCCCGCCTCCGCCTCTCCCACCACGTACGCCCACAGCTTCGTCCCCCCACCCTCCACCCTCCCCACCACCGCCGCCTGCTTCACTCCCGGGTGCGTCCCCAGCACCCCCTCCACTTCCCCCACCTCCAACCTCATGCCGCGCACCTTCACCTGCCCGTCGCGCCGGCCCACGTACTCCACCTCCCCGTCCTCTCCCCACCTCGCCATGTCCCCCGTCCGGTACAGCCTCCCTCCTGCCTCCCCGCTCAGCCCGTCCGGCACGAAGCGCTCCGCCGTCAGCCCCGCCTGCCCCAGGTACCCTCGCGCAAGCCCCGCTCCTCCCACGTACAACTCCCCCACCACCCCCACCCCCACCGCCCTCTGCCCCCCGTCCAACACGTACAGCCGCACGTTCCCCAGCGGCTTGCCCACCGTCACTCGCTCCGCCTTCACCTCCCCCGCCACGCTCGCGCACACCGTCACTTCCGTCGGGCCGTACCCGTTCAACATCCTCCGCCCGCCCTGCTTCCACTTGCTCACCAACCCCGGCGGGCACGCCTCTCCCGCTGAAATCAGCGTCCTCACTCCCTCCAGCCCCCCCTCCTCCACCTGCCCCAACACCGACGGCGTCAGCGTCACCACCGTCGCTCCCATCCTCTTCACCGTCCCCTCCAGCCCTCCTCCTGGCAGCAGCGCCTCTCTTCGCGCCACGCACAGCCGCGCTCCCGCCACCAGCGTCGAGAAGACTTCCGCCACCGACGCGTCGAAGCCCGGCGACGCGTACTGCAGCACCCCGTCCTCCTCCTTCACCCCGTGCGCCTCCGCCACCGCGCGCGCCATGTTCGCCAGGCCCCCGTGGCGCACCATCACGCCCTTCGGCTTGCCTGTACTCCCAGACGTGAAAAGCACGTACGCCAGGCTCTCCGGCGCCACCCGCTTCCCCACCCGCGTCTTCGGCTGCTTCGCTATCTGCCTCGCGTCCGCGTCCAGCAGCACCAGCACCGCGTTCCCCGTGGGCAGCTCATCCGCCAACGCCTCGCGCGTCAGCACCACCGCCACGCCCGCCTCTTCCAGCAGCGCCCCCACTCGCAGCGCGGGCTGCGTCACGTCCACCGGGACGAACGCTCCTCCCGCCTTCAGCACCCCCATCATCCCCACCACCCACTCCACCGAGCGCTCCACCATCAACCCCACCCTCACCTCCGGCCCCACTCCCAGCCCCCTCAGGTGGTGCGCCAGCTGGTTCGCCCTCTCCTCCACCTCCCCGTAGCTCACCCCCTCCGTCTCCGTGCGCACCGCCTCCGCCTGCGGCCTCGCCTCCGCGCTCGCCTCGAAGACTTCGTGCCCGCACTCCTCCTTCCCCCCGTACTCCCTCCCCGTCCGGTTCCACTCCTCCACCACCCGCCGCCTCTCCTCCGGGCCCATCCACTCCAGCTCCCCCACCCGCTGCTCTGGC
>NZ_VKLU01000059.1:0-1463 GCF_007352635.1 Corallococcus sp. Z5C101001
AGGACGCGGACGGAAGCGAAGCTGGCGAGCATCTGGGCGGAGGTGCTGCGAGTCCCGCGAGTGGGAGTGAGGGACAACTTCTTCGCGTTGGGTGGGCACTCGCTGCTCGCGATGCAGGTGGTGTCGCGGATGCGGGCGGAGCTGGAAACCGAAGTCCCGCTGCGCGTGCTGTTTGAAGCGACGACGGTGGAGGCCCTGGCGGAGCGCTTGGAGCGAAGCAGCCGGCGTTTCCCGTCCCGGCTCATGCGTACGTCACGGGACGCGCCGCGGGCCTTGTCGTTCGCGCAGCAGAGGTTGTGGTTCATCGACCAGCTGGATCCGGGCACTGCGCTCTACAACGTGCCGGTGGTGGTGCGTCTGGAGGGCATGCTGCGCCAGGACGTCCTGGAGCGGGCGCTGAGCGAAGTCTCACGTCGTCACGAAGCCCTTCGGACGACCTTCGCGCAGGAGCAGGGCCAGACCATTCAGGTCATCCATGCGAAGGCGGACCTGCCGTTGGTGGTGCTGGACCTCCAAGGACTGGAGTCGACGCGAAGAGACGAGGAGGCAAGGCGCCGGGTCGAACAGGAGGTCCTGAAGCCGTTCGACCTCCAGAGCGGCCCCTTGTCCCGAGCATTCCTGGTGAAGCTGGGCGAGCAGGAGCATGTGCTCGCGTTCACGATGCACCACATCGTATCGGATGGCTGGTCGGTGGGCGTGCTGGTGCGTGAAGTGAGCGCGCTGTACGCGGCCTTCGCCGAGGGACGCCCGTCGCCGCTGCCGGAGCTGCCGGTGCAGTACGCGGACTACGCGCTGTGGCAGCAGCAGACGTTGCTGGGAGACGTGCTGCGGCGAGAGGTGGATCACTGGAAGCAGAAGCTTTCGGGTGCGCCGCCCGTGCTGGAGTTGCCCACGGATCGTCCACGTCCGGCGGTGCGGGGCAATGCGGGCGCGGTGCAGCGCTTCCGCTGGCCGGCATCGTTCGAGAAGGGATTGCGCGCCCTGGCCCGGAGAGAAGGCGCGTCGCTGTACATGGTGTTGCTGGCGGGGTGGCAGGCGTTGATGTCGCGCTACTCGGGGCAGAGCGACATCAGCGTGGGTTCGCCCATCGCTGGCCGCACGAGGGCGGAGGTGGAAGGGCTCATCGGCTTCTTCGTCAACACGCTGGTGCTGCGCACGCAGGTGGAGGGAGACAAGTCCTTCCAGGCGCTGCTCGCGCAGGTGCGCGAGACGGTGCTGGATGCGCAGGAGCACCAGGAAGTGCCGTTCGAGAAGCTGGTGGAGGCGTTGCAGCCAGAGCGAAGCCTCAGCCACACGCCGCTGTTCCAGACGTTGCTGGCACTTCAGAACGTGCCGATGGAAGAGGCCCGGCTTCCCGGCCTCGTGCTCAAGCCCGTGGAACTCGAAGGCCGGACGTCGAAGTTCGACGTGAGCGTGTTCTTCACGGAGACGGCGCAGGGGTTGAGCGGGGCGGTGGAGTACAG
>NZ_VKLU01000006.1:0-453902 GCF_007352635.1 Corallococcus sp. Z5C101001
ACCCCTCATCGGGAGTGCAGGAGCTGAAGCACATCGGCTGAACCCTCTCACGCGACAACTACCTTGACGCTCACCGGTATCGCCCGATACTCGGGTCATAGTAACGGTTCCAGTTCTCAAAGAGGTCGGTCTCCACGTCATGGTACTGCCCCGGGAATCGCAGGGGCGTCCAGAAGGGGGACGCGCCCGTCTGGACCCGGCGGTACTCATAGCCGGAGATGACGGCGCCCTTCTGCGTCTTCGTGCCCACCCCTCCGCAGCTGCAGTACTCCGCGACGATGGTGCAGAACTTGTAGCCCGTGTTGTTGAGGGCGGCGCGGACGCCGGACGCCCCAGGGGTGAACCAGGATGTCCAGGAGCGTCCCTTGTCCCAGGGCGTCAGCGTCGCCAGGTCCGTACCGGTGGATTCATCGCGTAGGGACACGGTGTCGTTGCGGCCCTGACTGTACTCGTCCGTGCACTGCTCGAAGTCACTCCACAGGTCCAGAGCATCGAAGAGGACGCGCTGCTGGAGAGTGGTGCCCGCGACGGCAGGCTGCTTCATCACGGTGCCGAAGGGGCCGGAGGTTGCGATGGTGTACGGGTGCGGCGTCTCAACGTCCACGCTGACGCGGTTGACGTGGCCGAAGGCGTCGTACTCTCCGGTTCCTGAGACACGGCCCTGCTCGTCCAGCGTGAGGACGGGCTTGCCCAGATAGTCGGTGATGAGGTGGTAGATGCCGCAGGCGGCGGCCTCGCCTCCGCGAGTGCAGTCCGCCGTATTGTCGGGGAGGAGGAGACTACCAGCGTGTCTTGGAACGGCACGGCCTGCGCTGCAGCATGAGCCGTCGGGGCAACTGCTACGACAACGCGGCCATGGAGAGCTGGTTCAGCACGCTCAAGAACGAACTGGGTGAGGCCTTCGAGAGCGCCAACGACGCGAAGGGGAAGCTGTTCGACTACATCGAGGTCTTCTACAACCAGCAACGCATGCACTCGGCAATCGTCTACGCTTCGCCGGCCCAGTTCGAACGGGCAGCGGCATAGTCAACCTGTCCACGAGAGCGGATCACGCCCACCAGAACCTCTCCACGACCCAGCGCTACATGCACCTGAGCCCAGCGGCCAAGTCAGCGGCCATCCGAATGCTGGAGGGCATGAAGCCGGAAGCCCCAAAATAGAAACGGGCTGGAGACCCAGAAGGCCTCCAGCCCGTCACTGAATGGTCGGGGAGACAGGATTTGAACCTGCGACCCCTTGGTCCCGAACCAAGTGCTCTACCAGGCTGAGCCACTCCCCGATATCCGTGCCGCGCCGGGAACTGCCCTCGGGCCGACGAAGCGTGGGCGGATCTATCCGAGCCACTTCCTTGAGTCAACGCCCACTTTCAAACCGCCCTTCCCCACCCCTCCACCCCCTCCCCGGTCCCCCGACTGTTGTCCTACCTACCCTTCAGGACGGGACAATGTTCACCCTCTTCACAAGATCCGGGCCTTCCTGTACTTCCAAGGTGTAGCACGTTGATCCGCCCCTGTTCCCCCACAGAGGACCCTGATGCCTCCAACTGTCCTCATCTCGGATGATGAGCCCCTCGTGGTGTCCGCCCTCGCGCGGGAGGCCAAGCGCTCTGGCCTCGTGTGCGTGTCCGACACCACCTCCGAACATGTGTTGGAGCTGGCTCGCAAGCACCAGCCCGCCGTCATCATCCTGGACATCAACCAGCACCAGGACGGGCGCGATCTGCTCGCGCAGCTCAAGAAGGACCCCGCCACCCGCGACTGCAAGGTCATCATGCTGAGCGGCGTGGAGGACCAGTTCACCCGCCATGTGTGCTTCGAGCTGGGCGCCGACGACTACGAAGTGAAGCCGTGCGACCCCACCTTCATGACCCGCATCGCCCGGCTCGCCACCGCCGCCGCGCGCCCCCCCGCGCCGACCGAAGCCGCCTGAAGCCTCAGGGCCGCAGCGACTGGATGGCCTGGGCGTAGTCCTTCGCGCCGAACACGTAGCTGCCCGCCACCAGCACCGTCGCCCCCGCGTCCACCACGCGCTTCGCCGTCTGCGCGTTGATGCCGCCGTCCACCTCGATGTCCACGTCCAGCCCCCGCGCGTCCAACATCGCGCGCAGCCGGCGCACCTTGTCCACCGTGGACTCGATGAACGACTGCCCCCCGAACCCCGGGTTCACGCTCATCAAGAGCACCATGTCCACGTCCCCCAGCACCTCCTCAATCGCCACCAGCGGCGTGCCCGGGTTCAACACCACCGACGGCTTCGCCCCCAGGTGACGGATCTGCTGGAGCGTCCGGTGCAGGTGCGGGCTCGCCTCCTGGTGCACCGTCAGCACATCCGCCCCCGCCTTCACGAAGGCCTCCACGTACTTCTCCGGCTCCAGAATCATCAGGTGCACGTCCAACGGCTTCGTCGCCACCCGCTTGATGGCCTCCACCACCACCGGCCCCAACGTGATGTTGGGCACGAACCTGCCATCCATGACATCCACGTGAATCAAGTCCGCGCCAGCGGCCTCGACGGCGCGGACCTCTTCGGCCAGACGGCTGAAATCACTGGAGAGCAGCGACGGGGCGATGCGGACAGGGCGTCTCATGGCGGCGCTTCATAGTCGCTTCCCGGAAGCCACGGTACCCCTGCCCGGCTGGACAGAAGCCTGGCGGACAGAGGTGGACCCAGGGGGTGGTGGGTGGGGCGGCCAAGACAGGGCGCGTGCTACAACCCGGTGCGCCCGCGGCCATCCGCCGCATCCCACGGAGCCCGCCCCGGTGCTTCCCCAGTCCGTGCCCGCCTCCCCCAACCTGTCCCGCCGGCTCGCGAAGCTGACCTCCATCCTGGATGTCGCCAAGGCGATGAGCGCCGAGCGGGACCTCGACCTGCTGCTGCCCCTCATCCTCTATGAGGCCACCAAGGTCGTGGAGTCGGACCGCTGCTCGCTCTTCATCCTGGACCGCGAGCGCAACGAGCTGTGGAGCAAGGTGGCCCAGGGCTCCAAGAATGAAATCCGCCTGCCCATGGGCAGCGGCATCGCCGGGCAGGTCGCCCACACCGGCGCCGTCATCAACATCCCGGACGCCTACGCCGACCCCCGCTTCAACAGCAGTTTCGACATCTCCAGCGGCTACCGCACCCACACCATCCTCTGCGTCCCCATGCGCGACGCCAACGGGGACGTGACGGGCGTCATCCAGGCCCTCAACAAGCGCGGCGGGCGCGTCTTCGACGCCGAGGACGAGGAGCTGCTGCTCGCCCTGGGCGCCCAGGCCGCGGGCGCCATCGAGAACGCCCTCCTCCACGAGGAGATCAACCGCCTCTTCGAGGGTTTTGTCTCCGCGTCCGTCGTCGCCATCGAGGCGCGCGACCCCACCACCGCGGGGCACTCCGGCCGCGTCGCGGACCTCACCGTGTCCCTGGCCCAGGCGCTGGAGCACCACACCACCGGCCCCTATGCGCTGACGCGCTTCTCCGCCGTGGAGATCCAGGAGCTGCGGTACGCGTCGCTGCTGCACGACTTCGGCAAGGTGGGCGTGCGCGAGAACGTGCTCGTCAAGGCGGAGAAGCTCTACCCGCATGAGCTGGAGACGCTGCGCGCCCGCTTCCAGCTGGCCCGCAAGGACCTTCAGCTGCGCAGCTCCCGCCGCAGGCTCGCGTCCGTGGAGGCGCGCGGCGTGGCCGCCCTGCCCGCCATCCACCAGGAGGAGGACGCGCGGCTCGCCCAGGAGCTGGCGCAGCTGGATGAGGTGATGGCCTTCCTGCTCACCTGCAACAGGCCCACGGTGCTCGCGCAGGGCAACTTCGAGCGGCTGCTGGAGCTGGGCAAGCTCACGTACACCGACGCGCACGACCAGGGGCAGCCCCTGCTGCTGCCCCATGAAATCCAATCCCTCTCCATCACCCGCGGCACCCTCTCCCCGGAGGAGCGCCGCGAAATCGAGAGCCACGTCGAGCACACCTACCGCTTCCTGTCCCAGATTCCCTGGACGCGCGCCCTGCGCCGCGTGCCGGAGATCGCCTACGCGCACCATGAGAAGCTGGACGGCACGGGCTACCCGCGCGCCATCCCGGAGATTCCGGTGCAGTCGCGGATGATGTCCATCTGCGACATCTACGACGCGCTCACCGCGAGCGACCGGCCCTACAAGAAGGCCGTGCCGCACGGGCTGGCGTTGGACATCCTCAACAAGGAAGTGGGGGCCGGCCAGCTGGACCGGGACCTGTTCGCCATCTTCGTCGAGGCGGAGATTCCCCGCCGGGCCCTCAAGAAGGGCCCGGCGTAGGCGCGTCACCTCAGGCGCTGATGGTGTGCAGCCGGAGGCTGTTGATCTTCCCGGGCTGGCCCACCGGCGCGCCGAACACCACCACGATGCGGTCGCCCCTGCGCGCCAGGCCCCGCGACACCAGCTCCTCCTCCACGCGGCGGAGCATGGTCTCCGTCTCCTGGATGGGCTCCAGCACGCGTGGCACCACGCCCCAGAGCAGCGACAGGCGGCGGCGCACCTCCTGGTTCGGGCTGAACGCGACGATGGGCACCGTGGGCCGGTAGTGCGCGAGCAGCCGCGCCGTCACGCCCGACAGCGTGAAGGCCGCGATGAGCGTGGCGCCGCTGGCCTTCGCCGCCTCGCACGCGACGCGCGCGATGACGTCCGGGAAGTGCAGCGGCAGGCCCAGGGGCGCGTCGATGACGCGCGGCAGGTACTGGGCGCGGGCGGAGGACTCGGCCGCCAGGATGATGCGCTCCATCATCTGCACGGAGTCCAGGGGGAACTTCCCGCTCGCCGTCTCACCCGACAGCATCAGCGCGTCCGCGCCGTCGTAGACGGCGTTGGCCACGTCGCTGGCCTCCGCGCGCGTGGGGCGCGGGTTGTCGATCATGGAGTTGAGCATCTGCGTGGCCACGATGACCGGCAGGCCGCGCAGGTTGGAGCGCCGGATGATGTCCTTCTGGACGGCCGGCACTTCCTCCGGGGGGATCTCCACGCCCAGGTCGCCGCGGGCCACCATCACGCCGTCCGTCTTGTCGAGGATGGCGTCCAGCCGCGCGATGGCCTCCGGCTTCTCCAGCTTGGAGATGATGGGCACCGTGCGGCCCACCTCCGCCATGGCCTGGCGCGCGGAGTCCAGGTCCGACGGCTGGCGCACGAAGGACAGCGCGATGTAGTCCACGCCCGCCTTGAGGCCGAAGATGAGGTCCTCGCGGTCCTTCGGCGTGAGCGCGTCCGCGCGCACCGCCACGCCGGGCAGGTTGATGCCCTTGTTGTTCTTCAGCGTGCCGCCGTGGATGACCTCCGTCTTGATGAGCTGCTTCTTGTCCGTCTCCACGACGCGCAGTTCCAAGAGGCCGTCGTCCAGCAGGATGCGGTCGCCCGGGTTCACGTCCGCCGCCAGGTGCGGGTACGTGGTGGAGACGATCTCGTCCGTGCCCTTCACCGTCTCGTCGGTGGTGATGTGGAAGGTGCCGCCCGGCTTCAGCTCCGTGCTGCCGGTGATGAAGCGGCCCGTGCGAATCTTGGGACCCTGCAGGTCGCCCAGGATGCCCACCGCCTTGCGCACCTTCAGCGAGGCCGCGCGCAGCATGTCGATGTTCGCCTGATGCTGCTCGTGGCTGCCGTGGGAGAAGTTGAGCCGGGCCACATCCATGCCGGCCTCCAGCAGCGCTTCCAACATCTCCGGGGTCTGACTGGCGGGGCCGAGGGTGCAGACAATCTTTGCTCGTCGCATAGGAGCGCGAACATCCGGCTCCACCGCGTTTCGGTCAAGCAGTCCCAAGAGGAGGCCGAGCAGGTAAACCAGTAAATGTCCAGGCGGCTCGGCGGACGATCAACCGCGCAACAGCGCGCCCAGATTCTCGCGCTCCCAACGCAGCGCGGCGGCGTAATGCGGGTACGTGCGCTCGCGCTCACGGAAGGCGCGCGGGTGATGCACGCGGCGGCCGGTGCGGTTGCTGCTGGGGAACAGTTGATGAAGCATCTCGTGGAAGACGATGAACTCCACGAAGAAGGCGGGCACGTCCGGCTTGTCCAGCGCGGGGTGGATGCGGATCTCCCGCGTCTGATGGTCGTAGACGCCCAGGCGGATGGACTTGCGGCGGCGGCGAGGGGGCATGCGGCCCCAGCCGATGCGCGCCTGGATGGCGTTCTGGAAGTGCGCTTCGTTGACGCCGTTGAAGAGCGCGCGCAGGTCGAAGCAGCGGCCGAGCGGATTCAACTCCGCGTCGGATTCGCGGCGGAGCTGGCGGATGAGCGGCTGCTGGCCCCGGATGTATTCGTCCAGCAGGCCGCCCGCGGCGCGGTGGCCCCGGCCGGCGTAGTCCGCCACCGCGCGCACCACCTGCTCCGGCGCATCCAGGAACATGTGGTGCAGCCGCAGCTGGAGCACCTGCGAGCCCCGGCGGAAGGACACCATGGTGGAGCGGTTGTCCGTCACGGCCAGGCGCACGGGCATGCCCAGGTTCGCGCTCAGGCGCCACGCGAGCGACTCCGCGCGCGACCACAGCTCCTCGCGCGACGCGGTGAGGACGCGCGGCGCCTCCTCTGGAACGCGGTTGCGCGGCGGCAGGGGCGCGGGCCCTTCCGGCACGCGCTGCGCGGGAACGGAGGCGCGTTCCGCGGACGAGCCACGCGGGAACAGGGACATCTGGCGGAAGGCTTCGGGCGTCACGCGGGGGGCATCGTACCCGGCACTTCTCCGGACTCAAGGCCAGGGGCTGGACGCCCGTCCGCCCGGCGACCACGCCCACACGCAGCGCGTGACAAGCGGGGTTGATTCCCTCCCACCCCTTCCGACTTCAGGGCAGGGCCGGGTCGCCCCCGTGACGCGACTTGAGCAGCCGCTCCAGCCGCTCCGGCTCCATGCGCACCACGAAGGTCTTCTCCCGCGCGTACGTCACCTGCCCGGGAGCGGCGCCCTTCAGCTTGCGCACGAACTTCACCGGCATGTAGCTGACCTCTCCGCGCGGCTCGCCCTTCGCCCCCGAGTGGTGCAGCGCGAGGTGCGCCGCGTCCAGCAGCACCTCCTGCGCCACCTCCGCGTGCTTCTCCACCGGCACCACCACGTGGCTGCCTGGCAGCCCCCGGGCGTGCAGCCACAGGTGCCAGGGACGCGCCACCTTGAAGGTGAGCGCGTCGTTGTCCTCCGCGCCCCGCCCCACCCAGATGCGCGAGCCGCCGTGGCCCACGTACTCCTTGAAGGGGAGGCCCTCCTTCGGGCCCTCCTCTCCCTGCGTCACCTGGAGCACCTCCGCCTGCGCGAGCAGCGCGGCGTCATCCATCGCTTCAATCTGCTGGAGCGACAGCTGCGCGTGCGCGACCTCGCGCCCGAGCGTCGCCTCGCGGTGGCGGGCCGCCTCCACGCCGCGCAGCAGGCGCCGGTACTGGTGGAAGTGCCAGTCCGCCTCCTCCTTCGGGGTGCGCTTCGGGTCCAGCTTCACCTGGACCTCCTCCACGCCCTGCTCCGTATAGGCGGTGAGCGTCACCTGCGAGGCGCCGCGCTTGAGCCGGTGCAGGTTCTGCGCGAGCAGCTCGCCCACCTCGCGGTGCTTCTCCGCCTCCGGGCCCCGCTGGGCCTCCGCGCGCACCTTCTCCAGCGTGCGGGAGGAGCGCTTCAGCCGCGCCCGGTACGGCTGCGCGAGCCTGCGGCGGATGGCATCCGCGCGGCTGGTGCGGTCCTTCTGCCCGAGCACCCGTTCGGCGGCTTGCAGGTTCGGGAGAGGGTCCGCGTCCACGAGGGCCAGGCGCGAGGGCTGCGCCCTGCCCTTCGCCAGCGCTTCGGCGGACACGGGCTCCGGCGGGGACCACCGCGCGCCGGGGTAGAGGTTGCGCCGCGCGCCGAAGCCCTCGCCGGAGAGCATCAGCACGCGCTCGTTGTCGCTCAGCAGGAGCAGCCCGCCCGGGGCGCCCACCTCCAGCACCAGGCGGCGGCGCACGGCCTCGCGCTCGAACTCCAGCACCACGGCGCGGGAGGCCTCCAGGTAGCGCGCGCCCTGGAGCTTGAAGCCGGTGAGCTCCTGGCGCAGCCAGCGCTGGAAGGGGGCGGGCTCTCCCGGCGTGGGGAAGCGGTCCTCCGCGACGGACAGGCGCGACAGCTCCCCTTCCGCGCACAGGCACAGGACCACCGATCTGCCGGGGACGCGCAGTTCCAGGTAGGCCAGCCGGGGCAGCGGGCACCATGCCTTCTGGGCGACCGCGCCCACCAGCCGGGCCGCGACCTCCGCCACGACCTCCTCGAACTCCACCGGACGCAGCGACATGGACGGGCCCCTTCCGGACGGCGGGCCGCAAGGGCTTGGAATCCCTGGCCCGCAAAAGAAAAACGGCCCGGCGGGTTTCGCCGAGCCGTTCACTGGACGTCAACCGACGTCCGTCATGACGCCGTACTTCAGGCTTCCGGGGTCGCCGGGGCCGCAGCGGCCTTGCTGGCGCTCTTGCGGGTGGTCTTGCGCGCGGACTTCTTCGCGGCGGCCTTCTTGGCCGGGGCCTTCTTGGCCGTACCGCGCTTGGCGGCAGGGGCCTTGCGGGCAGTCTTCTTCGTCGCGGTCTTCTTCGACGCGGCCTTCTTCGCGGTCTTCTTCTTCGCGGCCATCGGAATCCTCCGTTCAGTGTTGAGGCCCGCGAGGACGCGAGCCCTGCACCCACTTTGGACTGAACGTGAGTGCTTGAAATGAATGGTACGGGCGACATGCCAGTGTGTCAACGCATGGTGATGTATTGCAGTGCGCGGCGAGGCCGATTTTTGGCCTCCGGGCGCTTCGAACCGTTCGTGGCGGTCATTTCGGGGGTCCGGCGCGTCGCGCGCGGAGCCGAATTTCCGGCTCCGGACGCATTTCGGGGGTCGGCGCGGCGGGTCCGGGTGTCCGCTGCCGAGCAACCCGCGCGCACGCATCGCGTCGCTTCCCGTCGTGGAGGCGAAGTCCTACGGTGCCGCCCCGCATGCGAGCTGCTGACCCGCTGACCTTCCCCGCGTCCTTCACCTTCGGCGTCGCCACGTCCGCGTACCAGGTGGAGGGCGGCATCGAGAACGACTGGGCCGCCTGGGAGCGGCAGGGGAAGTTGAAGGAGCCCGGCGCGCGGTGCGGCCGCGCGGTGGACCACTGGAACCGCTACGAGGAGGACTACGCCCTGGCGAAGGCGGTGGGCGCGGGCGCCTTCCGGCTGTCGCTGGAGTGGGCGCGCATCGAGCCCGAGCGCGGCCGGTTCGACGGGGCGGCGCTGGAGGCGTACCGCGAGCGGCTGCTGCGCCTGCGCGCGCACGGACTGCGGCCGGTGGTGACGCTCCATCACTTCACCCACCCCACGTGGTTCCACGCGTCCACGCCCTGGCACCTTCCGGAGAGCCTGGAGGCCTTCCGCCGGTACGTGCGCCAGTGCGCGCCCCTGTTGGAGGGCCTGGACGCGCTCGTCATCTCCTTCAACGAACCGATGGTCCTCTTGTTGGGCGGCTACCTCCAGGGCCTGATGCCTCCAGGCATCACGGACGGGGCGAAGACGATGGCGGCCCTGGAGAACATGGTGCGCGCGCACGCCATCGCGCGCGAGGAGCTGGGGCAGCGTCTGGGCCGGGTGGAGCTGGGCATCTCCCAGAACATGCTCGCGTTCACGCCGGACCGCTGGTGGCATCCCCTGGACCGCTCGCTGGTGCGGTTGGCGGCCCCCGCCTACAACCACGCGTTCCACGAGGCGCTGTTCTCCGGCCACCTGCGCGTCTTCATGCCGGGGGTCGCGTCCACGAACGTGCGCATCCCGGAGGCGCGCGACTCCGTGGAGTTCGTGGGCGTCAACTACTACACGCGCGCGCACCTGCGCTTCATGCCGCGCCCGCCCTTCATCGACTTCAAGTACCGCGACCCGGACGGGCGGGGGCTCACCGACATCGGCTGGGAGCGGCGCCCGGAGGGCTTCCTCCAGCTGCTCCACGAGGTGAAGCGCTACGGCAAGCCGGTGTGGGTGACGGAGAACGGCGTCGACGACCGGGCGGGCGCGGCGCGGCCGGAGTACCTCCACTCGCACCTCCAGCAGGTGCTGACCGCGCGCGCGGAGGGCGTGGACGTGCAGGGCTACCTCTATTGGAGCCTGCTGGACAACTTCGAGTGGCTGGAGGGCTGGGGCCCGCGCTTCGGCCTCTACCACGTCGACTTCGACACGCTGGAGCGCCGCCCCACCCCGGCCTGCGACTACTTCCGCGCGGTGGCCACGGGGCGCGTGCTGGTGCCGCCCGCGGCCGTCGCTCAGCCCAGCGCGGCCCGGTAGTCCACCTCCGGCTCCTCCAGAGGGGCCGTGGGGTCGGTGTCCGCGCCCGCGAAGAAGCGGCGCACGCTGTCCTCCACCGCCTCCGGCGAGTCCAGCCCGTTCACCTCCGCGCGGAAGTGCGCCGCGCCCTTCAGGCCATGGGCGTACCAGGCCAGGTGGCGGCGGAAGGAGCGCACCGCGCCCAGGGCGTCCCCGACGAACTCCGCGTGGGCCTGCGCGTGCTCCAGCACCAGCGCGCAGCGCTCCTGGGGGGACGCCGGCGGGCCGCCCACCAGCTCCCGGAAGAGCCACGGGTTGCCCAGGGCGCCGCGGCCAATCATCACGAAGTCGCAGCGGGTGACGTCCAGCATGCGGTGGGCGTCCGCCACCGTCTTCACGTCCCCATTGCCGATGATGGGCAGCTCCGGGAAGTGGCGCTTGAGGTCCGCGATGTGGGACCAGTCGGCCTGCCCCGAGTAGCCCTGCTCGCGCGTGCGCGGGTGGAGGGCGAGCCCCGCGCACCCGGCCTCCTGGAGGGCCTCGGCCACCTTCAGATAGTTGAGCGTGCGCGCGTCCCAGCCCGAGCGGATCTTGCAGGTGACGGGCAGGCCGGTGGCCTCGCGGATGGCCCGGACGATGGCCGCCGCGCGGGGCACGTCGCACAAGAGGCCGCTGCCGGCGCCGTTGCGCACCACCTTCTTCACCGGGCAGCCCATGTTGATGTCGATGAGCTGCGCGCCCGCGGCCTTCCCCACTTGCGCGGCCTGGGCCATGGCCTCCGGTTCGCCGCCGAAGATCTGGAGCGAGTAGGGCTTCTCCACCCGGGCGTCGTAGCGCAGGTACTTGAGGGTGCGCTGGTTCTGGCGCATCAGCCCCTGGGCGCTGACGAGCTCCGTGGGGCACAGGGCGGCGCCCAGCCGGAAGGCGATGACGCGGAACGGGCGCTCGCTCACGCCCGCCATGGGCGCGAGGATGTAGGGGTTGGGGAGCGTGTAGGGACCCAGCTTCAGCATGGCGGCGACACCCTATACCCGACGGAGGGAAACAGAAGCGCGCGGGGCGTGAGAACGGCCCTGCGCGAGTGGGGGGCAACGATTAAGGTCCCCCTCCATGTTCCGTTTTCGGCTCGGGAGCGTCCCCGTCCACGTCCACACGAGTCACCTGCTGTTCTCCGCGGTGCTCGCCTACAACTCCCTGCCGGTGCCGGGGCGGCACTCGGGTGCCGGGTGGCTGGGGGACCAGCTGGCCGACCCCTCGTCGTCCGGCCACATGGGCGCGGTGGTGGCCTACGTGCTGTCGTGGATGTTCATCGTCTTCGTGTCCGTGCTGGTCCACGAGCTGGGGCACGCGGTGGCCTTCCGCTTCTATGGATACCGGCCGAGCGTGGACCTGGTCTTCATGGGCGGCGTCACCCGGCCCAACACGGACGCGCCGCTGCCCTGGCACAAGGACGTGGTGAGCAGCTTCGCGGGCCCGCTGGCGGGGCTGACGCTGGGCGTCTTGTGCTGGGCGGTGCTGATGCAGGTGCGGGGCCGCTCGGAGATGGCGGACTTCTTCCTGGGCAACTTCTTCTTCGCGAACATGGCGTGGGCGGTGCTGAACCTGCTGCCGGTGCCGCCGCTGGACGGGGGCCACATCAGCACGGCGCTGGCGACGCGGATGTTCGGGCGGCGGGGCTTCATCGTGTCCCACGTGCTGGCGCTGGGCCTGTGCGTGGGCGTGGTGCTGCTGGCCATCAAGAGCGGGGCCCTGTTCATGGGCGTCCTTTTCGCCATGTTCGGCTTCCAGGCGTTCCGCGTGCTGGCGGAGGTGATGCGCGCGCGCAACGAGGCGAAGGAGGAGGAGGGCCCCCAGGCCCAGGGCCTGCGCGAGGCGCAGCAGGCGCTGCGCGAGGACCGGCTGGACGACGCGTGGCGGCTGGGCACCCAGCTATTGGAGACCCCGGGCCTGTCCGCGGGCCTCACCAGCCGGGCCCATTACCTGCTGGGCTGGGTGGCGCTGAAGCAGGGCCATGGGCGGCCCGCGCTCGACCACTTCTCCCAGGTGCAGGGCCAGCCCGTGGAGATGCACGCGGTGGCGGCGGCCTTCTCGCTGGTGGGCGACGACGCCCGGGCGGTGGGCTACTGGAAGCAGGCGTGGGGTGAGTCGCAGGACCGCACCGTGATGCACGAGTACGCGGGCGCGCTCATCCGCCTGGGCCAGGTGACGGAGGCGCTGCGGCTGCCCCGCGTGGACGCGGCGGCCGCGTTCCGGTGCGCGGAGCGGGCGCTGTTCATCCGGGGGGCCTATTCGGAGGCCGCGGCGGTGAGCGAGGCGGCGCTCGGCCACGTCCCGGACGCGGGCATCGCGTACGACGCGGCGTGTGCCTTCGCCAGGGCGGGCAACGTGGCGGACGCGGTGCGCCTGCTCCAGCGCGCCGAGGCGCTGGGCTTCCGGGACGCGGCGTACGCCGCCTCCGACGAGGACCTGTCGCACCTGCACGGTCACGCCGCGTTCGAGGACTGGCTGACGCGCTTGCAGCCCACCGCCACGCCCTGACTCAAGGTCCGCTGCCCTGGACGCATGTCCGGGGCTAGAGTCCGCGCCCCCTTCCGTGAGCCCTTCGCCCCCTGTCGTGAAACCCTCCCCCGAGCCCATGCGTACCGGAGGCATGCCGGCATCCTCGGGAGGCGAGGCCGACTCGGACGAGGTACTGATGGGGCGGTTCTGCCAGGGCGACGCGCCCGCGTTCGACGCGCTCTTCCAGCGCTACGCGCGCCCCATCCAGGGCTACCTGTCCCGCCTGACGGGCAGCCCCGCCACCGCCGAGGACCTGGCCCAGCTCACGTTCCTGTCCCTCGTTCGCTCGCGCGGCCGGTACCAGGTGGGGTCCCGCGTCCGTCCCTGGCTGTACGCCATCGCCACCAACGCCGCGCGGGACCACGCCCGGCGCCACCGCCGGCCGGAGGACCTCACGCCCGAGGGCGAGCTGCCCCTCACCGTCGTGGCGGACACCCCGGAGCCGCGCGACGTGGGCCTGGAGCGGGCCGTGCAGCACGCCCTGGCGCGGCTCCCGGAGGGCCAGCGGCTGCCCATCCTCATGCACCGCTTCGAAGGCATGGGCTTCGCGGAGATCGCCGAGGCGCTGGGCCTCACCGAGAGCGCCGTGAAGGTCCGCGCCCACCGGGGCTACGCGCGCCTGCGCGAGCTGCTGGCCCCCCTTCATCAGGAGACCGCGTGATGACGCCCGAGTGCGAACGCGTCCTGGACTGCCTGACCGGCCCGCTGCCTCCGGAGCTGGCGTCACACACGGCCGGGTGCGCGGACTGCCGCGCGCTCGTGGAGGGATTCCAGGACCTGGGCTCCCCGCCACCGCCCCTCCCCGTCGACGAAGCGAAGCTCGAACAGGCGCGGCGCCGGTCGCTCACGGAGCTGGCCGCGCACCCCCGTCCCACGCCGTGGTGGAAGGAGGTGGCGGTCCTGCTGGCCACCTATCTGGGCGTGGGCGCGGTGGGGCTGCTCGTGGTGGGCCGGCACGGGATGCTGCTCAACTCCGCGTCCACGCTGAGCATCGCGCTCGTGGCGCTGCTCATCGTCGCGGGCGTGGGCGGCGGGGCGATGGTGGCGCTCGCGCCCCGGCAGCGGACGTGGCCCCTGGGGCTCGTCGCGGTGGGCGCGCTGGCCGTGGCGCTGGCGCAGCTGGCCGGAGGCTCCGGCGTCCAGGTGAGGCCCCTGCTCACCAGCACCCTGGGGTGCATGGGCACGGAGGTGGCCCTGTCCGTGGTGCCGCTGGCCCTGGCGCTGGTCCTGCTCTGCCGCTCCGCCTTCCAGCCCATGCGGGCGCTGGCGGCGGGCCTGTCCGCCGCGGGGGTGGGCACGCTGGTGCTGCACGTGCACTGCCCCGACGGCGCGGCGGACCACCTGATGCTGGGCCACGTGCTGCCGTGGCTGGCGCTGGCGGGCGTGGCGGTGTTCGTCCGCTCGCGCCTGCCGTCCCGCACCTTCGCGCCCTGAGGCGGCGCCCTACTGGAGCCGGGCCAGCGCTTCCTGGGGGAAGGCCCGCGCGTCCACCTTGGCGTGCCACTCCTTGATGCGGCCGTCCGGCCCGATGACCACGCCCACCCGGCGCGCGTTGGCGGCCGAGGCGTCATCCGCGGCCCCGTAGGCCAGCCCCACCTTTCGATCCACGTCGCACAGCAAGGGGAAGTTGAAGCCGAACTTCTGGGAGAAGGCCTGGTTCTCCGCCGGCGTGTCGAAGCTGATGCCCAGGATGGCGGTGCCCTTCTGCTCGTACTGGGCCTTGTGGTCGCGGAAGGAGCAGCCCTCCGCGGTGCAGCCCGGGGTGTCCGCCTTCGGGTAGAACCAGAGCACCACGTTGCGGCCCCGGTAGTCCGACAGCCGGTGCGTCTGGCCCGTGGAGTCCTGCACGGTGAACTCCGGCGCCACGTCTCCCTGCTTGAGCATGTGGGATGCCTCCTGCTTCGGGTGGAAACCGGGGCCGTCGTAGCACGCCCCGGGGGCAGGCGGCCGGGCACCGCTCGGACGATGTGTGGAGTGGAGTGCAGGCGGACGGCGCGGACCGCGCGCCGCCATCAAGAAGCTTGAAACCCACCGCCCTCCTCCGTTTAGTAGGTGCTCCAAATGAACAACTCCGACGAACCTCCGCCTGCCCAAAGGCAGCGCGTGGCCGCGCTCACCGCGTGGGCACGGCAGAACCTTTCGCGCCTCATCCTCGTGTTGCTGGGCGCCTCCAACCGCATCCGCCTGCCCACGCCGTCCGTGTTGCCCATCGCGGGGGCGGTGGTGGGCCTGTACAGCGGGCTGGCGGCGGGCATCTTCTCCAACCTGATTGGCGTGATGAGCGGCATCACGTTCAGCGCCGCGGAGCTGTCGGTCACGTTCCGGCCGCAGCGGCTGCGCACGCTGATGGAGTCGCTCGCGTCCGCGCGCTGGCACCTGGAATACGCGCTCGTGGGCGTGCCGCTGGCGCTGGGCGCGCTGCTGCTGGCGCGGGTCATCGAGCCGGGAGGGCCGCGCGACGAGGTGAAGCGGCGCCTGAGGCTGCTGTCGCTGCTGACGCTGGGCGCGCTGTCGCTCTACTACCCGCTGGTGGGGCTGGCGGCCGTGAACGCGGTGTTCGGCCACGCGCACAACCTGCCCGCGGCGCTGCCGCACCTGCCCTGGTGGCTGATGCTGCTGGCGCCCACGGTGGGCGGGCTCGCGGTGGGGCGGCTCTTGCGCGACCGGCCGGAGACGCACGGCCACGGCCTGCCGGAGGTGGTGCGCGCGGTGAAGAGCGGCGACAACGTGGTGCCGGCGGACCGGGGGTTGCTCAAGCTCATCGCGTCCGCCATCACCATTGGCAGCGGCGGGTCCGCGGGACGGGAAGGCCCCATCGTCTATGGCGGCGCGGCGTTCGCGTCCAGCGTGGGGCGCGTGCTGGGGTTCAGCCGCAAGGAGCTGTCCATCCTGCTGGCGTGCGGCGCGGGCGCGGGCATCTCCGCGTCCTTCAACGCCCCCATCGCGGGCGCGGTGTTCGCGATGGAGATCATCCTGCGCGAGTTCGAGCTGCGCGTGTTCTCCCCCATCATCCTGGCCAGCGTCGCGGGCACGCTGGTGAGCCGGGGCGTGCTGGACGAAGCGCCCATGCTCAACCGGGTCAACTACGAGCTGGTGAGCGGCTCGGAGGTGTTCGCCTACGCGGCGCTGGGCATCGGGTGCGGCCTGCTCGCGTTCGCGTTCGTGAAGCTGCTGCACGGGGTGGAGCACTTCTTCCATGGGAAGGCGGGCGGGACGCTGTCGCCGTGGCTGGGGAAGAAGCCGCTGCCGGTGCGCGCGGCGCTGGGCGGCCTGTGCACGGGCGTGCTCGTGTTCCTCAGCCCCACGGTGTGGGGCAGCGGGCACGACTTCATCAACCTGGCGGCGGCCGGACAGCTGCCCTTCCTCTTCCTGGTGACGGCGTGCGTGCTGAAGCTCCTGGCCACGTCCCTGACCATCGGCTCGGGGGGCTCCGGCGGCACGTTCTTCCCCGCGGCCGTCATCGGCGCCATGGCGGGCGGCGCGTTCGGCACGCTGGTGCACTACTTCTTCCCGCTCTCCACCGGGCCCAGCGGCGCGTACGCCATCGTGGGCATGGGGGGCGCGGTGGCGGCGCTCACGCGCGGCCCGCTCACCGGCATGATGATGCTGTACGAGCTGAGCGGCAGCCATGAAATCATCCTGCCGCTGATGGTGACCTGCACCATCGCGTCCGCGCTGTGCCACTACCTCACGGAGCGCACCGCGCCCAAGGTGCAGAGCGACGAGGACCTGCTCACGGGCACGCACGTGCGGGCCCTGATGACGGAGGTCCCGGCGGTGCCCGCGGGCACGCCCCTGCGCTCGCTGACGGACCAGCTGCTCACGTCCGAGGCCGGCACGCTGCCGGTGCTGGACACGGAGGGCAACCTCTACGGCACGGTGCAGGTGGAGCAGCTGCGCGAGGTGTGGCGGGATGAATCCATGTACCCGCTGCTCGTGGCCAGCGACCTGGCGCGCAAGCTGCCCGCGCTGGCCCCGGATTCGGACCTGGCGCACGCGCTCCAGGTGATGGACCAGGAGGACGTGGACGCGCTACCCGTGGCCCCCGTGCTGGGACTGGCCCCGTGCGGCCTCATCACCCGCGCCGCCGTCCGGCGCTTCCTCTTCGCCCAGCACACCCGCGCGCACGCCAGGGGCGACTACCCCATCACCCCGACCGAGGCGACGCACTGACCCTGGAGCCAGCGGGCCGGCCGGCCCCAGGTCCCCACAAAGGCAGACACCCACGGTGGGAGCGCCTCCCGCCCCCGCCGTGAGAGGAATTGACCGCGGAGGCGGGCGCTACTGGATGACCAGCGCCAGCTGGAGCTGACACGTCGTGGGGTCGATGCCCGACTGCGACGGGATGTAGCCGCACGCCACGCCCTGGGTGCCCTGGGCATAGAAGTTGATGTTCGCCTGGCACGAACCGCTCACGAAGGCCGTGGAGACCGCGTAGGTGCAGGTCTTGGCCGCGCCGTACGGGTCCGCCGGGTTGGTCGTGTAGGAGATGACCTGGCTCCACGGGCCCGTGACCTCCGCCTGGCCAACGCCCACGAAGTTCGTGGGGCTGGACGCCATGGACGCGGGCAGCGGAGCAGGGACGTTCACCCCGGTGAGGGCCGTCCCGTTGTTATAGACGACCACGTTCGTGAAGTTGGCGAACAGGAACGTCTGGTAGGTATTCGCCGCCCGGGCCTGGGCCCCGGACAGCCCCGGACGCGACGGAACCTGGACCGCGCGGTCCAGGCTGGTCACGAAGTCGCGGGCCACCTGCTGCGAGTCGAACGCCGGCTCCGCGGCGGCGGTCAGGCCGGCCAGCAACGAGGCGACACCCAGGGCAGGAACGGCAAAGCGCTTCATTCCATGACGCAGCATGTGGGCTTCTCCAATGTCTGGGGTTGTGTCCCCCCCGGGCCACGACGCCAGCCTTCCGGCAGGGGCGAACAAATGACTAACATGCCAATCATTGGAATAGCAACCCAATAGCCGCAAAACAAACAATTCAAGCCAGAGCAGATGTGTCTGCCCAAGACGGAGGCGCCGGCCGGGCTGGAGGGTCTGTCAGGAATCGGGGGGAGCAGGCATCCTTGGGCGCCATGTCCGAACCCCAGCTGTCCGCGCTGCGCGCCGAGCTGTCTTCGACCTTCCATGATGCCCGGGTGCGTCAAATGGTGGCCCTGGGCCGCCAGGCCCGGACGGACCCGGAGGCCCAGGCGCTGCTGGACGCGCTGGCGCGAGGGGACGCCTCCGAACGGCGGCTGGCGTTGGCGGCCCAGTTCACGCGCCGCGACGGCGAGGCGGTGCTGAGGGCCACGAAGGACGACTCCTTCCGGGTGCGCTCGCTGGCGTTCGAGCTGGCGTCCGTCGTCTGCGATGATGCGCAGGCCCTGGAGGTGCTGCGCATGGCGCACGGCATGCGCCGCGAGCAGTCCGTGCTGCGCCAGCTGCTGAAGCGGGGCCGCCGGGCGGTCATCGACGCGTACGTGGACGGGCTGGCGGAGCGGGGAGAGCACGCGGCCCTGGCGGACGCGGTGCCGCTGGCGTCGGAGGCGGCGCTTCGGCGGCACCTGGCGCGGGCGCTGGAGCGGCCCAGCCACCGGTTCTGGGCGAGGCTGGCGCGGGGGGCGCCCGCGGTGCTGGGGGAGGTGATCCTCGAGCGGCTGCGGGCGGTGACGGGCGAGCCGGATCCGGTGACGCGGTGGCAGGTGCGCAGCTCCCTGGCGGGGCTGGCGGAGCAGACGCCCGACGCGGCGGAGGCCATCGTGGCGCTGCTCCTGGAGCGGGGCATTCCCCCCGACGAGCAGGCCCTGCGGACGCTGGTGCGGCTGCGTCCGGTGCGAATGGTGGCGCTGCTGCGCCGCCACCCCACCGCGTTCCTCCCGCACCTGCTGTTCGTGAAGGCCTCGGCGTCGCTGGACGCGGAGTCCCTGGCGTGGGTCGTCCAGCGCGACCCGACGCTGCTGGGCCAGGCAGGCGCCGTGCTGAAGAAGGTGACGGATCCGCTGCGCCAGACGCTCACCGAGGCCTGGGCCGCGTCCGTGGACCGGGCCCCCTCCTGGGGCACGGAGCTGCTGGCCCGCATCCAGGACCCGGGCGAGCGCGAGCGCGTCTACCAGCGCTGGACGGTGGGGGCGCGCAACAGCGACGGCATCATCGCCCTGGAGCGCCTGGGCCACCTGCCCCCGGCGCTGCGCGAGCGCGAGGCGCGGCGGCACCTGCACGACGTGGTGGCGCTGGGCACGCGCGCGGAGACGCGCCTGCCGTACGCGCGGTTCCTGCCCTGGGAGGAGGCCCTGGGCGCGCTCCGGGGCGCGCTGGGGCATCCGGATGCCGCCATGCGCGGCGTGGCGCTGGGCGCCGTGCTGGCACTGCCCGGCCTGCGTCCGGACGAGCCCTCCTGGGTGGCGCCCGCGCTGGCGCTGGTGCTGGCCCGGAAGAACGAGCAGGACCCGGTGCGCGGGACGATGCTCCAGGCGCTGGCGGCGTGGCCCCGGCGCATGTGGCGGACCGAGCACACGGAGGCGCTGGGCCGGATGCTGCGCGATGCGCTGGACGCCGCGGACCTGTCTCCGATGACGGCCCAGGCGGCGGAGCGGCTGTTGGTGCGGGCCTTCGGGGCGGACCCCGCGTGGGGCGCGCAGTGGCTGGGCACCTTCCTCAAGGAGCGCGGCCACCTCCAGGACGCGAGGCTGGGCCTCCGGTTGACGGACGAGGAGGTGCGCCGGGCCGCGCCGTTCCTGCTGACGCTGGCGAAGAGCTGGGCGGAGCGCGAACGCGGCGGCCCCCTGCTCCAGCTCGCGGCGAGCCTGGGCCAGCGCGCGGCGCTGGTGCCGGGCCTGTCGGAGTGGCTGGTGTCCATGCGCGACACGACGCCCGACGGGCGGCTGGCCCTGGCGTTGAGCCAGTGGCTGTCGCGGGAGGACCGGCCGCGCTTCGAGGCGACGCTCGCGGCCACGCTGCGGCGCTGGAGGGACCGGGGCTGGGACGACGAGGTGGTCGCGCTGGCGGTGGCGGAGAAGCGCGGGCAGGACCTGCACCGGGAGCTGGTGGCGGAGCTGGAGCGCGTGGCGCTGCGGATGGGCACCCCCTCCGAGACCGCGCTGTGGGTGCTGCGCCACCGCGCGGTGGCGGACTTCGACCGGATGCTGCCCGCGCTCCTCAAGCGGGACGAGAGCGCCATCGTCATCCCAGTGGTGCGCCAGTACCTGCACCGGCGGCGGCAGGACCTGCTGGGCCCGTACCTGGACGCGCCGGTCATCACCGGCCAGTTCGCCACCGGGGCGACGCGCTGGCTGCTGCCGTTCGACTCGGGGTTCTTCCGGTGGACGGCGGAGCAGAACCGGGCCTATTCGGGCGCGCTCGCCAGGCTGTGCGCGGACCCGGAGCGGGACACGCCCGCGCTGTTGGCGGCGGTGACTCGCATGGCGGCGCTGGACTGGGCGCCCATGGACGCGCTCCAGGCGATGGTGGACGACCCCCGGCCCGCGGTGCAGGAGCGGACACTGCGGGTGCTGGCCCGGTGCGACCAGGGCCAGGGGGTGCCCACGCTCTTGCGCTGCCTGGAGGACGGGCGCGCGCGCATCGCCATCTACGGGCTGCGCCGCGCGTTCAACGGCATGCCGCCCTCGCGGGTGCTGACGCTGCTGGCGGACGTGCCGCTGGCCAAGGTCACCGTCGCCAAGGAGGTGGTGCGCCTGCTGGGCGAGCTGCGCTCGGACGCGGGCTACGCGCGGCTCCTGGAGCTGGACGCGCTGCCCCTGCACCGCGACGTGCGCATCGCGCTCCTGCGCGCGCTGTGGGACCACCTGGACCGCGAGCCCACCTGGACCGTGTTCGAGCGCGCGGTCTCCGGCGAGGACGCCATCATGGCCTCACGCGTGGGCGACATCCCGGCGAACCGGCTGACGGAGGCGCTGGACGCGCGGCTGTCCGCGCTGCTCGCGAAGGTGCTGGCGCGGCCGGAGCCGGACGCACGCATCGACCTGCTGACCCGCGCGGCGTGGCTGTCCGTGAAGGACCGGGAGCGAGTGTTCCTCGCCGCGTGCGGCGCGCGGCTCGCGTCGCCCTTCGACGACGAGGTGCGCGCCGCGATGGGGGCGCTGGTGTCCCGGGCGGATGAGCGCGACCTGCCGCTGATGGAGCGGATGTTCGGCGCGGTGGTGGCGGACCGCCGCGCGCTGAGCGTGGCGTTGGACGCGACGCTCCAACGCCGGGAGTGGATGCGGCCCGTGCCCCTGGCGATGCTCCAGCACCTGGTGACGGACCACCTCGCGCAGGACCCGTGTCTGGCCACGCTGCGCGTGCGCTGCGCCGCGGTCGCCCTCGCGCCCCCGGCCTTCGCCAGCCACCTGGACGCGATGGGACAGGACGGGGCGCTCCACGTGGACGCGCTGGCCGCGGCGCTGACGGCGGTGTCGACCCTGCCCGTGGAGACGCTGGAGGCCGTGGGCACCCGGCTGGCGCGCAGCCCCAGCCCGGAGGCGCGGCGCGTGGCCCTCGCCTGCCTGGTGCGGGACGCGCAGGGCGGGCGCGGCTGGACGGAGGAGCGGCTGGCGAGGCTCGCCATGTTCCAGCGCGACGCCTCACCGCTGGTGGCCGGCGCCGCGCAGTTCGTGTTCCCGCCCCGGGAGATGGCGCAGGCCCCCCAGGCGAAGTGAGGCGCTGCCTCGCGACGGCGCGGACGTCCACGAGCGGCAGTGAGGCACTGCCTCGCGGCGCTTCGCGACGGCGCGGACGTCCACGAGCGGCAGTGAGGCACTGCCTCGCGGTGCCACGCGACGGCGCGGACGTCCACGAGTGGAAGTGAGGCGCTGCCACGCGACGACTCGGCCGTCCGCGAGCGGACCGGGGCCCCTCCCATTAAAGCTGGGGCCCTTGCGTCACGCCACCGCGACTACTTCGACGGCGCTTCGGCCTGGGTGGGCGGCGTGTTGCCCGCGGGGGCGGACGCGGGCTTCGCGGCGCCGCCCTTGCGCAGCGGACACGCGACGATGGCGCCCGTGGGGTCGATGGCGTCCTTGCCCTCCTCCACCTTGAGCACCTTGCGGCCCTCGCCCACGACGAAGGTGTAGCGCTTGGACACCGTCACCACCGGCATCTTCACGTCGTACGCGTTCACGACCTTGCCGTCGGGGTCCGGGATGAACGCGAAGGGCGCCTTCAGCTCCGTCTTGAAGCGCGTCAGCGTCTCCGCGTCGTCCGTGGAGAAGGCCAGCACCTGCCCCTGGGCCTGCTCCACTTCCTTGTAGCGGTCGCGGTACGCGGTCAGCTCGCGCGTGCAGCCGCCGGTGAACGCCTTGGGGAAGAAGGCCACGATGACGGGCCCCTTCTTCACCATCTCCGACAGCGTGTAGGTCGTCCCCGCGGTGTCCTTCACCGTGAAGTCCGGGGCGGTCTCGCCCACCTGGGGAATCGCTGCGCTGAGCCAACCGACGACGAGCAGGGAGTTGAGCATGCCCGGGACTTAACGGGCCCCGGGCACGGCCACAAGCCTGCCTCCCGGCAGGGCCCGGGCCTACGACATCCGCGCCCACACCGCGGCGGCGGCCTCGCGCGACTGCTCGGCCACCACGGTGGGGTTCACCGACAGGGGCCGGCGTGCCCAGACGCGCCACACGCCGTCCACCATCACCGCCTCCACGTGGCGGCTGCCCAGCCCGTGCACTACGTGCCACGCCAGCGTCTCCGCGGTCAGCGGCGTGGGCGCCTGGTAGTCCAGCACCAGCAGGTCCGCGAGCGCGCCCTCGCGCATGGGGCCGATGGCCGCCTCGAACACCTGCGACGCCAGCCGGTGGCCGTTGGCCAGATAGCGCAGCACGTCGATGGGCTGCCCCGCCTCGCGCGAGCGCAGGTACGCCGCCTGCGCCTCCGCGAAGAGGTCCGGCGACGTGCCGTCCGTGCCCAGCGACGCGCGCGCCCCGAACTTCAGCGCGGGCGCGTAGCCCACCTCCTGGCCCTGGTTGGAGCGCGGCGTGTGCAACAGCCACGTCCCCGTGGCCAGCACCTGCGCCAGGTCCGCCCACGCCAGGTGGCCCGCGTGCGCCGCCATCGCCCGGGGCGACAGCAGGTTGCCGTTGAGCAGCCGGGTCACGGGCGGGTTGCCGTGCCGCTCGGTGGACAGCCGCTCGTCCAGCGGATCCTCCGCGAGCGGGAAGTGCAGCCCGGCGCCGGTGGTGTTGAGCGCCTCGCCCAGGCCCTGGAGCGCGTCGTCGCCCAGCGTGAAGCAGGCGCTGGCGCCCACCTGTCCGCGGAAGCGGCCGCGGGCCTTGCGCGCGAAGCTGACCGTCTCCTCCAGGCCCTCCTCCCGGCCCACCGCGCCCATGCGGTCCGTCACCGCGTAGGACAGCACGCCGCGCACGCCCACTTCATGGAGGCCGCGCGCCGCGCGCAGCAGCGAGCCCGTCACCGCGCGGGGCGAGGCGTGCAGGTCGAACAGGGTCGTGGTGCCGCACTGGATGGACTCCAGGCCGCTCGCCGTGGCGGCCACCTGCACCGCGTCCAGGTCCAGCGCGTTCTCGAAGGGCCAGCGCACCTGCTCCAGCAGGGCCTGGTAGGACGCCGGGGTCGGCCGCACCAGCCCGCGCGACAGCACGCTCGCGAGCCGGTGGTGGGCGTTGACGAGCCCCGGGAAGACGAGCTTGCCGGACAGCGCGACCACCTCGTCGTCGGGGCCGGGCGCCAGGTCCTCGCCCCGGGCCACGATGCGCTCACCCTCGATGCGCAGGTCCACCCGCTCCACGGACGCGGGCTCCAGTTCGACGACGAAACCACCCTTGAGGACGGTGCCCAACATCCCTCCCTGCATCCGCGACGATTCGCGAGGTTCGTGAAGGCGGCCCCCTCCCCTTAGGGGTCACGCTTAAAGCCGCGCACGTTAGCACTCCCGCCCCGCCGGACGTCATCGGGTCCACGCTTCGTTCCACCCACACCCGTCGTCACAACCGCGCCAACACGGCGCGCATGCCCCGAGGCGAGGGTTCTTCGGTGCCGGAACATCCGCGCGAGTTGGGAACAGCCGGGCAGGCGGGCCGGCAGGACGTTGGGCACCGGGGGCGCGGCCCCGTAGACTGCCACCACCTTGGCGTCGGACCCCGACATCTCCTGGGCAGGCCGCTACCGCCTCAGCGCGCGCATCGCGACAGGCGGCATGGCGGAGGTGTATCTGGCGCGGGCCATCGCGCCGGACGGCCAGCGAGGCCCGGCGGTGGCGGTGAAGCGGCTGATGCCGCACCTCGTCGCGGACCGGCGCATCGTGCAGATGTTCCTCAACGAGGCGCGCATCACCGCGCAGGTGCGCCACCCCCACGTGGTGTCCATCCTGGAGCTGGGCATGGAGGGGGGAGAGCCCTTCATCGCCATGGAGCTGTTGGAGGGGCGCTCGTTCGCGGAGGTGCGGCAGGAGGCCGCCGAGCGCGGCCAGCGCGTTCCCCTGGGCATCACGCTGCGCGTGCTGGTGGACGCGTGCCGGGGGCTGGACGCCGCGCACCGGGCCGTGGACGAGGCGGGGCGGCCGCTGAAGATCGTCCACCGCGACTTCACGCCGGACAACATCCACGTGGGCGTGAACGGCGCGGTGAAGGTCATCGACTTCGGCATCGCGAAGGCGGATGCGCTGGGCTCCGGGACGGAGCCGGGGACGCTGAAGGGCAAGTTCTTCTACATGTCGCCGGAGATGATCGCCGGCCGCAGCGTGGACCACCGCGCGGACCTCTTCGCCGCGGGGGTGATGCTCTATGAGCAGCTGTGCGGCCGGCGGCCCTTCACGGGCATGTCCACCGACGAGGTGCTGACGCGCATCTCGGAGGGCCGGCCGAAGCCGCCCACCGCGTTCGACCCGTCGGTGCCGCAGGCGCTGGAGTCGGTGTGCCTGATGGCGCTCGCGAAGGACCCGGCGGACCGCTTCGACAGCCTGCAGACCTTCATCGCCGCCATCGAGCTGCTCGGTGGCCCCGCGGAGGTCGCCACGCCGGCGCAGGTGTCCGCGTACCTGGACACGCTGTTCCCGCCCGACAGCGACCCCAAGCGGCTGGCGCTGCGCCGGGCGAGGCTGGCGGATCCGTCCAGTTCGGGCACGGACGCCACGCAGGGCGCGGACGTGCTGCCGCCCTTCGGCGTGCGGGGCATCCCCTCCTGGCCCGTGCCGCCGGCCATGGTCCACACCGTGTCGCTGCGCGGCGGCTCCCGCCCCGGAGTCCCCGCCCCCCAGGGTCTGACGGGCGAGGGAACCGGACCCGCGGACGCCGGAGGGCCCGGCCCGGCACCCGCCTCGCCGACGGAGGCCGGCGCCACCGCGCCCCCCTCCCCCGCGTCGCGTCCGCCCCAGAAGTCCTCCCGCGCCCCGAAGGTGGAGGGCGGCCCGGCGGCGCCCCGGTCGCGCCGGGCTCTCTTCATCGCCCTGGGCGTGCTCGCGCTGGGCGGGCTGGGCGCGGGAGCCGCGTGGTCCCTGCGGCGCCCGGACGTCGCCCCCACCGCGCGGCTCGCCGCCGCCGAGTCCGCCACGACGAAGGAAGCGAAGGTGGCCGCGCTGGACGGGCTGGCCCGGGACGTGCGCGCCACGGCCCCCGAGCTGGCCCGCGCGGGCACCCTGCTGTTGAACGCGGGCGCCCACCCGCAGGCCCTGGCGCTGGCGGAGGCCTACACCGCGCGCTTCCCGAAGGAGGCGGAGGCGCACCTGCTCGCCGCGCGCGCCGCCACCGAGCTGCGCATGGGCAAGCGCGCCGAGCGCGCCATCGACGAGGCCACCCTGCTCGCGCCCAAGGACATCCGCGCGCCCCTGGCCCTGGCCGACCTGCGGGCCCTCCAGGGCGACGTGCCCGGCGCGCTGACGGCGCTCGCGAAGGCGTACGCGCAGGCGCCGGACTCCGCGCAGGTCGCCCCCCGCTACGGCCAGCTCCTGTCGCAAGGGGGCCGGCTGGACGAGGCCGCCGCCGTGTTGTCCACCTGGACGCGCCAGCACGACGACGCCGCGTCCCTCGCGGAGCTGGGCTTCGTGCGCTTCCGCCAGGAGAAGCTGGACGACGCGGTGGCGCTGCTCAAGCGCGCGCAGAAGAAGGCCCCCACGCTCGCGGTGGCCCACTCGTACCTGGGGGCCGTCCTCTTCCGTCAGGGCGACCTTCGCGGCGCCGAGCGCGAGTACCGGGAAGCCGAGCGGCTGGCCCCGGACGACCCCCGGGCCCTGACCGCGCGCTGCCAGCTCCACGTCCACGAGGGCGATGCCGCCCGGGTGGCCGAGGTGAAACGTACGCTGGCGGAAAGGTTCCCCGACCGCGCGTTGGCCCTCGCGGCCGAGTGCGGCTCGAAGAAATAGCTTCCCGCATGCGCCGTCCCCTGCTCCCCCTCATCCTGGCCAGCTTGCTGCTGGCCACCACCGCCTGTGACCCCGCCTCGGGTGCCTCGCCGTCCGCCGACGCGGGGACGCCCCCGCTGGACTCCAGCGCCGGAGACGTGGCGCCCGCGGACCGCACCGCCTGCGCGGGCCTCACCGTGACCGCTGGCACCTACGACTGGACGGTCGAGCACGACGGACGCACCCGCGCCTACCGCGTCCACGTCCCCGCCGGCTACGACGCCACAAAGCCCACGCCCGTCGTCCTCAGCTTCCACGGGTTCAGCTCCAACGAGCTGGAGCAGGAGCAGCTGACCGGCCTCTCCCCCCTGGGCGACGCCGAGGGCTTCATCGCGGTGTACCCGCGCGGCCTCAACTTCCAGGAGGTCTACGGCCGGGGCGACCTGGACTCGCGGAGCTGGAACGCCGACGCGTGCTGCGGACCGGCGCAGCTTGGCACGGTGAACGACGTGGGCTTCGTGGACGCGCTGCTCGCGGACCTGGACACGCGCGTGTGCACGGATCCCCGCCGCGTCTTCGCCAACGGCTTCTCCAACGGCGGCTTCTTCTCCTACCGCCTGGCGTGTGAGCGCGCGCAGCGCATCGCCGCCATCGCGCCCGTCTCGGGCATGGAGGCCGTAACGGACTGCCACCCCTCCCGGCCCGTGCCAGTGCTCCACTTCCACGGCACCGCCGACGCGACCATCTTCTACGACGGGGGCGACAACCTCCTCGCGGTCGGAGGCAAGCTCTACCCGTCCGCCCCCGAGTCCGTGCGCCGCTTCGCCGAGCGCAACGGCTGCACCGGCCCCCAGCAGCAGACGTATCAACATGGCAACAGCACCTGCGTGGCGTCCACCGGCTGTCAGCCGGAGAGCGCCACCGCGAGCCTGTGCACCATCACCGGCGGCAAGCACGCCTGGCCCGGCCAGCCGCTCTACAATGACGGCACGCTGGACCTGGACGCGTCGCGGGAGATGTGGCGCTTCTTCCAGGCCCGTCCGCGCCCCTGAAGGAGTCCGCCACGCCGCCCCGTGCCCTCATCATCAACGCCGATGACCTGGGCTACGACCCGGGCATCACGCGGGGCATCCTCCAGGCCCTGCGCGAGGGCGCCGTCTCCTCCGCCACCCTGATGGTCAACACGCCCTGGAGCGAGGAGGCCGCGCGGCAGGCGCGGGGGTTCGCCATCGGGTTGCACCTCAACCTGGACCGGGGTCCACCCGTCGGCGCTGGCTTCCCGCGCCAGGGGCTCACCGGGGACGGAGGCTTCGCGGGAGCCCGGGTGGACGCGCTCCCCGCGGACGCGGTGGAGGCGGAGGCGTTCGCGCAGCTGGAGCGGCTGGAGCGGCTCCTGGGTCAGCCCGCCACGCACCTGGACGTGCACAAGCACCTGCACCGGCACCCCCAGGTCCTGGAGGGCGTGTCGCGCGTCGCCCGGCGCGCGGGGCTGCCGGTGCGCTCCCTGGACGCGGACATGCGCGCCGCGCTGCGGGCCCGGGGCGTGGCCACGAATGACGCCTTCGCCGGCGAGTCCGGCGAAGCGGCCTGGTGGACCCAGGAGCGCTTCGCCTCCGCGCTGGCGGCCCTCCCCCCCGAGGGCGTCACGGAGTGGATGTGCCACCCGGGATACCCACCCGAGGTCGTCGCCAGCCGCTATGCCGCGCAGCGGGAGGTGGAGCTGGCCACCTTCCTCCACCCGCGCACGCGTGAAGCCCTGGCGCACGCCGGAGTGCGCCCCACGGACTTCCGCGTCCTCCACGCCGGCTGACTTACGCCGGGGTGACGAGCGGGGCCTCCAGCTCCACGGGCGTCAGGGCCCGGCGCCGCTCGCGCGTCAGCACGTCGCGCACGCCCGCGAGCAGCTCCGCGGGACGGTAGGGCCTGGAGCACAGCGCGGCGTCCTCCTGCGCCCACCACGGCCGCGCGTCCCCCGCGAGCAGGATGGGCACCGGCCGCGCTCGCGGCAGCGTGGCGAACGTCTCCAGGAAGGTGCCCACCTGCGGCTGCGTGGCGCTCGTCGACAGGACGATGAGGTCCACGGGCAGGTGCGTCGCCTTACGCAGGGCCTCCGCGCCGCTCTCCACGGTGAAGACCTCGAAGCCCTCGGCGCGCAGGGTGCGCTCCGCCGCGGCCTCCTGGCCCCGGTCCTCGTCCAGCACCAGCACGCGCCGGGGCAGCCTGCGCACCTCGTGCGCCGGCATGCGCGGCAGGTCCAGCGTGAAGGTGGAGCCCTCGCCCTCCAGGCTCCGCAGCGCCAGCGTGCCCCCGTGCATCTTCACGATGGAGTGGCTGATGAACAGCCCCAGGCCCAGCCCTCCGAAGTTGCGGTGCGACACGTTGCGCGCCCGGTAGAAGCGCTGGAACACCAGCGCCTGGTCCGCGCCCGGGATCCCGATGCCGTGGTCCTGCACCTGGATGCGCGCCGCGTCCGCCGTGCGCCCCACCCGCACCGCGATGGGCGTCCCCGCCGGGCTGTACTTGTGCGCGTTCTCCAGCAGGTTCACCAGCACCTGCTCCAGCCGGTCCCGGTCGCCCAGCATCCAGACGCCATCGGGAGGGACCTCCACCGTGAAGGGGCGCTCGAAGGCGTGGCGGAAGTGGTCCACCACCTCCGCCACCAGCTGCCCCACCTCCAGCGGAGCCGAGTCCAGCGCCAGCCGCCCCAGCTCCAGGCGGCTTGCGTCCAGCAGGTCCTCCACCAGCCCCGCGAGCCGGTCCACCTGCCGCTTGGACTTGAGCACGCTGGCGAGCGCCACCGGCTGCCCCGCGGAGAGCCGGCGCTCCATGGAGTACAGGCCCAGCTTCAGCGGCGTGAGCGGCGTCTTCAGCTCGTGCGACGCGATGGACATGAACTCCTCGCGCACGCCCAGGGCCGCCTGGGCCTCGCGCAGCAGGCGCGCGTTCTCCACCGCCACCGCCAGCTGGCTGGCCGCCGCGCTCCACATCTCCAGCTCGCGCACGGAGAAGGACGCGCCCTGTTCCTTGTAGATGAGCAGCAGCCCCACCGTGCGGCGCGGCGCGCACAGCGGCACCGCCGCGAACACCGACCCCTCCGCGTCCCCGGAGCCGCGCTGGAGGCCCAGCTGCGGCTGGCGCAGGGCCAGGGCCTGCCGGTAGGGGTCCTCCGACGGGTCGAACGCATCCTGGGGCGCGTCATGTCCCTCCAGGTCCGACACCGCCTGACGCTTCAGCGTCGCGTCGTCCTGCTCGTAGAGGAACACCTCCGCGCGGCGCACCTGCGCGCACCGCACCAGCGACACCACGGCGGCCGAGCAGACGCGGTCCACCTCCAGGGACTCCCCCACCGCGCGGGCAATCTCCCGCACGGCCTGTGAAAAGGCGCCCTCGTCGTCCACGCCGGAGGGCTCCATCACCAGCCAGGCCCCGGAGGCGCCGCCCGTCCGGGTGGGCCTCACCTGCACGCGCACCTGCCGGAGCGCGCGGGTGATGACGTGGCCTGAGTGCGCCCGGCCCTCGCGGAGGGCGCGCTCCAGGGCGTCCAGGCCGCGGCCCCGCTCCAGCGCGTCCAGCAGCGGACCTCCGGGCGCCAGCGCCACGCCCGTCTTGGCCGCGAAGCCCTCCTCGCACCACTGGACGCGGAGGTCGGAGCCCACGCGCAGCAGCGCTTGGGGCAGGCACGAGAGGACATCCTCGACGTCGTTGGGTGGCAGCATTCGCGGGGCGGGGACACGCTTCAGGGGTCGCCGGAGGGAGATAGGAATCCCCGAGCATGTTCGCCAACCGCCCCTGGACGTTCTCTTGTCCTGGAGTCCCCCTGCCCGTTGGAACCCGAACAGAGCCGGCGCCGGGCAGCCAGGGAGGCGACGTCCCGCGGGGCGGTGACAGCGGGCGAACGTGTGCTATGCGACAGCGCATGTCCTCTCAGCCGTCCAAGGAAATCCAGACCTTCCCCAACCCGGCCGCCGATCGCGACTATGAGATCGCCTTCGACGTTCCGGAGTTCACGTGCCTGTGCCCGCTGACGGGCCAGCCGGACTTCGCGCGCTTCACCATCAAGTACGTGCCGGATCAGCTGTGCGTGGAGCTGAAGAGCCTGAAGCTCTACATGTGGTCGTACCGCAACGAGGGCGCCTTCCACGAGAAGGTGACCAACACCATCGCGGACGACATCATCAAGGCCATCCAGCCGCGCAAGCTCACCGTGGTGGGCGACTTCTTCGTGCGCGGCGGCATCGGCACCCTCGTCACCGTCACGCACGACAAGAAGCAGCAGGCGTAGTCAGCCCGCCCGGCCCCGTCCTCAGCGGGTCAGCTGCTCCAGGAGCGGCGCCCACTGGGACTGGGACAGGTAGAGGCCGGTGCCGGCCGCGGCGGCGAGCGCGGCCAGCACCCACTTGAGCGGGCTCCGGGAGCGCGCGGGCTTGGGCGTGGAGAAGACGTCCAGCACGCCCAGCTCCTGCTGGGTGAGGTGGGCCAGGGCCTCGGTCTCGGTGAGCTTCTCGCGGTAGCGCAGGAAGGCCACGAGCAGCGCGGGGTGGGACACGCGCACCTCGTGGGCCAGGAACAGGTCCAGCTCGCGGCGCATGGCCGCGGCGTCCGGGAAGCGGGCCTCCGGCTTCACCGACAGCGCGCGCTTCACGATGCGCGCGAGCGGCGGCGGCACCTGCGGGGCCACCTTCTGGAGCGGCGTGAACTTGCCGTCGCGGATGCGGGCGAACACCTCGCCGGCGGACTTGCCCACGAAGGGGCGGACGCCGGAGAGGGATTCGTAGAGGAGCACGCCCAGGGAGAAGATGTCGGTGCGCGCGTCGATGGGCGCGCCCGTCACCTGCTCCGGGGACATGTATGACGGCGTGCCCACGGCCATGCCCTGCTGGGTGAGCGCTTCGAGGCTCACGTCCTTGGCGATGCCGAAGTCCATCAGCTTCACCTCCCCCGTCTTGGTGAGCATGACGTTCGCGGGCTTGAGGTCGCGGTGGATGATGCGGCGGAAGTGCGCGTGGTCCAGCGCGCTGGCGATGCGCGCGCCGATGACCGCGGCGACGTCCGGCGGCAGCGGGCCGTCCTTGATGAGCGAGTGGAGCGTGGGGCCGTCCACGTACTCCATGACCATGAAGAGGCTGTCGTTCTTCTCCACCAGGTCATACAGGGTGACGATGTTCTGGTGGCGGAAGGCGGCCAGCGCCAGCGCCTCGCGACGGAAGCGGGACAGGGCCTCCTGGTCGCGCTGGCCTTCGGGCAGCAGCTCCTTGATGGCCACCTCGCGCTGAAGCAGCTCATGCAGGCCGCGATACACGAGCGCCATGCCACCCCGGCCCAGCTCTCCCAGCACGCGGCAGGCGCCTATCTTGCGGTGACGAACGGCTTTCTCATTCTTCTCGGCGGCGACGGTCACGGGCCGAAGGGTACCGATTCACGTCTCATGCGTCGATGGGCCCTCCTCCCCGCGGAGCCGTTCGCACAGGTGTGATGGAAAGACGCGGTGTCGCTGTCTCACGCCAGGGGGCCTACCTGTCGTGCGCGGGCTGGGGCCCTGGCCGTCCTCCCGGGATCCGCGCCGCTTCCCCGACGGAGCGCTCCGCCTCCCGCCCTCCCGGTCCTGCAGTCCCCCGCGAGCGTTCCCATGCTTCTTCCATTCAACTGATGGGGAGGACGCCATGTCGGAACGGGATGAATACATCCAGAAGCTGGAGGCCGAGCAGCAGGAGGCGACCGCTCGCTTCCGGGAGATCCAAGCCCAGGCGGACCTCGCGCAGAGCGAGGACGAGCTGCAGGTCCTGACGGGCGCGCGCGCTCTCCAGAACGACGTCGACCGTGAAATCCAGGCGCTCCGCGCCGCCGACCAGCGCGACTGGGAGCGCGTGAAGGAGCGCGCGGAGAAGGCCCGGCTGCGCTTCAGCGCCTACGTGGACCGCGCCGGCCTCCAGTGGAACCAGCTCCGCGACGGCTACCGCCGCAAGCGCGAGGCCGAGCTGGACGAGCTGGGCGCCCAGGTGGACGGCTGGGAAGCCACCCACCAGCGCAGCTCCGCGGAGACGTCGCTGCTCACGCGCCGGGAGCTCGAGTTCGTGAAGCGCGGCCTCCGGAGCTCCGGCGACCTGCTCCGGAACATGCGCCACTCGCGCGGGCAGGCCTGGAAGCAGGCCCGCGAAGAGTACGAGTCCGCCTGGCGCGACCTGCGCGAGCACTACCGCCGCATCCGCGCGGAAGGCGGCTCCGACGCCGATCAGGCCCCGCCCCCGTAGCACCTGGCAGGCGGGGAAGCGCGCCGGCCCCTGCATCTTCCAGCGCCACGCGGTTGTCACACGGCTACGCTAGGAATCCCCCACCCGGAGGGGATACGGCCCGGAAGGACCGTGCCCCTCCCGGGCGTTCAGCCCGCGAGCCCATGCCCCCTTCCGCCCGTCCGAACCTGCCCCCCGTCCTCGCCGCCATCGACGTGGGCACCAACGCCGTCCGCCTGGAGCTGGCCCGCCCCGACGCCGAGGGCTCGCTTGAGACGCTCCACCAGGAACGGGACCCCATCCGCCCCGGAGAAGGCGTGTTCACCACCGGCGTGATGCCCCCGGAGACCGCGGACCGGCTCCTGTCCACCCTGCGCCGCTACGCCGCCCTCTGCCGCCGCCACAAGGCCCAGGTGCGCGCCGTGGCCACCAGCGCCCTGCGCGAGGCGCGCAACCGCCAGGACATCGTGCGCCGCGTGCACGAGGAGGCCGGCCTGGAGCTGGAGGTCGTCAGCGGCAAGGAGGAGGCGCGCCTCATCTGCCTGGGCGTGCTGCACCGCAAGCCCGTCAACAGCCGCTCGCTCCTGGTGGACATTGGCGGCGGCAGCACGGAGGTCGCCATCGCCACCGGCGAGAAGCCCGACGAGCTCTGGAGCCTCGCGCTGGGCTCCGTGCGCCTCACGGAGGTGTTCGACACGTCTCGCACGGTGACGCCCAAGCAGCTGCGGCTGATGCGCGGCTTCGTGGACGAGGTGCTGCACAAGACGCTCCCGGAGGAGCTGCCCGCGATGCCCCGCGTGGCGCTGGGCTCGTCCGGCACCATCCAGGCCGTGGTGGGCTTCGCCGCCGCGGAGAACGGAGGCAACGCCACCGTGCGCCAGCTCACCCAGACGGTGGAGTCCCTGGCCCGGATGCCGCCGGAGCGCCGCCGCAAGCGGTTCGACCCGCGCCGCGCGGACATCATCGTCTCCGGCGCCGTCATCCTGGAGGGCGTCGCGCGCCACCTGGGCGTGGAGTCCGTCAGCGTCGTCAACCGGGGCCTGCGCGACGGCCTGCTGGTGGACCTGCTCTACCGCCAGGACGAGACGCGCGACGACCACAGCCTCGCGGACGCGGCGTTCGCCATGGGCCAGCGCTTCCACTTCGACGAGAAGCACGCCCGCCAGGTGGCCCGCATGTCGCTGGCCCTCTTCGACGGGCTGGCTGCCCTGCACCAGCTGCCCCTGTCCGTGCGCCCCCACCTGGAGGTCGCCGCGCTGCTGCACGACATCGGCACGGCGGTCAGCTACGAGCGCCACCACCGGCACACGTACTACCTCATCCACAACGCGGACCTGCCGGGGTTGGCGGACCGCGAGCGCGACATCATCGCGCGCGTCGCCCGCTACCACCGGCGCTCCCAGCCGGAGCTGTCCCACTCCGGCATGGCCGGGCTCACCCCGTCGGAGGCGCGCCGCGTGCGCAAGCTGGCCACGCTCCTGCGCCTGGCGAACGCGCTGGACCACAGCCACCACCAGCCCATCCGGGACTTCAAGGTCACGGATGGCCGAGAGGCCGTCACGCTCCACCTGCACGCCCGCCAGCCCCTGGACCTGGAGCTGTGGAACGCCGAGCGGGAGGTCGCCGCGTTCCGCAAGGTGTTCGGCAAGCGGCTCGCATTCCAGGTCCACTCCGCCGGGCGCTAGGGGCGCTGACCTCCCGCCTGTCCTCCGGAGGGGGGAGCACCGTGGGCCCTGCCCGGGGCCCCCGCCGTGGCCAGAGTGCACGGACGGGTCCCGCGCGGCACGCGCCAGGGATCGTTCCGTCTTTCAAAGCCCTGGCGGGCAAGGAGCGCACCATGAAGGCCGTCGTATTCCACGGCATTGGGGACATCCGGCTGGACGAGGTCCCGGAGCCGAAGTTGCAGGAGCCCACGGACGCCATCATCCGGCTGAACGCCAGCGCCATCTGCGGCACCGACCTGCACATGATTCGCGGCACCGTGCCCGGGATGAGGCCCGGCACCATCCTGGGCCACGAGGGCGTGGGCGTCATCGAGGAGCTGGGCCGGGACGTGCGCAACTTCAGCGTGGGCGACTGCGTCGTCGTCTGCTCCACCATCGCGTGCGGCAACTGCGCGTACTGCCGCGCGGGCTATTACTCCCAATGCAACGACGCCAACCCCAACGGCCCCTCGGCGGGCACGGCCTTCTTCGGCGGCCCGGAGCTGACGGGCCCCTTCGACGGCATGCAGGCGGAGAAGGCGCGCATCCCGTACGCGGCCGTCACGATGGTGAAGGTGCCCGAGGGCGTCACGGATGACCAGGCCCTCCTCGTCTCCGACATCTTCCCCACGGGCTACTTCGGCGCGGAGCTGGCGGAGATCAAACCCGGCGACACCGTGGCCGTGTTCGGCTGCGGCCCGGTGGGCCTGTTCGCCATCGTGAGCGCGAAGCTGCTGGGCGCGGGCCGCGTCTTCGCCATCGACAGCCACGAGGACCGGCTGAAGCTGGCGCGGTCCCAGGGCGCGGAGGTCATCGACTTCGAACGGGAGGACCCGGTGGAGACGCTCAAGCGCTTCACCCGAGGCATCGGCGTGGACCGCGCCATCGACGCGGTGGGCGTGGACGCGCAGCACGCGCACTTCGGCCCCGCGGCGAAGAAGGCCAAGGCGGAGAAGCCCGAGTTCAAGCGCGAGGTGGCGCAGGTCGCCCCCAAGCAGAACCCGCACGGAGACAACTGGGTGCCCGGCGACGCGCCGTCCCAGGCCGCGCAGTGGGCGGTGCAGGCGCTGGCCAAGGCAGGCACGCTGTCCATCATCGGCGTGTACCCGCAGACGATGAACGCGTTCCCCATTGGCGAGGCGATGAACAAGAACCTCACCCTGCGCATGGGCAACTGCAACCACCGCAAGTACGTCCCGAAGCTGCTGGAGCTGGTGCGCTCCGGCGCGGTGGACCCCACCGCCATCCTGAGCCACGTGAAGTCCATGGCCTCCGCCATCGACGCGTACCGCAACTTCGACCTGCGCAAGCCGGGCTGGGTGAAGGTGGAGCTGGAGCCGGGCGTCACGCTCCAGTAGCCCGTCCCGCGCGCCAGGTCCGGCGCTCCCATGGGATGGCATCCACGCCAATCCGTTGGCAGGATGCCGGCCCATGAGCGACGAAGACCTCCCGGGCAGGCTGGCGCGCAACCTCCGGACCCTGCGGGAGACGCGGGGGGCCACGCAGGTGCAGCTGGCGAAGCTGGCGGGGGTGCCCCGGGCCACCTGGGCGCACCTGGAGTCCGGCGCCGCGAACCCCACCCTCTCCGTGTTGCACCGGGTGGCGGGCGCGCTCCAGGTGTCGCTGGAAGAGCTGCTCGCCCGGCCCAAGGCGAGCGCCCGGCACTACCCCCGGGACAGCCTGCCCATGCGCCAGCGCGGCGGGGCCTTCCTGCGCAAGCTCCTGCCGGATCCCCTGCCCGGCATGGAGTTCGACCGGATGGAGGTGCCGCCCAAGGCGCGCATCACCGGCGTGCCCCACACGCCCGGCACGCGCGAGTACCTGGCCTGCGAGGCCGGCACGCTCACGCTGGTGGCCAGCGGCGAGCGCTTCGTCCTGGAGGCCGGCGACGTCGTCGTCTTCCGGGGGGACCAGAAGCACTCCTACGAGAACCCGGGCACGCGCACCGCGGTGGGCTACTCCGTCGTCCTGCTCGCGCCGTCCCGCTGAGCCGTGAGCCGTGAAACAAGCACGGGCCCGGAGTGGAGGCTTGCATCACCGGGCGTGAGGGTGTCAAAGGACCCGGGCACTCCACCTTGGGACACACCATGACCTCCGGAAAGAAGTCCCGTCGTCGCCTCACGAGACACGCCGTGGCGTTGCTGGCGCTGGGAGGGATGGCCTGCGGCGGCAAGGACGTGCGCCCCCCCGACACCGAGAACCCGGTGGCGGGGGACCCCTGCGCGCCGAGCACGGCGGCAGAGCCCGCCAGCGGGACGTGCGCGCCGGTGCGGCTGCAGTGCGCCCAGGACCTGGAGGGCTTCAAGACGGACCGCTACGTCTGGCGCGACCGCGACTGCCACGTGCGCTCGGTATCGCTGGTGCGCAACGACGCGGCGGACCCCGCGGGCTGGAATGGCGGCTACATCCGCCGCTACACGTATGAGGTCGCCAACGCGGAGCGCGTCTGCGACGGCCAGAATCCGCAGGTGCCCGGCTGGGGCATGGTGACCAGCCACCTGAACGGAGGGCAGACGTGGGGCGCGTGGACGCAGGACGTGCGCGGCACCGGCCGCGTCGTCTTCAAGGGCGCGCACCACGCGCTGCATGAGCTGAAGTGGCCGCTGTCGCTGGACGGGAACGTGGTGCGGGTGACAGTGCAGTACCTGTTCGCCACCGGCCAGGACCACCCGCTCTACGCCATCACCCACGACGCGTCCGGCTTCCCCGCGGACCGGATTGAAGCCGACGTGCGCTCGCCCTACGGCGACCTGGGCTTCGACGGCAACGCCAACACGGACATCGCGGGCCTGGGCTGGGGTGACCGCTACCGCTTCGTCACGCTGGGCTCGCCGGTGACGCTGACCACCGGCTGGGACTACCGCGAGCCCAACGTGGTGCCGTACACGCGCATGTGGACCGCCGCGCCGGACGCGGAGATGGGCGTGGTGCAGACGCAGACCTGGGAGCAGAAGGCCGCGGGCGGCTACTGGCTGTATGGACAGTGGGGCACGCGCCACGCCAACGGCCCCATGCCGGAGGACTACAACTGGGCCTACCAGCTCAACCAGTACGAGCTGCCCTTCGTCACCAACTCCCACCGGCTCGCGTGGGGCAGCAACTTCGGCGCGGTGGGCCGCGCGCAGTACCCGCGGCTCGGGGACGACGGCACGATGCTCTCCGGCCATCCGTACCAGAGCTACTCCGTCTTCATGGTGCTGGGCACGCACGCGGCCAACCCGGTGCTGTCGCGGGTGGCGGAGGTGGAGGCCTGGCAGGGCGTGAAGCTCACCGCCTCCGAAGGCACCGTGCGCACGCGCGGCCCGGGCGGCGTGGGGCGCACGGACGCCGTGGCCTATGACGTGGCCGGCTACAACCCCGTCTATGCCACGTGGGAAGCGGACGCCGCCGCCAACCGCGTGACGCTGACGTTCGACACCGCGGGCCGCACGCTCACGCACCCGATGCTGGTGGTGCACGGCTACACCGCCACGGACGCGCCGAAGCGCCTCACGCTGGACGGCCAGGCGCTCACCGCGGACGCGGACTACTTCGCGTCGGTGGACACGCAGGGCCAGGCGCTCTGGCTCACCCTCCAGCGCGACCTGAAGGGCTCCGCCACGCTGCGGGTGGAGTAGGCACGCCCTTCCGCGAACGGGACGGGCCCCTGGCACGCCACGGTGCGAGGGGCCGTCCTTGAAGTCCTCAGGCCATCAGGCGTCAGTCGGCGGCGCCGCTGCCGCCGTAGCCCTGCGGGGCCTGGGAGCGCAGCCGCTGCCACTCGGCCCGGGCGTCCTGCTCCACGCGCTTCTGCTCCTCCACGCGGTGGCGCGCGCTCTCCACGTCGCGCTTGGCCGCGGCGACGGCGGACAGGTAGTTGGACTCGGACAGGTCCTTGGCGCGCACGTCCCCGCTGCGCGCCAGCGCCTGGTACTGGGTCAGGTTGAGCTGCGTGTCCGCCACCTTCAGCTCCGCGTCGCGCAGCTCCTTCTGGGCCTTGAGGGTGTCCGTCTTGCGGTCGTGCCAGGAGACCTCGGCGCGGGCCGCGTCACGCCCCGCCTCGGCGCCCTGCAGCCGCGTCCTCGCCTGCGCGATGGGGCGCTGCTGACCGGTGGCCTCGGCGGCCTTCACGGCGGCCTTCTCCGCTTCCATGCGGCTGTCCGCGGCGTCGCCATTGCGGCGGGCCACCTCCGCCTCGCGCTCCGCGTCGCGCACGGCCACCTCGGCGCGCGTCACGTTGTCGGCGGCCTGGGTGCGGGCCATCTGCGCGTCACGCACATCGCCCAGCTGGTCCTCGGGGATGCGCGCCATCACCGAGTTGTCCACGCGGGCGGCCTTCGCACCGCCGCAGCCGGCGAGGAGCACCATCGACGCCCCCATCGCCAGACCCACCATCCAATGCCGCTTCATCCTGTTCTGGAACATGCGCTCACTCCCCCGTACGAAGATGACTTGGGGAGAAGCTAGACACGCCCAGGCCGGGAGGCAGGCGCCACGGACCTCGCCGTCCCCCTGGAATCGACCCCGGCGCGGGGGCTGGCCGAGGAGCAGGCGGCCTGCCCTCCTCCCACCTGGCGCCATTGCGGCGCGCCCCCTTCGTGCGCGGGTCATGTCCCATCCCGATGGGGTCGCGTGTCGGAAGGTCGCGGCGAATTCGCGCCACCAGGGAGAGGGACGACATGAAGCGAGCCAGCTGGGGAGTCGCGTTGGGAACGGGCTGCGCGTTGATGGTCGCGGCTTGCGGATCCGGGGTGGAGGAAGACCCGCTCCCGGGTGACCAGACCGTGACGATGCGCATCTCCCTCGCGGGAGACGCCTGCGGGGTCGTGGCGGCGACGGCGACCGTGACCGCGCCGGACTTCCCGCCCATCGGACCTGAGTCCCTGTATGTCTGGAACGGGTACATCGAGGGGTACGTGAACCCCGTTCCCGTCGGGCGGCAACGGCTGGTGGACGTGCGGGCCTACAACCGAGACGGGCAGGAGGTGTACGCCGGGAGCACCGCGGTGGACGTGTACGAAGGCGAAGTGTCGTACGCGCAGATAAGGCTGCTTCGCAACGCGGAGCTCTGCCCGGGTGGGATGGGGAGCATCTACCTCACCGGAGTGCTGGAGAACGGCACCGGTTCGTCGGATGGCGGGCCGGTGTACGACGCGGGACCCGGACCGTCCTTTGACGCGGGCACCGTGTTCGACGGCGGCGCCGCGTTCGACGCGGGATAGGCCGGGGCCGAAGCCCCGGATGTCTTGAGAGCCTCTCTCTCCCTGGAGCGCGTCACGCCACTCCAGGGCGGTCTTCCTCCAATCCTTTGTCAGCCTCTGGAGGAGGACCTCGTAGGTGCGCGGGCGCCATTCATTGTCTGTCAGGCGCACGCAAATCCAAGAGAGGAGGTTCATCATGAGACGAAGCATTCTTCATGCATTCGCGCTGTCGACGTGTGTCACGGCGCCGTGGGGCGTGGCCTGCACTCCGCCGGATGAGACCGTGGGCGGGCCGCCGGAGTTCGCTCAAGGCGCGCAGGGGCTGTCGCGCACGAACAGCCAGGCCCCGGCCGTGGATGGGGCCGTCGGAGATCGCATGGACAGCCTGCTGGAGGCCTGCGACATCGATGATCCGGCCACCTGCGCCTTCCTCTTGCCGCTGCTCCTCGCGCGAGGCGCCCACGCCACGGAGGTGTTGGACGCTGACCCGGCGCTCGTCGTCGGCGTCGGTGCCTGCACGCACGGCGCGTGCACCCAGGGAGGGCCGCTGACCCAGGGTTGCAGCAGCTGCGCCAACACGGTCTGCAATGTCGACTCCTATTGCTGCACCATCACCTGGGACAGCATCTGCGTGAACGAGGCGAAGCAGCTGTGCGGCACGACGTGCGCGATAGGGGGGAACTGCGCACCCGCGACGTGCGCGGCGAAGGGGGTGATGAGCTGCGGCAGCACTCCGGATGGGTGTGGAGGCATGCTCAACTGCGGCACGTGCGCCACCGGCTCCACGTGCACCAACAACGTCTGCATGGCACTCGCCTGCGTCCATGGCGAGTGCGCCTCGGGGCAGGCGCTGGCTCAGAACTGCAGCAGCTGCGTGAACACCGTCTGCGCCGTGGATGGCTATTGCTGCACCACCTCCTGGGACACCATCTGCGTGAACGAGGCGAAGCAGATGTGCGGCAAGACCTGCAACTGAGGGTGAGCCCCTTCTCTACTGCCCCCTGCCGTAGAACCAGGCGGTGAGGGCCAGGCGGGCGGCGTGCACGGGGAGGACCTCGTGCTCCAGCCGCTCGCTCAGGAACACCACCAGGCGGTCCAACACCGGCGCCACGTCCACCGGGGCGCCGGTGTCCTCCGGGAAGAGGCGCAGCACTCCGCCGTGCTCCGGCTTCCAGTCCGCGTTGGCGTACCAGATGGCGGTGAGCCGCCGGTTGGACTGGCCGGGGAACGCGTCGCGGTGACGGGCGTAGTGCGTACCGACAGGGTAGCAGGCGAGCTGCATGTCGAAGCGCCCCAGGCCCAGGTACGCGCCAGAGGACACGGCGTCGCCCAGGGCCTGGAAGCGGAGCCACAGCGCTTCGAGTTCGGGGGCCGCGCCGGGCATCACCCATTCGATGTGGTCGCCGCGCTCGGCGGCGTCGAGCGAGCGGTCCGCGCCGCGCCGGATGCCCGCGGGCCGGAGGGTCCCTGCGTCCACGCGCGCGAGCGCCGCGGCCCGCGCCGCGAGGGCCTGTGCATCTCCGAGGAAGCCGTCCCGCACGAAGAAACCATGCGAGCCCAGGGCTTCCACCTCCACATCTGTTAGCGCCACCATGTTCCCCTTCCGGGCGCCCGCCAGGAGCCCTGGCCGACACGCTGCCCCAGGACGCCCCCGTTTAGGAAGCGAGTAGACTTCCCACCCATGGCGAACGTCTCGCGAGCCCTCTCGGTTGTCGCCGCCGCCGCGCTGGGCGCGCTGGTGGCCTGGGCGCTGCTGCGTCCCGCGTCCCCCCGGCTACCAGACACGGCGGCGGTGGTGGAGCAGATGCGGGAGGTGGCGCGGCTGGAGACGCTGGACGTGTCGCTCTACAAGAAGGTCGTCTTCACACCGGAGCCCCAGGCCACGGACGCGCTGTGGAAGGACGTGCTGCTCTGGGCCAGCTACACGCTCCAGAACCCGCACGGCCGCGCCATCGTCTTCGCGGACGCGCACCTGGGGTTCGACTTCCAGCGCTTCGACTCCCGCCACCTGCGCGCCGTGGGCACGCGCGTGGACGTGCTCCTGCCTCCCATGCAGGTGACGGTGGCGCTGCGGCCGGGAGAGACGGAGATCATCGACTCCAACCTGGACAGCGCGCAGACAGCGCAGTTGCTGGAGAAGGCCCGCCTCGCCTTCGAGAAGGAGGTCCAGCAGGATGCGCGCCTCAAGGACAAGGCGCGGCAGTCCGCGGAGCGCTCGCTGCGGGGGCTGCTGCTGACCCTGGGGTTCCGGGAGGTCCACTTCGTGGAGACCTTGCCGGTGGGGAGCGCGGGCTGACGGGCCGCGGGGCTTGCATCAGGGAGACCTCACGCGACGCGAAGGGTGTCCCCGTCCAACACATACAAGCCGGGGACGCCGTCGGGTGCGTGCCCCAACGAGGCGAGCCGTCGCACCGAGTCGCTGTCCGAGTCCCGGCACAGGAGCGCCATCTCGCGCCGTCCCAGGCTCACGCGCAGCGGCCCTCCGCCCGTCGCGTCGTCCAGCCTCCGGCGCTGCGCCTTCGTGAGCAGTCGCGCGCCGTCATGCCCGTCGCCACCCATCACGGCCCACACCCCGGAGAAGGCCTCCGCCAGCCGCACCTCGCCCTGGTCGATGACGACGGGCCGCACGTCGGCGGGACGCGCCTCCAGGTGGTGCCAGGCCGCCGCGTCCACCGCTTCGGGCGTGAGCCCCGCTTCACCCAGCGCGGAGGCCGGCAGGTAGCGCGCGAACTCCGCGTCCTCCAGCACGTAGAAGACCTCCAACCCCGCGGGGCCCGGACGCAGCAGCGCGCCCTGCGCTCCCGCCACGAAGCCCGCGGGCCGCAGCACCGGGCGCAGCGCGTCCAACGACACCCCCGAGGACAGGCCGCCCAGCCGCGCCGCCAGCGCCTCCACGTGCGCGGTGAGCCCGTGCGCTCCCGGTGCCTCGCGATACGCGGCGTAGAGCGAGCCCACGTCCACGCGGCCCACGCCCCCGGAGAACAGCTTCACCAGCAGGTCCCGGCCCTGGCGCCGGAAGCCCACGCCCGCGCGGCCCAGCGCGGCGGTGAGCGCGGCGGTGAACTCCGGACGCAGCACCTGCTCCTCGGGCGCCGGGGGCGGAGGCAGGTCCGCGGCCTCCAGCTCCGCGCGCAGCAGCTTCGCCTCCGCGTCGAAGGGGTCACGCTCCACGGCCTCGGCCACGTAGGCACGGGCCCGCGCGCCTTCGCCCTGTCGCAGCGCGAGCACCGCGAGCACCTTGAGCGCCTCGGGATCCCCAGGGCTCAGGACCAGCGCGTCCCGCAGCTCCACCTCCGCCTCGCGGTGCCGCTCCAGGCCCAGCAGCGCCCGCGCGAGGCCCAGGCGCACCTGGAGGTCCTTCGGGAAGTCGCGGCGCAGCGACTGCATCCAGGGAAGTGCTTCACGCTCCGCGTCCGCGTTGACCAGCGCGTGCGCCACCGTGAGGCGCAGCGTGGGCCCGGGGCTCCTCGCGGCCTCGGCGCGCAGCGCGTCCAGCTCCGCGCCGCTGAGCACGTCTCCCGCCTCCACCTTGCGGCGCAGGCGCTCCAGTTCCGCCGGGGAAATCACGCGCGGACTCTAATGGTCCGAGCCGGGAGCGCCCAGCCCCGCCTTCCCCTCCCCTGTCTTCACGGCGACGGGGAGAGGTCGTGGAACCCGCCGGGCCTGACCCGGCGAGAGGAAGTCGTGGCGCTCCAATAGCCAATGCGCGTCGTACCGGTGGGCCCACTCCAGCAGAGCCTGCCGGGGTCCCTCCACGATTTCACAGGTGCACCCCCAGAGGAGTTGCTCCTTGAGGGACACCGATGCGTGGATGCCGACCACTGGGCATGACTTCTCCGTCAAATGGACGGGGCTCGTCTATCGGACAGAGGGCAACCAGTGTTTGAATTGCGGATATGACTCCACGACACCACAATCGTTGGCCAACAAGGACCTCGCGAATAGGACATCAGCGCCTTGCAGGTGAGAACATGAAGCCCGAATGGCCTTTGCTGGTGCTTCTGATTCTCCTTTCATCCTGTGCTGCGAGCCGTGGTCCCAAGATGGCCCAAGCACATGTTCAAGATGGAGGGAGCTGCAAGAGTAGCGACGTCTGCGAGGAGGGGCTGGAGTGCATGTTCTGGCCGCTGACAACACCGGGGTCGGCAGGTACGTGTCAGCGGGCGTGCAAAGAGACTTCGGATTGCCCGAGCGGAGAGCAGTGCGGCGGGGGATTTCTTATGGATGGGCCGGGGGATTTTTGCACCCCTCCGTTCGTCAACTAATGGAGATGCGTTCAGACATGCCTCATTGGCACAACCTCCAGCTTTCGCCCCACCCACGTTCCCAGAGGGGGCTCAGGCCAGGGAGCCGACCCCAGGGTCTTGCCACAGCTGCCATACCCTCCACGCAGTAGCTCTTCGCGGCAATCCAGGGTCATTGAATCACCCCGGTCATCGGCTCCGAGGCCCGTCCGCGGAGCGCGGACCTGCTCACGACATCGGCTTCATCGTCCTCGGCCGCGGCAGCATGCGCCTGCGTCGCCGCTGTCCTGACGTTCATCAGAGGCTGCAAGCCTGGATGCCAGGGAAAACAAAACACATACATGAGCATCCGAACACAGCCCATGTCTGGGCAGAAGACCTGACAGCGCTTCAGGGCGCCGGGCGAAAGAGTGAAAGGCCGCCGAAGTCTCACGCGGCTCAATGCGTAGCGTCGTGTGGGGCTGCTCCCTCGGCGAGCTCTTCCTCGGTGCGGCTCCGTGAGAGGAAGTCATCCAGCGCGCCCACGTCGATGGGCTTGCGAAACACCGCGTCCACCTGCGCGAGGCTCGCGCGGTTCTGCCCGCGCACGTCCATGCCGGTGACGATGGCGAGCAGGGTCTGCGGCGAGCGTCGCCGCAGCTCGCGCGCCAGCTCCCAGCCGGTCATCTCCGGCATCACGGCGTCCAGGAGCGCGGCGTCGAAGGGCTGTTTCTCCCAGATGCGCAGCGCCAGCTCCGGGCTGTGCGCCACCTGCACGTCATAGCCTTCCTCACCCAGGACCTCGGCCATCATCCGGGCGTTGTCCAGGTCGTCGTCCACCACCAGCACGCGGCGCGCGGGCCGCATCAGGCGCGGCACGCCGCCCGGAGCCAGCGGCGGCGGCGCGGGGGCCCCGGGGACTTCGGCCCGGGCGTCGCTGACGCGCGGCAGCCTCACGATGAAGCTCGCGCCCGAGCCGTCCCGCCGGTTCTCCACCGTCAGCTCTCCTCCCCAGCGCTGCACCTGGGAGCGCGCCACCGCGAGGAACAGGGAGAACTGCGGCGCACCCGGGTCCCGGCGCAGCGGGTCGAACAGCCGCGCCAGTTCATCCTGGGCATAGGGCGGGCCGGCATCCTCCAGGCGCAGGTCCAGCCAGCCCTCGCCCTCCGGGCGCGTGCGCACCACCAGCGTCCCGCCGCCCTCCATGCGGTCGCGCGCGGACAGGAGCAGGTTGACGATGAGCTCTCGGAAGAAGCCCGCGTCCACCTTCACCTCCCAGGGGAAGCCCAGCTCCAGCTCCGCGTGCACGGGGTGCTCGCGCTGCTCCAGCTCGCCCCGGGCCAGCTCCAGCGCCTCGCGCACGGTCTGGTCCACCGGCACGTCGGCCAGGCGCTCCTCGGTGCGCTGCACGTTGAACTCCTGGAGCCGCGCGACCAGCTCGCCAATCTGGCGCACCGTCTTGTCCAGCGCCTCCACGTGCTCGGGTTTGTATTCGCGTTGCAGCAGCGTGATGCGCAGCCGCAGCACGTTGAGGAAGTTGTTGAGCGCGTGCGCGGCGCCGCTCGCCAGCTGGCCCAACGCCTGCTGGCGGGTGCGTCGCAGCAACTGCCCCTGGAGCCTGCGCACCTCGTCGTGGGCGTTCTCCAGGGCCTTGGTCTTCACGGCCGCCTCGGTGCGGTCGCTGAAGGTCTGGATGACGCCGGCCAGGCCCTGGTCCTCTTCCCACACCGGCGTGGCGCTCATCTCCAGCGTGGCGTCGCTGCCGCCCGGGCGCTCCACCATCATCATCACGCCGCGCACCGGGCCCTTCTCGCGCAGCGCGCGCAGGAAGGGCATGTCGTGCACCTTGAACGGCTCGCCGGTGGGGTGCCGGGCGTTGACCTGCGTGAGGACAGGCCCCAGGGACGCGGTGGCGCGCGCGCCCACCACCGCGCGCATGGGCACGCCCATCAACCGGCTCACCGGCGGCGAGGCGAAGGACACCATGCCGTCCGTCTCCGCCAGGAGGATGCCCACCTCCACGTGGTTGAGCACCGACTCCATCACCGCCGCCTCGCGGAAGCGGACCTCCTCCGTCTTGAGCACGCGCGCATAGGAGGCCTGCGCGGACGCGTCCGCCTCCCAGATGAGCTCCGACACCAGGTCCGCCACGTCCGCGTCGATGACGCCCCCGTTGCGGCGCGCGTACACGTAGAGCAGGACCTCCTGGAGCGACTTGAACTCGCGCGTCAGGTCCTCGGGCTCGAAGTTCTGGTCGTACCGGAAGGCCCCGTGCGAGCGCACCACCTCCGGCCACAGCCGGATGGCGTCTTCCCCTCGGTCCTCGAGCAGGCGGACAAGCTCGTCCAGCAGGTGGCGCAAGGGGGCACGCAGGTCGCGGCCGGGGACTTCGACTTCATAGGTCTCCGCGCGCAGGCGCTTGGCCCACAGGCGGGTGATGCGCTCGCCCTCGTCGGAGAGCAGGCCCGACAGGGCGTTGATGGCGGTCTCGGAGGAAGGCACGTTCAAGGGCGCACGATGCGCACTCCTCGGGCGTCCAGCCACCCGGGCCCTTCCGGGAGCCTGGGAGTGTCTGGCTTCGCACAGGCGTGGGGCCGCCAGTGGCTTCGAGCGCCTGGCGGCCTGTCAGCCCTGGCCGGAGGAGGCGGTCGTCCCCACCTTTCCGGGCACGGATGAGCGGCAAAGAGCGCAGGCAGAACGACCTGGAGCAGCCCGAGGTCTCCCAGCAGGCCATGGCACAGCTCTTCCGTGGGGAGCTGAGCCGTTCGGACACGTGGCGCACGCGGCTGGACACGACGACGAACTGGGCGCTGACGACGACGGCGGCGGTCATCTCCTTCGGCTTCGCGACACCGGGGAGTTCCCACGTCACGTTCCTGGTGGGCATCTGGATGGTGGTGTCCTTCATGCTCATCGAGGCGCGGCGCTATCGCTATTACGATTTGTGGAACCGGCGCGTGCGGCTGTTGGAGGACGGCTGGTGGGCGCCGATGTTGCGGCGTGAGCCGGTGGATCCCGACGCGCTGCGCGAGCTGGCGGCGGAGATGTCCCGGCCGCAGATCCAGCTCTCGCTGGGGTCTGCCATCGCGACGCGGCTCAACCGCGCGTACGGGCCCATCCTCATCGTCCTGCTGGTGACGTGGTTCTTCAAGGTCTACAGCCATCCGCGTCCGCCCACCGACCTCGCGGACTTCGCGGAGCGGGCGCACGTGGCGTGGATCCCCGGGCCGGTGGTGATGGTGTCGCTGGTGCTGCTCACGCTGGCGGCGGGCTATTTCTTCACCGCTTCGTTCTTCATCCGGGCCCCGCTGGGAGAGCTGCGCACGCGGCCCCGGGGGCGCCGGGCCGCGCTCTGGGAGAGCTTCTACCGGCCCTACGCCATCCAGCGCCGCAAGCGCCCACGCACCACGACGGGCACGCGCCCCCCACAGCCCTCGCGCCCGCCGTCTCCCTTCAATCACTGACTCACGGCGCGGAGGTCTCCGCGGCGTGGATCAGTGCCGCCAGCCCAGGACCTTGAGCTCGTTGACGGACGCGAGGCCCCACTGCCGGTTGGAGTTGTTGACGCGGATTCGGAGCAGGGACGTGGTGACGGCGTTGAACTCGACGGTTCGTTCTTCCCGGAGGGGCGTGTTCGAGCCCCAGGAGCTTGATCGGGCTCCTGAAGTCGGAACTCGACAAGGACCTGGGTGTCGTCACGCCCGTGGAAGAAAGTTAGCGTCCCTTCGCGGGAACACCATGAACCAGTTCGCTCTCCTGCTCATGACCCTTTCGCTGACGGGGTGCGATCTCTTCCACCGCCCATTCCGACCGACGCATGCGCCTCCAGCGGAAGCCGCGGCGTTCCAGTTCCCACTGGGGTTTCCCCCTGGAGAGCACACCTTCATCCCCAGCACCCTCGCCGCCGCCGTCCAACTCGCGATGGACGACTTCCTGCCTCGCGACGCGAAGCCCCCGCGAAACGCCTCGGCGGATGAACTCTGCTTCATGCGCCGCGAGTCCTATGACGTCCTTGCCAAGAGCCTGTCCGATGGGGTCGTCCTCGTGGCCTTCACGCCCGGCAAGGGCGTGTGTGTCACGGAGGGCCTGACGTTGGACGTGGGCGCTACCTACGCCGTGGACGTGCGGGGATGGCGGATCCTCACCGTCCAGCGATAGCGCTCCCGTCACACCGGGTGCGTCAGCCCCCAAGCTGCGCGCCCACCTGTGCCATCAATGACAACACCTGGGCGCGCGTGGGGCCCTGCATGCCCGGACGCAGCGCGAGCGCCTGGAGCATCTGGAAGACCGGCGCCCCGCCATCCAGGTGCTGGGCCGCCACGGCCACCAGCGCGGCCTCTTCGCCCGCCGCCAGACGCCCAGCCACCACCCAGGCCCGCAGGTGCTCCAGCGCGGAGGCGTCCAGCGGCCGCGTGTTCAGCGCGTCCAGCAACGCCCGCTGCACGCCCCGGTCCGTCTCCGTCTCCAGCGCGTCCAGCATCAGGCGCGTGGCCAGCTCCTGCGGCGCGCGGCGCAGCGCATCCGCCGCGGCGGACCGCACCTCCGGAGACTCCGCGCGCAGGTGCGGCGACGCCACGTCCACCAGCCGCTCCGCCCCCGTCCCGCCCAGGGCTCGGAGCGCGTGCGCCCGCGCCTCGTCACCCGTGGCCTGCGCCAGGCCGTTCTCCAGCGTGCGCAGCGCGTCGCGCGCCTCCGCCGAGTCCGGCCGCAGATGCGAGGACCACGCCCCCAGCGCGTAGGACGCCGCGCGCTCCACCGGCACGTCATGCTCCGCCTTCGCCCGGCCGAGCAGCCCGTTCAGCATCACACCGGTCTCCGGCTCCGGCTTCGTCAGGAACCCCGCGCGCTGAACCATCATCACGTACGCGCCCGCGTGCTCCCGGGCCTGCGGCGACTGGAGCAACGTGCGAAGCGTGGCCTGCGCCTGGGCATGGCCCGCCCCCACCAACAGGTCCAACATCAGCTCCCGCATGCCCGGGTGCGCGCCCGGCTTGAGGAACAACCGCGCCAGCTCCTGGCTGCGCTCCGGCTCCAGCTTCAGCGCCGCCACCGCGCGCCGCGCGAACACATCCAACCCCGCGATGGCCTCCGGACCGCTGGCGTTCTCCAGCGTCTCCAGCAGCTCATCCACCGTCATCCCATCCGCCTGCCCCTTCAACGCCGCCAACTCCGGGTCCACTTCAAAGGCAATCTGCGACGGCGTGCGAATCACCCCCTTGTCCTCCCCCGAGGGCGGCAGGGGCCGCATCTCCCGCGACTGGTACGTCAACCGCAACCGCAGCCGCCGCGACACCAGCGTGCGTCCGTCCACCCCCATCGCGTCCAGCACCTCGTCCTGCGTGACCGCCACGAGGTGTCCGTCCCCGTCCCGGTCGAAGCTCGTGAGCGACCCCAGCTCCTGCTTCGCCACCGTCGCCCCCCCCGCGGCCCGCAGCATCTGGTAGCGCGTCCTCCGGCGCGTCAGCCTCGCGGCATCGTCTCCCTCGAACGCGAACGCCGCCTCCACGTCCCCCGTCTGCGTGGACTCGGTGGCGGTCCACGAGGCCGCGTCGCGCAGCTCGGAGGGGAACAGCTCCGCCGCCAATGTCTGGGCGAACTGGCGGAACAGCGGGGGCTCCGCTTCGGAGAAGCGCACCGCCTGGAGCCCGCCGCGCGCATCCAACTCCAGCCACGCGCTGGCGGTGGCCGGCAGGTGCGTCTGGACGGCCGCCGCGTCGGGCAGCAGCGGCTGGCCCGCGAGCAGCGCCTCGTGCCGCTCCAGCCGCTGCAACGTCAGCCGCAGCCGCGTGCCCGTGGCGCGCGACTCCAGCGCCTGGAGCGTGAGCTCGCCATCCAGGTGGAACGCACCTTCGAGCAGGCTCGGCCGCGAGGCGTCCGGGCCCGTCATGGGCAGCGCCACGCGCGTCAGGTCATCCCAGACGAGATGGAAGGTATGCGCCTCGCCCACGCGCCAGCGGGACAAGGGCAGCCGCCGGGAGGACTGGGCGGTCTCGACCGCCGCGGCGGATGGGGAGGACGGAGACAGCCAGACGGGCAGCGCCCCCAGACACAACAGGGCACCCAGGCCAGCCACGCCACGAACGAGGGTCGAGCGACGCATGAAACACTCCAGCGAATCAGTCGGGAAGAAAGGGGAACCACGCCCGGGGCCGTGGGAGGCGGCCCCGGGGTCCTGCGGGTGCGGCTAGTACAGCTGCGCGAGCGGCAGGGCGTACTGGTCGTTGAAGAGGCGGGTGGTGGTGCCGAAGCCCGTCCAGGACACGATGGGCAGCTCCGCCTTGATGAAGAGCGCCTCCACGAAGACGGCGATCCGCCCATCCAGCGTGCGCAGCGTCATGTCCAGGCTGCTCCCCAGGGTGAGGAACAGCGTGTTGGGGTTCGTCGGGTGCGTGGGAGAGCTCAGCGCGACGCCGATGCGGCCCTGCAACGGCAGGTCGAAGCGCACGAGGAGCACCTGGCCGCGCACGCCCACCTGGAAGCCCGGGACGCCGATGGCCACGGACGCGAAGCCGTTCGCGGCGGTGTACGGCCCCACGTCGCCAATCAGGTCCAGCGTGATGAGGTTGCGCGTGCAGTCACGGCCGAGCGCCCCACCCAGCGACGCGTGGAGGCCCACCTCCACGGACATGCCTCCCGTGACGGTGACGGGGATGATCCACACCATGAACGTGGCGGACACCTTGGCCGCGTCCTTCTCCACGATGGGCTTGTTCTCAATGAAGGTGAAGCGCGCCGGGTAGGAGCGGTCGAACGTGTAGACGGAATAGCCAAACAGGCGCGCGCTCAGCTGCGCACGGATGGAGGAGGTCTCCGTGGAGGCGCGGCCCTCCAGGTGCGCCACTTCCTTGCGCACGGAGCTGAACACGTTGGCGTAGATGTTCAGCTCGCTGAAGATGCTGGCGTTGGTGTCACACCAGTTGCCATTGAACGCGGTGCCGGGCGTGGTGAGCTCCCAGCCGGCCCGGAACGAATAGCCGCCACCGAAGCGGTTGTCGCCCGAGTAGCCGCTCGCGGAGAAGTCCTTCGAACGGCGCTTGGTCATCGTCGCGGGCTGCACCGGCTCCTGAAGCGTCGCCAGGTATTCCAGCAGCGCCTTGAGGTAGGTGGTCATCGCGACGGGGCTCACCGTGTAGTCCTTCAGCTCCAGCCCCTTGATCTTCAGCCGGTCCGCGTTGCGGATGAAGCTCTCCGCGCCGAAGTCGTTGCCGGTCGCCGTCAGGCACTGGCCCAGGTTCAACTCACGGCGGGGCACCATGACCGCGTCCACCATCGCCTTGTAACGGCGCGGGCTCCAGTCACACGCCGTCACCCTGTCCGCGACGAGGCACCCCTCCGCGTCCGCCTTCACCAGCGACTCCTCCAGGGCCTGGTCCAGGCCGTACAGGCGCTCGGCGGCCTTCACGTCCAGCTCCGCCGTGCTGAGGTCGCGGCCACGCAGCGCCTCCGCCGCGCGCTGCCACCCGAGGTAGACGGCCTCGCGCTGCGTGAGCAGGGCCACGAAGGTCTCCTGCCGCTGCTGCGACTCGTTGAGCACGTCGTCCGCCACCTTGGCGAGCGACTTGCTCATGGCCTGGTGCCACGCGTCCGACGGCAGCACCGCCTGGCGGGCCTCCACGTTGTTCGCCTTCTTCGCCGCCTCCGACGAGAAGGAGTAGGCCTTGGTGCCCTTGGGGTACGCCCCCGGCACGAAGCGGAAGTACGCGTTCTTCTCCACGCGCGTCTTGCCGTCCCAGAGGGGCGCCAGCTTCTGGCCGTCCTTGCTGTACAGCGTGCGCTCCGCGATGCCCTTGGAGCCGTAGGCGAAGTCGAACACCGCGCGGAAGTTGTCGCCGAACGCGCCCGCGTCCTGCTCGAAGCGGCTGTAGTCGTAGTACTTCTCGTGCACGTACTCCTGGCACGAGCGCGCCACGATGCCGTTGCCGTCCCACTCCTCGCGCTGCTTGTTGTACGCCTGCTCCGCCTTGGTGAGGTTCTTGTAACCCTTGCGCGCCAGCACCTGGCCGCGCTGCACCTGCCCCAGCACCGTCTCATCCGAGCCGGAGAAGAGCGTGTCGGTGACGGGGGCGTCCTGCACCGCCACCTGCTCCACGCCGCCGCCCATGCTGTCGGGCACGAGCGCGTTGCGCTTGGGCGCTACCTCGTAGCGGGCCTTCCACTCCGACTCCAGCAACCCCTGGCAGGACCCGTCGTTGACCTTGCCGCACTCGGAGGCGCGGTAGTCCACGTCGGTGCACTGGGTCAGCGTCGGCTGGGGGCAGTCGGCCGCCAGCGCCTGGGGCGCCGCCAGCGTCACGGTGGACAACACGGCCCACCGCACGGGGCGCGGCAGCCGGAAGGGAGTTCTGCGCAAGCTCATGGAAACCTCATCCTGGGGAGTGCGACGGGCCAGGACGGCCCGCCGGTCGCGGGAGCCCCTGAGCACGTGGCGTGCCGAGCCTTCCCGGCGCGCGCTCCAGAGAGGACTCAGTCAGGCGATGAGGACGCCCAGACCACACGAGGCATCACACGCGTTGCTCGCGAGGCAACGACAGACATCCAGACACCGCCAGCCCGGGATGCCCCCGGCGGCGAGCCGTGTTTCACGCGAGGGGGAGCACGTCCTACCCCTCCCCGCCCGCCCGGCGGCCAGGGGAGAGGGGCCCCCGGGCTGATGGGGGCCATGCCCTTGGGTGAAGCCGGGCCGCTTTCGTCCTTCCGGCCCCCCCGGATTTGTGGTGTGAACCGCCCCCATGGCGAACACGCGCACTGTGACGGTCATCAACGGCGACGGCATTGGCCCGGAAGTCTCGGCGGCCACCATTCGCGTCCTCGAAGCCCTCAAGGTCCCCCTGGAGTTCGAGTTCAAGGACGCGGGCGCGGAGGTCGTGGCCAAGTTCGGCACCAACCTCCCCCACGAGACGGTGGAGGCGGTCCTCCGCAGCGGCGTGGCCCTCAAGGGCCCCACCGGCACCGTGGTGGGCGGCGGCCTGCCGTCCGCGAACGTGGGCCTGCGCAAGCGGCTGGACCTGTACTCCTCCCTGCGCCCGGTGAAGAGCGTCCCCAACGTCAAGACGCGCTACGAGAACGTGGACGTGGTGGTGGTGCGTGAGAACACCGAGGACCTGTACGCCGGCCTGGAGCACATCATCGTGCCGGGCGTCGTGGAGTCCCTGAAGATCATCACGGAGAAGGCCTCCACGCGCATCGCGCGCTTCGCCTTCGAGTACGCCAAGAAGAACGGCCGCAAGAAGGTGTCCGCCATCCACAAGGCGAACATCATGAAGCTGTCGGACGGCCTCTTCCTGGACTGCTGCCGCAAGGTCGGCCGCGAGTTCCCTGAGATCGCCTACGACGAGGTCATCGTCGACAACCTCTGCATGCAGCTGGTGAAGGACCCGACCCGCTTCGACGTGATGGTGCTGGAGAACCTGTACGGCGACATCGTCAGCGACCTGTGCGCGGGCCTGGTGGGCGGCCTGGGCATGGTGCCGGGCGCCAACATCGGCGAGCGCACCGCCGTCTTCGAGGCCGTGCACGGCACCGCCCCGGACATCGCGGGCAAGGGCATCGCGAACCCCACCGCGCTGATGATGTCCGCGGTGATGATGCTGGAGTGGCTGGACCTGAAGGAAGAGGCCCGCCGCATGTCCGGCGCCATCCAGAAGGTCTACGGCGGCGACGTGAAGGTGCGCACCGGCGACCTGGGCGGCAGCGCCACCACGCGCGAGTTCACCGACGCCATCATCGCCGCGCTGTAGTCCTGGCGGCGGTTCCCCGGGTGGAGGCCCTCCACCCGGGACGTCCCACCGGCGCCGTCAGCCGACGATGACCTTGCGGACGCCCCGCGCTTCCAGGAGCGCGGGGAGCCGTTCGCGCTGGTCGCCCTGCAACACCAGCGCGTCCTCCTCCACCACGCCGCCGCAGCCCAGGCCGCCCTTGAGCGCCTTGAGCCAGGTGTCGAGCTGGGCCGCGGGCAGCCCCAGCTGCTCCACCACCGTCACCTCCTTGCCGCCCCGGCCCTTGCGCTCCATGCGCACCACGGCGCGCGCGGGGCCCTTGGGTTCGGGCCTCTCCCGGGGAGGCGGCGGAGGCGGCCCCGCGGGCAGCGCCTCGCGCTGCGCGGACAGGGCGGCGAAGGGGTTGTTGAAGGGCCCCGGCGGCGGGGCCTCCTCCTTCTTGTCGCGCTTGCCCATGGCGTGCGGCGCCCCCTCCCTTACGGGTGGGCGTGGCCCTCGTGGCCGTTGCCCGCGCCGCGCGCGCGGGGGGGCGGCAGGGTGGCGAAGGCGGGGGCGTTGGTGTTTCCGGCCGCCAGCACCATCGCGTAGATGAACGCCGCGGACGGGGGCACCTCCCGGCCGTTCACCAGCACCAGCGGCGTGCCCTGGATGTTGTACTTCAGGGCGTACTCGACGTCCTGGCGCAGCTTGCCGATGGTCTCCGGCGCGGACATGCACGCCTCCAGCTGCGGGCGCGCCACGGAGCCGGAGCTGGCGATCTCCATCACCTTGTCGGTGTCCAGGAAGGCCTGCGCGGCGAACAGCTTCTCGCGCAGCGTCCAGAAGTCCTTCGCGCCCTCCAGGCACACCGTGGCGCGAGCGGCGGCGCAGCGCACGCTGAGCGCGTCCGGCCCGCGGTTGGGGATGGCCGGGTTGCACTGGCCATCCAGGGGGAACTGGCGTGCCTCCACGGACAGCATGCCCGCGGGGGCGTGCTTCTTGATGAGGGCCAGCTCCTCCACCAGCGCCTTGCAGTGGGGGCACTTGCTGTCGGTCCACTCCAGCACCTTCACCGGCGCGTCCGCGGGACCGAAGAGCGTGCGCGGCGAGTAGGCGGCGAGCTTCGGCGTGGCGGCCCGGTACATGGCGAGCACGTCCGAGATGAACTGCAGCTGATCCGGCGGGAGGCTGGCGAGGAACGCCTCCAGCGTGGCCGGCGGCGGGGGCGCGGACGGCACGTCCGGGCTGGAGGTGCCCGGCGACGTCGCCGGAGTGGACGCCACGGGCGGCAGGAAGGCGCCCGCCTTCGGCGCGTGAGGGGTGGCCCGGCCGGGCATCTGCATGGCGACGAAGGCGACGATGGCGAGGCCCACGGTCCACTTGAGCGTGTCGCCCCACTCACCCGCCTGGGGCAGCAGGGCGCCGGGCAGGCCACGCCACGCGACGCCCGCGAAGGCCAGCACCAGCGCGTAGGTCCCCATGCAGGTGGGGCACACCACGCCCAGGCGGGCGCTGACGATGGCGAAGACGGCCACGGACCCCACGCCCGCGAGCGCCAGCAGGCGCAGGCCGTTGGCGGCGGGACGCACGGTGCGGCCCGCCTTGGCCCACGCGAGGTACAGCGCGGCGAGCCCCACGGCGGTCAGCCCCCATACCAGCCCCAGGCCGGCGATGGGGACGCCCAGCGTGTCGTGCACGGCGCTGGCGAAGTCGGAGTTCCAGACGGTCTCGCAGTTGACGTGCTCGCTGATGCCGCAGCTGGTGGAGCCGCCGGCGCGCAGCGTGAGCAGCTCCACCCATTGGTACACGGCGAGAGCGCTGGTGAGGATGCCCAGGACCAGCAGCGCGAGTGCGCCACGGGTGGGGACGGGGGCCGGGGTCGGGGCCTTCTTGCTCATGCGTGCTCCGGAGGCGGGGTCATCAAGACGAGGAGGCGGGCGTTGTCCGGGCCGTCATTGACGACGCCGTGTTCGGAGCCCGCCGGGGCGAAGAGGGTGGCACCGGCGCCATGCGTGGCTTCCTCGTCGCCGATGCGGAAGCGGCAGCTTCCCTCCAGCACGAGGTATACCTTGTCGGACGTGGCATGCCGGTGGGGCTTCTGCGCCTGGCCCGGGGCCAGGCAGTAGACGTCGAGGAAGAAGCGACCGGACTGGAAGACGGAGTGCTTCTGGAGCTTCTCGGGGGAGAAGCCCTGGAAGGCCGCAAGCTGCTTCACATCCATCGTGGCATTCGCTCCTGCGCCTCTATATAGCGACGGGCATGGAACCGCTGACGCTGCATTTTGTTCACGAGCAGGCGGGTGCCCGCTTCATTCCGGTGGGTGGCCGTGAAGTGGTGGCCGGGTATGGAGACGTGGGCGCGGAGTATGGCGCGGCGCGCGACGCCGTGGCACTCCACGATGCGTCCTACCGCGAAATCCTCCGGATAACGGGGGAGGATCGCGCCTCCTTCCTTCACGGCATGGTGACCCAGGAGGTGAAGAACCTCCCGGTGGGCTCGGCCGCCTACGCCGCCTTCATCACGGTGAAGGGCGCCATGGTGGGGGACGCGCGCATCCTCAAGCGGGCGGACGACCTCCTGTTGGACCTGGAGCCCGGCCTGGGCGCCAAGGTGCGGGAGTTCCTGGACAAGTACCTCATCTCCGAGGACGCGGAGCTGCACGACGGCACCCCGGAGCTGGGCTGGCTCAAGCTGCTCGGTCCCCGGACGGCCCAGGTGCTGGCCGCTGTCCCGGGGGGCCCCCTGGAGCCGCCGGCGCCGCTCTCGAGCCGCCGGGCGACGGTGGCGGGGCAGGATGTGTGGCTGGTGGGGACGGCGCTGCCGGGCGGGCTGTCCGGGGTGGACGTGCTGGTGCCGCGCGCGGGGTTGGAGGCGGTGTGGACGGCGCTCGCACAGGCGGGCGAGGCGCACGGGCTGAAGCCGCTGGGGTTCGACGCGCTGGAGCTGGTGCGGGTGGAGGCGGGGGTGCCGCGCTACGGGCAGGACATGGTGGACACCACCATTCCGCTGGAGGCGAACCTCACGAACGCCATCGCGTACAACAAGGGTTGCTACATCGGGCAGGAGGTCATCGCCCGGGCCACCTTCCGGGGGCACATGAACCGGAAGCTCGCGGGGCTGCTCCTGGGCGAGGCGGACGTGGCGCCCGGCACGGAGCTGCGCCGGGGGGAGAAGAAGGTGGGTTGGGTGACGAGCGTGGTGCGCTCGCCGGTGAAGGGCCAGCGGGTGGCGCTGGGGTACGTGCACCGCGACTCACTGGAGCCGGGCACGGAGCTGACGCTGGCGGGGGACGCGGGCACCGTCACCGTGGCCGCCCTGCCCTTCACCGCCGCGCCGTAGGGCGGGACTTCGCAGCGACCGCCCAGGGAGGAGCAAGCCCGGGCGCGTCGCGGTCATTGTCTACCGCACCGACAATGACTCACGAAACCCATCCATCATCCTCCAAAACACCTCCCACGCCTCCTCCTCGGTTTTCGTGGACCTGAGGACAGCGGAAACCGGGCCACAGGCCGCACTCCACCCTTGCGTCCGGTAGAGATACCTCGCGAACTGCTGAGTGAAATCAGCAACAATCCCTTGCACCCCCTGATCGCTTAACGCCATGGAATAGCCACGCAGAAAAATCTCCAGGCTTCGCAGCTGATCACCGCGCCGAGAATTATCCACAGCAGAAACCAGCTCCGGATATTTCCGAGCCTCATCAAGCACGCTAAAGGTATCTCGCATAGGCGACTCAAACATAGCTCAGCCTGATGCACCGGCCGAAGCCATCAAGAGCCCTCCGCTTCCCCGAGCAGCCAGACCTCCGTGCCCAAGGGCACATCCTGCTTCGACAGCGTCTGGAAGCAGAGCACGTGATGAACATGCCGCACCCGGGCCCCGCCCGAAAGAAGCGGGACCTGAGCCAATGCGTCGGCATGCAGCACGCCACCCTCTGGCCTCCGCAACGCCACGTGGAGCGACACCTGCGACCGCTCCCCCAGGTCCACGTCGGGAACAACGAGGAGTCCACGCCGCTCGATGGCGAAGGACTGCTCGACCACCAGCAGCAGGCGGGCCCCGTGCGCCGGAGGCTCTCGGAGCGTCGGGGCGTCGACCTCGCTGGCGGTAATGCGACAGAGCCGGACAGCGTCCGAACATCCATCGCACTGGATGCCGACAGAGGTCCGTCCTGAATGGAGGGTGTACTGAATCTGGAGCGGTGCACCACAGCGCGGACAAAGCACCGTGTCGGGAAGTGGCTCCCTCAGCGCAACCTTGCGCTCCAGCTCCTCCCAGTCCCGGGGCTGCTCTGGCGATGTCATGAGGAGCCAGGATACCAAGGCGCCGTCAACGAGGCTTCTCCGGTGGGGCCTCGCGTGCCCGGCGACGTCCCCGCTCCACCAGCGAGAACACCCCCGCGAGGAGGAGCAGCAGCAACGGACCCGTCAGAGCGCCCAACACGACACCCGCCAGCAGGCCGCCCACCGCCCACCCGACTCCAGACGCGAAGCCCCACACCGCGCCCATCACGCCTCCGACCACGGCGCCCGTGAGGATGACGGGTTCGATGAGGTTCATCCGGGATTGGCGTCGCAGTAGACGTACTTCGTCCCGGGAGAGCAGCCCGCGGTGGCGCACTGCGGATCCTTCGCCGCCTTCTGGTCCGCTTCAATGAGCGCCTGGAGGTCGTCGCCGTTCGCGCACGACAGGCAGGTCACCTTCGGCTCCGTCCCTCCGCAGCAGCCGCAGCCACAGGCGACGTAGGTGGCGCCGCAGTCCAGCGCCTTCGGCCGCTTCTCAGCCGTCTGACACCCCAAACCCAACAGGCCCGCCAGCAGCAGCGGCAAGAGCATCCGCATGGGGCGACCCTAGACGACCCTAAACCCCGCTGAAAAGAGGGGGCGCAGGATGAATCCACAAACACAGACGCGACTGAATCACAGACGTGACCGAATCGCGTTTCGAGTGTGCGAGCCCTGGCAGGAGCCCAGGGCAGCCCGAGCGCGACCCATGGCCCGCAGGCCCGCATGCGTCGCGGGAGGACAGCCCCCCGCGACGCGAGGCGCGAGGCTAGACGCGCCCTTCCGCCTTCTGCGCGCGCTCGATGCTCTCGAACAGGGCGCGGAAGTTGCCGCCGCCAAAGCCCTGGTCGCCCTTGCGCTGGATGATTTCGTAGAAGAACGGGCCCGCGTCCGCCTGCTTGTAGAGGCTCGCCGCGTCCTTCATGAAGATCTGGAGCAGGTAGCTGCGCTCCTTGTCCCCGTCGATGAGCACCTCCAGGTCGCGCAGGACGCTGATGTCCTCGTCGATCTTCTTGATGCCCATGCGCTGGATGCGGTCCGGCAGCGCGTCGTAGTACGAGCCCGGCGTGGGCATGAACTGGATGCCCGCGTTCGCCCGCATGTCCTTCACCGACGTCAGGATGTCCTTCACCGTGATGGCCAGGTGCTGCACGCCGTCACCGCGGTGGTCCTCGTTGAAGAGGTTGATCTGGCTGGCCTTGAAGAACGGGCGGTAGGGCTCGTTGTTCGCGAACTTCACCCCGCTCTTCGGGTCCCACATCACCTCCGACTTCAGGCCGCTGCCGTGGTCCCGCTTCTGCTGCGACGCCACGTCCTCGGTGTGGAACTCGATGTGCCAGAACGCCTCGAAGCCCATCACGTGCTCCATCCACAGGAGCATCGGCTTCATCGTCTGGAAGTTCGACGTGACGTGGTCCACCCGGCCAAAGCCGTACTTGTTCTGGCCACCCTGGGGCTGCGCGTGCACCTGGAAGCCCGGGTAGATGGACTTGTAGTTGTCCCGCTGCAGGAAGCGGAACGTCGTGTCACCGAACGGCGTGGTGATGGAGAAGAACGCCAGCTTGCCGCCCGCGGGGTCCGTGAAGCGCTGGATGTCCGTGATGAACGTGGCGCCGCGCGACTCCAGCAGCTTGAACGTCTTCTCCACGTCCTCCACTTCGAAGTTCAGCGTCCCCACCCCGTCCGGGTGCTTGCGCAGGTAACGCCACGCCCGACCGCCCTCGCCCACCGGCTGGCTCACCACCACCGCGATCTCACCCGCCTGGAACAGCGCCGACTTCTGCTTGCCGTGCGCGTCCAGCTCCGGCCCGGACACCGCCACCTCCGCGAAGTCCAACCCCTTCGTGTAGAACTGGCGGCTGCGCTCCAGGTCGTGCACGTACCAGTGGATGCTCTCCAGGGCCTTGATGCCCAGCGATTCCTGCTTGCCCATGTCGCTGACTCCTCGTGATGAAGAAGATGGTGGGGACTACACCGGCTGCGCGTCGGGCTGCCGGTCTGGCTGCGCCGCCTGGAAGGCGGGAAGTTCGTTGCACGCCGCCTCGATGCGCAGCAGCGTGGGATAGGGCTTCAGATCTACACCGAAGCGGCGGGCCCCGTAGAGCTGGGGAACCAGCAGGACGTCCGCGAACGACACTGCGTCCCCCACACAATAACGCCCCACCGTCGCCTGCACCGCCGCCTCCAGGGCCGTCAGCCCGTGCGCGTTCCAGTGCGCCGCCCAGGCCTTCTCGTCGCTCTTCAACACGTCCCTGACACGCAGCGTCACCGACGTGTTCTGCAGGGGCTGCATCCCCGCGTTCACCATCTCCGCCAGCATCCGCGCCTTCGCGCGCAGGTACGCATCCGCGGGCAGGAGGGCAGGCGAGGGCACGCGCTCTTCCAGATATTCCAGGATGGCCATGGACTCGGAGAGCGTGCGCGCCTGCCCGTCCGCTTCCGTCCACTCCAGGGAGGGGACGCGGGCCATGGGGTTGAGGGCGCGGTAGGCCTCCGAGAACTGCTGCCCGCCGTCCTTGAGCAGGTGCACCGCGACGTATTCGAAGGGGAGGCCCTTCCAGTTCAGCGCGATGCGCGCGCGCCAGGACGCGGACGAGCGCCAATAGCTGTGCAGCCGCAGGTTTCTCATGGAGCCTTCACCACCGTCTGGGAGATGCGGCCGAAGAGGCTGTGCCCGTCACCATCCCGCATCTCGATCTCGATGGTGTCCCCGGGTTTCATGAAGGGCGTCCTGGGCTGGCCCGAGTCGATGGTTTCAATCATCCGGCGCTCCGCGAGGCAGGAGATGCCCCGCTCCCGGTCCGCGTTGGACACCGTGCCGCTGCCCAGCACGGTGCCCGCGGTGAAGGCGCGCGTGCGCGTCAGGTGCTGGATGAGGTCCAGGAAGGAGAAGTGCATCTCCGGGCCCGCGTCCGTGTCACCCACCAGCTGGCCGTTGAGCGTGCTGCGCATGCGCAGGTGCACCCGGCCGTCCCGCCACGCCGCGCCCAGCTCGTCCGGCGTCAGCGCGAAGGGACCGAAGGCGGTGGCGGGCTTGCTCTGGAAGAAGCCGAAGCCCTTGGCCAGCTCCTCCGGGATGAGGTTCCGCAGGGACACGTCGTTGGCGATCATCACCAGCTTGATGTACCGGCCCGCGTCCGCGGCCTGCGTGCCCATGGGCGTGTCCCCCAGGATGACGCAGACCTCGCTCTCGAAGTCCAAGCCCCACGCCTCGTCGCGCAGGGGGATGTCCTGGGTGGGCGCCAGGAAGTCGCCAGAGCCGCCCTGATACACCAGCGGATCCGTGCGCAGCGTGGCGGGCGGCTCCGCGTTGCGCGCCTTGCGCACCAGCACCACGTGGTTGATGTACGCGCTGCCGTCCACCCATTCGTAGGCGCGCGGCAGCGGGGCGTGGAGCGCCTTCACGTCCAGGGGGCGGCTCTGCACCGTGCCCGCCTCCAGCTGCTGCGCCAGGGCGCGCAGCTGCGGCTCCTTCGCGTCCCAGTCATCCAGCGCCGCTTGCAGCGTGAGGGCCACGTTGGTGGCCAGCGCGTAAGCGGAGTTGTCCCGCTTGACGACGATGAGCCGCCCATCGCGGGTTCCGTCCTTGAGCGTCGCGAGCTTCAATTCCGGGCTCCCTCGGCGGTCTGTAGGGGGAGGAAGCGGAGACCGCCTGAACCCATCGGCTTTTCCGCCGGGCCCTCAGGCGAGTCAAGCGCGCCCATTGAACGCGGCGCGGCATTCCGTTTCCCTCCAGCAACGCTGCTGGCCGCTCGCATTCGCGCGGCTGTCGGCGCGCGACCGGAGCGCGGACTTCCTCACGGCCGCCGTGGTGGAAAACCACGATGTCCATGAAGGCCCGGGTGCGCGCTTGACGCCCGCACGGAGAGCGAGGCCTCGGCAGGCTGGCTGCTCCACGAACGGACCAGGGGCCCTGGGGAAGACCGCGGCGGAGCGCGGACGCTCCGACTGTTCAAATCCCAAGCAGCACCCGCGGGGCATGGGGCGCGGCCCCTGGCGGTGACCCAGGCGGCAACCCAGCTTGTGGAAAGGGACGTCCGGCCGACCGCGCCGCGTGGGAGCGGCAGGGTGGAGGGCTCGCGAGGGTACGGCATGGCGCAAGGCTTCCAACAGGCCGGCGACACCCCTGGGGAGCCACGCCCGGGCCAGCGGCTGGGCAACCGCTACGAGCTGCGCCAGCGGGTGAAGACCGGCCGGGGCATCTCCACCTGGCAGGGGCTGGACCTGCGCACCCGCGAGCGCGTGGCCGTGAAGGTCACCTCCCTGTCCGCCTTCGTCCCCACGGCCCGCCACCGCCTGGAGCACGAGGCGGAGGTGCTGTCGCGGCTGCGCGCGCCCGCGCTCGTGCCCGTGCGCGACCTGGGCACCTGCGACGACCTGCTCTACCTCGTCACGCCCTGGATCGAAGCCGAGCCCCTGGAGGCGCGGCTGCGGCGCGGTCCCCTGTCGCTGCCGGAGGCCATCACCCTGGGCCAGCGCCTGCTGGGGGCGCTCGCGGAGGCGCACCGCGGGGGCGTCCTGCACCGCGACGTGAAGCCCTCCAACATCCTGGTGCGCGACACGCCGCTGTCCGCCGCGTGGCTCATCGACTTCGGGCTGTCGCGCAGCGAACGGTTGGATCCCTCCCTGCGCGAGCTGCCCGTGGGCACCGCGCGCTACCTGTCGCCGGAGCAGGCGGGGCTCCTCAACCGGCCCGTGGGGGCCCCGTCGGACCTGTACGCGGTGGGCCTGGTGCTCTTCGAGGCGCTGTCGGGCCGCCCCGCGCTGGAGGGCGCGTCGGTGGGCGAGGTGCTGCGCCTGCACCTCACCGCGCATCCGCGCCTGAGGCCGGTGGGCGTGGAGGTGCCGCTCGCGCTGGAGGAGCTCATCGGGCGGCTGAGCCAGACGGATCCGCGCGACCGCTACCAGTCCGCGGAGGCCGCGCTCGCGGACCTGGACGCGCTGGAGGACGCGCTGTCGCGGGGCGAGGCGGAGCCCGCGCTCGTCACCGGCGCGTACGACCACCGCCAGAGCCTCACCGAGCCATCTTTCGTGGGCCGCCGCGAGGAGCTGGCGACGCTGGAGCGAGCGCTGTCACACGCGAGGGAAGGAGGCGCCCGCGCGGTGGTGGTGGAGGGCGAGTCCGGCGGGGGCAAGAGCCGGCTCCTGGAGGAGTTCTCCGCGCGCGCCGCGGGCCAGCGCGCGTGGGTGCTGCACGGGCAGTCGCAGGATCAGGCCGCGCGGAGGCCCTTCCAGCTCTTCGCGGGCGTGGCGGAGGGCATCGCCGCGACGGCGCGCGAGCAGCCCGCGCTGGGCGCGCTGTTGCGCGAGCGGCTCGCGGGACAGGAGGCCGGCCTGTGCGCGGTGCTGCCCCCGCTCAAGGAGGTGCTGCTCCCCGGCGCGCTGGCGCCCCAGTCGAAGGCCCTGGGGCCGGAGTCGCTGAGTGAGAGCCGCAGCGTCTGGAGCCTCACCGCGCTGCTCCACGCGCTGGGCACGCCGGACGCGCCCGCGGTGGTGGTGCTGGAGGATTGCCAGTGGGCGGACGCCCTCACCCTGCGCGCGCTGGAGGCGTGGTCCCAGGGCCGGCGCACCGGCGAGGGGCGCGTGCTGCTCATCGTGTCCTTTCGCAGCGAGGACCTCCACGCCGGCCACGTGCTGCGGCGGCTGACGCCGGGCGCGCACCTCAAGCTGTCCACCCTCGGCGCGGACGAGGTGGCGCGGCTGGCGGAGTCCATGGCCGGCGTGCTGCCCCCGGAGGCCCTGGAGCTGGTGACGCGGCTGGCGGAGGGCAACCCGTTCATGGCGTCCGCGGTGCTGCACGGGCTGGTGGAGGACGGCGTCCTCATCCCCGGACCGGAGGGCTGGCGGGTGCAGCCGGAGGCGATGGCGCACGCGCGCTCCTCGCGACAGGCGGCCACCTTCCTCGTGCGGCGCCTGCGCCTCCTGCCGCCGGAGTCCCTGCACGTGCTCAGCGTGGGCGCGGTGCTGGGCAAGGCGTTCGACGCCCGGGCGGTGGCGGCCCTGTCCGGCACGCCGCCGGAGGCCGTCCACACCGCCCTGGAGCCCCCGCGCCGGCGGCACATGCTGTGGACGCAGGGCACGCGCTCCACCTTCGTGCACGACAAGCTGCGAGAGGCGCTGCTGGACCTGCTCTCCCCCGAGGAGCGCCGGGAGCTGCACCGGCTGGCCGCCCGCGCAGCCCAGCAGGCCTCGCCCACGGACCCCTTCGAGCTGGCCTACCACTTCGACGCGGCGGGAGAGCCCGCGCTGGCCCTGCCCTACGCGCTGGTGGCCGCGGAGCAGGCGCGCCAGCGCTTCTCCCTGGACACCGCGGAGCTCAACTACCGCATCGCGGAGCGCGGCGCGGCGGGCGCGGACACCCCCACCCGCTACCGCATCGCGTCCGGGCTGGGCACCGCGCTGATGATGCGCGGCCGCTACGACGAGGCGCAGCGGCAGCTGGAGGCCGCGCAGCGGTTGGCGGGCGACCGGCTGGACCAGGGCCGCACGCTGGGCCACCTGGGCGAGCTCGCCTTCAAGCGCGGCCAGACGGTGCAGGCGAACGCGTACCTGGAGCAGGGCCTGAAGCTGCTGGGCCGCTGGGTGCCACCCGATGCGCTCACCACCGGCGCGAGCGCCGCGTGGGAGATCCTCACCCAGGCCGCGCACACCATCGCGCCGCGCCTGTGGCTGGGCCGCAAGTCGCTCGCGCGCGGAGAGGAGGACCTGCTGGCGATCAACCTCTACAGCCGGCTCGCGTACGGCTACTGGTACCAGCGGGGCCGCGCCGCGGTGCTGTGGGCCCACCTGCGCGACATGAACCTGGCGGAGCGCTACCCGCCCACGCCGGAGCTGGCGCAGGCGTACTCCGCGCACTCGCCCGCGCTCACCACCCTGCCCTGGTTCCAGCGCGCGTATGCGTACGCGGAGAAGTCACTGGCCCTGCGCCAGCAGCAGGGCGACGTGTGGGGCCAGGGCCAGTCGCTGCACTTCTACGGCCTGGCCCTCTACGCCTCGTCGCGCTTCCGCGAGTGCATCGAGAAGTGCCGCGAGGCGGTGCGCCTGCTGGAGCGCACCGGCGACCCGTGGGAGGTGAACAACGCCACCTTCCAGATCGCCATGTCGCTCTACCGCCTGGGCCGGCTGAAGGAGGCCGCGGCGGTGAGCCAGAAGCTGCACGCGGCGGCGCTGGAGTTGGGGGACCGGTACTCGCTGCGCCTGGGCCTGGAGGCGTGGGCCAAGTCCACCGGGGGCCGCATCCCCTCGGCGCTGCTGGAGACGGAGCTGGCGGCGCCCACCGCCACCGACCCGCAGTCCTTCGCGGGCGTGCTCCAGGCGGAGGCCCTGCGCCTGCTGCGCGAGGAGGAGCCGGCGCGCGCCGCGGAGGTGCTGGAGCGCGCCGAGCACCTGGTGGAGGAGGCGCACCTGCGCCAGGAGTACGTGGCGCCCATCACGCCGTGGCTCGCCACCGCGCGACGGCGGCTGGCGCAGCAGGCCAGCCCCCTGAACCCGAGGCGGCGCGACGCGCTCCTGGACGCGGCGGAGGCCGCGGCGAAGCGGGCCCACGCCGTGGCGCGCACCTACCGCAACAACCTGCCCCACGCCCTGCGCGAGCGAGGCCTGCTGTGCGCGCTGCGCGGCCACCCGGCGCGGGCCCGCGGACACCTGGATGAATCCCTGCGCGTGGCCGAGCTGCTCCAGATGCGCCAGGAGCGCGCGCTGAGCCTCCAGGCCCGGGGCGAGGTGGGCCGGGCCCAGGGCTGGCCCGACGCCGCGCGCGACCTGGAGGCGGCCACGCGCGAGCTGGCCGCCATGGAGGAAGGCCTGCACCCGGAGGCGGAATCAGCGGTGGCCGGCGTGGGGACGCTGTCGCTGGCGGATCGCTTCCCGCGCGTGCTGGAGGTGGGGCGCAGGCTCGCGTCCGCCCTGTCGCGCGAGGCCGTCTTCGAGACCGCGCGCCAGTCCATGCTGGAGCTGCTGCGCGCGGAGCGCTGCGCGGTGGTGGACCCGCGCGCGGTGATGTCGGAGGAGGACGCGAAGCAGCAGGGCCTCGGCCGCACCGCGCTCGCCCGCGCGCTGGAGACGGGGGGCATCACCGTCCTGGGCCAGGGCCTGCCCGGCGGCATCAGCGAGAGCCTGGAGCTGTTGGGCGTGCGCTCCCTGCTGTGCGCGCCGGTGCAGGTGCGCGGCAAGACCGTGGCGTGCCTGGTGGCCAGCCACCGCAAGGTGGGCGCGCTGTTCGGCGAGGACGAGGAGCGGCTGGCGTCCTTCGTGACGGTGCTCGCGGGCGCGGCGCTGGAGAACACAGAGAACTTCGAGCGCGTGGCCGCCCTCTCCGAGGAGCAGGGCCGCCTCTATCGCGAGGAGCAGGAGGCGGTGCGCCGCCGCGACGACTTCCTCTCCATCGCCGCGCACGAGCTGAAGACGCCGCTCACCTCCTTGCAGCTGCACATCCAGGGGCTCCAGGCCAGGGCGAAGGGCGCGCCCCTGGCCCCGGAGAGGCTGACCGCGAAGCTGGAGTCCGCCTACGCCCAGACGCAGCGGCTGGGCAGGCTGGTCAACGACCTGCTGGACATCTCCCGCATCGCGCAGGGCCAGCTGCACATCCAGCGCGACGCCGTGGACCTGGTGGCGCTGGTGCGCGCCCAGCTGGAGCGCAGCCGCGAGTCCCTCTCCCGCGCCGAGTGCGAGCTGCGCTTCCACGTCAACGCGCCGCGCCTCATGGGCCACTGGGACGCGCTCCGGCTGGAGCAGGTGGTGGGCAACCTCCTGACCAACGCGATGAAGTACGGCGCGGGCAGGCCCGTGGAGGTGACGCTGGAGGGGGACGCGTCCAGCGTGCGGCTGGAGGTGCGCGACCACGGCATCGGCATCGCGGAGGAGGACCGGGCGCGCATCTTCGGGCGCTTCGAGCGCGCGGTGTCCGTGCGCCACTACGGCGGCTTCGGGCTGGGGCTGTGGATCGTCCGCGAGGTCGTCCAGGCGCTGGGCGGCACCATCGACGTGAAGAGCACCCCGGAGCAGGGCTCCACCTTCACCGTCACCCTGCCCCGCTCCGGCGCCCCCGTGCACTGACGGCCGGCTAGCGCCGCGTCACTTCCAGGTAGATGACGTTGTCCTGCGAGTCGCGGAACAGCCGCACGTTGGAGACCTGCGCCAGCGGCGTCTCCGACAGCAGGCCGCGCATGCCGTCCTCGTCCCGGTAGGTGAGCCACCAGTCCATGAAGGCCTCCATGTAGCCGGTCTCCGGCGGGTGCACCGCGAAGTTGGCCATCAGCAGCCGCCCCTCCGACCGCAGCATCTGGAAGAGCAGCGCGGTGAGGCGGCTGGCCACGGAGTCCGACAGGTAGTCGTACAGCCCGGCCGAGTACGCGAAGTCCAGGTCGTGGAACGTCGCCTTGCCCGCGAGCAGCGCGCGCACGGAGCCGCACACCGGCCGCACGACGCCGTCCGGGTGCAGGCGTGAAATCTCCGCCAGGCTGACCGGGTCCTGGTCGAACGCGATGAGCTCCTGGAGCCGGCGCTCCGCCACCGCGCGCGACTGCTCCGCCTCCCGCAGGTGCCCGCACGCCACCGACAGCACGCGCCCGTCGGGCCGGCGCGCCGCGGTCTCGTCCATCATCCGCGCGAGCAGCTCCCGGCGCTCGCGCACGCTGCGCGCGCTGGGCTGCCCGTGCATGTACCGGTAGATTTCGCGGCCCGCGTGCAGCTCGTCCGCCGCGCGGTCCATGTAGAGGTAGTCGATGAGCGCCGCGTCCCCCGCGTAGCCGCGCGGCCGTTCGAAGGCGTGCCGCGTGAAGGGGCACTGGTGCAGGAAGGGCCGCATCGGGTGCTTGCGCGCCAGCTCCTGGCAGAAGCGCTTCCACACCTCCGGGCTCCACTGCCTGCGCCGCGCGATGAGGCCCCCGTGCAGGGCCGTCATGCCGTGGTGCAGGGTGTCGTCCGGCCCCTGCACCATCCGCGCGTGCAGCGCGTCCAGCCACTCCTGGGCCTCGACGAACACCGCTTCTGGGGGGACCTCGTCCCGGGGCGGATTCACCAGGACGAGGTCGTTGGTTTCGGGCGCGACCGGGAGAGCCGCGCCGTGGACCGACAGGATGGGCTGGCGCATGGACATCATCCTGACAACCCGGGAGCGGGGGGCATCCACTTCCCGCGCCCCCGCACCTCGCCAGGCCCGCCCCCAGCCAGCCGGGCGGGGGCCCGGCGGGGCCACGCACGCGCCCCGCCGGCGCCCCACTCAAACCCTGAGCGGGCGGGCGGTCTCCGGGCACTCCCAATACGTGTACTCGCAGGTGGCGCGCGCCGGATCGCAGGGCACCGCCACGACGGTGATGAGCTCGCACGGGTGCATCTGCGCCTCCGTGGAGCGGGTGCGGTGGCCCGCGTCCGGCGCGTCGGGCGGGCGGCGCGGCGGCGTGCCGGTGCCCCCGTCCTCTGGCCGGGTTTCCAGTGACGGTGTTCCGCCCGCCGCGAACAGCGCCGGCGGCGGACCCGAGGCCGCGCCCAGCACGGCGCCCAGGACATACAGCGTGGTTCTCATGACTTCCCCCTTGGCCAACCGCGGTTCCACCGGGGCGTGAGTCGTTACGCACCGGGTCCGGTCGGGCTGGCAGGGACGGTTCTACCAGCAAGGTCTGACAATCCCTGGCCCTGGCGGGAAGGGAATGCGGGCGTCCGGTATCCGACGACAGGCACTGCGGCTAGGATGGCGCGCCCCGCCTGGAGAGAGCCGCAAGCCGCGCATGAAGATTGAAATCGCCCACCTGCCCCACGACATCATCGAGATCATCTATCCGTCGGAAGTGACCCCGAAGGACGTGACCGAGTACGTCGACCAGCTGAAGAAGGACATCACGGCCCGGGGCGGCGCGGAGTGGTCCGCGCTGGTGGACCAGTCCCGGCTGCGGGTGATGCCCTCCACGGTGGTGGGGGAGATGGCGCGGCTGAACGCCTACGCCCAGCAGCGCGGCATGAAGCGCTCCGCGCGCGTGGTCAGCGACCCCGGCAGCGGCCTGCAGGCGTGGCGCATGACCAAGAACGCCGGCCTCACCATCCCCGCCAAGACCTTCGAGTCGCGCGCCGAGGCGCTCAGCTGGCTCGAGGCCCCCGACGCCGACTGACCTCCCCTGAAGTCCCCCGGCAGGGGCCCCGCCCTGCGACCGCCCGGGTCCGCCTTCGTCTTCCAGTAACACCCCATTCCTTCGCTGTGTCTGTCGCCGTACCCGTCAGGAGTCACCCCGCATGTCCGTGTCCGCCCCTGCCTTCCGAGCGAAGCTGCTTGGCACCCTGTTCTGTACCCTCACCGCCCTGGCCTGCGGGCCGGCCACCCAGCCGGGCGCGCCCGAGGAGCCTCAGCTGTCCGAGGCGTCCGCGCCGGTGGTCTACGGCAACGACGACCGCAAGGACGTCTATGAGCACCCCAGCGCGGCGCTGCAGGACCGCGCGCGGCAGTCCACGGTGGCCCTGATGTACCCGGAGTCCATCGACGCCTCGGACCCGAACCACGTCATCCTGGACGGCACGACGCTGGATGACTACGAGAACCTGTGCACCGACCAGCGCTTCCGGGACGACCCGGCGCCGGCCTGGTGCTCGGGCACGCTCATCGACGATGACCTGGTGCTGACCGCGGGCCACTGCGTGGAGACCGCGGCGGACTGCGCGGACACGCGCTTCGTCTTCAAGTTCTACAAGACGGCGGCTGGCGTGCTGGAGAACATCACCAGCGCGGACATCTTCTCCTGCAAGAGCATCGTGGCGCGCAAGCTGGTGGAGAGCGGCGACCGCTACGTGGACTTCGCCATCATCAAGCTGGACCGTCCCGCCGCGCCGCGCTTCACGCCCGCCCCCATCCGGCCGGGCAACGACGCGCTGGCGGTGGGCCAGAACGTGGCCGTCATCGGCAGCGGCAGCGGCATCCCGTTCAAGATCGACTCGGGCGGCTCCGTGCGCACGAACAACGCCGCGTATAAGGACTACTTCATCGCCACGACGGACACCTTCGGGGGCAACTCCGGCTCCGGCGTGTACGAGACGGTGAACAACACCGTGGCGGGCATCCTGGTGTTCGGCGACGACGACTACGTGCCGCGCCCGGGCGCGGGCTGCAACGTGGTCAACGTCTGCAAGGAGACCGCGTGCGGCGGCGAGGGCATCATCTACGTGAACCAGGCCATCAGCGAGCTGTGCGCGCGCACCACCAGCGCGCGGCTGTGCGCGCCGGTGCCGGCGACGAAGTACGACTTCCAGGCGTCCAACACCTCCAGCGCCACGCGCAACACCATCGACGGCGCGGTGACGCTCGCGGCCGGCCAGAAGATCACCGTGGGCACCTGCGGCATCACCGGCGCGGCCTTCACCGGTGACACCTACGTGCGCCTGCGCGGCCCGTCCGGCACGGAGGTCGCCTTCAACGACGACGCGTGCGGCGGCACCGGCTCCCAGGTGACGTACACCGCCACCGTCGCGGGCACCTACGTGGTCCGCGCCGGCTGCTACCAGAACGGCGCCTGCGGCGGCACCGTGGCCTGGACCATCGCCCAGGCCGGCACGGCCACGCAGGGCTCCTTCGACTTCAACGTCAGCAACACCGCCAACGCCACGCAGGGCACGGCGAACCGCGACGTGACCCTCAACGCGGGCCAGACGCTGTCCTTCGGCAGCTGCGGCGTGGCGGGCGCGTCCGGCACGGGCGACACGGTGGTGCGCCTGTACAACGCCGCGGGCCAGCAGGTGACGTTCAACGACGACGCGTGCGGCTCGCTGTCCCACGCGGCCTACACCGCGCCCACGGGCGCGGGCGGCACGTACCAGATTCGCGTGGGCTGCTTCGGCAGCAGCGCGTGCAGCGGCACGGCGGCCTGGACCATCCAGTAGTCGGCCTCCCGTCTCCCCCAGCCGTACCCGGGCCCGTCCCTCCCTGGAGTCAGGGGAGGTGGCGGGCCCGTCGTTTCGGGCCTCGGGCTCCGTCCAAGAAGGCAGGCAGGGGCCGGTGCCCGAGGCGGTCGGGAGCCCACCGGCGACCTACCTTGAAGGCTCAACCACCCCGAGCCCTTTTTTCCGAGGCACCGCGTGCAAGGAGCGGACGCGCGACAGCAGGTACTCTGGCGCCGGGCACGCACGCTGGCGGCGATCTCCGCGGGCCTGACGCTCGTCCTGGGGTTCCTGGGGCTCTGCGGCTGGGCGCTGGAGAGCGTGCCCCTGACACAGCTCTGGGACGACCTGCCCGCCATGGTGCCGCTGTCGGCCCTGGGCCTGATGCTCGCCGCGGGCTCGGAGCTGGCGCTGGGCAGGCGCCAGGAAGCGAGGCGCCGGTTCGGGAGGCTGCTGGCCTTGGCGGTCGTGCTGTCGAGCGGCTTCCTGCTGAGCACCTACCTCTGGCTCCCGGACGACGCCGTGTTCCAGGGGCTGGGAGGGCGCGTCTCGCCCCAGTCCGCGTCGGTGTTGCTGCTGCTGGGCCTGGCGCTGCTGTTCCGGGACGCGCCGGGGCTGGGCCGGTGGCTGTCCCCAGCGCTGGCCCTGGGCGCCCTGCTGGCGTCGTTCACCCTGCTGGTGGCCTACTCGTTCCAGGAGCCCCGCTTCTACTGGTTCGCGGGCCAGGACACCGGCGTCGCGCTGCACACCACCATTGGCCTGTTGATGCTGTCGGTGGGGGCCCTGCTGCTGCGCCCGGAGCGCGGCTTCGTGGCGGACCTGCTGCGGCCGGGCGCCGGGGGCCTGATGGCCCGGAGGCTGCTGCCCGCGCTGCTGGTGCCGCTGCTGGGCACGGTGGGGATGAGCCAGCTCTTGAGCCACACGCACGCCCAGCCCCGCCTGGCGTGGTCGCTGCTGGGGGTGACCCAGACGGCCGTGCTGGCCTGGGTGGTCTGGCGCGCGGCCACCCGGCTCAACGCCCTGGACTCCGAACAGCAGCGCGCGGAGGCGCGGGCGCGGGAGGACGCACGCGCCCAGCGCCGGCTCGCCGAGGAGAACGCGCGGCTCTACCGGCAGGCGGAGCAGGCCTCCCGCGCGCGCGAGGACGTCCTGGCCGTCGTGTCGCACGACCTCAAGAATCCGCTCTCCACCGTGCGGCTGGGGGCCTCCATGCTGGCGCGGCGGCTCCCGGCTCCGCCCGAAGGCGCGGCGCTCCAACGGCAGGTGGCGGCCATCAACCGGGCCGCGGGCCACATGCAGGACCTCATCAGCCGGCTGCTGGACGCGGCGCGGCTGGACGCGGGCCAGTCCCTGGTGATGGACCTCAAGCGGGAGCTCCTGGACGGGCTCGCCGTGGAGGCGCTGGCCCTGGTGGAGCCCCAGGCCCAGGGCAAGGGCATCCGCCTGGAGCTCCAGGTCTCCGAGGGGCTGAGCGCCTGCTGCGACCGGCCCCGCATCCTCCAGGTGCTGGCCAACCTGCTGGGCAACGCCCTCAAGTTCACCCCGCCCGGAGGCCGCGTGACGGTGTCCGCCGCGCACGACGCGGGCATGGCGCGCGTGAGCGTGCGGGACACCGGCCCCGGCATCTCCCGGGCCGACCAGGCCCACCTCTTCCAACGCCACTGGCAGGCACACGACACCGCCCACCAGGGCAGCGGCCTGGGCCTCTACATCGCCAGCGGTATCGTCACCGCCCACGGGGGCCGCATCTGGGTGGACAGCGACGAAGGACGCGGTACGACGTTCACCTTCACCCTGCCGGATACGCCCTCCGCCCACCCGAGGCTTGACAGCCCCGAGAGGCACGTCTAACGCAAGGCGCCATGAGCACACCTCGCTTCCCGCCGTCGCCCCGCCGTCCGGTCAGCACCGAGGGCCCGCTGCGTGTCCTGCTGCTGGAGAACATCCATGCCTCGGCCCACGAGATGCTGACGGCGGAGGGGTTCCAGGTGGAGCGGCTGTCCTCGGCGCTCAAGCCGGAGGACCTGGCGGAGCGGCTGCGGGGCGTGCACCTGCTGGGCATCCGCAGCAAGACGACGGTGCCGGAGGAGTCGCTGCGGCACGCGGACGACCTGCTGGCGATTGGCGCGTTCTGCATTGGCACCAACCAGGTGGACCTGCTGGCCTCCAGCGTGCACGGCGTGCCGGTGTTCAACGCGCCGTTCAGCAACACGCGCAGCGTGGCGGAGATGGTGCTGGCGGAGGTGGTGGTGCTGACGCGCCAGCTCTTCGACCGCAGCCGCGAGGTGCACGCGGGGCAGTGGCGCAAGGTGGCCACCGGCAGCCACGAGGTGCGCGGCAAGACGCTGGGCATCATCGGGTATGGGCACATCGGCTCGCAGCTGGGCGTGCTGGCCGAGGCGCTGGGCATGCGCGTGCTCTACTTCGACGTGATGACGAAGCTGCCCCTGGGCAACTCGCGGTCGGTGGCGACGCTGAACGAGCTGCTGGCGGAGTCGGACTTCGTGACGCTGCACGTGCCGGCGCTGACCTCCACGCACCTGATGATGGGCGCGGAGCAGTTCGCCGCGATGAAGCCGGGCGCGTGCCTCATCAACGCCAGCCGGGGCACGGTGGTGGACATCCCGGCGCTGGCGGAGGCGCTGCGCTCCAAGCACCTGGGGGGCGCGGCGGTGGACGTGTACCCGGAGGAGCCGGAGGGCAACTCGGACGGCTTCGTGACGCAGCTGCAGGGGCTGCCCAACGTGGTGCTCACGCCGCACATCGGCGGCTCCACGGAGGAGGCGCAGGCGTCCATCGGCAAGGAGGTGTCCACGTCGCTGCTCAAGTTCGTGAAGGGCGGCGCGACGACGGGCGCGGTGAACTTCCCCAACGTGGAGGCGCCCATCAACCCGGGCACCCACCGCATCATCAACGTGCACCGCAACACGCCGGGCGTGCTGCGTGACATCAACCGCATCGTGTCCGACCTCAACGCCAACATCCACGCGCAGGTGCTGAGCACCGACGCCAACGTGGGCTACCTGGTGATGGACCTGGACCAGGACGTGTCCCGGCAGGTGTGCGAGGCCATCGCGGGGTTGGAGACGGACATCAAGACGCGCATCGTGTCGTGAAGCCGCCGGGGGTCTCCCCGGGGAAGGAGCCGGAGATGACGCTGAAGGTCTGCCTCGCCGGGGCCACGGGATGGGCTGGCTCCGAGCTGGCCCGGGGCATCGCGGCGGTCGAGGACCTGTCGCTGACCAGCGCCGTCTCGCGCGGTCACGCCGGCAAGCCGCTGGGCGGCGCGCTGGGCGACAGCCGCATCGTGACGCCGGTGTTCGCCAGCGCGAAGGAGGCCCTGAGCGCGCACGCCTGCGACGTGTTCGTGGAATACACCCGGGCCGACAGCGCCAAGGCGAACATCCTCGCCGCGCTGGAGCACGGGGCGCACGTCGTGGTGGGCGCGTCGGGGCTGAGCGACGAGGACTACGCGCAGGTCGACGCGGTCGCGAAAGAGCGCCAGCGGGGCGTGCTGGCGTGCGGCAACTTCGCGCTCACGGTGGTGCTGCTCCAGAAGTTCGCGGAGCTGGCGGCGAAGTACATCCCCACCTGGGAGATCATCGACTACGCCTACGCGGGCAAGCCGGACGCCCCCAGCGGCACCGCGCGCGAGCTGGCGGGGCGGCTGGGCCGGGTGCGCCAACCCGAGCTGGCCGTGCCCCTGGAGGACACGCTGGGCGCGCGGGAGGCGCGGGGCACCACCCTGGCGGGGACGCAGGTGCACTCCGTGCGGCTGCCGGGCTTCGTGATTGGCGCGGAGGTGCTCTTCGGCCTGCCGGACCAGACGCTGAGCCTGCGCCAGAACTCGGGCAGCAGCGCGAAGCCCTACGTGGACGGCGCGCTGCTGGCGATCCGCAAGGTGTCCACGCTCGTCGGCGTGCACCGCGGCCTGGATGCGGTCCTCGACCTGTGACCCGAGGCGCGCGGGGGGCGCTCAGGCGTCCAATATCTTCCCCGGGTTGAGGATGCCTGCCGGGTCCAGGGCGCGCTTGAGGGTGCGCAGCAACTCCAGCTCACCGGGCGCGCGCGTGTAGCCCAGGTAGTCCTTCTTGAGCAGGCCGATGCCGTGCTCCGCGGAGATGCTGCCGCCGTGCTTGCGCACGAGGTCGAACATCGCGTGGTCCGCCTGCTTCGCGTGGGCGAAGAAGTCCGCCTTCTCCACCGCGTCCGGCTTCATCACGTTCACGTGCAGGTTGCCGTCGCCAATGTGGCCGAAGAGGCAGATCTCCCAGCCCGGGTAGCGGCTGGCGAACACGGCGTCCAGCTCCGCGCAGAACGCCTCCAGGTTCGCCACCGGCAGGGAGATGTCGTTCTTGTGCAGCACCCCCGTGGCGGAGAGGCTCTCGCTGATGGACTCGCGCAGCGACCACAGCTCCGCGGCCTGCCCCGCGCCCTGCGCCTGGGTGCCGTCGGTGACGAGCCCGCGCTCGAAGAGGGAGGACAGCCACGCCTCCACCGCCGCCGGCTCCCCGCCCTCGGACTCCAGGAGCACGTAGCAGCCGCTGGGCGCCTCGAAGGGCGAGCGCAGCTTGCGGTGGCGCTGCACGCGGGCCAGACACCTGTCGGTGAAGAACTCGTAGGCGGACAGCGCGAGCGGGGCCTGGCGCGCGTCGCGGAACAGCCGCAGCACGGCGGCCACGTCCGGCACGGCGAAGAGGAAGACGTCCTGCTTGCCCGGCAGGCGCGTCAGCTTGAGGGTGGCCTCCGTGATGATGCCCAGCGTGCCCTCGCTGCCGATGAAGAGCTGGCGCAGGTCCACGCCGGTGTTGTTCTTCTCCAGCGCGCCGTTGAGCTCCAGCACCTGCCCCTCCGCCGTCACCACCTGGAGCCCCAGCACCCACTGCCGGGTGAGGCCGTAGCGGATGACCTTCACGCCGCCCGCGTTGGTGGCGATGTTGCCGCCCACGGTGCTGCTGCCCTTGGAGGCGAAGTCCACCGGCCACGTGAGCCCGTGCGGCGCGCAGTGCTGGTGCACCGCCTCCGTGACGGCGCCCGCCTGCACGCGCACCGTGTTGCCGAGCAGGTCCACCGGCGCCATGCGGGTCATCCGCTTGAGGGACAGCACCACCTCGCCGTGCATGGCCACCGCCCCGCCCGCCAGTCCGGTGCGCCCGCCGGAGGGCACCACCGCGACGCGGTGCTGGTGGCAGAGCGCGACGAAGCGGGCCACCTCCTCCGTGGTGCGGGGGAAGACCACCGCCCCCGGCGCGGGGGCGTACACGCGCGTCCAGTCGCGGCCGTACTCCTGGAGCTCCGCGGGCTCCCGGGTGAGGAAGTCCGCGGGAAAGGCTTCGGCGATGGCGCCGAGGAAGGCAGCGGGCAGCGCGACGGTGGACATGGGTCCAGACGTATTGCACCCCCTCCGCCATGACAAGCCCGGCGGTGCGCCGGCGAGCCGCTAGCCCTTGATGAAGGCCAGCAGGTCCTTGTTGATGACGTCCTTGTTGACCGAGCACATGCCGTGGCTGAAGCCCGGGTAGACCTGGAGCTTCGAGCCCTTGACGAGCGTGGCCGTCAGCCGTCCGCCCCCGTCGATGGGGACGATCTGATCATCATCGCCATGCATCACCAGCGTGGGCACGTCGAACCGGGCCAGGTCCGCGCGGAAGTCGGTCTCCGAGAAGGCCTTGACGCAGTCGTATTCGGCCTTGAGGCCCGCCATCAGGCCTTGGAGGACGAAGCTCTCGCGGAGCCCCTCGGACACCTTCGCGCCGGGGCGGTTGAAGCCGTAGAACGCCAGGCTCAGCTCCTTGAAGAAGCTGGAGCGGTCCTTGCGCACGCCCGCGCGGATGCCGTCGAAGACCTCCAAAGGCAGTCCATTGGGGTGCCAGTCCGTCTTGATCATGATGGGCGGCACGGCGCTGATGAGCACCGCCCTGGCCACGCGCGAGGTGCCGTGGCGCCCGATGTAGCGCGCCACCTCGCCGCCGCCGGTCGAGTGGCCGACGTGGATGGCCTTGCGCAGGTCCAGCGCGGCCGTCAGCTCCGCGAGGTCGTCCGCATAGGTGTCCATGTCGTGCCCGCCCCAGGGCTGTGACGAGCGCCCGTGCCCTCGGCGGTCGTGGGCGATGGTGCGGTAGCCCTGTTCCGACAGGAACATCATCTGGTCCTCGAAAGCGTCGGACGAGAGCGGCCAGCCGTGTGAGAAGACAATGGGCTGGCCATTCCGGGGGCCCCAGTCCTTGAAGTAGAGCTGGGTGCCATCCCGAGTGGTGAGGAAGCTGCCCGAGATTCTTCCCACGTGCGAGGCGCCCGGCTTGTTTTCAGGGTTCATGTGTCTGTCCTTTGCTGTCGAGGAAGGCCCACCGCTCGCGACGGTATGCATCCCGGCGCGGGGCTGACATTGCCCGGCTCGACGAGCCCCGGGTCCGGAAGTGGAGTGGGGTCCGCCGACCGCTAACGGGGCCAGTCCCGCAGGAGCCGTTCGACGGTCTCCTGCCGGTCCCACGGCACCCGGCCGGTCAGCGTCATGCCCGCGTGCTCGATGCGGATCCGCCCCCGCGCCGACGCCCCCGGCAGGTGGCGCGAATCCACGCGGGTCCAGGCCGCGCCTCCGGTGGCCTCCACCACGCGCATCACGCAGTCGTCGAACTCCGCCTCCGGCAGCCAGCGCAGGGCATCCAGCACCAGGTCGGAGTCGAACTTCCGCAGGGACGTCGGCTCCCCGGTGAGGGCCCGCAGGGCCTGCGGGCCCTTCCCTTCTGGAATGAAGGAGAGCCCCTGGGGACCCAGCACGCAGAAGCCCCGACGCCGCCCCAGCTTCGCGGGAAAGAGCGCCATGCGCTCCAAGCGCACGCCCGACCGGGCCGCTCCGCGCAGGGGCGGCTGACGGTGCAACTCCACCAGCACGGCGACCGCCGTGGCCCCCTTCACCGAGCGCGCGCGAAGCACGCGGTCGCCCTCCACGAACAGCTCCTCGGACGACTCCAGCCGGACGCCGCCGTCGGGGATGGAGCCCAGGCGCACCCCCTGCAACGCCCCGAACAGCGGGTCCCACAGCAGCCGCTCACTGGTGAGCCGCAGCCGGCCCGAGCGCAGGAGCCGCGTCGACATGGGCGCCAGGGCGGTCAGCACGAAGAACGCCGCCACCGCCGGCTCGGCCCGAGCCGGCACGAGGAGCAGGAGCAGGAAGCAGAGCGCGGAGAGGATCCCCAGCCCCATGACCAGGCGCGGGGGCAGCTCCCACGTCGTCGGCACGGTCGCGAGGCCCGGGCCTGGACGTCGCCAGGTGTCGTCCTCGAAGACCAGCACCTCGCCCGGCTTCAGCGCCCAGGACTCGGGCCGCCGCACCTGGTCCTCCAGCCGCGTCAGCGCCTCCTCGAGCGACACCTCCGGGTGGGCCCTCCCCCACGCCCCCAACCTGCGCCGCGCGAGCCGGGTCAGCCGCTCACGCCGCGCCAACAGCTTCCGCGCCTCCCGCAACACCGGGGTGTCCTCGGCCCAGGACTCCAACGCCGCGCGACGGCGCACGCGCTCCAACGCCTCCGTCAGCGCCTCCTCCTGGGCCAGGAGCTCCGGCACCAGCTCCGGCCGCCGCAGCAACCGCCGCCGCCACCGCCAGTGGGACAGCACCTGCTCCAGCTCGGAATGCGAACGCCGCGCCGCCTCGAGGACCTCCGCGCGCCCTTCCAGTTGGCGCTCGGCGTCGGACCCGGCGGCGCGCGGCAGGACCGTGCTGGAACGGGGGCGTTCGGACATCACGCCGGCGAGCATAGTCCCGCGCGAACGCGACGTTCGCACCCGCGCGGTGAGCCCGCGCTCCCACCGCCGCTACTCTCCCGCCGGCTCCAGCTCCAATCGCTCGCACTGGAGCAGCACCGCCAGGGCCTCCGAGGCTTCGGAGGGCGATGGCGGGACGGCCTCGGGCCACGGCACGGAGGGCCGGTGCGGCGTTCCCTCCGATTCCTTCAGCAGCGCAAGCAGCTCCCGGGCCGGATCCCTGGGAAGCGCGGGCCCGTCCTGCGCGGGGCGTGGCGCGAAGGACGTGCCTTCCTCCAGGACCGGTGCCTCCGACGCGGCCTCTTCACAGGAGATGGCGGCGGCCCGGAGCAACATCGCGGGCGACGGCGAGCGCACCACCGTCATGGGCTCCGCGGGCAGCAGATCCTCCGGATCGAAGCCGAAGGGGATGGGGGGCGTCACCCTCGGCGGCGCGTCCCCGCTCCCTGCTTCCGGCCTCACCAGGGCGAACGTCTCCACGCCACTCAGACACCGCAGCGTGTTGAGCCGGGGCGTGGACGCCTCGGGGTTCACGGACGCCGGCGGAGGCCAGGAGAACCCCCGCTCCACGGAAGCCCCTCGCGTCGCCATGTCGGAGGGCGTCAGTCCTGGCGGCCACGCAGGCACCGGCAGCAGCGTCACCTCCGGCTCGCGCAGGGGCAGTGAGCGCACCCGCGCCCCACCCAACCCCGCCGCCATGGCGAGCGCCGCCGCATGCTCCGCCAGCACCCGCTCCGCCCAGACCTTCAACCACCGCGCCAGGGCCAGCACCCAGGCCACGTGGCGCCGCGCGCGAGGCAGCGCTCCCTCGGCCTCGGCTGACGTGGCGCCAGACATCCTCACCCCTCCTTCACCGGCATCCGGATGACCAGCGGGGCCGGCTCCGTGGCCAGCACCTCCGACGCCACCGACAGCACCTCTCCCTCCGCCCGCACCTCCAGGCTGCCCAATGACTCCACCGGGGGCAGGCTGGCGAAGCGGAAGTGCCCCTGCGCATCCGTGCGCGTACTCAATCGCAGGGCAGGCAAGGCCACCCACGCCCCCCCGATGGGCTCGTTCCCCGGCCCCACCACCTGCCCCAGCAGCGGCGCGGTCCCCTCCGGAGCATCCACCAACGACAGACACCTCACGCCCGCCAGGGGTTGCTCCTTGCGCACCTGCACGCGCAGGCGGAAGGAGGGACGCGGCACGGAGCGGAGCCCCGCCCAGAGCGCGGCCGGCACCGGACTCAGGTCCACCTCCAATTCCTTGTCACTCATGGCGGCGAAGACCAGATCGCCCAGCAGCCGGTGCGCGCGCTCCGGCGTCTCCGCCCCCACCGTCACCAGGTAGCAGACCGTGAAGCCCAGGACCCCCCGCTTCCCGGCCCGGGTCGGGGGCGCGGGCCCCAGCTCCAGCAGGTAAAGGCAGACACCCCGGTCCAGGGACTCGCGATCGGGCACGCCCAGATACACGGGGGTCTCCGTGGCAATACGGCCCACCCACGCCTTCATGCGTAGATCGACTTCGTCGATCATCCCTTGGCCCCCCGGTTCCGGCCCCGCCGACCTCGCCGCCTCTTGCTTTCATCATACGCTCGCATCGCCAGGGATGTCTTGTCATCACCCGGCGGAGCGAACGGGACGTCAGTGATTGGACAGGCATTGCGCCGACTCGCGGCCCCAGCGACGGCATCCCACCTGTCGGGAATCGGGCACTCCCACCGCCGCGCACCCTGGCACCCCGGAAACCCCGTACGGGATTCACGCGATCAGCTTCTCTTCCAGGGCACCTTCCGCGAAAGATGCACCTCAGGGCCGGCATTCACCGTGGAACTTTCATCATGACGATGGACTCCCCTTCTTTGAAACGACGACGCAGCTCGCTTCCTTCCTCCAGCCTCGGGCTGGGCTGCCTGGCGGTGCTGGGGCTGGCCAGCCCCGCGCTGGCGCAGGAGGACACGCCTTACAAGGTGGGCCTGCTGGTGGACGCGGGGGCCCCTCACGGCATCGGCGTGTCCGCGGTGGTGCGGCCCGCCTCGTGGCTGCGGCTCCAGGCGGGCCCCACCACCAACACGCTCAGCATCGGCGTGCGCGGCGGGGTGAGCATCCTCCCGATGGACACCTTCATCGCGCCGTCCTTCAACGCGGAGGTCGGGCACTACTTCGGTTCGGAGTACAGCGAGGTGCTGGACTGGCTGGGCCGCGACCCCAGCGCCACGGCGCAGGCCATCCGCGACGTCACCTACAACTACGTCACGGGCAGCGTGGGCCTGGAGGTGGGCACGAAGAGCCGCTTCAACTTCTTCCTGAACGTGGGCCTCAGCTACGTGGCGCTCACCGTGCCGGACCCCACGCCGCTCCTCCAGGACGCGGCCAATGACGACACCGTGACGTCGGGGCCCATGCACCTGCGCGCCACCATCCCGTCCGTGAAGCTGGGCTTCATCCTCTACTTCTTCTGAGCCAGGAGACCTTCAACCATGCGAACGCCATCCTTCCGCACCCTCCTGCTCGCCAGCGCCGTGTCCCTCTTCGGCACGGGCTGTGACTCCCTCTTCAACATCGAGGTGGAGGCCGAGCGCATCTGCAAGACGGAGAAGGACCTGTCCTTCCCGGCCGCCCTCCCGGGCAGCGCCAGCGTCCAGCAGTCCATCCAGATTCCGCTGGGCGACTTCTCCAGCGCGCTGCCCGACGACGCCGACGTGCGCACGGAGCTGCGGCTGAAGCTCTTCGACGCCACGGCCACCACCGACATCAGCGGCATCGAGCGCGCGAAGGTCTCCGTGCGCAAGCCGGGCTCCACGGACTACGTGCTCCTGGGCGAGTTCCGGCGCACCGGCACCAGCGGTCCCACGAACACGCTCGAGCTCACCGGCAGCGGCGCCGTGGACGTGCTGGACCTGGCGAAGCAGCAGGAGCTGGAGTTCCTCTTCGAGGCCAGCGGCTCCCTGCCCACGCAGTCGTGGAGCGCGGACATCGACGTCTGCATTGGCGCCAAGGCGAGCGCCAACTACTTCCACCTGCTGTTCTGAGACCTCCCCGTCCCGCCCCGGCGTCAGGACACCGGGGCGGGCGCGGCGGGCTGGATGCCCAGGTGTTCGTGGCGCGTGCCCAGCACGTGGTCGAAGAACGGATGCGTCACGCACCAGTTCGCGTCCGCCACGCGCCCCAGGTGGTGGTCGCACAGCCAGGGCACCTGCGCCCGAGCCCACGCCGGGTCCAGGTGCGCGCGGCGGTGCACGCGGTGGTAGTTGAACGCGCAGGCCCACACGGTGCCCACGAAGAACGGCGCCAGGGGGAACAGGGGCGCGTGCGCGAGCGCGAGCACCGTCAGCGCCGCCCGCTCCTTGAGCTCCGCGGCGCGCGTCCAGAGCGAGCGCAGGTACGCATCCGCGCACGGGGACGCCGCGAAGGCCGCGTGCGGCGGGGCGGACGCGTGGCGACGGCCCGGCGTCAGGTACCGGCGCAGGGCCCACTCCGCGAAGTTCGAATATGCCCACCCCAACGGGATGCCAATCATCACGCCCCCTCCCGCCTCCGCCCGCGTGACACCGGCAAGGGGGTGGCCACGGGCCCTCCCAGGGGCAACCGGGAAGCGGGTGCCAGTGCACAGCGCGAAGCGTCCGGGTGCGGCCGGTGACAGGGGCCGGCCCACGGGGGAGGTGTCCCAAGGAACAGGCTGGAAGTTGGACGGGGGCGCGAGGGGCCCTTAAGTGGGGACGGTGGGACGCAAGCGGGCCATGGGCGGCATCGACATTCCGGGATGGGCGTGGCTGGTGCCGTGCGCGCTGGTGCCGGTGGTGCTGCTCAACCTGGGCGTGGCCTGGCTGGGTGGAACGCAGGTGTCGCCCCTGTCCTTCTCCTTCCTCCAGACGAAGGCCCGCGCCCTGGGGGCGTACGTGGCGCACCGGCCGGCGTGCGTGCTGGACGAGCACCCGCCGCTGGAGCCGCTCATCGCGGAGGCGGAGCGCCGCCACGGGATTCCGCCAGGGCTCCTGAAGGCGCTCATCCAGGTGGAATCCGAGACGCGGGTGCACCGCATCTCGCCCGCGGGGGCGATGGGCCCCGGACAGCTGATGCCGGACACGGCGGCGCTGATGCGGGTGGAGGACCCCTTCGACCCCGCGCCTTCCGTGGACGCGAGCGGCCGCTACCTGGCGGAGCAGCTGCGCAGGTTCCGGAACGTGCCCCTGGCGGTGGCCGCGTACAACGCGGGGCCCGGCGCGGTGAACGGGCGCGTGCCGCACAACGGGGAGACGGAGTTCTACGTCGCCAAGGTGCTCGCGGCCTACGCGCGCACAAGGCCACCAGCGCCAGTGGTGGTGAAGCGTCCCGCCGTCGAGGCTCCGGTCAAGGCAGTGGAGCGCGCCGCCGTCACGCAAGCCAGACCGCCAGCGCCCGTGAAGCGTCCCACCGTCGAGGCTCCGGTCAAGGCAGTGGAGCGCGCCGCCGTCACGCAGGCCGCCGCGAAGAAGGCCCGGCCGCCCGGCGCGGACGTGAAGCCGCCCGCCGCGCCGAAGGTGACGGCACCCGTGAAGAAGCCAGCGCCCCGTCCGGCCACCGGCGACAAGCCCCCCGCGAGGATCGCGTCCGCGACGAAGTAGCGCGGGCCCGAAGGGTCCGCTCCGGCCCCATGGCACGCCTCCTTCGCGGGGGACGGGCCAGCCTCAGCCCTTCCGGGAAGCCTGGAGGCCGCCCGCCGCGCCCGTGTCCATCCACACCTCCACGTCGCGGTGGAGCTGGAGGAAGGACGCCGGGCACCGGGGCGTCAGCGGCCCGTGCACCATCGCCGTCACCGCCGCCGCCTTGTTCACCCCGAACGCCAGCACCACCACCTTGCGCGCCTGGAGCACCGCCGCCATGCCCAGCGTCAGCGCCGCCATGGGCACGCGAGACGGATCATCCCCGAACGCCAGCACGTGCGACAGCCGCGTCTCCCGCGACAGGCGCGCGCGGTGGCTCATCGCCGTCAGCACCTCGCCGGGTTCGTTGAACGCGATGTGGCCATTGGGCCCCACCCCCAGCAGCAGCAAGTCCAACCCGCCCGCCGCCGCGAGCGCCGCGTCATAGCGCGCGCACTCACCCTCCGCGTCCGGCGCGCACCCGTCGAGGAAGTGGATCCGCTCCGTTGACAGATTCACATGCCGGAACAGGTGCCGGTCCATGTACGCGCGGAAGCTGCCCGCGTCCTCCGGCGGCAGGCCCAGGAACTCGTCCACGTTGAACGTGGTCGCCCGCGACAGGTCCAGCGCCCCCCGGGCCGCCAGCTCCACGAGGCTCCGGTAGACGTTGAGGGGTGAGCGCCCCGTGACCAGCCCCAGCACCAGCTCCGGCGTGTGCCTCACGGCCTCGGCGATACGCGCCGCGCAGGTGGTGGCCGCCTCCTGCTCCGTTTCGAACAGCCGTAGGTTCATGAGCCGGCCAGCATACGCCGCCCTCCCTGCCCCGGTCGCGCGCCCCCCAGCCCCAGCGTGCGTGCCGCCGCGCGGCAAGCCCCTCCGTCTTCGCGAATGACACGCGAGCCCCGTGGCGAATTGACAAGCACGGTCCCCCGCACGCCGGGGAGCCGGGAAGGGTTTCCCACGGGCATCCCGTGCAATCCGTCCTCACGCGTGGAGGCCGGGTCGCGCTAGAACCCAACCCATGAAAGTCGCCGTGCTCACCGGTGGCGGGGATTGCCCCGGCCTCAATGCGGTCATTCGCGCCATCGTCCGCCGTGCCAGCGAGCACGGCTTCGAGATGATGGGCCTGCGCGATGGATGGAAGGGCCTGCTGGACGACAACCACTTCCGCCTCACGCGGGAGACGACGTCCGGCATCCTCCACCGGGGTGGCACCATCCTGGGGACCTCGCGGGTCAACCCGTTCAAGGTGGAGAACGGCCTGGAGCGCGTGAAGCGCGCCATCGAGCGCAATGGCATCCACGCGGTCATCGCCATTGGCGGCGAGGGCACGCTGTCCGCCGCCACGCGCATGTCCCAGGAGGGCGTGCGCATCGTCGGCGTGCCCAAGACCATCGACAACGACCTCAACGGCACCGACTTCACCTTCGGCTTCGACACCGCGGTGTCCATCGCCACGGAGGCGGTGGACCGGCTGCACTCCACCGCGGAGTCGCACAAGCGCGTCATCGTCTGCGAGGTGATGGGCCGGCACGTCGGGTGGATCGCCACCTACGCGGGCATCGCGGGCGGCGCGGACGTCATCCTCGTCCCGGAGATTCCCGCCGACCTGGAGGCCGTCGCCCAGCACCTCCAGCGCCGCAACGCGGGGGGGCGCACCTTCTCCATCGTCGTGGTGGCGGAGGGCACGCGCATCAAGCTGTCCGCGGAGCAGAACGAACAGCTGGTCACCACCGGCGCCCTGGACGAAGCGGGCCGGCCGCGCCTGGGCGGCGTGGGCAACATCGTCGCCGCGGAGATTGAACGACGCACCGGCTTCGAGACGCGCGTCTCCGTGCTGGGCCACATCCAGCGCGGCGGCGCCCCCACGGCGCACGACCGGGTGCTCGCCACCCGGTTCGGCGTGCATGCGTGCGACATGGTCGCCCGCGGCGAGTTCGGCAAGATGGCCGCCCTGCGCGGCAACGACATCGTCAGCGAGCACCTCTCCGAGGCCACCCGCGAGCTCAAGCGCGTCCCCAAGGAGTTCTTCGAGGTCGCGCAGGTCTTCTTCGGCTGATGATGACGTGATGCGCCATGCCTGCTCCCACCCGGAGTGACAGGCATGGCGCCGCGCATCCGGTAGCATCCGCCCCTCAACGCCGAACGCGAAGGGATGGTGCCGATGCTCACCGGTCGCATGATGGACTTCCCTCTCACCCTGACGCACTTCCTGGAGCGCGCGCGCACGTACTACGCGGCGCAGGAGATCGTCAGCCGCAATCCGGACAAGTCCCTGCACCGCTACACGTACGCGGACTTCCACCGGCGCGTCAGCCAGCTGGCGAACGCGCTGACGCGGCTGGGGGTGAAGCCAGGGGACCGGGTGGCGTCGCTGAGCTGGAACCACCACCAGCACCTGGAGGTCTACATCGGGGTGCCGGCGATGGGCGCGGTGATGCACACGCTCAACCTGCGGCTGCACCCCAACGACCTGGCCTACATCGCGCGCCACGCGGAGGACATGGTGGTGGTGGTGGACCGCTCGCTCCTGCCGCTGGTGGAGAAGTTCGAGAAGGCGGCCGGCTGCATCAAGCACGTCATCGTCATCCCGGATGACGGCCCGGTGCCGGAGGGGCGGCTGGACTACGAGCAGCTGCTGGCGGCGGCGGAAGGCACCTTCGCCTTCCCCCGGCTGGATGAGAACAGCGCGGCGATGCTCTGCTACACGTCCGGGACGACGGGCAACCCGAAGGGGGTGCTCTACAGCCACCGCTCCATCGTGCTGCACACGCTGGTGTGCTGCCTGCCGGAGGTGCTGGGGCTGCGGGAGTCGGACACGGTGCTCGCGGTGGTGCCCATGTTCCACGCGGCGGCGTGGGGCCTGCCGTTCGACGCGCTGCTCACGGGTTCGAAGCAGGTGCTGCCCGGGCCGCACCTGGATCCCCAGTCGCTGCTGGAGCTGATGCAGGGCGAGCGGGTCACGGTGGCGGGCGGCGTGCCCACCATCTGGCTGGGCATCCTGGCGCAGCTGGACCGGGAGCCGGGCAGGTGGGACCTGAGCACGATGCGGCACATGGTGATTGGCGGCTCCGCGGCGCCGCCGGCGCTCATCGACGGGTTCCGCAAGCGCCACGGGCAGAACGTGCTGCACGCCTGGGGCATGACGGAGATGAACCCGGTGGGCACGCTCGCGCGGCTCAAGGGGGACCTGCGCACCGCCTCGCCGGAGGCGCAGCTGGAGGCATACGCGTCGCAGGGCTATTCGGTGCCCTTCGTGGAGACGCGCCACGTGAGCGACAGCGGCGAGGTGCTGCCCTGGGACGGCCAGGCCATGGGCGAGCTGGAGGTGCGCGGGCCCATGGTGGCGGCGTCCTACTTCGGCGACGAGGGCAAGGACCGGTTCACGAAGGACGGGTGGTTCAAGACGGGCGACGTGGTGACCATCGACCCGGCGGGCTACCTGCACATCACCGACCGCAGCAAGGACGTCATCAAGTCAGGCGGCGAGTGGATCAGCTCCGTGGCGCTGGAGAACGCGCTGATGTCGCACCCCAGCGTGCTGGAGGCGGCGGTGTTCGCGGGCCGGCACGCCAGGTGGGACGAACGGCCGCTGGCGGCGGTGGTGTTCAAGGCGGGGCAGCAGGCGACGAAGGAGGAGCTGACCGCGCACCTGGAGAAGCAGTTCGCGAAGTGGTGGCTGCCGGATGACTTCCTCTTCGTGTCCCAGATTCCGCGCACGTCGACGGGGAAGTTCCTGAAGATGAAGCTGCGGGAGGACTTCGGGGACCACCTGCTGAAGACGCCTGTCGCGTCCTGAAAGCGCTGGCCACCTGACACTGGGAGCTGGCGGCTCGCGCTGGGGCGGGGCTGGGGGTAACGTCAGGGTGTGATGCCCTCCGTCCAACAGCTCCGCCCGTTCGCCTACGCGCCCGTGCAGGCCTTCCTGCAAGCCTCCGGCCCGGTGGTGCTCATCCAGCAGCCGCCAGAGCCGGTGTTCCAGCAGGTGGCGCTGCGGCTGGCGGAGGCGCGCACGGTGGGCATGGCGCACCGCTCGCGGCTGGTGGACCGGCTGCTGGTGATGCTCCAGGGGTTCGACGCGCTGGAGGTCCACTTCCTGGGGCCGGAGCGGGACGGGCAGGAGATGAAGGTGGGGCGCATGGACGGGTGCGCGCTGCTGGTGCACGACCCGTCGGTGTCGAAGCAGCACGCGGTGCTGCGCTGGCACGCGGCGCAGGGGTCGTGCTCGGTGATGGACCTGGGCTCCATGAACGGCACCTGGCTGAACGCCGGCGCGCTGGGCGAGGGCGAGGTGCGGATGCTCACGGACGGGGACGCGCTGTCCTTCGGGGACGCGCAGTTCCTGTACCTCCGGGCGGAGACGCTGCACTCGCACCTGCGGCTCGCCAGCCCCGGCGGCGGGCTGTGACGGGCGCCTCCCCGCGAATCCCCGGCTGAGACCCGGCGGGTCCAGGCAGGCAGCCAGCGACGGAGGACGGCGCGCTGTCAGGGGGTCCGTTATCCTCGGGCCTCCTCACACCGAGAGCGCGCACACGATGGGAAGGCTGCTGGTCCTGCTGTGGGTCTATCTGGGCGCTTACCTCGTGCTGCGCAGGTTGTGGCCCGCCGTCACCCGCGGCTGGCGCCAGGGCGTGCTCCTGGGCCTGATGGGCGTGGCGCTCGCGACCTGGCTGGTGCCCGCGCTGACGGGCTACGGCCTCCACCACACGCCGCCGCTCCTGGCGCCGCTGAAGCTGTTCGCCGTCGTCTGGAGCATCGCCGCGCTCCTGGTGATGCTGGCGGGCCTGCCCTTCCTGGTGCTGAAGCTGCGCGCCGAACGCCGCCAGCAGGCCGCGCCCCCGGGCGTCGACCTGGGGCGACGCGACCTCCTGATGAAGGCCGGCCAGGCCGTGCCCGTGCTCGCCGTGGGCGCGAGCGGCGTGGGCGTCGTGGGCGGCAGCCTGGGCTTCACCGTGCGCGAGGTGGAGGTGAAGCTGCGCGGCCTCCCCGCCGCGCTCGACGGCTTCCGCATCGGGCAGATCACCGACGTCCACGTGGGCCCCTTCATCTCCCCGGAGTACCTGCGCGGCGCCGTGGAGGCGATGAACACCGCCGGAGTCGACCTCCAGGTGATGACGGGCGACCTCATCGACGACGTGAACCAGGTCGAGGAGACGATGGCCGCCCTCGCCTCCACGACGGCGCGCCACGGCATGCTCGCCATCCTGGGCAACCACGAGCACTGGCGCGGACTCGACGAGGTCCTGGGCGGCTATGAGCAGCTGGCCCGGCGCGGAGCCCCGGTGCGCCTGCTCGTGGACGAGGCCCACGTGCTGGAACACGGCGGCCAGCGCGTGCGCGTGGTGGGCGTGGACTTCCCCATCTCCAGCCGCGGCCGCGCCGGGCGCGACAGCCGCTGGAAGCAGTCCGCGGAGACGGCCTTCGCGGACGGCCACCCGGACGACGTGGTCCTCTGCCTCTCCCACCACCCGGACTTCTTCTCCTACGCCGCCGAGCGCGGCGCGCGCCTCACGCTCGCCGGCCACACCCACGGCGGCCAGGTGGCCCTCCTGGGGATTCCGCTGTTCGGCTTCGTCTTCAAGCACATGCTCGGCCGCTACCGCTTCCGCGACAGCCACCTGTACGTCTCCGGCGGCACGGGGCACTGGCTCCCCTTCCGCATCGGCATCCCCCCCGAGGTGACGCTGCTCACGCTGCGCAGCGCCTGAAACATCCCGACGCGTGCGGACTTCCGCCAACGCACCCCGCCAAAGGTCTCAACCCCAGCCGCCTTGTTTCACCGATTTTACGTGGAACATGTTTTATAGTATGTAAAACGTGTTTAGAACGAAGGGGCGGAATAATGAGAACCTTGAAGCAGTGGGCCTGCGTCGCGGGTGCGCTCTCGGTGTTGGCGGTGGGCTGTGGTCCGGAGGACTCGCCGTGGAACGACCCCACGAGCGGCCTCCAGGAGCTGGACAGCTGCAAGGGCGACAACAAGCTGGCGGATGGCGGCAAGTACTTCGTCAACAACAACTGGGGAGACATGGGGGTGCAGGACCAGGGGGGTTACACGGGCATCGACAACAGCAACCCCAATGACAAGGGCGTCATCGACGCGGAGAAGAAGGCCGCGGCGGCGCTGGATGGGGGCGGCTGTATCTACGGCGCGCACGGAGGCAATCCGGCCACCTGTGGAGGGCAGACGTCGGTGCAGGGCCTGCCCAACGACACGAGCCAGTCCATCTTCCACAACGAGTACCACCCGGAGTGCGGAGGCAAGCCGCTCATCCTGAGCGTCTGCTACTCCGGCGCGAAGGGCACCAACGGCTACCAGCCCATCGCGGCGGTCGTCAGCGGGAACTACAACGTCCCGCCCGAGAAGATCATGGCGTGCACGGGCACGGTGGCCCCGGGCGTCCCGATGCGGTGCTTTGGCACCATCGTGGATGGCAACGGCAAGGCCATTGGCGACCAGAAGGTGGGCGGCGTGGACTTCGTGCAGGTCCGCGGCGAGCCGGGGCCGAATGACGTCGTCCGGTGCAAGCCGAACGACACGTGCCCGACGTGCACCCCGGACGCGGGCGTGGACGCGGGCACCGACGGCGGGGTCCGTCCGGATGCGGGCGTGGACGCCGGCACCGTGGACGCGGGCACCGACGGCGGGGTCCGTCCGGATGCGGGCGTCGACGCGGGCACCGTGGACGCCGGCACCGTGGACGCCGGCACTGACGGCGGGGTCCGTCCGGATGCGGGCGTGGACGCGGGCACCGTGGATGCGGGGCCCCCGCCGTTCGACGCGGGCGTCATCATCCGCGACGCGGGCGTCATCGTCCTCAACGCGCACGCCGCGCGCTGACGGACGCGCGAGCAGCCCGGGCCCCGTTCCGCCTTGCTGGCGCGACGGGGCCCCACGGCCTGACGCACTCCCGGTCCCCCGAAGCCCCTTCCCTCGAGGGGCGTGAGCGCGGCCCTACGGCTGACGCGCCGCTGCTTCGAGCAGGCGCAGCGGCGTGTCCCGTCCCATGGCGATGAAGGGCGCCCAGTAGTGGGGATGGGGCTGGGCCTGTCGCAGCTCCCGCATCGCCTCGCGCAGCGCCGTGGCCAGGCCCTGCCCCGCCAACAGGTGGCGGTAGTAGGTCTCCATCAGTGTGCGCGTCGTCGCGTCGTCCACCTTCCAGAGACTCATCACCACCGTCTCCGCGCCCGCGACGAGGAAGGCCCGGCGCAAGCCGTAGACGCCCTGCCCCCGCCGGACGTCGCCCCGGCCGGTGTCGCAGGCGGAGAGGACCACCAGCTGGGTGCCCCACAGGTCCAGCCCCGCCAGCTCCAGGGCCGTCACCAGCGAGCTGTCGGGGGAGGCTCCCGAGTCACTGGCGCTGGACGCCGCTTGCGCGCGCTCCCCCGCGAGGAGCAAGCCCGAACGCAACAGGGGGTCCGGAGGGCGCGGCGCCCGGGCATCCTCGCCCAGCGCGCCGAAGTGGGCGATGGCGCGGGTGTTCTCCTGGGTGGCGGCGTCCTCCAGGAAGAAGCCGTGCGTGGCCAGGTGGAGGATGCCGGGCGTGGTCATCCGCAGCAGCCGCTCCTTGGTCGCCTTGGGCCCCAGGTAGAGCTGGGCCTGGGGAAAGAGGCGTTGGATGGCCTCCGCCTCCTCACGGGAGCCCGGCAGGGGCACCGGGGCCCAGTCACGCATCCGCAGGTCCTCGGGGCGCGTGGGAGCGGAGCGCTCGGCCCACGCGTCCGCGCTCGCCGGAGCCTCGGCCGTGGCCTGGAGTCCGGGGCGGAAGGCCGGGTCCGCCAGGACGACCACGGATGACGCGGAGCGGGGCGGCTGGGGACGGGGCAGCAGGTCCTTGCCGGACGTGAGGTAGGTGAAGTCGTAGGTGTCGACCAGGAACCGCTGGCCGTCGTGCAGCGCCGCGAAGGGGACCAGGGCCAGCTGACCATCCGGCGACAGGAAGAGGCGGTGGGCCTTCCCCAAGAGCGGCAGCAGCGGCTGGAAGGCGAGCTGGTAGAGCGCCTGGGAGGACGCGTCGAAGGCGGCATCCCGGCGGGCCAGCGCGTCCCGCATGCGCGAGGCGGCGGCCTCGATGGGCTCCGCCAGGCCCAGGTCGAGCGTCCGGATGCTCGCGTCGGGCAGCAGCACCAGCGCCATGCAGCGCAGCTGGGCCGAGGAGGTGCGCGCGCCCGGAACGAGGGGGCGATCCTCGTACGTGATGAACTCCACGAGCGCCCCGTCCTCCGGCAGGGCCGCGGCGACGCGGTCGACGATGTCCTCGGGCGCGGGCAGCGCGGCCAGCGCGCGCAGGGGCGCCGAGCGCCGGGCGAGGGTGGCCTCCAGCGCATCGCCCTGCGTGGCCAGGGCCTCGAGCTGCCGCTGGTAGGCGGAGGGCGGGAGCGCACCGGGCCCGTGGAGCGACAGGCTCGCCAGCTGGCTGCGCAGCCCGCGCAGCCGCGCGAAGGTGCCGCGCTCCTCGTCCCCCAGGCTCCGGTAGACCGCCCGGGAGATGTCCGCGGTCTCCTCCACGGAGCGACCCTTGAGCAGCAGCGCGGCGCTCAATGCCAGACGCCGGACCTCCGCGGATTCGGGGTGCGCGCGCAGCAGCGCGTACAGGTGCTCCTCGTCGACGCGCAGCAGCTGGAGGAAGCTGGCCAGCCGCGCCTCGGAGAACTCCAGCGCCTCCCGGCGAAGGCGCTGCTCGGAGACGGCGAAGGCCCGCGTGAACAGCGGCACCGCCGCGTCCAGGCGCCGCTGGGCCAGCCGCAGCAGAGCCAGGTTGTTGAGCGACGCCGCGAGGTCCGGGTGGTTGCGGCCCAGGACGGCCTCACGGATGGCGAGCGCGCGCTCGTAGAGCGGCTCCGCCCGGCCGTACTGCCCCTGGTCCCGGTAGAGGTTGGCCAGGTTGCTGAGCGCGCCGGCGACATCCGGATGGTTCCTGCCAAGCACCTCCTCCCAGATGGAGAGCGCGCGCACATAGAGCGGCTCCGCCCGGTCGTACCGGCCCTGCTTGCGATACAGGGTGGCCAGGTTGTTGAGCAGCGCGGCGACGTGGGGATGGCGCTTGCCGAGCGACGTCTCCCAGAGGACGAGCGCGCGCGCGAACAGCGGCTCCGCCCGGTCGATCAACCCCTGCGCCTGATAGAGCGTGGCCAGGTTGTTGAGCGACGCCGCGAGGTCGGAGGGGTTGCCGTCCGGCGCCGCCTCCCGGATGGAGAGGGCCCGCGTGTACAGCGGCTCCGCCCGGTCATACAGCCCCTGGTCCTGGTAGAGGTTGGCCAGGTTGTTGAGGGAGTCCGCGACCCGGGGATGCCGCTTGCCCAGGGACTCCTCGCGGATGGAGCGCGCGCGCTCGTAGAGCGGCTCCGCCCGGCCGTACTGCCCCTGGTCCTGGTAGAGCGTGGCCAGGGTGTCGAGCGAGTCCGCGACCGACGGATGCGCCTTGCCGAGGGCCGACTCCCGGATGGACAGCGCGCGCACGTAGAGCGGCTCCGCCCGGCCGTACAGCCCCTGCTCCCGGTAGAGCAGCGCCAGGTTGTTGAGCGAGTCCGCGACGGTGAGGTGGGACATGCCCAGCACCGTCTCCCGGAGCTCGAGCGCGCGCACGTAGAGCGGCTCCGCCCGGCTGTAGAGGCCCTGGTCCTGGTAGAGCATGGCCAGGTTGTTGAGGGACTGGGCGTAGGCGAACTGGTTCTCGCTGAGGACCGCCTCCTGGCTGGCCATCGCGCCCGTGCGGCGGCGCTTGTCCAGGCTGAACAGGTTGTTCTGCCGCCGGGACAGGGCGTGCTCGTGCGAATAATAGCCCCCGGGCTGCCGGTCCGGCTCCATCACCGGGGAGGCCGCGAAGGCGAGCAGGGAGCTCACGACGACGGAGTCCACGGCGTCGTCGCTCACCGCGGCTTCCCGGATGGCCAACGCGCGCTCGTGCACCACCCCGGCCCGCGCGAAGTCCCCCTGGAGCCGGTACGCCTCGCCGAGCAGGTTCAGGCAGGTGGCGACCTCCCGGTGCGCGCCGCCAAACACGGCCTCCCGCAGCGCGAGGGAGCGCTCACCCGGCGCGACGGCCTCGGCGTACCGGCCCGCATCGTAGAGCGCCAGCGCCGCGTCGTAGGTGCGCTGGGCCTCCAGCAGCTGGCCCTCCACGCCGGCCGGCATCCTCGCGGCGCACCCCAGGGCCAGCACCACCATCCACCCGAGAATCCACCGCATGCCTCCTCCTTGGGGTCCGAAGGGTGGCCCATCCCGTCCCCCCCGTGAGAGAGGCAGGGACCCGGAGAATCATGCAGGAAGGCGCGGCGGTGACGAGGGCGGAGCTACTGCCCGTAGCCCCGAAACTGCTCGAACACCCGCGCCATTTCCGCGTCATCCAGCAAAACCGGTTCCCCGACCTGGAGCGCGCGCCAGTACATGGCGGCCAGCGTCTCCACCTCCACCGCCAGCTTCCAGGCGGCGGGCAGGTCCGCGCCCACCGCCACCATGCCGTGATTGGCCAGCAGGCACGCCTTGCGGCCCTCCAGCGCCGCCATCATGTGCCGCGCCAGCTCCGGCGTGCCGAAGGTGGCGTACTCCGCGCACCGCACGTCCGTGCCGCCCGCCGCGGACACCATGTAATGGAAGGCCGGGATGCCCCGGCGGAGGCACGCGAGCGTGGTGCTGAACATGCTGTGCGCATGCAGCACCGCGCCCACCTCCGGCCGCGCCGCGAGGATGTCCCGGTGCAGCTGCCACTCCGTGGACGGCCTGCGCCGGCCCTCGTGCGTGCCGTCGAAGCGCATGAGGACCACGTCCTCCGGCGTCATCGCCTCGTAGTTCATCCCGGAGGGCGTGAGGAGGAAGCCCTCCTCCACCCGCTGGCTCAGGTTGCCGGACGTGCCCTGGTTCAGCCCGGACGTGTTCATCCGCCGCGCGGTGGCCACCATCGCCTCGCGCAGCGCCGGATGTCCCCCGGCCGCGCTCACGTCGCCGGGCTCCGCTCCGCGCGCCGCTCCGGGAAGAGCGACAGCAGCCCCTCCTCCGTCGCCGGACACACGCCCCGCTCGGTGATGAGCGCCGTCACGAGCCGCGCGGGCGTCACGTCGAACGCGTAGTTGGCCGCGGGGCTCCCGGGCGGGGTGATGCGCACCGTGGCGATGTCCCCCGAAGGCAGCCGGCCCGTCACGTCGCTGAGCTCCGCGCCGTCGCGCTGTTCGATGGGGATCTGCTTCACCCCGTCCTGAATCGTCCAGTCCACCGTGGGCGAGGGCAGCGCCACGTAGAACGGCACGCCGTTGTCCTTCGCCGCCAGCGCCTTCAGGTAGGTGCCGATCTTGTTCGCCACGTCCCCGTGCGCCGTGGTGCGGTCCGTCCCGACGATGCACAGGTCCACCTCCCCGTGCTGCATCAGGTGGCCGCCCACGTTGTCCGCGATGACGGTGTGCGCGACGCCGTGCTGCCCCAGCTCCCAGGCCGTGAGCACCGCGCCCTGGTTGCGCGGGCGCGTCTCATCCACCCAGACGTGGAGCGGCAGGCCCGCGTCGTGCGCCAGGTACATGGGCGCCAGCGCCGTGCCCCAGTCCACCGTCGCCAGCCACCCGGCGTTGCAGTGCGTGAGCACGTTGAGCCGGCCCTTGCGGCCCTTCTTGTCCCACGCCTCCTGGAACAGCTTCAGCGCGTGCTCGCCGATGGCGCGGTTGATGGCCACGTCCTCGTCGCACAGCGCGGCCGCGTGCCGGTACGCCGCCGCCGCCCGCTCCTGGGGCTTCAGCGGCGCGAGCACCTGGCGCATCCCGTCCAGCGCCCAGTGCAGGTTCACCGCCGTGGGCCGCGTGGCCCGCAGCATCGTGAGCGCCTGCTCCAGCGCAGCGTCGGACGCATCCCCCCGCATGGCCAGACACACGCCATAGGCCGCCGTGGCGCCGATGAGCGGCGCGCCCCGCACCAGCATGCTGCGGATGGCGTGGCCCGCCGCGTCCGCCGTGGTCAGCTTCACCTTCACGAACGCATGCGGCAGGCGCGTCTGGTCGATGACGCCGACGCTCCAGCCGTCGGGCTCGACCCAGATGGAGCGCATCGGCTCGCCTTGGACTTTCATCGCCGTGTCTTTCCTTGTTCAGCGCTTGAGGACGCGGCCCGCCACCGCGGAGAGCTTGTCCACCAGGGCCGGGTCGCGCACGTCGGGCGAGGTCATGATGGCGTGGTCCAGCGCCGTCTGGCAGCCGCTCCGGCACGGGCCCGCATGCTGGCCCACGAGCGGCGCGATGTTCTTCACCAGCCCGCGCGCCTTGCCCGCGTTGCCCAGGAGCACCGCCACCACCTGGTCCACCGTCACCGCGTCGTGGTCCGGATGCCAGCAGTCGTAGTCCGTGACCATCGACACGCTCGCGTAGCAGATCTCCGCTTCCCGGGCGAGCTTGGCCTCCGGCATGTTCGTCATGCCAATCACATCACAGCCCCACTGCCGGTACAGCTTGCTCTCCGCCAGCGTGGAGAACTGCGGCCCCTCCATCACCAGGTACGTGCCGCCGCGCACGACCTTGAGGTCCAGGCCCTCGCACGCCGCCATCACCGCGTCGCCCAGGCGCGAGCACACGGGCCTGGCCATCGACACGTGCGCCACCAGCCCCGCGGAGAAGAAGCTCTTCACGCGCGCGAAGGTCCGGTCCACGAACTGATCCACCACCACGAAGGTGCCCGGGGGCAGGTCCTCGCGCAGGCTGCCCACCGCGGAGACGGACAGGATGTCCGTCACGCCGCTGCGCTTGAGCGCGTCGATGTTGGCCCGGAAGTTCAGCTCCGACGGCGGGATGCGGTGCCCCCGGCCGTGGCGCGGCAGGAACACCACCGGCTGGTCGCCGATGCGCCCGAAGCAGAACTCGTCCGACGTCTCACCGAAGGGCGACGACACCCGGCGCCACGAGACATCCGTCAGGCCATCAATCTGATACAGGCCGCTGCCGCCGATGATGCCCAGCACGGGCTTGTTGGAACTCGACATGGTGGAAAGGCTCCGCTCCGGAGGGACGAACGCTTCAGGACACGCGCGCGAACGGGTCGAGCGACGTGAAGTCGTGGAACACCGGGTGCCCGTGGCCCGGGGGGATGGCCACCTCGCCCCGGTCCAGGCACGCCGTGCAGAAGCCCGCCTGCCGGGCCGCGTCCAGCTCCAACACGTTGTCGGAGAGGAACAGGAGGTCCTTCGGCGGCAGCGCCAGCGCCTGGGCGATTCGCGTGTACGACGCGGCCTCCACCTTGGGCCCGGTGGTGGTGTCGAAGTAGCCGGAGAACAGCGGCGACAGGTCCCCCTCCACGCTGTAGCCGAAGATCAGCTTCTGCGCGGCGATGCTGCCGGAGGAATAGACATACAGGCGCAGGCCCGCGCCGTGCCACTCGCGCAGCGCCCGGGCCGCGTCCGCGTGCACGTGGCCCTTCAGCTCGCCGCGCGCGTAGCCATCCGCCCAGAGGAGGCCCTGGAGCGTCTTGAGCGGCGTGGCCTTGCGGTCCTCGTCCAGCCAGCGCTGGAGCAGCGCGACGGTGCCCACGTCGTCCAGCCCGGGCTCGCCCGCGAGCGTGCGCGCGTCGGACAGGCACTGGCGCACGGCGGCGTCCTGGCCGTGCGTCGCGACGTACTCCGCCAGGTGCCTCCGGGCGAAGGGGAAGAGCACGTCCTTCACGAAGGCGATGGAGCTGGTGGTGCCTTCGATGTCGGTGACGATGGCGACCGGGGCGCTCACGGCGCGTACTTCGGGAAGCGGTCGGCGATGGTCTCGCCGGTGAAGTGGCCCACCCAGCCGTCGGGGCGGATGAAGAAGCGGATGGCGGCGAAGCGGGGCCGGGGCCCCATGTCGAACCAGTGCTTCATGCCCTCCGGCACGCTGATGAGGTCGCCCCGGGTGCACTCCACCTGGAACACCTTGTCGCCGGCGTGCAGGTAGAAGCAGCCGCTGCCCTCCACCATGATGCGCGCCTCGTCCTCCGTGTGGGAGTGCTCGGAGAGGAACTTCTGGCGGGCCGCCTCCACGTTGGGCGCGTCCGGCTTGATGCGCGCCACGTCCACGGTGTTGTACCCGTGGGCCTTCTTCTCCGCGTCCACCACGTGCTGGTAGGCCGCGAGCACTTCCTCCTGGCCCGCGTTGTCCGGCAGCTCCACGGACGCGTCCACGCGCTCGAAGCGCACGCCAATGGTCTTCAGCTCCCGGCCGATGTCCGCCACGTCGGTGAAGACGCCCAGCGGTGCCTCCGGCTGGTGGTCCTTGTAGACAATCAGGTTGCTCATCGCCGCACCTTCATCTTCTCGAGTTCGTACGTCAGCAGGTGTTCCAGCGCCACCACGTGGCGCCGCGCCTCGGCCATGCTCCGGCCCCAGGTGTAGAGCCCGTGGCCGGCGATGAGATACGCGACCAGGTCCGTGCGCTTCTCCAGCAGCGCGGTCACCTTCCCGGCCAGCCGGGGGATGTCCTGGTCGTTGGGGAAGATGGGGATGGACACCGCCGCCTCGTGCGTGCGGGTGTCGCCCAGGGCCTTGAGCAGCTCGAAGTCCTGGAGCACCAGCTCGCCCTCGGGCAGCCGCAGGTTGGACAGGAGCGCGGCCACCACGGAGTGCGTGTGCAGCACGGCCTGGGCCTCCGGCCGGTCGCGGTAGAGCTGGAGGTGCAGGGGCGTCTCCGCGGAGGAGCCCTTCGGCGGCGGCGCGTGGATGTCCGCCACCAGCACGTCCGCCTCCACCAGCTCCCCCTTGTCCACGCCGGAGCGCGTGACGGCGGCCGTGCGGGCATCCAGCCTGCGGGAGAAGTTGCCGCTGGTGGCGGGCACGAAGTTGCGCACGCTGAGGAAGCGGCCCACTTCGACGATTTCACGGGCCGCTTCGGACAGCGTGGCGGCGGGGGCCGGGCTGATGCTCATCCATCCCTCGGGGGGGCGTGAGGACGCGATGAAACATCGCGCTGATGACACGGAGCATAATCCGGCGCTGACCGGTAGGCGCAAGGGAACGCGACGCAGGACGTCACCCATCCCTGGGGACGGCTCAGCCGCCCTCCAGCGCGAAGGTGGCCAGCCGCGCGAACTCCTTCTGCCCGTCTTGCTCCAGCACGTCGTTGTGGCCCGCGCCCGGCACCGTGACCACCGTGGCGTGGGGGAAGCGCTGCCCCAGCTCCCGGCCCATGGCCACGGGCACGACGTCGTCGTCCTCGCCATGGATGATGAGCACGGGGATGGGAATGCCGGGGGCCTTGTCCTGGGACTGGTAGCGGTCGCGCATGAGCAGCGTGGCCGGAAGGAAGGGCACCGTGCGCTGGCCCATGGCCACCATGGACGTGTACGGCGACACCAGCACCATGCGGGCCCCGTACCCGCGCCGCGCCATCTCCACCGCGACGCCCGTGCCCAGGCTGCGCCCGCTGAGCACGATGTCCTCCGGCTTCACGCCCTCGTCGCGCAGGAGCTGGAGCGCGGCCTCCGCGGAGGCGTACAGGCCCGCCTCCGACGGACTGCCCGGCGACGCGCCGTAGCCCGGGTACTCCACCGCGAGGAAGCCCAGGCCCGCGTCCCCCAGCATCTGGCCCATCCCCTGCTGTCCCAGGAGCTGTTCACCGTTGCCGTGGAAGTGCACCACCGTGGGCGCTCCCGGCGGCGCGGGCAGGTAGAAGCGATCCACCTGGAGGCCCGTCGCCAGCGGCACCGTGCCGAACCCAGGCCGCGCCCGCAGCGCCTCCGGCGACGAGCGCGGCGCGGGGTAGATGAGGGAGCGCTGCGCGGCGAAGGCGAGTGCGCACAGCGCGAGGTACAGCATGCCGGTGACGAGGAGGAGGGCCATGAGCTGGCGGCGGAAGCGGTGCACGCCGCCACTCCATCACACCGCTCGCTCCCGGGGCGACAGCCGCGCGTCGAAGAACGTGAGCAGCTTCGCCCAGGCGCCGCGCGCGGCCTCCGCATCGTAGTTGGAGCGCGTGTCGTTGAGGAAGGCGTGCTTCGCGCCCGCGAAGGTGTGCCGCTCATAGGGCACGCCCTTCTCTTTCGTGAGGTCCACCAGCGCCGGGACGCTTCCGTTGACGCGCGCGTCATCCTCCGCGTAGAGGCCGAGCACCGGGGCCTTCAGGTGCGTCAGCGTCTCCTGGGGAGGCGTGAAGCCGTAGCAGGTCGCGACGGCCGCGACCTGTGCATCCGCGCTCGCGAGCCGCAGGGCCAGCGAGCCCCCCATGCAGAAGCCCAGGGCGCCCACCTCGCGGCCCTTCGCCGGGCCATGGGACAGCCACTCACGGCCGCCCTTCACGGTGGCCAGGTAGTCCGGCCAGGGGCGGTTCGGGTCGAGCAGCGTGCCCAGGGTCTCGCGGAAGCTCCGGGCCTGGGCTTCGGGGTACCTCGCGAGCCCCTCCTCCAGCTTCGCGTTGTCGAACCACGAGGGCGTGGGCATCGTGTCCAGGAAGGCCTTCACGTCCTCGATGCGCTGGGGGGCCAGCTCCGGGCGACGCCCGCCGTAGGTGTAGAGGTCCGGCGCGAAGACGGCGTAGCCCGCCATCGCCAGCCGGTTCGCGATGTCCTGGATGTGCGGATCCACGCCGAAGACCTCCTGGATGACCACGAGGCCGGGCAGCGGCCCCTTCGCCATCGCCGGGCGCGTGGAGTAGCCCTGCGCGGGCTTGCCCCCCGCGTCGAAGTCCACCCATTCGGATTGAAGTTTCATCGGTCGTCCTCCGGAGCGTGTCGCGTGTGCACGCGGCAGCGTAGCGCCCCGCGCCACGCCCCGCGCGGCCGTCAGTGCGGCATCGAAGCGAGGAACGACAGGCCCAGGTGCACCGCCGACGCGACCACCAGCCCCACGCCCACCAGCCCCGCCAACGTCAGGGCCATGGGGTGGCGGTCCGCGGCGCGCAGGCCCTGATGGAAGGTCCGCTTCAGGAGCGTGCGCTGGCAGTGCACGTGGATGCGGCCCTCCAGCGCGGCGTGCAGCTGCGACACCATCTCATCCACGGAGGCGAAGCGCTCCTGGGGGTCCTTGCTCATGCCCATCTTCACGAACCACATCAGCTCCGCGGGCACCGGGCCCTGCGCGCTGTTCACGTGCATGGAGGCCATGTCCAGCGTGCGCGTCTGCACCGCCTTCATGATGTCCGGCACGGACTGGAGGCCGTCCAGGTAGTGCGTCAGGGACAGCAGCTCGTGGAAGAGCACCGACAGGCTGTAGATGTCGCTGCGCGCGTCCATCGCGTCGTGCTCGCCGCGCGCCTGCTCCGGGGACATGTAGAGCGGCGTGCCCACCACGGAGCCCAGCTCCGTCTGGAGCGGCCGGGCCGGGACGATGGCCTCCGTCGGGGTGCCCGGGAGCACCGGGGCGGTCGGTGAACCCACGCGGCGCGCGAGCCCCCAGTCCAGCACCGTCACCTCTCCGAAGGGGCCCACCATGATGTTCGCGGGCTTGAGGTCGCGGTGGATGAAGCCCTTGCCGTGCGCGTACGACAGCGCGTGCAGCACGCCCAGGAAGATCTGCACCCGCACCTGGAACGGGTAGCGCACCAGCGCATCCAGCTCCGAGCGGCGCAGCCGGGCGATGATGGACTCCAGCGTCTCGCCCTTCAGGTGCTTCATCATGAAGAAGTAGCGGCCCTGGTCATCCACGCCCACGTCGTGCACCGGCACGATGTTCGGGTGGTCCAGCGTGCCCACGGTGCGAATCTCCTCCACGAAGCGCAGCACCCGGTCCAGCTCCGCGCCCGGGGGGAGCCGCTTGAGCGCCACCTCCCGCTCGATGTCGTGGTCGCGGATGAGCACCACCTCGCCCATGCCGCCCTGGCCCAGCGGGCGCACTTCCTCGAAGCGCTCGCGCTGCAGGGGCACCACGCTGGGCTGCTGGCCCGTCCACTCCACCCGTGGGAGCACGGTGTTGCGCCGCTGGGTCGCCGCGCCGGCGGGCACGAGCGTGGGCGCCAGCTGCGCCCCCGTGGAGGGAGTGATGAGCGTGTTTTCCAGGCCGGCCGCCAGCGATTGACTCATGGGAGGCCAGGAATAGCAGGCACTCCGCGCGCGCGCCCACCTACGCGCAGTCCATGACGCAACCGCGCGAAACCACAGGGCTGGCGGCCCGCCTGGCGTCAGCCGGCCGGGGTGAAGGGCACGTCCAGCACCGGCAATTTCGTAGCGCCGGGCAGGTCGTAGTGCCACCACTCCATCCGGTTGCGCTGGAAGCCGGCGCCCTCCATGGCCTTGCGCAGCACCTCCCGGTGTTCGCGCGAGGCGGGCGTGCCGCCCGTGTAGCCGTGGTGCGCCGCGGGGGTGAAGTCATCGAAGGGGGTGGGCATCTCCACCTCCGCCCCCGCCGCCGTCACCAGGGTCAGGTCCACCGCCCCGCCCCGGTTGTGGTTGGAGCCCTTGTGGGGGTCCGCCACGTAGCCGGGCTTGGGGAGGATCTTCCACATCTCGTACTGCACCGCGCGCGGCCGGTAGCAGTCATACACCTTCAGCCGGTAGCCCTGGGGGCGCAGCGCGTCCGCGGCCTGCGTCAGGCGCTTCACCGAGTCCGGCAACAACAGACACCGCGCGCCGTCCGGATACACCTGCCGCTTGAGGAAGTTGTCCTTCGTCGCGTAGCGCAGGTCCAGCACCAGGTCCGGGATGACGGTGGCCGCGTCCACCAGCTCCACCTTCGGGGCGGGGGCCTTCGCCTCGGGCTTCGGGGACGGCTTCGCGGCCTTCGCGTCCTCCGACAGGGCCGGGGCGCCTCCCAGGAGCGCCAGGGTCAGCGTGAGGCCCGCCGCCGCGCGCATCAGCGCACCCCGTCCGTGTACGGCGTGGGGTCCGGCACGCCCGCCTCCTGGAAGCCCTTCGCGCGGAGCACGCAGCTGTCGCAGCGGCCACACGCGCGGCCCTGGGCGTCCGGGTCGTAGCAGGAGTGCGTCATCCCGTAGTCCACGCCCAGCTTCACGCCGGCCTGGATGATCTGCGCCTTGGTGAGCCCGGAGAGCGGCGCGTGCACCTGGAAGCGCGCGCCCTCCACGCCGGCCTTGGTGGCCAGCTGGGCCATCGCCTCGAAGGAGCGGATGAACTCCGGACGGCAGTCGGGATAGCCGCTGTAGTCCACCGCGTTGACGCCGATGTAGAGGTCCGTGGCGTCCACCACCTCCGCCAGCCCCAGCGCCAGGGAGAGGAACAGCGCGTTGCGCGCGGGCACGTACGTCACCGGGACGTCGTGGGACATGGCGTCCTCCGAGCGGTCCTTGGGCACCGGGATGTCATCCGTGAGGGCCGAGCCGCCCACCTGCCTCAGGTCCACCGACACCACGCGCACGTCGCGCACGCCCATGGCCGCGGCCACCTTGCGCGCGCGGTCCAGCTCCACCGCGTGGCGCTGTCCGTAGGCGATGCACAGGCACACCGGCTCGAAGCCGTCCGCCTTCGCCATCGCCAGACACGTCGTTGAATCCAGACCTCCGGACAGGAGCACCACCGCACGCTTCGCCATTCCATCCTCCACTTCGGGGCGGCGCACGTTACACGACGGGAAGAAGCCCGGGGTGTTTCAGTCCACGCGGTCGCCGCTCACCGTGTACACGGTGGTGCACGTGGACGGCTTGCAATTGCAGCTCGCCCCCTTGCCCGGCAGGAACACGTCCGTGAGCGTGCCGCACGCGAGCGACACGTCGTAGCCGTTCTCCGTGGGCGCCGGGACGGAGCCGTCCGGGATGCCGCCATCCAGCGCCTTGCAGTCGCGCGCCACGTTGCGCGCCTGGCTGTCGCTCAAGAGCACGACGTTCAGCGCTTCCTCGATTTCGGAGTCCTCGCAGCCGGTGCCGCACGAGTCGCGGCGCGCGGTGGCGCGGTGGGTGGAGGACACGCTCTGGCCGTTGTAGCCCGCGTCGCGGGAGAAGCCCTGCACGGTGAGGAAGCCCGTGCCCGCGTCGGTGTCTCGCGAGAAGGTCCCCTCGAAGATGAAGGTGCCCGCGTCGTCGAGCTGCGCGAAGTCGCGCGAGCCCGCGTCGCACGTGGTGCGCGCCGCGTCCAGCTTCGCCTGGAAGCGGAAGGTCCCCAGCACCTGGTTGCCCGGGTACACGGGGTCGGAGAAACAACCCACCGCCACGGCCAGGGCCGCCGCGGGGAAGAGCGCCGCTGCCAGTCGCTTCCAGTGCATGACGCGCTCCAGGTTAGACGTCCAGCGACGCCAGGGCCAATTGGCGGAAGGCCTCGCTGCGGGCCAGCACCGCGCCCACATCCACCGCCCCCGGGTCCCCGCCGCGCGAGTCCGCGTCCAGCTGCGCCAGCACGCGCCCCGCCGCCAGCGACGCCGGCATCGCGCGCCAGGCCGCCACCGCCGCGGACTCCCATGCCAGCGCCGCGCCGGGGCGGGTGAGCTCCACGCCCTGGTCGCCCAGCGCCAGCGCCAGCGCGCACAGCCAGCCCAGCTCCACCGCGCCGAAGCAGCCCAGCGCGCCCGCGCCCAGCACCAGCGCGTCCCGCGACGTGAGGTACGCCTCCACGCCGCCCCGCGGATCCACGGCCAGGCGCACGTGCTCCGCGCCCAGCGACGTGAGCACCGGCTTCAGCGCGACGTACACCCGCGCCAGGCTCTGGTCCGTCACCGGCACCAGGCCCTCCGGCTCCGGGTGCTGGAAGTCCTGCGTGGGACGCTCCAGCCGGGACACCGGCGCGCGCGGCGCGGGGGCGTCGCTCCCCACCAGCGCGGCGCCGATGCCGTCCGTGCGCTCGGCCTCCGCGCGGCCCAGGGCGCGCAGCGCCTCCGCGTACAGCGTCCAGCCGTCCACGTCCGGCCACTTCTCGCGCAGGAGCGCGGGCCAGAAGCGGACCGCGAGCACGGCGCCGTCCGGGGTCGCGGAGAAGCGCTCGGTCACCCACCGCGTCAGCGCGGGCGTGAGCTGGGCACCGTCCGCGAGCCGTTCGGCCAGGCGCACCGCGGGGCCCACCAGCTGCGCGTCCAGGTAGCCGCGCAGGATGACTTCCAGCTCCGCGGGTTCGTTCGTGAGGCGCTCGCGCAGCCGCAGCGCTTCGCCCACCAGGCCCCGCGCCTCGGCGAAGCGCACGCGGCGGGCGAGCCGCTCGTCCGTGTCCGGGAGCTGCTCCAGCTGCGCGGCGGCGTCGGCCCAGCGCCGCTGGGCTTCGTAGGCGTCCGACAGCCGCTCGCGGTACGGCGTCCACGCGTCGGGGCCCGCGAGCTTCGCGAGGGTGTCCGCCAGCGCGAGGAACACCGTGGACTCGCGCGCCTCGTCCACCAGCGCGAGCAGGGCGCGCACGGCGGCGAGGCTGTCCGCGTCGTCGGAGAGGGCCTCCTCGAAGGCCTCGCGCGCCTCGGCGGGCTGCGCCAGGGGGCCCTGGAGGAGCTCCCCGCGCTCCAGGTGCAGCAGCGCGCGCGCCTTCGCGTCCGCCGTGTCCTGCGCGATGAGCGCCAGCGTGCGCTCCGCGGCCTCCAGGTGCTCCAGCTTGCGCTCCAGGGCATACCGCTCGCGCAGCAGCTCCGCGCGGCGCGCGGGCCAGCCGTCCGCCGCGAAGGCCAGCGACTCCAGGCGCGCGGGCTCTGGCAGCGCGCGCACCCGGACGAGCACCGCCTCGGCCACCGACTCGGGCTCCAGCCCCAGCTCCGGCAACAGCAGCATCAGGCGCGCGGCGAGGCCGGGCTCCGGGCTCAGCTCCTCCAGGGCGCGCAGGCGCGCGATGGCGGTGGCCGGGCGGGCGCGCAGCACCTCGTCGCGCAGGGACATGGCGAAGGCCGCGTCGCGATCCTGGGACAGGGCCGCCAGCTCCAGCAGGCCTTCCCATTCCGCGTCCTCGCGCAGGCCGTCCGCCAGCGCGGCCGCGTGCGCCGGATCCGCGTCCGGCATCGCGACCAGGGCCCAGAGGGCCACGCGCTCACGGGGGGCGTCCCCCGCCTGCGCGGCCATAGCCAGCGCGTCGGTGTACTCCCCCGCGGCCATGGCGGGCGCGAAGCCCACGTCCAGGGCGCGCGCGAAGGCGCCCAGGCGGCCGAAGCGCTCGGCCAGCTCCGCCGGGGAGAGCATGTCCGGCGCGTCGGTGGCGATGCGCTCGATGACCTCCAGCGCCTCGCCCATCTCGCCCGCCTTCTCCCAGAGGCCCGCGGCCTCCAGCAGCAGCGGCGGACGCTCCTCCGGGGCGGCGAGCCGCGCCGCCTGCAGCAGCGCGCGGGCCGCGCGAGGCGCGTCTCCCGAGGCGCGGTGCAGGTGCGCGACCAGCAGCGCGGCGCGCAGGTCCGGCTCGGTGGAGACGGCGGCCTTCGCGGCCTTGAGCGCATCCTCCAGCAGGCCGGCCTTCTCGAAGGCGCGCGCGGCGGCCACCAGCAGCGACACCCGCTGTTCGCCGGACGCGAGCTCTGCGCGGGCCACGCGCACCTCCGCGCGGCGCGCGTGCGCATCCCCCAGCAGCGGCTCCAGCGTCTCCAGCGCGTCGGCGTAACCCGCGCCGGAAGCGCCTCGCGCCACCACGGCCTCCAGCGCGTCGCGGGCGGCCTCCTCGCGGCCCGCGTCCTTCGCCAGCCCCGCGAACTCCAGCCGCAGCACGGCCGCGTCGTCCGCGTCCTCCGTGAGGGGGATCAGCCGCTCCAGCGCGGCGAGCAGCCCTTCCAGCTCCTTGCGCGCGCGCAGGCCGTCCACCAGCGCGCGCAGGGCCGCAGGGTTGCCTGGATCCGCCTCCGCCGCGCGCCGCGTGAGGGACCACGCCGTGTCCGCGTCCGACAGCGACTCGTGGGCCAGGGACGCGGCGGCGAGCAGCAGCTCGGCGGCGCGCGCACCGCCCGCGGCCTCCGCGCCCGCTTCGTAGATGTCCAGCAGGTCCCCATGGCGGCCCAGGGCGCGCAGGCCCTCCACCGCCCGGTCGATGACGCCCGCGTCCGCGGGACGCAGCCGCGCCAGGGGCACCAGCGCGTCGATGGATTCTCGCGGGTCCTCGAAGAGGTCGGCCGCGCGGCGCAGCAGCACCTCCTCCGTCGCCGTGTCCCGCGCGCGCCGTGCGAGCTGCAGCGAGGCCCGGTACAGGCCCGGGCCATTGCCCGTGCGCGCATGGACCTCCGCGAGCAGCGACAGCGCCTCACCGCCGCGCTCGCCCTCCGGCTCCAGCGACACCACCGCCTCGAAGGCGTCCGCCGCGTCGTGGAACGCCCCCGACGCGAGCGACGCGTGGCCCAGGCGCAGCCACGTGCGCACGCGCACCGGGACCGGCAGCGTGTCTCCGCCCAGCGCCAGCACCCGGCGGTCGTAGGGCTGCGCGGCCGCGGGGCCTCCGCCCTGGGCGGCGAGCTCGGCGCGGGCGCAGAGCGCCTCCACGTCCCCGTTCGCGCGGCCCAGGTAGTCGTCGAAGGCCTCCGCGGCCTTCAGGGCCTCGCCCGCGTCCAGCAGGCGCTGGGCCCGCTCCCGCAGCAAGGGCAGCGCCTCCGCGGGGGCCACGGCCTCCGCGCGCTGGCCCAGCAGGTCCGCCAGCCGGCGCACGTCTCCGGCCGCGCGCTCGCGCACGTGGAGGAAGGCCTCCGCGTTCGCGGGGTCCAGCTCGAACGCGCGGTCCTCGCACAGGATGGCGCGCTCGCGGGCACCGCCATCGCGGAAGGCGCTCGCGGCGGCGAGGTAGCTGACGGCGGCCTCGGCGGGCGTCTGGCGCTCGGCGCGGCGGAGCATCAGCTCGGCCAGGGACTGCCGCTCGCCGGTCTCCTCCAGGAAGGCGCGGTGGCGCGTGAAGACGGGCTCCCGGAAGGGATCCGCCTCCAGGAGGATGGCGTCGAACTCCGCGGCGTCCGCGGGGCGGCGCACCTGATGGAGCAGCTCCGCCGCCTGCGCGGTCAGGTCCAGGTCGTCCGGCTTCGCGGCGCGCGCGGCGATGAGCGCGGCGGCGGCGGCCTCCGGCTTGTTCGCGCGGTCGCGGTAGAGGACCGCGGCCCGGTAGAGCAGCGCCGCGTGACGGTCGACGTCCGTCTCCGCTTCCGCGCACTCCTCGTACCAGGCGGCCAGCTCCGCCAGCCGCCCGTCGCGCTCCAGCAGCTCCGCCAGCAGGCGCTCGGCGTCCGCGAGCCCGCGGTCCTGGCGCAGCGCCTGACGCAGGAAGCCCTCGGCCTTCGGCGCGTCCGCCAGCTCGCCCAGGTTCAGGCGCGCGAGCCGCAGCAGCACCGCCGCGCCCTCCCGCGTGCCCGTCATCCGGGGCAGCCCGCGCTCCCACCAGCGCGCCTCGGCGGCGGCGTCGTCGCGGCGCTCGGCCAGGGCCGCGCCCATGCGGGCGGTGTCCAGCTCCGCGGCGAACTCGAAGGCGCGCTCCAGCGAGGCCTCCGCCGCGTTCAGGTCCAGCTTCACGTCGCGCAGCAGCTCCGCGCGGCGGCGCTCGCACGCGGCGGCCTCCGCGAGCCGGTCCTCTTCGGCCAGGAGGTCGCGGGCGTTCGCCAGCGAGCGCAGCGCGTCGTCCGCGCGGCCCAGCACCTCCGCGAGCCGGGCCTCCTCGTCGTAGGCCGCGAGCGCCGCGTCCACGTCCCCCGCCTGGAGGCTGAGCGCGGCCACCGGCTGGAGCTCCGCCAGCAGCTCCGACGTGCGGCCTGTTTCACGGTACAGCGCGACGAGCCGGCGGCGCAGCGGCAGGGGCTCCTTCGCCATCCTCGCCGCGTGCGACAGCAGCGACGCCGCGATGGCCGCGTCCGCCAGCGCCTCGCGCGCCCGCTCCGCCAGCGACACCAGCCGCGTCACGGTGGCCTCGGACGGCGCCAGCGCGCGCGCGTGGGTGACGCGCACCTCGAAGGCGCCGCGCGGATCCTCGCGCTCCAGCAGCGCGGCGAGCCGGTCCACCGCGCGCTCGCACAGCGGACGCTCCGCGAGCAGGTGCCGGTACGCGGCCACCGCGCGCTTCACCTCGCCGGCCTGCTCCGCCAGGTCGCCCAGGCGCAGCGACGTGGCCTCCGCCTCCTCCGGGGCCGCGCGGAAGTCCGCCGCCTGGACCAGGGCCTCCTGCAGCGGCAGGGCTTCGCGCACCGCGCCGCGCAGGTAGAGCAGGTCCGCCAGCGTGGCCAGGTCCTCGCCCTTCGCGGGCACCCGCGCATGGGCGCGACGGGCCAGGGCCAGCGCGCGATCCAGCTCCTGGGCCTGCCGGGCGTACGCGACGCCTTCGCGCAGCAGCGCCGCGGCCTCGGAGGCGTCCGCGTCTTCCGCCGCGGCCTCCAGCAGCCCCGCGGCCTCCAGCAGCTCCCCGCGGCCGGCCACCAGCGACACCAGCCGGCGGCGCACCGCCGCGTCAGCCGGGGTCAGCCGCAGCGCCTGTCGCAGCGCGGCCTCCGCGGGCGCGCTCTGGCCCAGCCGGTCCAGGTAGAGCCCCGCGAGCTCCGAGTACAGCGACGCCGCGACGGCGGGCGCGGCATGGGGTGCTTCGGCGGCGAGCAGCTCCGCGAGCCGGGCCCAGTCCTCCAGGTCGCGCAGCACGCGCTGCAACGCGAGCGTGGCCTCCTCGTGGCGCGGCGCCAGCAGGAGCGCGGCCTCCAGGTCGTTCGCGGCGGCCTCGCGCTCGCCCCCGCCTTCCAGCAGCGCGGCGCGCAGGAGGAGCGCCTCCACGCGGCGGGGGATGGGGCCCTGGCGCGCGGCCTCCGCGAGCGCGGCGGCTTCGTCCGCGGGCTTGCCGTCGCGGCGGGCCAGCTCGGCGAGCGCGAAGAAGGCGTCGCACCGCGCGTCGGCGGGCGGCTCCAGCGCGATACCAGCGCGCAGCGCATCCCCGGCGGACTCGCGCTCGTCCTTCTCCAGGAGCACGGTGGCCAGGGCCAACAGCCGCTCGCGGGCGCGGGCGCCCAGGGTGGCATCCGCGGCCACCGCGCGTCGCCACGCATCCAGCTCCGCGGGGGCATCCGACGCCTCGCGCGCCAGCTCCGCCAGCATCAGCAGCAGCGGCGCGGGCCGGCGCGACAGCTTCGCGGCCTGGGCGCAGTCGTCCCGCGCGGGGCCCATGCGGCCGGCGCTCCGGTGCAGCGCGGCCCGGCGCGCGAGCAGCTCGGCGCGAGCCTCACCCGACGCGGCGGACACCAGCGTGCCCAGCAGCTCCAGCCGCTCGGCCTCCTCCTCGGTGGTGCCCGTGCCGGGCGGGGGCAGCAGCTCCAGCAGCGCCTGCGCCGCCCAGGCGTCCTGCGACTCCTCCGCCAACAGGCTGCGCAGCGAATCCGCCGCCGCGCTCGCGCGGCCCAGGGAGAGGCACAGCTCCGCCAGCTCGCGGCGGGCCTGACGGCGGGCGTCGCCCGACAGGCGCGGCCACAGCTCCACCAGCAGGTCCGCCAGGGCCTCGCGTGCGCCGGCCTTGCGGTGCAGCGCGGCCAGCTCCAGCCGCGCGTCCAGGTCCTCCGGCGTGCGCGCGCAGAACTCCGCGAGCAGGCGCCGGGCCGCGTCCGTGCGGTTCGCGCGCACGGCGGCGGTGGCGGCCTTGCGCGTGAGGGCCACGCGCTCCGCCTCGCGAGGCGCGTCCACGTCCGCGGGCGGCAGCGCCAGCACCGCCTCGAAGTCCTCCAGGGCGGCGCGGGCATCCAGGGTCAGCCGCAGCTCACCCCGGCGGATGCGCGCGGGCGCGAACGTCGCGTCGCGCTCCAGCGCGTCCGCGAGGAAGGCCTCCTCGCGGCTCGTGCCCGCGGCCAGCAGCGACGCGCGGAAGAGCAGCTTCGCGCCGGCGCGCGCCTCCGGCACCAGCGTGGCCCGCCGCGCGTACAGCCGCGCCGCCTCCAGCTTCTCGCCGCGCTCCAGCTCCAGCTCGGCCAGCGCCTCCAGCACCTCCGCGGCGAGCGGGCCCTCGGGGCTCGCCTCCAGCGCGGAGGCCAGCCGCATCAGGGCGGCGGACCGCTCCCCGCGCTCCAGCAGCGCGCGCGCGCTCTGGAGGAACAGCGGCGCGGCTTCCTCCGCCCGGTCCGCGCCCGCCAGGGCCTGCGCGCGCGTGGCCCACAGCTCCGCCAGCGCCTGCGTCTCGCCGGCCTCCGTGTAGAGGGCCTCCAGCCGCGTGGCCAGCGCGTCATCCAGCCGGCGCAGCGGGAAGGCCTGCGCATAGGCGGCGATGGCGCCCTCGCGGTCCCCCAAGAGCTCACATGCCCGTCCCAGCCGCGCGCGCACGTCCGCCAGCTTCTCCGGCGCCGCGGTGCGCGGCAGCATCGCCAGCAGCGACTCCAGCGCGCGCCGCGCGTGTTCGGGCCGCTCGCAGCGCAGGCTCAGGTCCGCGAGGTCCAACAGCACCGCCGCGTCGGGAGCGAGCCGCGCCGCCTTCTCCAGCGCCACCAGCGCGTCGCCCACCCGCCCCAGCCGGGCCTCCAGCACGCCCGCCAGCTCTCGCAGCGCCGCCGCCGCCAGCCGCTTGTCGCCCTGCGCCTCGGCCACGCGCGCGCGGTCCTCCAGCGCGGTCGCGAGCCCCGCCATATCCGAGCGCTTGCGCTGCAAGGCGCACAGCTCACCCAGCGCGGGCAGGTCGTCCGGCTCCGCGCGCAGCACCTCCTGCAGCGCGTGCACGGCCAGGTCCAGGTCGAAGGCGAGGTCGCGCGCGGCCACCGCGAGGCGGCGGTACTTCTGCGCGCGCTCCTTGGGCTCCGACGTCAGCCGCGCCAGCGACGCGAGGCACCGCGTGAGCTGCGCGCCGTCGCGGCGGGCCTCGGCCAGCGCGAGCAGCGACTCCAGCGCGGGGCGGTGGTCGCCATCCGCCTCCAGCGCCAGCGTGAGCAGCTTGTCGGCCTTGTCCGCCTGCTGGAGCTTGCCGCGGTACAGCTCGCCCGCCTCCGCCCACAGCGCCGCGCGGGCCTTCGGCTCCTCCTTGAGGGCCGCGGCCTTCTCCAGCGCCTCGGCCAGCTCCTGCGAGCGGCCGGTGACGCGGAAGTACGGAAGCAGCTCGTCCAGCGCCACCGCGTCGCGGGGATCCAACGCGAGCGCGGCCTCCAGGTGCTCGCGAGCGCGCGCCGGGTCGCCCAGCTTCGTGCGCGACAGCCGCGCCAGCGCGTGGTGGCTCTCGTGCGCGGCGTGGCGGACGCCCTCCGAGCGGGGCGCCGGCCCCGCCAGCTCCAGCGCCTGCTGGTAGCCGCTCAGGGCCTCCTGCAACCGGCCCAGCCCCTCCGCCACGCGCGCGGAGGCGAACAGCGGCTCGGGCTCGCCGGGCAGCAGCGACACCGCCTCGCGGTAGCGCAGCAGCGCATTCTCCGGCTGCTTCAGGCCCTCTTCCCACACCCGGCCCGCGAGCAGGTCCGCCTGTCCCACGCGGTCCAGCTCGTGGCGCGCCATGGACACTTCGCGCAGCCGGTCCAGCGCCTTCAGCGCGCGCAGATGCTCGCCGCCGCGGTGGCACAGCTCGCCCAGCAGCAGCAGCGCGTCCGGCTGGTCCGGCGACAGGCGCAGCGCGGCCTCGCAGTGCAGCCGGGCCCCCGCGATGTCGTCCTCCGTCTGCGCGCACAACCGCGCCAGGTGCACGTGCGCGTCCGCGGCCTCCAGCGGGTCGCGCGCCAGGGCCGCGAGCCGACGGTACGCCCGCACCGCGCCCGCCCGATCCCGCGCCTGATCCGACGCGCGCGCCAGGGCCTTCAGCGACGGCAGGTGGTCCGGCTTGAGGCCCAGCAGCTCGTGCAGCGCCTTCACCGCCACCTGCGGCGCGGTGTCGCGCGAGGAGCGCGCGGCGGCCTCGGCGGCGAAGAACGCGGCGGCCTCCTCCGACGTGCGGCGGGCCAGCGCGCACAGCGCCAGGTAGCGCTCCGCCGCGCGGGCCCCCTCGCCTCGCCGCTCGCGCACCACGGCCTCGCCCCACAGCGCCGCGGGGCTGCGGTCGCGACGGCGCGACAGCGTGGCCGCCACGTCCAGGGCCAGATCATGCGCCTGCGGATCCGCCACCAGCAGCGCCAGCAGCCGCTCCGCGGCGAAGGGGTGCGCGTCCTGCGCGTCCCCGGCCTGGAGGTAGGCCTGCCGCGCCTCGGCCAGCCGTCCCTGCGCGACCAGCCCTTCCGCGTCCGCGAAGGCCCGGGCACCCTCCAGCGCCAGCATCAGCTCCTCGTCCGGCGCGGCGGGCGGCGGCAGCCCCCCGGCGGCGAAGCGCAGGCGCAGGCCCGTGCTGGACACCTCCGCCGCGGACAGGCGCGCGGTGTCCAGCGTGGGCACCTTGTAGCCACGGCTCAGCGCGGCGCGCTCGCACAGCGCGGGCAGCACGCGCGTGGAGAAGCCGGTGGCGCCGCGCACCTCCACGTCCGGCAACAGGCCCAGCGCGCCCACCGCCTCCGACAGGAGCCCCGGCAGCTGCACCGACGGCGTGGCGGAGAAGCCATACAGGCGCACGTCGTAGACGTAGACGGCCAGCCGGTCCCCGTCCGCGTCGAAGGCGATCTTGAACGTGAACGGCGTGCGCTCCGGCGCGGGCAGCCGGCCCTGGCCCTCCAGGTAGCCGGGGCGGAAGTGCAGCCGCAGCTCCTCCACGCCCGCGAGCCGCCCGGCCAGCTCCGCCACCTTGCGCGTGACGAGGTCCGCGTCGACCGCCAGCTCCAGGAAGCCGAAGAGCAGCTTCTTGCGCTGGTAGCGCGTGGCCCCCGCGCTGACGTTGAACGGGAAGCTGACGTCCGGAATCTGGAGCGCGAAGTCGGAGATGCGCAGCCCGGGCTGGACCTCCAAGGCCGGAAAGCCCACGAACGCGCGCCGATCCAACAGGCGAAGCTCGGGGGCTGCGCCCGCGGCGGGCGCGACGGGCTTGGGGGACTCGCTATCGGTGGCCATCGTCGAAGGGTGGGGAGGCTACCATGACCCCTAAGCCCTGGAATTTTTGGGCAATCCCCCGCTTGGCAGGCAAGCGGCGGGGCGGGATGTACCCAGGGCATTCTGTCTTGGAGGAACGTCATGCGCCCCGAGCGGAAGCCGTGCAAGATGCCGCGTCGTGCTGGCCCCCGACGCACTGGTCCTCGACGGTCGTTTCCGGGTCCTCGGGCCCTTGGGCTCTGGGGGCATGGGCGAGGTGTACCTGGGTGAGCAGGTCTCCCTGGGCCGCAAGGTCGCCATCAAGGTCCTGCACCACGACCTGCACACGCAGGCCGGCATGGCCGAGCGCTTCAAGCGCGAAGCCCGCCTGCTGTCGGCCGTGGAGCACCCGGCGGTGGTGCGCATCGTGGACTTCGGCCAGTCCGGTGACGCCGCGTGTCTGGTGATGGAGTTCGTGGAGGGGCAGAGCCTCCACGACGCGCTCCAGCACGGCCCGCTGGTCGCGCCCCGGGCGCTGGCGCTGCTCCAGCAGCTGGCGGAAGGGCTGGCGGCCATCCACGACAAGGGGATCATCCACCGCGACCTGAAGCCGGAGAACGTCCTCATTTCACCATCCGTCCGGGGCGAGCAGGCGCGCCTGTTGGACTTCGGCATCGCGCGGCTGGTGGAGCCGGACGCGAACAGCGCCCTCAGCCAGGTGGGCGTGGTGCTGGGCACGCCGGAGTACCTGTCCCCGGAGCAGGCCCTGGGCGCGAAGGTGGACACGCGCAGCGACCTGTACTCCTTCGGAGTGCTGGCCTACCGCGTCCTCTCCGGGAGGCTGCCGTTCGACGGGCCGTCGCCGCGCCACTTCCTGTCCCAGCACGCCTCGTCCGCGCCGCTGCCGCTGGAGCGCGCGGCCCCGCAGCTGTCTCGCTACGTGGGGCTGTTGTCGCTGGTGATGCGGCTGCTGGACAAGGACCCGGCGAAGCGGCCCCAGTCGGCGAACGAGCTGGCGGACGCGCTGGGGCTGGCGCACGCGGCGCTGATGGCGTTCACGCCGAGCCAGGGCACGCCCATCGTCCACGCGGCGACGCCCTCCAGTGGGACGGCGGCCTTCGGGGTGAACACGGCGCCAGCGGTCTCCGGCTCGGGGACGTCCGCGTTCGGCGTGGCCCCGGCGCCAGCGGTCTCCGGCTCGGGGACGTCCGCGTTCGGCGTGACCCCGGCGCAGGGAGGAGCGCCCGCGGCGATGGCCCCTCCGGCGCAGCCCCGCACGGGCACGGCGGCGTTCGGCACGGCGGCCCGGGTGACGGGCCCGCTGGGGACGGTGACGGGTGGCGCGGCGGTGGCGAAGGCGCAGAACGTGACGGTGATGCTCACGGACATCCAGGGCTTCACCGAGCGCATGAGCCGGCAGACGCACGAGGAGAACGCGCGGATGCTGGACACGCACGACCGGCTGCTGATGCCGCTGGTGCGCGAGCACGACGGGCGCCTGGTGCAGAAGCGCGGCGACGCGTTGTTGGCCGTCTTCCGGGCCCCCTCCGCCTCCATCCGCTGCGGCATGGCGATGCAGCAGGCGCTGTGGCGCTACAACCAGACGGTGCCGCCCGAGCACCAGCTCCACGTCCGCGTGTGTCTGCACGCGGGCGAGGTGGTGGTGACGAACGACGCGGTGTTTGGCGAGCCGATGGAGGTCGTGAAGGCGGTGGAGCACGTGGCCGCCGCGGGCGAGGTGACGTTCACCGAAGCCGTGAACATGGTGCGCAACCGCGCCGAGGCCCCGGCCGAACCGTGCGGCGCCATTCCCCTGCCCGGCCGCGAGGAGCAGGTGCAGCTCTACCGGGTGACGCGCGCGGCGGAGGGTTCGCCGTTCGGGGCGCGGCTGGGGCAGTCGGAGCCCGGGGCGAAGGGCGCCTCACCGCTGGCCGGCCTGGTCGCGAAGGCACGCGAGGGGCTGGGGACGCTGCGACGGCGCCCGCGGCTGCTGGGTGGCATCGCGGCGGCGACGGCGCTGTTGGTAGCGGGGATCGCCTGGACGGTGCACGCGAATGATCCGCTGGTGCGGGCGCGGGCCCTGCTGAAGCAAGGCAAGGCCGCCGAAGCGCTCCAGCGGTTGAGCGAACCGGACGTGCCCAAGAGCGCCGTGACGACGCGGCTGCGCGCGACGGCGAAGCACGCGGTGGGTGCGCACAACGAGGAGCACGGCCTGCTCCTGAGCCTGGACAAGGCGGGCCGGGAGGCTCCGGAGATGGAGCTGCTCGACGGGCTGGCGGAGGACTTCGGGGAGAACGAGAAGGACCTCTCCGCGCGCAGGGCCCTGGAGGCCCTGCCCTCCGCCACGGTGCGCTCGCACCTTGAGTCCCTGACGCGGGGAGAGCCCTCGTCGAAGCAGTGGGGCGCGCTGCGCTACCTGGACTCGCCCAAGGACAACGCGGGCCTGGACCTCGTGGGCCTCTACGCGGCGGCGCTGGCCTCCGGTGACTGCGGCATCCGCACCAAGGCGGCCCAGCGGCTGATGGCCCTGGGCGACCCCGCCGCCCTGCCCGCCCTCACGCGCGCGGCGGAGGCCCCGCGCGAGAAGCAGCCCGGCGCCAAGGCCTGCAACGCCCAGGCGCTCACCCGCGCCATCGAAGAGCTGAAGAAGAAGTCCGCGCCCTGACGTGGCCCGAGGGACGCACCCGTGTGTCACCCGGGCCACGCCTTCGCGCGGGCCTCCTTCACAGGACGCGGCGGATCCCCGCGCACACGCCTTGCAGACGCGCCGGGGCTCTCAGTGCCCCCCTTTCCCCGAGCCCCATGACCTCACTTCGAACCTGCGCCCTCCTGCTCCTCCTCACGGCCAGCGCCACCTCCCACTCCGCCCCCACCGCCTCCCCTGAAGAGTTCGTGCTCGCGAAGGACGTTCGCGTGCGACGCATCGCGCCCGGCGTGTGGCTGCACGTCACGAAGGCCGACAAGAAGTGGGGCGGCACCGCCGCGAACGGGCTCCTCGTGGAGGACGGCGACGCCTCCATCCTCGTCGACACGGGCTGGACTCCCCGTCAGTCCAAGCTCCTGCTCGCCTGGGCCCGCGACACGCTCCACCACCCGGTGCGCGCCGCGCTGGTGACGCACTTCCACGTCGACCGGACCGGCGGCATCCCCACGCTGGACGCCCAGGGCATCCCGGTCCACTCGCGCGAGGACACCGCCCGCCGCGCCGCCTCGCAGGGCAACCCCGTCCCCCAACAGCGCCTGTCGGATGCGCAGGACTTCGGGCCGCTGTCGGTGTTCTTCCCCGGCGCGGGCCACACGGCCGACAACCTCGTCGTCCTCCACCCGGCCACGCGCACCCTCTTCGGCGGCTGCTTCATCCGGGACGCCACCGGGAAGGGCATGGGCAACCTGGAGGACGCGGACCTCGCCGCCTGGCCCGCGAGCCTCCAGCGCGAGCGCGCGCACTTCCCTGACGTGCGCATCGTCGTGCCCGGACACGAAAGCCCCGGCGGGCCGGAGCTGCTCGACCACACCGAGGCCCTGCTGCGCGCCGCCTCGCGCTGACCGCCTCAGTCGTCCCGGTGCGCGTGGCCCTTCTTCTTGCCACGCCCCGGGCCGCCCCAGTCATCGTCGTCGTCGTCCCAGTCGCGACCGCCCCGGCCCTTCACCTTCTCGTCCACCTTGAGCAGGTTGCGCGAGTACGCGTCGAAGTCCAGGTGCAGGTGCCCCTTCGCTCCCTGGGCGAAGGCTCGCAACTTCACCTTCCACACGTTGTTGCCGGTGAGGTGCGCCTCCTGCAACTCACACCGGTACCCACGCGAACGGCACTGGTCGAACCCGCGCCGCACCGCTTCGTCGTAGCTCATCGCGACGGGACGCGGCGGCGGTGGCCGGGGAGGCGGACGCGAAGGACGCGTCTCCGCCACGATGCATCCGGAAGACAACAGCAGGCTTCCCAAGAGCAGGGACAATCGCATGCGCGGGATGACGCCATACCCGCGCCCGGATTCAAACGGGCGCACGGTATGTCCCTGCGACTGCCGTGAGACTACAAAGCTCCAGGCGAAGCGAACGCGACGAACAGCTCGCCGGCGAGGTACGCGCGCAGGCCCTTGCTCGCGGGCCGGATGAAGTCGTTGAGCAGCGCCCCCGAGTTCTTGCGGTGCACCGTCGGGAACGCCAGGTTCATGCGGCTGCGCGCCACGCCCTTGCCGCCCCGGTGGATGAACGTCACGGTGCCGTCGGGCGCCACGCTCTCCACCACCGCGATGTGCGTCATCCCGTCGTTGCGCTTGCCGTCGCGGTTGCGGTCGTACGTCTCCTTGAAGAACGCCAGGTCGCCGGGACGCGGGTTCAGCCGGTGCACCGCGCCCGCCGCCTGCGCGCGCCGGAAGATGCCCGTCACCGCGTTCTCCCCCGCGAGGAAGCCGTGCGCCACCAGGTCGATGCCCGCCTGCAGGTACGCCAGCCGCACCAGCCCCGAACAGTCATTGGGCACCGAGCGGTCCAGACGCCGCGCGCCCACCAACTGCGCCGCGCGGGCCACGATGCCGCGCGCCAGCTTCGACGGCGGCGGCAACAGCTCATCCCAGAATCCTCCCGGCCCCTGCGCCGGCCCGGTGAAGAGCGCCGCGGCCTCCAGCGCCGCCGCGATGACGCCCGCCTCCTCCGGCGCCGCCGGGAGCTCCGCGTCCAGCAGCGCCGCCAGCCCCTCGCTGCCCTCGGGCGTCACGAACGCCAGCGGAGGCGGGGCTTCCGCCTTCACTCCCAGTGCGCCCTCCGCGCCCATCGCCGCGACCCTTGGTGCTTCAAGGGAGGAGGCAGGGGGCGCCACGGAGGCCGGAAGTTCCACCGCCATCCGGGGCGCGGCGTCCGGCACATGCGCGCAACCCACCAGGCAGCCCAGCGACATCAGGATGACGAGCGATGAACGACGCAGCAGCAACAAGTCCTCCAGGGGTGAACGCGGCCGCATTCAACCCCGGAATGCTTTTACGTCAAACAGGGATCATCCCTCCCAGGTCGCGAGCAGGTCGCGCACCCGGGCGTACTTCTGGAGCAGGGTGGCGCGGTGGGCGCTGAGCACCACCATGAAACCCACCACCAGCAGGCCCAGCAGCGACAGGAACGCGGCGCCCACGCGATGGTCGCGCATGCCGAAGCGCACCAGGTTGGCGGCCACCGCCGTCACCAGGAACGCGGAGCCCAGGTACACGTACGAGCGGATCCGCAGCGCGATGCCCGCGCCCACGCCCACGAGGCAGAGGAAGACGCACAGGAGCATCGCCTCGCCATCGTTGAAGAGCAGCGGCTTCCACGCGCCCGCCACGTAGATGGCCGTCACCGCCAGGGCGCGCAGCTGCGCGTAGGCGTCCTGCGACAGGCCCTTGCGGAAGACGCGCAGGAGCAGCAGCAGGGAGAGGCCCGCGGGGATGGCGTAGAACTGCGGCTCGCCGGTGCCGGTGCCCAGCCACACGAAGTACAGCGCCGTGTTGAAGGCCGCGACGGACATCAGCGACGCGGCGCCGCGATCCTTCGAGCATGCCGCGAGCGCGGCGAAGTGCGCCGCGTAGCCCACGAGCAGCGCCGTGGCCACGAAGGGCTGACCCCACGGCAGCGACAGCAGGCCCGCCAGCGGGAAGAGCCAGGCGCCGGCCACCACCGGACGGCGGAAGGCCGCTCGGCCCGCGCCCTCGCGCCGCACGAACAGGTGCAGGCCGGTGAACACCGCGCCGCCCATGAGGGACGCCAGGCTGTCCGCCGCGCTGGGGCTCGCGCCCAGCCCGAGCAGCCGCACGCAGAGATAGCCCGTCGCCACCACGGCCTGCGCCATCCACGCGGAGGCTTCGTCCTCTTCCCGCGCCGCGCGCCGCACCAGCGCGAAGAGCAGGAAGACGAGCCCGCCGCACGCCACCCAGGCCTCGCGCGCGGCGCCGCCCGGGACGTGCACCGCCAGCACCGCGAGCAGCGTCTCCACCAGCGCGATGCCGGCGAAGACACGCCCCATGCGCCCGCGCACCTGCTCCCCCGCCACCGTCAGCACCAGCGTGGCCAGCAGCGCGGTCGCCGCGCCGAAGTACGGGAGGATGAACTCGCCGCCCCGGCCGGTGGAGTGCACCGCGCCGAAGTGCAGGATGAGCGCGTGCACGGCGAAGAAGGACGCCATCCACCCCAGCCACTCGCGCTCGCGGCGGCGCAGCACCACGTCCCACGCGGTGGCCCACGCGAAGAGCACGCACAGCGGCAGGCCCGGGTGCTTCAGCTCCCGGAGGCCCGCCAGCGACAGCAGCGCCAGCACCGCGCCGCCGTGGTGCAGGGCCGCGCCCACCGTCACCCCTCGCGCGTCCAGCGCGTGGCCCACCAGCGCCAGCACCAGGCCCGTGCCCGCCATCACCGCGGGCGCCCAGAGCGGCGGCACCGCGGCGACCAGCACCGCGCCCAGGAGCACCGTGGCCCCGTTCATCATCAGGCGGTCGCGCGTCACCATCAGCACCAGGGACGCGGCGCCCGCGACCAGCGCCACCGGAAGGGGCAGCGCGCCCGGTCCCGCTTCGCCCAGCCGCAGGCCCACCAGCAGCCCCACGGTGACGGCGCCGCCGACCCACAGGGGCTCGCTCCACGTGCCCTCGATGCCGGGCGTCAGGCGCGCGGTGAGGTTCGTCAGCACGCGCTGCACACCGCCGGACTGGCACAGGGCGGACAGCAGCGCGGCCACCAGCCCCACGCCCGCGACCCACAGGCCCGCCTCGGGGCGCCACTGCCCCAGGGCGAAGTCCGCTGTCCGCCCCAGCGGCGCGAGCGCGAACGCGCCCACCGCCAGCGTGAGCAGCCAGCGCTGGGACAGCAGGAAGGCGGAGGCCAGCACCACCGCGCCAAGCGCCGCCAGCGCGCCAGGCGTCGGGGTGTGGAGGACCGCCATCGCGGCCACGGCCAGGGCCGAACCCGTGGCCGCGACCTTCAGCGCCGCGTCGCGGGGGGCTCGGAAGAAGGCCGCCACGGCCTGGGGAACATGATGCTCCGCCAGCGCCAGCACCAGCAGGACGCCGGTCGCCCAGGGACGCGCCTGCGGGATGAACATCAGGAGCGCGGACGCGGCGACGATGCGGACCGCCGGCTGGGGGCCCGTCATCGGGACCAGCGCGATGGCGCAGAAGAGGGCCACGCGCTGACTCGGCTCCACCTCCGGGACCAGCAGGGCCAGCATGCCCAGGACCGCGAGCGCGAGCTGCATGCCCTGCGAGAGCGCATGGCGCGGCCCCTCCTCACGCGAGCGCAGGAGCCACGAGGCCACGGACGGCACATGCTCCACGACGCGAACCACGAGCAGCGGGAAGAGCGGCAGCATCACGGTCCACGCGACGGGAGGACTCCAGGCCTGCAGGGTCAGCAGGCCGTACGGCACCATCAGCGCCGCGACGAAGGGGTAGCGCAGCGCCCGCGTCCACAGGAGCGGCAACAGCGCCGGCCCCACCAGCGCGAGCCACGTGGCACCCTGTGCTTGCGACAGCGCGTGGCCGTTCCAGGCCATCGCGGAGGCCGCCAGCACCCACATCGCGCCCACCGTGATGATCCGGGCGAAGGACACCCCGCCCGTGGCGAAGCGCCGCACCGCGGGCACGTCGTCCAGGAGGGCCACGAGGCTGAGGACCGTCGTGAGCCCCAGCAGCGGCAGCGGGCCCATCGGATTCAGCGCGAAGGTCGCCTCCAGGGTGGCGAGCGTCAAGCCCAGCATCGGCGGCAGCATGCGGAGGGTGAAGAGCGCCGCGAGCGCCGCGCCCAGTAGGAACACGGACTCCTGGCCCCGGTCCGCCATGGCCACCGGGATGAGCGGCAGGATGAGCCCGAGGCTGCCCGCGGTGGTGGTGCTCGCGCTGCGCCCCTTGCGCGCCGCGACCACCGAGCCCACGAGCGACCCCGCGATGAGCAGGCCCAGCGACACCCCTGGCGACAGGGTCCACGCCGAGAAGAGGCCCGGGATGTCCGGCAGGAGCGCGAGGCCCACGAGGACGACCGCGTACGGCCGCACGCCCGGCCGAGAGCGGGAGGCCACCGCCACCGTCGCGGCGGCGGTGAGCAGCACGGGGCCCAGGAACGCCTGCATGCCCAGGAGCCCCCAGGTCACGGCGAGCCCCGCGTACAGGAGGGCGGGCACGCCCACCCGCCTGAGCAGGCCGCCGCGCTCGCCCAGGAGCGCCAGCACCAGCGCGCCGCCCACCATCGCCGCGATCATCGCCTGCGTGGAGTGGACCGCGGCCAGCTTCGGCAGGATGGCGCCCGCGAGGAAGGCGCCGTACGCCACGTAGCGGTCGTCCCGCAGCCGGAACGCGGCGGCCAGCGCGCCCGCGCTGGCCAGCGTCAGGCCCACGACGAGCGCGGTGACGGGCTGGGCGGGGCTGAGCGCCATGGAGAACGCGCACGTCGCGATGACCCCGGCCACGACGGCCACGAAGCGCCGCGTGCGCTCATCCGTGAGGCCCCACGTGAGCGCCCCGAGCCCCAGGGCCAGCACACCGGCCACGACCGCCGCGGAGCCCGCGCCAAAGGCGATGACCGCCGAGAGCGGCAGCGCGGCGAAGAGCACCGAACCCACCGCGGACAGCGGGAAGCGCTTGAACAACAGGCCCGCCCCCAGCGACAGCACGGCCAGGGCGAGCGTGGCGAAGAAGGCCGGCCGCGCGTCGGTGCCCAGGTGGCCGTAGAGCGCGAACAGGGGCGCGGCGTAGGTGGTGGCGCGCAGCAGCACGTCCGCGAAGCCCAGGTCGCGCGCGTCGCCGGTGCGCTCGCCGCGCTTCTGGACGCGGAACGCGAGCACCAGGCCCGCCAGCACGAAGGGGATGGCCGTCAGCGCGCCGTACTGGAAGGGCAGCACCTCCGCGGGCGGGTAGCCCATGCGCGCCTTGATGGCGTTGAGGAGGACGGTGGCGGCGTGCGGGACCAACTGCACGCTGGACGCATAGGAGAGGTAGGCGCCCAGATACGCCGGATAGAGCCACGGCAGGCGGGACACGGGGCCGCGCGACAGCGACACCAGGGTGCCGGTGAAGATGGCGGCGGTGAGGAAGAGGGCGGGATTCGTGCCGGTGATGGCGCTCGCGAGGCAGGCCACCTGGAGCGCCACGGTGCCAACCGCGAGCGGATCCGCGGGACGCGAGGCTTCGAGCGTGCGGAAGCGCAGGCACGTGGCGAGCAGGAACGCGACGAAGGGCGCGTAGGTGCCCGGAGGAACGGGGGTGCCCGCGCTGGCCAGGGCCAGGTGCAACCGGATGGCGAACAGCGCGGTCAGGTACAGGGGCGCGGCGAGCGTGAAGGCGAGCGCATCGCCCTTGCGCGGGGTGGCGGAGGCCTTGCTCGACAGCAGGAAGAACAGGAGGCAAGGCAGCGCGTTGAGCCAGACGGCCGGAGCGCCCACGCGCGCGGCCAGGGGCGCGAGCCCCATGATGAGCGTGGCGCCCACGAGGCCCAGCTGGACGAACGAGCGGGAGGGCGCGTCGAAGGCTTCGGAGGGCTTGCGCGCGAGCCACGCGGCGGCGCCCGCCCAGACGAAGAGCAGCGGCACGAGCAGCGCGGGGTGCACTCCGTCGAGCTGGAGGGTCTCACCGAAGCCCATGGGCCCCAGCGCGACGCCGCCCAGCGGGGCCACGGCGGATCCGATGAGGCCCAGGATGTGGCCCGGCTTGCGCAGCGACTCACGGCGGGCGAGGAAGCCGCCCCACACGGAGAAGCCCACGGAGTAGCCCACGGTCATCAGGAAGACGGTGAGCGACCGGGTGACGGACGTCATCCCGGCCCAGGACTCGAAGACGAAGTAGAGCGTGCCGGAGAGGATGAGGAACGCGCCGATGAACCACGCGATGCTCTCGTAGAGGAAAGGCCGCCACACGCGGCTCCACGCGGAGGTCTCCTCGACGAGGCGCGCGGTGCGGCCACGAGGCGCGGGCGGATCCATGAACGGCTCGCCCGGGTTGGGGGGCAGCCGGTGGGCCGCCGCCGCGCGGTTCGCGTTCGCGGCTTGCGCGCGGGACTCGGCGGACGCGCCGTGGGGAATGCCAGTAGCAGAGGTGGCGACCCCCAGGGCCGCCGCGGCATCGAGCACGGAGAAGTGGACCACGGAGGGACCACTGGCGCCCGGCGTCTCGGAAGCTCCGGCGACCGCATCGGCGACCGCGGAATCGGTGAGGGCTTGCGCGGCGGTGTCCGGGTTCGCGTCGGAGACGGAAGCGGCGGCGGTGTCCGGGTTCGCGTCGGAGACGGAAGCGGCGGCGGTGTCAGGAGGGGACTCGCCGTCGACCGCGGTGTCGAGGACCGCGGGAGCGCTGGAGGCCTGAACAGCGACCTCGTGAGCGTTGACGACGAAGGCGCGAGCGGTGTCGGCGGCGTCGGTGCTCGCGGAAGCCGCGAAGACTTCAGGCGTGGCGGCCACGGACACGGGGCCGAGGGCAACGGCCCCCTCCCCCATCGGCGGGACCCCGGCCTCATCACGAGGCGCGACGGGCGCGGGACTCAGCGCCTCGATGGGGGTGTCCGTGAGGACGGAGAGGAGGATGCGGGCCTGCCGCTCGTAGCGTTCAGCGATCCGCCGGCTCACGAGGAGCGGTACGTCGTGACCGTCCCAGCGTCGCACCTCGTCCAGGAGGAAGTGGACATGCGCGAGCTCGGCCTCGATGTCGGACCGGGCTCGGGCGGAAAGACGGTTGCCACAGACAACGCACTGGCGCGCGCTTCCCAGGCGCTCTTGTCGGCAGGCAGGACAGTACATGGTGCTTCCCCCTCTACAACGACCGTGCCACGCACAATGCCCTGGAAGGGCACGACAAGCGAATCCACCGAGGTGCATCGGGCGCGTGGCGGCTGTGCAGACGGCTGCACAGGTGCACACCCGGCGCTGGCCGGTGGGGACAAGTCATGGGACCGTGCGGGTCATGAGCACGGAACTGGTGTTGAGGCCCATCGAGGCCCGGGACGACGCGGCGATGGCCGCGGTCATCCGCGCGGTGATGCCGGAGTTCGGAGCGGACGGTCCGGGCTTCGCCCTCCACGACCCGGAAGTGGACACGATGAGCGCGGCCTACAGCCGCCCCCGGCACGGGTATTTCGTCGTTGTTCATGAGGGGCAGGTGGTGGGCGGCGCGGGCATCGCGCCGCTGGACGGGGGCACTCCGGACGTCTGCGAACTGCGCAAGATGTACTTCCTGCCGGCGGCCCGAGGCCATGGCATGGGCGAGCGCCTGTTGAGACACTGTCTGGAGTTCGCGCGAAGCGCGGGCTTTCAACGGTGCTACCTCGAAACCCTGGGGGGCATGGAGCAGGCCCAGAAGCTCTACCGGAGGCTTGGCTTCGAACCGCTGAGCGCCCCCATGGGCCGCACCGGCCACTTCGGCTGTGACCGCTGGTACGCGATGAACCTCTCCCCGCCCGCCTGACCGCCCGCCCACCGGCCCTGCAAGAGCGCCAAGCCCGTCGCCACCTCCCGACCCAACTTCCCAGGTCAGGAGGCCCGCATGGCGGACAGCAAGCAGCCCCGACCCACGATCGCGCCCCGGCGCGCACCGCGCACCCAGAGCGCACGCACCGCGCACGCCGCCGCTTCGGACGCGGAGAAGCTCCCGTTCGACATCGAGGAGGTCCTGCGCCGCGTGCGCCACGAGGTGCGCTCCTTCGCGGACGCGGCCATGTTCGAGCTGGCCGCCAGAGGCCACGGCTCCCTCTTCGAACAGCTCATCGCGTGCATCCTCTCCATCCGCACGCTCGATGAGGTCAGCCTCCCCGCGTCACTCCGGCTCCTCGGCCGCGCGCGCACGCCGGAAGCCCTCGCGCGCCTCTCGCCAGAAGAGATCGACGCGCTCATCCGCCCCGTCACCTTCCACGAAGGCAAGGCCGCCCAGGTCCACGCCATCGCCGTGCGCACGCGCGATGACTTCCACAGCCAGCTCCCCGCCGACGCGGACGTGCTCCAGTCCTTCAAGGGCGTGGGCCCCAAGTGCGCGCACCTGGCGCTCGGCATCGCGTGTGGCCACGAAGTCATCAGCGTGGACATCCACGTCCACCGCGTCACCAACCGCTGGGGCTACGTGAAGGCCTCCACTCCGGAGCGCACGCTCGCCGCGCTCGAAGCCGTCCTCCCCCGCCCCTACTGGGTGGAGCTGAACCGGCTCCTCGTCCCCTTCGGCAAGCACGTGTGCACCGGCACCCGGCCCAGGTGCTCCACTTGCCCCGTGCTCCCCTACTGCCGACAGGAGGGCGTCACCTCCCACCGCTGAGCACTACCGGTCGTGCCCCGCCAGTTGCGTGGCCCGCCGCGCGAACCTCCGCCACGGGTTCGTCCGGCCACCGTTCTGGAGCGTGATCTCCTTCGAGTGCCGCACGTCCTTCTCCCAGCACGCCTCCAGCTTCGCCGCGACCTCCCGGTCCTCGAACACCAGCGACCCCTCGCTCAACTTGTTGAGCGACAGCGAGTCCAGGTTCGTGGAGCCCACGACACACAGCCAGTCATCCACCAACATCGTCTTCGAGTGCAGCATCGCCGGCTGGTACTCCCAGATGCGCACCCCCGCCGCCAGCAGCCGCTCATACGTGGACCGCTGCGACGCCCGCACCACCGGCACGTCGTGATGCGGCCCCGGCCCCAGCACCCGCACTTCCACGCCCTGCCGGACCTTCACCTCCAGCTGCTCCAGGATGTCATTGGGTGGCGTGAAGTACGCGTTGGCGATCCACAGCCGCTTCGTCGCCGCCGCCACCACCAGCCGCACCATCCGCTCCGCCTCGGTGATGCCCAACCGCCCGGAGCTCTCGATGAACGCCGCGCACCCGCCTCCGTCCGCCTCCAGCGAAGGGAAGCACTCGCGCGGCAGCAGGCTCCCGCCCGACTCCTGCCAGTGCTTGGCGAACGTCACCTGCATGCGCCGCACCTCCGGCCCCTCCACACGGACGTGCGTGTCGCGCCAGTGGTCCGGCGTCAGCCCGTCGCCCTCCCACACCTTCCAGATGCCGAAGCCGCCCGTGTACGCGATGCGCCCGTCCACCACGACGAGCTTCTGGTGCGACCGCCCCAGCAGCCGCCCCAGCACCTTGCCCGCGAGCAGCCGGTAGTAGTGCACCTCCACGCCCGCGTCGGTCAGCCGCTTCTCGACCTGGAGGTCGAAGTCCTTGTCCCCCGCCGTCTCCTCGCTGCCCACCGCGTCCACGACCACGCGGCACTGCACGCCCGCCTGGGAGCGCTCTCGCAGCGCCTCCACGAACCGGTCCGACAGCGCGCACGGCCGCCAGATGTAGATGAGCAGGTGCACGCTGTGCTTCGCCGCGCGGATGTCCTCCAACATCCGGCCAAAGACCTGGCTGTTCTCCAGCAGCTGCATCCGGTGCCCCGGCGTCAGCCCCACGCCCGACGACTGGTAGAGCGCGAACGAGAACCCCTCGGGCCCCGGCGGCAGCGCGAACGGCCCCTGCATCTCGTGCTTGCGCGTCTCGCCGTCACCGTCGAACCCGTGGGCCCCGGGCTGGGGAAGCACTTCCGTGTCCTGGAGTTCGCTCATGGCCTCCACAACGTAGGGACGCCCGGCGTCCCTGGCAGGCGCGGCCCGCCCTCCGGTCCGCCCGGTGAACAGGTCCCCATTCCGTCGTTGCCGGAGCCTCGCACCGTGGCGACACTGCCCTCTCCCGAGTTCCCTCGCCTGGAGAGATCGCATGCTCGACACCCCTTCACGTCCCTCCGCCCGGGAGCTGCTGTCCCTGTCCGGCCTCGCCCCGCTGGTCCCCATGCTCTACATCGCCTGGACGGACGGCGAGCTGACCGGCGAGGAGCTCAAGGCCCTGGGCGCCGCCGCCCGCGCCCAGCCCTGGCTGGACCTCAAGTCCAGCACCGTGCTGGCGCTCTGGGTGGATCCGCTCCGGCCGCCCCCGCCCCGCGAGCTGGCCATCCTGCGCGAACACATCCGCGCCACCGCCGAGACGCTGGCCAGCAGCCAGCAGCAGAACCTGGCGGAGCTGGGCGTGCAGCTGGCCCAGGCGCTCGCGGGGGAGGCGCCCCTGAACGTCCCCCCCGCGGAGCTGGCGAAGGCCCTGGCCACCCTGGAGGCCACCCTGGGCGTGGATGGCAAGGAGGCGGTGCGCTCGCTGGTGCCTCGGGCCTCGCGCGTCCCGCACGCGGAGCCCCGCTCCCACGCGGCCTCCTTCGACCCGGCGGCGATGACGGCCGTGCTGGACCGCACCTACGCGGGCGTGCGCCAGCAGGTGCGCGGGTGGCTGCGGGACGCGGACTTCCGCTACAAGGAAGGCCTCACCTCCACCGAGTACCGCGAGCAGGTCTTCGACTGGCTCCGGCACCTGGCGGATGACGGCCTGGGGCAGCTCGCCTTCCCCAAGGGGCGCGAGGGCGGCGCGGACCTGGGCGCGTTCATCGCCGCGTTCGAGACGCTCGCCTTCTTCGACCTGAGCCTCGTCATCAAGGCGGGCGTCCACTTCGGTCTGTTCGGCTCCAGCATCCTGTTCCTGGGCACGAAGCGGCACCACCAGCAGTACCTGCCGAAGGTCGCCACGCTGGAGCTGCCCGGCTGCTTCGCGATGAGCGAGCTGGGCCACGGCTCCAACGTGCGCGACTGCGAGACGGTGGCCCGCTACGACGCGGACGCGGGCGAGTTCGTCATCGACACGCCGTCGGAGACCGCGCGCAAGGAGTGGATTGGCAACGCGGCCCGGCACGCGCGCATGGCCACGGTGTTCGCGCAGCTGGAGGTGGACGGCGAGCGGTTGGGCGTGCACGCGCTGCTCGTCCCCCTGCGCGACGCGCACGGCAAGGTGCTGCCGGGCATCCGCATCGAGGACTGCGGCGAGAAGATGGGCCTCAACGGCGTGGACAACGGACGGCTGTGGTTCCACCAGGTGCGCGTGCCGCGCGAGAACCTGCTCGACCGCTACGGGCAGGTGACCGAAGCGGGCGAGTACACCAGCTCCATCACCGGCGACTCCAAGCGCTTCTTCACCATGCTGGGCGCGCTCGTCGCCGGCCGCGTGAGCGTGGCGTGCGCGTCCCTGAGCGCGGCCAAGAGCGCGCTGACCATCGCCGTGCGCTACGGCGACCTGCGCCGCCAGTTCGGCCCCGCCGGCGCCCGCGAGGTGCGGCTGCTGGACCATCAGTCGCACCAGCTGCGGCTCCTGCCCCTCGTCGCCAAGGCGTACGCGCTGGACTTCGCGCTGGAGTACCTGGTGGACCGCTACGTCCACCGCACCGAGGACGACGCGCGCGAGGTGGAGGCGCTCGCCGCGGGCCTGAAGGCCTACGCGTCGTGGAACACCACCGCCACGGTGCAGGAGTCCCGCGAGGCGTGCGGCGGCCAGGGCTACCTCACCGCCAACCGGCTGTCCTCGCTGAAGGCGGACACGGACGTGTTCACCACCTTCGAGGGCGACAACACCGTGCTCATGCAGCTGGTGGCCAAGGGCCTGCTCACGGGCTACCGCCAGCGCTTCGAGGACGACCGCGTCTTCGCGGTGCTCAAGCTCCTCATGGACCAGGCCGCCACGGTGGTGATGGACCGCAACCCCATCGCGGGCCGGAGGACGGACAGCGACCACCTGCGCGACAGCGACTTCCAGCTGCGCGCGCTGCGCTTCCGCGAGGAGGCGCTGCTCGCCTCCGTGTCCAAGCGCATCCGCAAGCGGCTGTCCGCGGGCGTGGAGGCGTTCGAGGCCTTCAACCAGGTGCAGGCGCACCTGCTGGCGCTGGCGCACGCGAGCGTGGAGCGCATCGTGCTGGAGCAGTTCCTGCGCGGCGTGGCGGCGGTGAAGGACGAAGCCCTCAAGCCGGTGCTGGGGCTCCTCGCGGACCTCTTCGGCCTGTCCTGCCTGGAGTCCGCCAGCGGCTGGTTCCTGGAGCACGGCTACCTGGAGGCCCCCAAGGCCCAGGCCATCCGCAAGGAGCGCGTGAAGCTGTGCGCGGAGCTGCGGCCGGACGCGGTGGGGCTGGTGGACGCGTTCGGGATTCCCGACGCGTGTCTGGCCGCGCCCATCGGCCTGGGGCGGCTGGCGCCCGGCGGTGACCGCTTCGACGACGCGGCGGCGGACGGCTCGCGCACCACCTGAGGACTCGCGCGGGGTGAGAGGTGCTGGGGCTTCTGTCGGGGGTGGCCGGTGGCGCGACGGCCTCCCCTGGCGGGAAGGCATCGATTTCATTGGCGAAAAATAGTTAATTCATTTAATTATCTTCCCATGCCGACCTCTTCCAGCGGGTTTCCTCCCGAGGATCCCCGGGGGCTGATGCTCGCCGGGGACCGCATCGGGCAGCAGTTGCAGACGCTGTCACTGCTGACGCGGCGGATCGAAGCGCGGCTGGGTGACAGCCTGGGGGTGAACTCCACCGACCTGTCGGCGATGGAGCAGCTCATCACCAGCGGGCCCATGAGCCCCACGGACCTGGCGTCGCGGCTGAAGGTCACGACCGCCGCCGGCACCTACATCGTGGACCGGCTGGAGCGCGCGGGGCACGTGGCGCGGGAGAAGCAGTCGGACGACCGGCGCAAGGTGCGGGTCGTGCCCGCGCCCGAGTCCGTGGCGCGCGTCTTCCAACACCTGACGCCGATGCTGACGGGGCTGGACGCGCTCGTCGCGGGACTTCCCGCCGCGGACCGGGCGGTCATCGAGCAGTTCCTGGGCCGGGTGATCGACGTCTATCGGGCGGCGGCGGATCCGGCCGCGGCACCTTCCTCACACGGATTGGACTGAAGGACCCCCATGAGCAGACGTACTGTGTTGGTGACCGGCGCCAGTGTGGCGGGCCCCACCCTGGCCTACTGGCTGCGCCGCTACGGGATGGACGTGGTGGTCGTCGAGCGCGCGCCGGAGCTGCGGACCGGCGGCCAGACGGTCGACGTGCGCGGCGCGGGAAGGACGGTCGCGCAACGCATGGGCCTGGAGGACGCCATCCGCGCCTGCTCCACGAACGAGGAGGGCATCGCCTTCGTCGACGCGAACAACCGGACGCGCGCCGCCTTCGACGCGAAGGCGTTCGGGGGCGAAGGGCTCATCGCGGAGCTGGAGATCCTCCGGGGCGAGCTGGCCCGGCTCCTGGTGGAGCGCACGCGCGATGACGCCGAATACATCTTCGGGGACTGCGTGACCGGGCTCGAGGACGACGGGGAGCGGGTGCGGGTGACGTTCCAGCGGGGGGCGCCCCGCACGTTCGACCTGGTCATCGCGGCGGAAGGGATTGGCTCCAGGACGCGGAAGCTCGTCTTCGGTGACGAGGTGACGTTCCGCGCGTTCGACCTCCACACCGCCTACTTCACGATTCCGCGCGCGCCCTCCGACGGCCAGCAGGCCCGCTGGTTCAACGCGCCGGGCAGCCGGAACGTGACGCTGCGCCCCGACAACCTGGGGACGACCCGCGCGCTGCTGTCCTTCCAGGAGCCACCCCAGGGCTACGAGCGGCTGGAACCCGCGCGGCAGAAGGCGCTCCTGAAGCGCACCTTCGCCGGCCTCGGATGGGAGACGCCGCGAGTGCTGGCGGCCCTGGATGACTCGCCGGACTTCTATTTCGAGGCCATCGGACAGGTGAAGATGCCCCGCTGGTCGAAGGGGCGCGTGGCCCTGGTGGGCGACGCCGCCTACTGCGCCTCCCCCATCAGCGGCATGGGCACGAGCCTCGCGCTCGTCGGCGCCTACGTCCTCGCCGGAGAGCTGATGCGCCACGGCGACCACCGCCAGGCCTTCGCGTCCTACGAAGCCCTCATGCGGCCCTACGTGAATCAGGCCCAGCAGCTTCCGAAGAGCGCGCCGCGCCTCGCCTCCCCGCGGACGCGCGCGGGCATCGCGTTGGGGCATGCGGTCCTCCGGCTCGCGACCGCCCCCGGCCTCCGGCGCATCCTGGGCAAGGTGCTGTCACCCTCGGCGGACGCCATCACCCTGCCGGACTACGCCCCCGTCGCGAGCTGAAGCACGGGCCCCGCGTCCTCCAGGGGCCTTCGGCTTCACACCGGGGGTGGACCGCGACGGTGACCTTCGCGCCGCCCTGACGCTCCCCCAGTAGGGCCTCGGAGCCAAGGCCGCACGGGTCGTCCGGGACGCCACTGGAGTCAGGGAAAACCGGGCACGCGCGGGCCGTCTTCCCATTGACACCCATGCACCGGACCCATCAGGGTCCGGGAATGAGGATGAACGCCGGACCCATGCGGGCCGCGGACAAGGCCCGACAGAAGGCCTTCCGTACGGCCTTTCCGTCCTACGGCCCCCAGCGGCCGTCCTGGGGAGGCAGGCTGTTGCGCCTCTTCGGGTGGGGCCTGCTGATCCTGGGCGCCTTCCTCTTGGTCGTCGTCATCGACGGGTGGCGTGCGTTCGGGCGGGGCGCGGAGGGGGCGCGGCTGGAGCGGATGGTGCGCTCGCCGCAGTGGCAGGACGGCGGGTTCGTCAACCCGCAGCCCATCCTGAACAACTGGGAGCGCTCGCTGTCGGACCTGTTCCACGGCAGCTCCGACGCCAGTCCGCGGATGCCGGTGGTGGTGGACCGCATCGACCCGGAGCGCTTCGCCACGCCGCCGCCGGACGGGCTGCGCGTCACCTGGATGGGGCACTCGTCCACGCTGGTGGAGGTGGACGGGCACCGCGTGCTCACGGACCCCATGTGGGGCGAGCGCACGTCGCCGCTGGAGTGGATTGGACCGAAGCGCTGGTTCCCGGCGCCCATCGCGCTGGACGCACTGCCGCCCATCGACGCGGTGGTCATCTCGCATGACCACTACGACCACCTGGACTTCGCGACCATCACGGCGATGAAGGATTGGGACACCACGTTCGTGGTGCCGCTGGGCGTGGGGGCGCACCTGGAATACTGGGGCGTGCCGGCGTCGCGCATCGTGGAGCTGGACTGGTGGGAGCGCACGAAGGTGAAGGGGTTGGACATCGTGTGCACGCCGGCGCGGCACGCGTCGGGCCGGTTCCTGCAACGGGACAAGACGCTGTGGGCGGGCTGGGCGCTCGTGGGACCGGCGCACCGGGTCTACTACTCGGGTGACACCGGCCTGTTCCCCGCGATGGAGGAGATTGGCGCGAAGCTGGGGCCGTTCGATTTGACGATGATCGAGACGGGGCAGTACGGCGCGGGCTGGCCGGACTGGCACCTGGGGCCGGAGCAGGCGGTGCTCGCGCACCGGCTGGTGCGTGGCCGGTTGATGTTGCCGGTGCACTGGGGGCTGGTGACGTTGGCGTCGCATGGGTGGACGGAGCCCATCGAGCGCTCGTTGGTGGCCGCGAAGCACGACAGCGTGGGCATCACCGCGCCCCGTCCCGGACAGGACTTCCTCGCGAGGGCACCGCCGCCGGTGGAGCGCTGGTGGCCGGACCGCCCATGGAAGACCGCGGAGGAGGCGCCCATCGTGGCCAGCCAGATTCCGCCCAAGGTCCGCGAAGGGCCTCCGGCGCTGCCGCTGCTCGCGGTTCCGGCGACGGCCAGCCCGCCCTCGGCGAAATCGCAGGGCGCGGGAGCACAGGTCGTGACGCCACAAGCGACACCGCCAGCGCCGGCTCCGCCGTCCCCCGCTCCGCAGGGCGCGAACGCGGCGGAAGCGACGCCGCGGGGCGCGAGTCCGACGGCCTCGAGCCCCCAGGATGCCAATCCGCCGAGCACGGCTCCGCAGGGAGCCAAGGCGACCGGCGCGACGGCTCCGAGCGCGGGCCCGACGGCGGTCCGTCCGCAAGTCGCGAACACGGAGGTCGCGGCGCCTCCCACCCCCCACCCGCCCGGCGCGGGGACGACGGTCGCTGCGCCGCATGAGTGACGCGCGGCGGGCCGCGTTGCACGGGGCCTTCAAGGCCACGGCCTCCGGCATGAGTGACGCGCGGCGGGCCGCGTTGCACGGGGGCCTTCAGGGCCACGGCCTCCGGCATGAGTGACGCGCGGCGGGCCGCGTTGCACGGGGCCTTCAGGGCCACGGCCTACGTCGTGCGCCCGCACCCGCTCGTCGGAGGCGTGAAGCACGTGCTGCGCGTGGACGCCGCGCACCCGGCGCTCGACGCCGCGCTCACCGCGCACGGCTTCACCAGCTGGGCCTTCATCACCGCGTGGAATCCCCGCGCGCACCCACGGCCGCTCCGCACCAACGAGCGCCTTCAGCGCTCCCTTTTCGCGCTGCTCGAAGCCCGGGGGCAGCCGTTCGTGTCCGCCATCGGCGTCGCGGACGACCGGAGCTGGTTCGAGGAGAGCGTCTTCGTCCCCGGCCTGTCCCGGGACGAGGCCCTCCGCATCGGACGGCTGTTCGACCAGGAGGCCGTGGTCTGGAGCCGCGTGGACGGAAGCGCGGAGCTGCTGGAGTGTCTGGCGTTCGCCGGTCCCTGAGCCTCGACAGGGTGTCGTTCACGTCACACCCGCGGTGACGACACCCATTCGCGACCCGCCCCTCACGTCGGTGACACGGGATGATGCCATCGTCTCCGCCCCCGAGGGTGCGGCGGTGCGCCCCTCCCCCCTCCTTCCCTCCAGGAGCCGCCTCGATGCAGCCTTCCGTCCCCCGCGCGCGTGATGCCGCGCGTCCCAGCGTCTTCCTCCTCGCCGGCGCCTTCGTCACCGGCCTGCTGCTCTTCATGCACGGCGGCTGCGGCGACCAGGAGTGCGTGAACGCCTTCGACTGCCAGGAACAGAACCCCGCGCCGGAAGGCCAGGGCTGGACCTGCGTCGACCACGTCTGCCGGGCCGTCACCTTCCAGCCCCCGCCCACCAATACCGACGCGGGCACGGACGACGCGGGCACGGGCGACGGGGGCACCGCCGCCACCGTCTCCGTGAAGATCATCGCGTTCAACGACTTCCACGGGCAGTTGGAGCCCGCGAGCGGCAGCGGCGGCCAGATTGCCCAGGCCTTCCTGGCGGACGGCGGCCCGGATCGCGTGAACGCGGGCGGCGCCGTGTACTTCGCCCGCCACGTCGCGGAGCTGCGCGCGAAGAACCCGAACAGCGTGGTGGTGTCCGCGGGCGACCTCATCGGCGCCACGCCGCTGCTGTCCGCGCTCTTCCATGACGAGCCCACCATCGAGGCCATGAACCAGATGGGCCTGGACCTGAGCGCCGTGGGCAACCACGAGTTCGACGAGGGCGGCTCGGAGCTGCTGCGCATGCAGTCCGGTGGCTGCCACCCCGTGGACGGCTGCCAGGACGGCACCGGCTTCTCCGGCGCGAAGTTCAAGTTCCTCGCGGCCAACGTGGCCACCGGCCCGGGCCGCACCCTCTTCCCGCGCTACGACGTGCGCACCTTCCAGGGCGTGAAGGTGGCCTTCATCGGCATGACGCTGGAAGGCACGCCGAACATCGTCACGCCGACGGGCGTCGCCGGCCTGGAGTTCAAGGACGAGGTGGAGACCGTCAACGCGCTGGTGCCGGAGCTGAAGTCGCAGGGCGTGAACGCCATCGTCGTCGTGGTGCACGAGGGCGGCACGCCCGCGGTCGACTCGCTCTACAACGAGTGCAAGGGCATCTCCGGCCCCATCGTGGACATCGCCCAGAAGCTGGACCCCGCCGTGAGCGTCATCCTCAGCGGCCACACCCATCAGGCCTACAACTGCACGCTGAGCGGCAAGCTGGTCACCAGCGCCGCGTCGGTGGGCCGGCTGCTCACGGACATCGACCTGACCCTGGACGTGGCCACCGGGCAGGTGCTGAAGGCCCAGGCCCAGAACGTCATCGTCACCCGCACGGTGACGCCCGACTCCGCCACCACCGAGCTCATCACCCGCTACAAGGGCCTCACCGCGGCGCTGGAGAACCGCGTCATCGGCTGGATTGCCCAGACCCTGGTCCGCGGCAACATCCAGACGGACCCCACCGGCCAGTCCACCATGGGCTTCGTCATCGCGGACGCGCAGCTGGAGGCCACCCGGCCCGCGAACCTGGGCGGCGCCCAGATTGCCTTCATGAACCCCGGCGGCGTGCGCGCCGACCTCGTGCGCGACCCGGCCAACCCCAGCGACCTCGGCGCCGTCACCTATGGCGAGTCCTTCACGGTGCAGCCCTTCGGCAACAGCCTGGTCACCCTGACGCTGACCGGCGCGCAGATTGAGCGCCTGCTGGAGCAGCAGTGGCCCAACGCCAGCACCACCCGCATCCTCCACCCGTCCGCGGGCTTCACGTACGCGTTCAGCGCGTCCGCGCCCCCGGGCTCCAAGGTGGACCCCGCCAGCATCCGGCTGAACGGCACGACGGTGGATCCGGCCGCGAACTACCGCGTCACGGTGAACAGCTTCCTCGCTCCGGGCGGCGACGGCTTCAGCGTCCTCACGGAGGGCAAGGCCCCCCTGGGCGGCGCGGTGGACACCGACGCGCTGGAGGCCTACCTGGCCGCGCGGAGCACGGAGGCCAACCCGCTGCCGGCCCCGGCGCTCGACCGCATCACCCGGCTGCCGTAGCCACGGCCGCGCTCAGGGACCCGAGCCGCCTGTCGCGGGGCTCGAGTCGCTGGGCTGGAAGATGCCGGTGGTGGGCACGGGCGGCGGATTGATCTCCAGGCGCCGCCCCCCCGTCACGCGCTCGGCCAGCTCATCGAACTGCAGATCCAGCAGCTTGCCGGAGCCCTGCTGGGGGAGCCCGAAGCGGATCCGCCAGTAGTTGGGCTCGAAGCGCACCCCTTCGGAGCCCTTCGCCAGGACGAGGCCGTTCTGGTGGGCATACTCCGCGCCCGAGTCGACGACGTTGCGCTCCCCCAGCTCCGCCTGCACGTCCGGGGACGAGGGGGGCACGGGGGTGCGGCGCGTGGGGCCGGTGGCACAACCAACGCCCGCCACGAGGACAGGCAGGAGAGCGGCGACGAGGAAGCGGGGGGCCATACCCGAACCTTGGGCACGCCCCCGTCAAGCCGCACCGTGGGGCACCTTGCGGAACCCCCTGCCGTCGCATGCTCGCCCGGAGCAACGGCGCGGGGGGCGCGCCCCCGCTCGCCTGGAGGCCCGCAGCGCTACTTGGGCGCCGGGACTCCCGAAGCGCGCTCCACGACCTCGTCGATGAGGCCGTACTGCCGGGCCTCCTCGGCGCTCATGAAGTAGTCGCGCTCGGTGTCCTTCTCGATGCGCTCGATGGTGTGGCCCGTGTGCTTCACGAACAGGCCGTTGAGGTACGCGCGCAGGCGGAGGATCTCCTTCGCCTGGATTTCGATGTCCGTCGCCTGCCCCTGCGCGCCACCCAGCGGCTGGTGGATCATGATGCGGCTGTTGGGCAGGGCGTAGCGCTTGCCCTTGGAGCCCGCCAGCAACAGCAGCGCGCCCGCGGAGGCGGCCTGGCCCACGCAGATGGTGGACACGGGGCATTTGACGTACTGCATCGTGTCGTACATCGCGAGCGCCGCGGTGACGGAGCCGCCCGGCGAGTTGATGTAGAGGTTGATGCCCTTGTCGGGGTCCTCGGACTCCAGGAACAGGAGCTGGGCGACGATGAGGTTGGCCACATCGTCGTTGATGGGCGTGCCCAGGAGGATGATGCGGTCCTTGAGCAGGCGGCTGTAGAGGTCGTACGCCCGCTCGCCGCGGTGCGTGGTCTCAATGACGAAGGGGACGTTCATGGCCCCCGTACCCTAATCGTCCCCCTTCCCGCGCGCTCCCCCCTTCTTGCGCGAGCGTGCGCTGTCCCACGATTGGGGGGCCCGGGGCGGCCCCCGGGGGTCGGACGGCGGCCTACAGCCCCCCGGTCATCTTCTCCGGGCGGACCCACTGGTCGAACTGTTCTTCGGTGACGAGCCCCAGCTCCACCGCGACCTCCTTGAGCGTCCTGCCCTGCTTGTGCGCCGTCTTGGCGATCCTCGCCGCGTTGTCGTAGCCGATGTGCGGGTTGAGCGCCGTCACCAGCATCAGGCTGCGCTGGAGGTTCTCCTGGAGGCGCGGGAGGTTGGGCTCGATGCCCACCGCGCAGTTCAGCCGGAAGCTGCGCATCCCGTCCGCCAGCAGCCGGCAGCTCTGGAGGAGGTTCTGGATGAGCAGCGGCTTGAAGACGTTCAGCTCGAAGTTGCCGGACGCGCCGCCCAGGGAGATGGCCACGTCGTTCCCCATCACCTGGGCGCACAGCATGGTGAGCGCCTCGCTCTGCGTGGGGTTCACCTTGCCCGGCATGATGGAGCTGCCCGGCTCGTTCTCCGGGATGTTGATTTCGCCAATGCCCGAGCGCGGCCCGGACGACAGCCACCGGATGTCATTGGCCACCTTGAACAGCACCGCCGCCAGGCCCTTGAGCGCGCCGTGCGCCTGCACCAGCGCGTCGTTGGCGGCCAGCGCCTCGAACTTGTTGGGCGCGGTGATGAAGCCATGGCCGGTGAGCCTCGCGATCTCCACCGCCACGCGCTCGGCGTAGCCCGGGGGCGCGTTGAGGCCGGTGCCCACGGCGGTGCCGCCCAGCGCCAGCTCCGACAGGTGCGGCAGCGCGGCCTCGATGTGGCCCTTCGCGCGCTCCAGCTGCGCCACGTACCCGCTGAACTCCTGGCCCAGCGTGAGCGGCGTCGCGTCCTGCAGGTGCGTGCGGCCAATCTTCACGATGGACTGGAACGCCTGGGACTTCTGGGCCAGCACGTCGCGCAGGGCCTGAAGCTCCGGAAGCACGTGCTTCACCACGGCCTCCACGGCGGCCACGCTCATCGCGGTGGGGAACACGTCGTTGGAGCTCTGGCCCTTGTTGACGTCGTCGTTGGCGTGCACCTTGCGCGCCTCGCCGCGCTCGCCGCCCATGAGCTCCGAGGCGCGGTTGGCCAGCACCTCGTTGCAGTTCATGTTCGTCTGGGTGCCGCTGCCCGTCTGCCACACCAGCAGGGGGAACTCCTCCTCGTGCTGTCCGGCGAGGACCTCATCCGCGGCCTTCACGATGGCCTGGGCCTTGTCCTTGGGCAGGGTGCCGTTCTCCAGGTTCACCAGCGCGGCGGCCTTCTTCACGAGCACCAGCGCGTGCACCAGCGCCGGAGGCATGCGCTCCGTGGAGATGGCGAAGTTCTGGCGGCTTCGCTGCGTCTGCGCGCCCCAGAGCCGGTCGGCGGGGACTTCGATGGGACCGAAGGTGTCCTTCTCGATGCGAACGTTCTTCGTGCTCACGGTGCTGGCCTCCAGCGGACAGGAACGATGTCCCGCGCGATTAACATCCTCGCCCCTGTCCGTCAGGCCCAAGTGCTCCGCGGCCCCCATACGACGCTCAGACGCGACGCTCCCAGCGCGGCGCGTCCTCGTCCACGGGCGCGCTCCCCACCCGGGCAATCCAATCCAACGGCCCCTGGAAGGGGGCCCGGCCTCCGGGCCGCGCCGGGGTGAACCCCCAGAGCAGCACATAGAGCAGCAGGCTCATCCCTCCGGACGCGAACAGCAGGAGCACGAACGCCACCCGCACCAGCGCGGCGTCCACGTCCAGCTCCCGAGCCAACGCCGCGCACACGCCCAGCAGCGCCCGCCCCTCTCCCCGGTGCAGCGGCACCGTGCGCGCGCGGCAGTGCGAACACCGCGCCGCCCCCTCGGACAGCTCCCGCGAACAAGCCCTGCACCGCGTCGTGACGTCCATGAGCTGGCCTCTCCGTCCGCCCCCCGCTTGGCGAGAGGGGGGCTCCATCCCTACCTACGGAGGCCGCCGCCGGGTGATTGCATCCCCCAGAACTCGTGATTTCGCGGGGTTCTGTCCCGGTGCGTCAGTGAATTTACAGATTTAATGCGGACGGTGTTGACAGCCTTACAGGCAAGCAGCTTCTAATTCACCCCGACTTCCCTTCCACAGACGGCAGGGGCATCTTTCAGCCCGTTGAGCCGCCTTTACAACGCATCTCGTCAGGAGCCGACATGGACGCCAGCACCCCCCAGGAATCTCCGGCATTCGGCCCCGGCGTGAGCGTCCAGGGGACCTGGCATCCGGACTACGCGGAGGTGCTGACGCAGGACGCCATGGCCTTCGTGGCGAAGCTGGCGCGCACCTTCGGGGAGCGGCGCGAGGCCCTGCTGGAGCGGCGCAAGAAGGTGGCGCAGGGCTGGCGCAAGGGGGAGCGCCCGCACTTCCTCCCGGAGACGGCGGACGTGCGCAAGGGCGACTGGACGGTGTCCCCGGTGCCCGCGGACCTGCAGGACCGGCGGGTGGAGATCACCGGTCCGGTGGACCGCAAGATGATCATCAACGCGCTCAACTCCGGCGCCAGCGTCTTCATGGCGGACTTCGAGGACGCCAACAGCCCCACCTGGGACAACGTGGTGCGCGGCCAGCTGAACCTGCGCGACGCCGTGCGCAAGACCATCTCCTTCACGGCGGAGAACGGGAAGCGGTACGCGCTGAACGAGCAGCACGCCGTCCTCTTCGTGCGCCCGCGCGGCTGGCACCTGCCGGAGCGCCACGTGCTCGTGGACGGCAAGCCCATCTCCGGCTCGCTCTTCGACTTCGGCCTGTTCTTCTTCCACAACGCCCGCGAGCAGCTCCAGCGCGGCACCGGCCCGTACTTCTACCTGCCCAAGATGCAGAGCCACCTGGAGGCCCGGCTGTGGAACGACGTGTTCCACCTGGCCCAGAGCGAGCTGGACATCCCGCGCGGCACCATCAAGGCCACGGTCCTCATCGAGACGCTGCCCGCCGCGTTCGAGATGGACGAAATCCTCCATGAGCTGCGCGAGCACTCGGCCGGCCTCAACTGCGGCCGCTGGGACTACATCTTCAGCTTCATCAAGACGCTCCAGTCGGACGCGTCCGTGGTGCTGCCCGACCGCGGTCAGGTCACCATGGACAAGGGCTTCCTCAACGCCTACTCGCAGCTGCTCATCCAGACCTGTCACCGCCGGGGCGCGCACGCCATGGGCGGCATGGCCGCCTTCATCCCCATCAAGGGGGACGCCGTCGCCAACGACGCGGTGATGGCCAAGGTCCGCGCGGACAAGCTGCGCGAGGCGAAGAACGGCCACGACGGCACCTGGGTCGCGCACCCCGGCCTCGTCCCGGTGGCGAAGGAGATCTTCGACGCGCAGATGAAGGGCCCGAACCAGGTGGCCAACAAGCGCGAGGACGTGCACGTCACGGAGGCGGACCTGCTCCAGGTTCCCTCCGGCACGCGCACCGAGGAGGGCCTGCGCCACAACATCCGCGTGGGCATCCAGTACACCGCCGCGTGGCTGGGCGGCCTGGGCTGCGTGCCCCTCTACAACCTGATGGAGGACGCGGCGACGGCGGAGATCTCCCGCGCCCAGGTGTGGCAGTGGATCCACCACGGGGCCACGCTGGAGGACGGCCGCAAGGTGACGCCGGAGCTGTTCCGCGAGCTGCTCGCGGAGGAGATGGCGCGGATGGCGCGCGAGGGCGCCCCCGAGCGCTACGGCCCCGCCCACATGGAGAAGTCCCGCGCGCTCTTCGAGCAGCTGTCCACCGCGCCCGCCTTCGAGGACTTCCTCACCCTGCCGGCCTACGAGGCCCTGGACGCGAAGTCCTGACGTTTCGAAGCACCGACGTTCTTCTTCAACCCTTCACCGCAGCCCCGAGGAGTCCTGGCATGTACGACGCGACGCCGACCACTTCCGATGCCTCCCCCCATGCGAAGCTCCACGCGCAGCGCTTCGACGGAATCACCCGCAACTACACCGAGAAGGACGTGGAGAAGCTCCGCGGCTCCATCCGCGTGAGCCACACGCTGGCGGAGATGGGCGCGCGCCGCCTCTGGGAGCTGCTCCACACGGACGCGTACATCAACGCGCTGGGCGCCCTCACCGGCAACCAGGCCGTGCAGATGGTGCGCGCGGGCCTCAAGGCCATCTACCTGTCCGGCTGGCAGGTCGCCGCGGACGCGAACTCCGCCGGCCAGATGTACCCGGACCAGAGCCTCTACCCGGTGGACTCCGTCCCCAGCGTGGTGAAGAAGATCAACAACGCCCTGCGCCGCGCGGATCAGATCGACCACGCCGAAGGGCGCCATGACCGCAACTGGTTCGCGCCCATCCTCGCGGACGCGGAGGCCGGCTTCGGCGGCCCGCTCAACGCCTATGAGCTGATGAAGGGGATGATCGAAGCGGGCGCCGCGGGCGTGCACTTCGAGGACCAGCTGGCCAGCGAGAAGAAGTGCGGCCACATGGGCGGCAAGGTGCTGGTGCCCACCAGCCACTTCGTGCGCACGCTGACCGCGGCGCGCCTGGCGGCGGACGTGATGGGCGTGTCCACGCTGGTGGTGGCTCGCACGGACGCGGACAGCGCCAAGCTGCTGATGAGCGACGCGGACGAGTACGACCACGCCTTCATCGACAAGGCGGCGGGCCGCACGGCGGAGGGCTTCTACCGCATCAAGGGCGGCCTGGAGTGCGCCATCGCGCGCGGCCTGGCGTACGCCCCGTACGCGGACCTGGTGTGGTGCGAGACCAGCACCCCGGACCTCGCGCAGGCGAAGGCCTTCGCCGAGGGCATCCACAAGAAGTTCCCCAACAAGATGCTCGCGTACAACTGCTCGCCGTCCTTCAACTGGAAGAAGAACCTGGACGACAGCACCATCGCGAAGTTCCAGCGGGAGCTGGGCGCCATGGGCTACAAGTTCCAGTTCGTCACCCTGGCGGGCTTCCACGCGCTGAACTTCTCCATGTACGAGCTGGCCCGTCAGTACAAGGACCGCGGCATGGCGGCCTACAGCGAGATGCAGCAGTCGGAGTTCGGCGCGGAGAAGAACGGCTACACCGCCACGCGCCACCAGCGCGAGGTGGGCACCGGCTACTTCGACCAGGTCGCCGAGGTCATCTCCGGCGGCAGCGCCAGCACCCTGGCCCTGCACGAGTCCACCGAGGCCCACCAGTTCTAGGCCCGGCGGATCATCCCAGCCTCTCCTGAAGGCCGCGGGTCCTAGGGGAATTCCCCTGGGATTTCGCGGCCTTCGCCGTTCCCAGGGCCGGGGGGCCAGCGGGCGCGGAGCCGGAATCAGCAACTTCCGGGGACCCATGGCGATAATGGGAGGAACTTGAAGCCCCAGAGGCACGCCCCCGGGTGTGCCTCCCAGCAGACCGGGGCCTTTGAAGGGAGCCGCCATGAACCGCATCACGTCCCTCTCCGGTCCTCGGGTGCAGCCGGCCACGACGAACACCGCCTCCTCCGTGTCGGGCAGCCGCTTCGGCTCGCTGATGTCGGGCGCGGCCGCGCAGCCCAAGGTGGGCGCGCAGCTGACGGGCGGCACGGTGGTGTCCTCCGCGCTGGCGCAGGCGGGGACCACGCCGCACGGCTCGCTGGTGGGCACGTACACGGCGGGCGCCACGTCCACGACCGCCAACGGCCAGCAGGCCTCGGCGACGGGGCAGGCCGGCGCGGAGCCCAAGAGCGAGGAGATGCAGGCGCTGGAGGACCTGGCCACCATGTCCGCGGTGACCATGTCCCAGTCCATCCTCCACATGGGCGGGATGAAGATCGACCTGGAGCGCGAGTAGTCCCGCGCCCCAGGCCGCCGCTGCGGTTCCGAAGCCCTGGGGGAAACCTCAGGGCTTCTTCTTGTCGCTGTCGTCGCTGTACTGGTCGCGGATGCCGTCGTGCCGGCTGCGCGGGTCGCGCCAGGGCTTGTCCACGTCGGTGCGCTGGCCGCCGTCCTGCCCGGTGACGTCGTTGAGCTCGTCGGCGCGGCCCTCCGCGGGCACCTCGTCGCCGTCCGCGTCAGGGTCCTTCTGCCTCGCGGGATCCAACGGGATGCCGGCGCTCTTCTTGAGGTAGTCGTCCTTGGGGTCCATGCCGTCACTCCTCCCTTGAGTCCTCAAGGTGGTGACGGGGCCCCGTTCCGGGAGCGGCCGGGCGGACGGGCCGCCCCTGCCTCAGTTGAGGTACTTCGGCTTCGCCTGCGCGGTGGGCGCCTGGGCCTTCATCATCTCCAGGCCCTGGCGGGTGAGGACGAAGCGGACGACGCCGGAGCCGCGCTCGGTCTCGATTTCGGCCTCGAAGGCGGGCCCGGCGATGCCGCCCAGGGACACGTCCTTGCGCAGGTTGGAGACGCGGCCGGAGAGCAGATCACCCGCGACCTCCCGCGAGCCCTCCCCGCGCGAGTACAGCTCGAAGGCGGCCTCGTGCAGCGTCATCGCCAGCGCGGGCGTGAGGGGCTGGGAGCTGAAGAGCACGGAGATGAGGAGCCAGTAGGGCGGCGTCTGTTCAGCCATCGTGCGGCAGTGTAACGGGTGTGGCTACCGGGCGCGCGGCTGTCTGCGGGCGGCGATGGCCTCCGCGAGCACGCCCTGCTGCTTCCAGTGGCCGTACAGGCGGCCCTGGGACGCGAGCCAGTCCAGGCGCTGCCGGGTGCGCGCGTCCAGCCGGCCGGGCGGCGCGTCGCGGAACGGCGTGCCGGGCAGCGGCATGAAGGTGTGGCCGTGCACGCGCGCGCCCAGGTCGGACAGCCGCTGCATCAGGTCCAGGGTGGCGTCCACGTCCGCGGGCTCCTCGCCGGGCAGGCCCAGGATGAAGTCCACGTTGGGGACGAAGCCGCCCTCCACCGCGAGCCGCGCGGCGCGCACCACGGTCTCCACGTCGTGGCCGCGCCGGGTGGCCTGGAGGATGCGCTCGGAGCCGGACTGGCCGCCGATGATGAGGTTGTCGTTGGCCACGTAGCGCTTGAGCAGCGCCAGGGCCTCTGGCGTGACGTGCTCCGGGCGAACCTCCGACGGGAAGGTGCCGTAGTAGATGCGCCCGTCCGGGGCCATGGCCTCCGTCACGGCGGCGAGCAGGTCCTCCACCGCGGCCAGGTTCACGGTCTCGTCCGGGGTGCCGTAGGACATGGACGTGGGGGTGATGAAGCGCAGGTCGCGGCGGCCCGCGAGGCGCAGCTCGCGCGCCCACCGGGCGATGTTGGGCACGGAGCGGTGCCGGAAGCGCGCCTTGCTCATGAAGGGCGTCTGGCAGAAGCGGCAGGCGTAGATGCAGCCGCGCGTGATCTCGATGGCGCCGAACTTCACGTGCTTCGCGGCGAACGGGGGGAAGTCGTCCAGGCGCACGCCCTCGCCGTGACCGTGCTGCACGAGCTTGCCGTCCTTCAGGTGCGCGGTGCCGTGCGTCGTGCGCGGGTCCTCGCCCTGGAGGACGCGGACGAGCAGGGCGCGCAGGGTGTGTTCGCCCTCGCCCACGGCGACGAGGTCGAAGCCGGCCTGGAGCGTCTGAAGCGTCTCCGCGGTGGCGTGCACGCCGCCCGCGATGCAGAGCACGTCGCGGCCCTCCAGCCGTTCGCGCACCCAGTGCAGCTCCTCCACGGAGGGGCCGAAGCTGGCGGAGTAGAAGGACCACGCGGCGACGACGGTGTCGCCCGCGTCCGCGCGCTCGCGCACGGTGTCCAGCAGGGCCTCGCGGCTGCGCGGGAAGTGCAGCGACACGTCGGAGAGCGCGGGGTCGGCCTCCACGGCGCCGGCGAGCACGGTGAAGGCGTACTTGCCCGGGTACTGGTAGCTCAGGACGAGCGAGACCTTGCGAGGCGTCAGCGACATGGCGGCCCGGGATGATGCCACAGGGCCCGCGTGCGACGGGGCACGCTCGGCCGGTGCGCGGTCAGAGGAAGCGGCGCTCCCACTGGCGGACCTCGGCTTCGGTGAGGTCCCCCCAGGAGCCCCGGTGTGCGTAGAGCCAGGGCTCCAGCACGCGGGCGAGCTCGCGGTACGCGGGCAGTGTGTCACCCGCGTCCAGATCCCCTGCTTCGGGCGCGGGGCCCAACGAGACGACGGCCCGGTCCGGGGAGAGTGACTGGACCTGGGTCGCGGGAGCGTGCAGCCGGGAGCGCAGTCCCTCCGCGCCGCCCAGCTCCTGCAACACGGGCGGGCCCAGGAAGGTGAGCCATGCGGGGGCGCGGACCTTCGTGCCCAGGTGCAGCGCGAGTTGGTCCAACTGGTTCAGGTCGAAGCCCGGATGGCGCCGGGTGGTTTCGCGCAGCAGCGGCGTGAGGGTCCGGGTCCAGGCATGCACTTCGAGCGACAGGCCCGCATGCCCTGAGTCCCAGGGCAGCGCACGGCCCAGGTCGATGGCCAGCGCACGGATCCACTCCGGCCCGCGCTCGGCCAGGAACTCGGTGGGCAGCCGGAACTCCAGCGTGCAAGTGCTCTCCGGATAGGCCTCGTGGAAGCTGGCCGAGTCACTTCCTCTCCCGTGATACCTGAATGCGACTCCCGTCGCGGAGTGCGACAGCTCGTTTGCCTCAACGAAGCAAGAGGGGCTCAGGATCCGCTTCTGGAGCTCCGCCTCTCCCTCCGCATCCAGCTCCGGCCAGTCTCCGGTGTAGCAATCCCAGAACCAGCGCAGCCGTCGCGGTTCGACGGCCCGCCGGTAGCGCTCCTGCGCACGCCAGAGGGCAGGAGCGATCTCTTCGTGAGGCGCGCGCAGATAGAAGGCGATGCTGATCCCCTCCCTCATGAGGACCACGGTCGTCCCTTCAATCTCCATCGATTCACGAACTGTCGGCACCTGCTCGTTCATTGGGTGATTCCCATGTTGGGGGATACCAGGAGAGGGGCCCGTTCGCTCGCCAAGAGGTCCTGGTACACAGCATTCTGCGGCCTGTCGGCGAAGGGGCTTGCCGGCGGATAGGTGTCCCATCTGGCATCGTTGGTCGCCGGGCACGGGAACTTGAAGTCGTAGAGGGCCTGGACCTTCAGGGGGTTCCCGAGCGCGTGCAGCACCACATCGGGCGCGATGCTCCCCACCAGCAGGTGGAACTGCCCGGCCGCGAGCCACCGCGCCACCTCCTCCGGGTCCAACCACCGTATCCGCCCTGTCTTCGCGTCCCGCAGGTAGCGCGGCTCCAGGCTGAACCGCCCCGCGTCCGTGTCACCCAGGGCCCGCTGCACGCACTCCAGTGCCGCCGCGTGCTTGGCCTCTCCCAGTTGCATCGCCCGCGTCACCTGTCGCCCATTCGCGTCCACCACCTTCTCCCGGCACACCTCCGGCGAGGTCCGCTTCCCCGGCCCCAGCATCCGCTCGTTCACTTCGAAGTTCGCCTGCTTCGCGCACTCCACCAGCACCCGCTCCACGCGCGCCACCTCCGCCGCTTCCCACAGGCGCATCATCGCGGCGGCCTGGCCGGCCCGCGCGGCCGCCCGCGACAGCCACGGCAGCACCGCGTCCTCACCCACCTGCGACGCGCACGCCGGGCTTCGCAGACATCCGGCCGTCGCGGAGTCCATCGACGCCTGTGAATAGCTCCGGGGCGCCCTCACCTCCGGCCCCGCGCACGCAGTCCACAGGAGGCAGCACAGCCACCACATCCTTCGGAGAGGAGTCACGTCGTGCCTCCTCGCACGAAAGCGCGAGCGCCTTCAACCCAACGCACTCGTGGACACTTGGCGGATGTGAACCGCGCGGCTAGCGTGCCTCCCGCCGACGGTGCCTCGCGGGAGTCCGCGAGGTTTAGCAAGGGAATCCGGTGCGAATCCGGAGCTGCCCCGCAGCGGTGAGTGGGAACGAACGCTGTCACACGCACTGGTCCGGAGTCGGACTGGGAAGCGACGGCCAGTAGACGCCACGGAGGCATCCCCATCAGGTGGGGAGCGCTCCGGAAGCACGCCCACGAGTCCGAAAACCTGCCTTCGGCCCCTGCGGAGGATCGTCTCCGACAGGGCGGTACCCCGGCCCCTCGCGGGAAGGTCCGGTCATCCCTCGCGGTCCCGTGCGTCCGCCACCGCCCGCGTCCCGGGCCCGGGAGCCGTGTGTCCCGGATCCGACGGCGCTCGGCGCTGGCGGCACCGCACGCCAGGAGTCCTTGCCATGACGTCCCCTTCTTCTCCCCTCCCTCCGTCCGCCACCGAGACCCGCATGGTGGACATGGTCTTCCCCGACCAGACCAACCACTACGGCACGCTCTTCGGCGGACAGGCGCTGCGGCTGATGGACATGTCCGCGTTCATCACCGCCAGCCGCTACGCGCGACGCACCGTCGTCACCGCGTCCAGCGAACGCGTGGACTTCCACACCCCCGTGCGCCAGGGCCAGCTGGTGGAGCTGGTGGGCCGCGTCGTCGCCACCGGCCGCACCTCCCTCACCGTGGACGTGGAGCTCTACTCGGAGGACCTGCTGTCCGGCGCGCGCCTGCTGTGCACGCGCGGGCGCTTCATCCTGGTCGCGCTCGACGCGGAGCGGCGTCCCACCGCGGTGCCGCCGCTCGCGCCGGAGAACCAGACATGACAGACATTGCCTTGACACCTGAAACAAGCCGGGCGTATAGACGACGCCATGCTGGTGCCTGGGTTTACCCAGGCTGAAAAGGGAACCCGGTCCGAATCCGGGGCTGCCCCGCAGCGGTAGGTGAGAACGACCGCCGTCCATGACACTGGAGCCCGTGTGGGCCCCGGGAAGTGACGGCCAGTAGGAACCCCGGCCCGCCTCACGCCGGACGCGCTCACAAGCCCGAAGACCTGCCCGCATCCGGCCCGTGGGAGACATCCACGGACGGTTCGACCTGGAGCCCCGAGGGAGGGCGGGAAGGTCCGAGCGCAAGCCCCTGTCTTCACAGGGATTTTCGCCTCGGCACACTCCCCTTCTCCCTTCGTGTCTCCAGCCACCCGCGGGGGTGGGGGTCGGTGTCTTCGGGCCCGTCCATGGCCCGGGTGCGCGGCGTCGCACCGGGACACCTCGCCTCCTCCTTCGTGGGTCACTGGCCGGGCGACGCGGGTCGCCCGTTAGGACGAGCGATGCGTGGAGTGCGGCGAAGACAGCGCGAAGCAGTGACAGGACGCGGAAGCCAGACACGGCACGGGAGGCCCCGGGCGCGGCGCGCCTGACGCCTCTTCGCGCATTCCTCCTCTCAATTCCTTTCATCCACCGCGAGCGCGCCCTCCACGCGCGCCGCCTGGGGAGACGTCTGTCTTTGAACGCCATCCGCTACCCGGACGGGAACGTGCTCCTGCGCAACCTGTCGCGCGAGTTCCCCGTCGTGACCCACGGCCAGGGCATCTACCTGTACGGCGCGCAGGGCCGCCGCTACCTGGACGGCTCCGCGGGCGCGCTGGTGGCCAGCGTGGGCCATGGCAACCGCGAGGTCGCGGACCGCGTCCATGAACAGCTCCTCCAGGTCGCGTACGTCAACGGCACCCACTTCACCACCGAGGTGACGGAGGCCCTGGCCACCCGGCTGTGCGAACACGCGCCCCAGGGACTCAAGCGCGCGGCCTTCCTGGGCTCCGGTTCGGAGGCCATCGAGGCGGCGGTGAAGTTCGCCCGGCAGCTCTGGGTGGAGCGCGGACAGCCCCAGCGCTCGCGCGTCATCACGCGCGTGCCCGGCTACCACGGCAACACGCTCTACGCGCTGTCCATGTCCGGACGGCCGCACTACCAGACGTTCTTCGGCCCCATGCTGTCCCAGGTCGTCACCACGCCCGCGCCCTACCCCTACCGCTGCGGCCTGGAGGACTACGCGCGCGACGGGGCGGCGCACTACGCGCGGCACCTGGAGGAGGCCATCCAGCGCGCGGGCCCCGACACGCTCGCCGCGTTCGTGGCGGAGCCCGTCATCGGTTCATCGGCGGGAGCGTCCGTACCGCCGCCCGGCTACTTCGAGGCGGTGTCGGCCGTCTGCCGGCGCCACGGCATCCTGATGATCGCCGACGAGGTCATGTGCGGCTGCGGGCGCACCGGCCGCTTCTTCGCGAGCGACCTCATGGACTTCACCCCGGACGTGCTCGTGATGGGCAAGGGGCTGAGCGGTGGCTACGCGCCCCTGAGCGCGGTGCTGGTGCGCGAGGACCACCTGGAGGAGCTGCGCCGGGGCTCCGGCGGCTTCATGCACGCGCAGACGTACCTCCAGGCGCCGTGCATGACGGCCGCGGGGCTCGCGGTGCTGGACTACTACGAACGGCACGACCTGGTGGCGCACGCGGAGCGCGTGGGCGCCTACCTGCAACGCCGGCTGCGAGAGGTCCTGCTGCCCCTGCCCCACGTGGGCTCCGTGCAGGGCGTGGGGCTGATGGCGGGCGTGGAGCTGGTGGAGGACAAGGCCACGAAGCGGCCCTTCCCTCGCGCGCGCAGGGCCGTGGAGGGGCTGCTCGCGGAGCTGTTCGCGCTGGGGCTCATCCTCTGGCCCAACACCGGCCACGCCGACGGGACGAACGGCGACCTGGTGATGGTGGGCCCGCCGTTGATCATCACCGAGCCCCAGGTGGACGAGCTGGTGGACCTGCTCGCCCGGGGCCTGACCCGTTTCCTGGAGCGGCCATGACCTTTCGCATCACCTATTCGGTGCTGGACGCGGACCTGACGGAGCTGCACGCGCGCTTCGACGCCGCGCTCGCCACGGTGCGCGCGCGCCTGGGCGCGGAGTACCCGTCGTGGATCGCCGGCAAGGCGCACCACAGCGGGGACCTGCTGGACAGCCGCAACCCCACGCGGCCCTCCGAAATCATCGGGCGCTTCCACCGCACCGCGCCCGGCGAGGTGGGCCGCGTGGTGCGCGCGGCGAAGGACGCCCAGCGCGCGTGGGGCGCCACCGCGTGGGAGGAGCGCGTCCAAATCCTGCGCCGCGCCGCCGACCTCATCTCCGAGCGCCGGTGGGAGCTGGCGGCGGGGATGACGCTGGAGGTGGGCAAGAACCGGCTGGAGGCCCTGGGCGACGTGGAGGAGGCCGCGGACCTGCTGCGCTACTACGCCGGGCAGGTGGAGTCCGCGCGCGGCTTCCACCTCCCCATGGCGCGCCTGTCTCCCCGCGAGGACACGCGCAGCGTGCTGCGCCCCTACGGCGTCTTCGTCGTCATCTCCCCCTTCAACTTCCCGCTCGCGCTGGCGGCGGGGATGAGCGCGGGCGCGCTGCTGGGCGGCAACGCCGTCATCCTCAAGCCCAGCGAGGAGGCCCCGGGTTGCGCGGACGGCCTCTTCCACGCCTTGAAGGACGCGGGCCTGCCGGACGGCGTGTTCCAGGTGGTGCACGGCGAGGGCGAACGCCTGGGCGCGGCGCTGGTGCGCCACCCCGCGGTGGACGGCGTGGCCTTCACCGGCAGCAGCACGGTGGGCATGGAGATCCACCGCCAGCTCACCGCGGAGCACGTGCGGCCCGCGCTGCTGGAGCTGGGCGGGAAGAACGCGACCGTTGTCTGCAAGGACGCGGACCTGGAGGCGGCGGTGGAGGGCTGCCACCGCTCGGCGTTCGGGATGTCCGGCCAGAAGTGCAGCGCGCTGTCGCGCATCTACGTGCACGAGGACGTGCGCCGCGACTTCCTCGAACGGCTGGCCCGGAAGGCCCGCGACACGGTGGTGGGGGACCCCGCGCTCGCGTCCGTCTTCATGGGGCCGGTCATCAACGCGGCCTCCGTCCGCCGCTTCGAAGAGGCCGTGGCGGAGGCGCGGCGCGACGGCACCGTGCACGCGGGCGGCGGCGCACCGGCCCTGGACGCGTCGCTCTCGCACGGCCACTTCGTCGCGCCCACGGTGGTGGAGCTGCCGCACGACCACCGGCTGATGCGCGACGAGCTGTTCCTGCCCTTCGTCGGCGTGGCGACCTTCCGCACGCTGGACGAGGCGCTGGCGCGGCTCAACGACAGCGCCTACGGCCTCACCGCCGGCATCTTCAGCGAGGACCCGGCCACCGTGGAGGCGTTCATGGCCCGCGCGGACGCCGGGGTGCTCTACGCCAACCGCCGCACGGGCGCGACGACGGGCGCGTGGCCCGGCGTGCAGCCCTTCTGCGGCTGGAAGGCCAGCGGCTCCAGCGGCAAGGGCGGCTGCGGTCCCTATTACGTCTCGCAGTTCATGCGCGAGCAGTCCCAGACCCGGATGGGTTGACCTGGAAGACCCCATGCACCCGCTCTATCCCGAAGTGAAGGTCGCGCCCCCGGGGCCCAACGCCCGGGCCATCATCGACCTGGACAAGCGCTACACCTCGCCGTCGTACATCAAGGAGTACCCCCTGGTGGTGGAGCGCGGCGAGGGGCCGTGGGTCCACGACGTGGACGGCAACCGCTTCCTGGACTTCATGGCGGGCATCGCCGTGGCCGCCACGGGGCACGCGCACCCGCACGTGGTGAAGGCCATCCAGGAGGCCGCGGGCCGCTTCCTCCACATCTGCGGCACGGACTTCTACTACGACGGCTTCTCGCGCCTCTGTGAGCGGCTGGCGAACTACCTGCCGGAGATGGGCCCCAAGAAGGTCTTCCTCACCAACTCCGGCACCGAGGCCGTGGAGGGCGCGCTCAAGCTCGCGCGCCACCACACGCGCCGGCAGACCATCATCGCCTTCAAGGGCGGCTTCCACGGCCGCACCTACGGCGCCATCTCCCTCAACTCCTCCAAGGTGGCCCAGCGCGCGTTCTTCGGCCCGCTGCTGCCGGGCGTGCTGCACATCCCCTACGCCAACCCGTACCGCTGCGCGAACGGCTGCGCGCCCGGCGCGTGCGGCGACGCCTGCAACCCGGTGCGCCTGCTGGAGACGGACTGGTTCGTCAACCACGTGGACCCGCGCGAGGTGGCCGCCATCTTCGTGGAGCCCATCCTGGGCGAGGGCGGCTACGTGGTGCCGTCCGCGGGCTTCCTCCAGGACCTGCGCCGGCTGTGCGACGCGCACGGCATCCTGCTGGTGTTCGACGAGGTGCAGTCCGGCATCGGCCGCACCGGACGGATGTTCGCGGCGGAGCACTTCGGGGTGATGCCGGACATCCTGCTGTCCGCCAAGGGCATCGCGTCCGGGATGCCGCTGGGGGCCATCATCGCGCGCGAAGCGGTGATGACCTGGCCGCGCGGCTCCCACGGCAGCACCTACGGCGGCAACCCGGTGTGCTGCGCCGCCGCGCTCGCCACGCTGGACGTCGTGGAGGGCCTGCTGGACAGCGTGCGGGACACGGGCGAGCACCTCCAATCGGGCCTCAAGGCGCTCCAGCGCGGACACCCCGTCATCGGCGACGTACGCGGCGTGGGCCTGATGGTGGGCGCCGAGTTCGTGCACCCGAACACCCGGGAGCCCGCGAGCGCGTACGTGGCGGACCTGGAGCAGCTGGCGTTCCAGAAGGGCCTGCTGCTGCTGTCGTGCGGCAAGTCCACCATCCGCTTCGCGCCCCCGCTGGTGGTGGGCCGGCACGAGGTGGACGTGATGCTGGGAGTGCTGGGCGCGTGCCTCCAGGAGCTGGATGTCCGGCACGGCATGAAGGGGAGCTGAGGGGAGCGCGGCCATGGACAAGCTCTGTTCGATGAAGGAGGCCATCGCGGCCTCCGTGCACGATGGCGACTCAATCGTCATCGATGGCTTCACCCACCTCATCTGCTTCGCGGCGGGACACGAAATCATCCGCCAGGGCCGGCGCAACCTCACCGCCATCCGGCTCACGCCGGACCTCGTCTACGACCAGCTCATCGAAGCCGGCTGCGTGAAGCGGCTGGTGTTCAGCTGGGCCGGCAACCCGGGCGTGGGCAGCCTGCACGCGCTCCGGCGCCGCAGCGAGGCGGGCTGCGCCGAGCGGCTGGAGCTGGAGGAGTACTCGCACTTCGGGCTGCTGTCGCGCCTGCAAGCGGCGGCGGCGGGGCTGCCGTTCTGGCCGCTCGACAACTACTTCGGCGGCGACATCGCGCGGGTGAACACGAACATCCGCACCGTGCGCTGTCCGTACACCGGGCGGGAGCTGGCCACGGTGCCCGCGCTGAACCCGGACGTGACCGTCCTCCACTGCCAGCGCGCGGACCGGGAGGGCAACGCGCAGGTGTGGGGGCTGCTGGGCTCCCAGAAGGAAGCGGCCTTCGCGGCGAAGCGGGTCGTGGTCGTGGCGGAGGAGATCGTCCCCACGGAGGTCATCCGCGCGGATCCGAACCGCACCGTGGTGCCCGGCATCATCGTCAGCCACGTGGTGCATGAGCCCTGGGGCTGCCACCCCAGCTTCGTGCAGGGCTTCCACGACCGGGACAACGACTTCTATGTGAAGTGGGAGGACATCTCGCGCCAGCCGAAGACGTACCAGGACTACCTGGAGGCCTTCGTCCACGGAGTGAAGGACCGGCGCGGCTACCTGGAGCGGCTGGAGGCGGGGTTGCTCGACAAGCTGCGGGCGAAGCCCCGGCCTTGCGCGGGGGTGGACTATGGGTACTGACGCGGCCACGACGGCCAGCGCCAGCGAGCGCATGGCGTTCCGCGCCGCCCGCGAGCTGCACGACGGGGACGTGGTGTTCGTGGGCATCGGCCTGCCGAACCTCGCGTGCAACCTGGCGCGGGCCACGCATGCGCCGGGCCTGTTCATGATCTACGAGTCCGGCGCGGTGGGCGCCATCCCGGAGCGGCTGCCGGTGTCCATTGGCGACCCGTCGCTGGTGACGGACTCGCTCGCGGTGGTGGGGCAGGCGGACATCTTCCAGTGCCTGCTGCAGCGGGGACACATCGAAGTGGGCTTCCTGGGCGGCGCGCAGGTGGACCGGTGGGGAAACCTCAACACCACCGTCATCGGCGACTACGCGAACCCGAAGGTCCGGCTGCCGGGCAGCGGCGGGGCCTGTGAGATCGCGGTCCATGCGCGGCGGCTGCTCATCATCATGCGGATGAGCCCGCGCACCTTCGTGGAGCGCTGCGACTTCGTCACCAGCCCGGGCCACCGCATGAACGGGCGCTCCCGGAAGGAGCTGGGCATGCCCGGCGGCGGCCCCACCCGCATCATCACGGACCTGGGCGTGCTGAGCTTCGACGAGACGGGCGAGGCGGTGCTCACCGAGGTGTACGCGGGCGTCACCCCGGAGCAGGTGAAGGCCGCCTGCGGCTGGCCGCTCAAGGTGGCGCCCGAGGTGAAGACGGGCGCGTCACCGGACGCGGCGGTGCTGCACCTGCTGCGCGAGAAGCTGGATCCGAAGCGCCTGTATCTCTGAGTCCCCGCTGTCCCCCGGAGCCCAAGTCCCATGTCGTCCGAAGCCTTCATCGTCGATGCGGTGCGAACACCCATCGGGCGTTACCGGGGCGCGCTCCAGTCCGTGCGGCCGGATGACCTGGCCGCGCACGTGCTCCGTGCGCTGGTGACGCGGCAGGGGCTGGACGCGTCGCGGGTGGACGAGGTGTTCCTCGGCTGCGCGAACCAGGCGGGCGAGGACAACCGCAACGTGGCGCGGATGGCGCTGCTGCTCGCGGGGCTGCCCCAGGGCGTGCCCGGCGTCACCGTCAACCGGCTCTGCGCGAGCGGCCTGGAGGCCATCATCCAGGGGTGCCGGATGATCCGCCTGGGGGAGGCGGACATGGTGCTCGCGGGCGGCGTGGAGTCCATGACGCGCGCCCCCTGGTCCATGCCCAAGCCCGAGGAGGGCTTCCCCTCCGGGCGGATGGAGGCGTGGGACACCGCGCTCGGCTGGCGCTACCCGAACCCTCGGCTCGCGGAGCGCTTCCCGCTGGAGCAGATGGGCGAGACCGCGGAGAACGTGGCGGAGAAGTGGGGCATCTCGCGCGAGGCGCAGGACGCCTTCGCCCTGGCCTCGCATCAGAAGGCGGTGGCCGCGCGGGGAGCCGGGCACTTCGCGCGAGAGCTGCTGCCGGTGGAGGTGCCCCAACGCAAGGGGCCTCCCCTGCGCGTGACGGAGGACGAGGGGCCGCGCGCCGACACGTCGCTTCCGAAGCTGTCCTCGCTGCGCGCCGCGTTCCGCGAGGGAGGGAGCGTGACGGCGGGCAACGCGTCGACGCTCAACGACGGCGCGGCCGCGGTGGTGCTGATGAGCGAGCGCGCGCTGAAGGCCTCCGGCAGGACGCCCCTGGCCCGGTTCGTGAGCAGCGCGAGCGTGGGCGTGGATCCGCGCTTCATGGGCGCAGGCCCGGTGCCGGCGACGCGGAAGGCGCTGGAGCGCGCGGGCTGGACGACGGACTCGCTGGACCTGGTGGAGCTGAACGAGGCCTTCGCCGCGCAGGCGCTCGCGTGCATGCGCGACCTGGAGCTGGCGCCCGAGCGCGTGAACGTGAACGGCGGCGCCATTGCCCTGGGCCACCCGCTGGGCGCGAGCGGCGCGCGCATCGTGACCACGCTCGTCCACGAGCTGGAGCGCCGCGGGGCACGACGGGGACTGGCCGCGCTGTGCGTCGGCGTGGGCCAGGGACTGGCGATGACGGTGGAGCGGTGAGTCCGAGCGAACGACGGGGAGCCCCGAGGAGCCGTCCATGACACCGACCCTGCGCATCACCTTCCACGACAGAGGGTCTGGCTGGCGCTACACGGTGGCGTTCCCCGATGGCGCCCACGAGTCCGGTCCCCTCCAGGGGCTGGAGGATCTGGCGGCCGTCCTCCAGCGCTGGGGACAGGGCCTGACCGACCTGCCGTGGACGGAGCTGCCCACGTTCGGGGGCGCCGCGCCCTCCAGCACGGAGGGCGTGTGGAGCTGGGACCCGACGCGGCTGCTCGTCGGTGAGCGCGCGGACGCGGTGACGCTCGTGCGCCGCACGAAGGGCTGAGCCCGCCTCCCGCTCCGAACCTGCCGGAGCGGGGAGCGCCTTCGCCCGCTCAGCTCCGGCGGCGGCGGCGGGCCTGCATCAGCCCCAGGAGCCCCAGCAGCGAGAACGCGGCCAGCGACCCGCCGCTCGCGGAGCACCCGCCGCGGAAGTCCACGTCGCCCTCGTCCAGCGGCGACGGCTTCACGCCCGTGCCCGTCCCCAGGTCCATGCCTGCATCCGCCACGCCCGCATCCGCCACCGGCTCCACGGGCGTACCCGCGTCCGCCACCGGCTCCACGGGCGTACCCGCGTCCACCACCGGGTCCACGGGCGTACCCGCGTCCACGACCGGATCCACCGGAGGCGTGCCCGCGTCCACCGCGGGCGTGCCCGCGTCCACCGCGGGCGTGCCCGCGTCCACCACCGGATCCGGCTTCACCACCGGAAACACGTCCTCGCGGCTCGTCGCCTGGATGAACCCGTCGTGGTAGACGACGCCGACCGGCTTGATGGTGTCGTCCCGGTACAGGCCCAGCTTCAGGTAGTTGTTCTGACCGGCGAACATCGTCATCGCCTTGCGCTTCGTCAGCACCTGCACGCCGTTGTGCCACAGCTCCACGAAGCCCACCGCCGCGTCCGGCGACCACTTCACGTGGAAGATGAACTCCTGCCACACGCCGCGCTTGAGCGCCGCGCTCCACACCGTGCCGCTCTCGTTCACGTTCAGCCGGATGAGCTCGCCCTTGACGAAGAACTCCACCGGCGGCGAGCCACAGCACCCGTCGTGGTGCCACTGCGTGAAGAGCTGCCACGAGTCCACGCTGGGGAAGTCGTTCGCGAACATCACCTTCCAGCGATACCAGTACTCCGACCCCACCTTGTCGCGGCTCAGGTAGACCAGCTCGTTGCGGTTGCCGCTGGAGTTGATGGGGTCATCCCCCTGCTTCACCGTCGCCTTCAGCGCGTACTTGCCCTCCGCCACCGGGCTCGTCACCACCTGGAGCCGGTCCGAACTCACCATCTGCTCCGAGCTGTATTGCGAGCGATTCCCTGTCTCGAAGTCCCCACGCCAGACGATTTCCGCCGCTGCGAGGCTCGGGAGCAGACACATCGCAAGCCACAGGTGCAGTGCTTTCAATGCTGAATCCTTGAGGAGGGGGGAGGGGAGGGAGCGAAACTTTGACGGCAAAGCTTCAACAAACACTACCCCAGCTCATCGCCTCACTTCATTCCCTCCCAAAGACATTCCAACATGCTTGTCAACAGGGCATGCGGCCAGCCAGGGGCCCTCCTGTTTGAGACATGTTTCACCTCGGGGCCGGGCCACCCACACCCACCGAGCGGACAGGGGGGCGATGTCCTGAACGCAACGCGTCATTGACAAGGAGGCATGCAGGAGGCTGACGGCCCGGGGGCGTGGTGTAAGGTCGCAGGCCCTTCCGGCGCTCCCTTCCCGGGGCGCTCTTCGTGTGCCCCATGCTCGTGCTGCGAGACGTCCAGAAAACCGATTTGCCCGGCCTGAAGCGTCTTGCCGCGGTGCTGAACACGGTCAACCTGCCGAACAACGAGGAGACGCTCGAGGCCATCATCGACAAGTCGGTGAAGAGCTTCGCCGGCAAGGTGAAGGACCCGTTCGAGCGCGAGTACCTCTTCGTGCTGGAGGACGTGCGCAACAGCCTCATCATCGGCACGTCGATGATCATCGCCCAGCACGGCACCTACGACGCGCCGCACATCTACTACGAGGTGAGCGAGCGGGAGCACTACTCCGCGTCGCTGGAGCGGCACCTGCGGCACAAGGTGCTGTCCATCGCGTACAACTACGAAGGCCCCACGGAGATTGGCGGCCTGGTGGTGGACCCGCCCTACCGGGCGACGCCGGACAAGCCCGGCAAGCAGCTGTCCTTCGTGCGCTTCCTCTTCATCGCCATGCACCGGCGGCTGTTCCGGCCGCGCGTCCTGGCGGAGCTGTTGCCGCCGCTGCTCCCGGACGGGCGCAGCCTCCTGTGGGAGGCGTGCGGGAAGAAGTTCACCGGCCTCACCTACCTGGAGGCCGACCGGCTCAGCCGCCAGAACAAGGAGTTCATCAAGGAGCTGTTCCCCGCGTCGGACATCTACGCGTCGCTGTTCCCGGATCGCGTGCAGCGGGTGCTGGGCGAAGTGGGGCCGGCCACGCGCGGCGTGCAGCGGATGCTGGAGCGGGTGGGCTTCCGGTACGTGGAGCGCATCGACCCGTTCGACGGCGGCCCGCACTTCGAGGCGAACACGGCCGACGTCAGCCTGGTGCGCCGCTACCGCACGATGAAGCTGGCGGACGAGGACTTCGAGCTGGAGGGCGATGACGTGCTCGTCGCCGCCGAGCGCGACTCCGGCCGCAACCGCTTCCGCTCCGTGCGGTGCCAGGCGCGGCTGGACAACACGGTCATCTACCTGCCGGCCCGCGCCAAGGAGATCCTGGAAGTGAAGGCCGGCGCGAAGCTGTCCATCATTCCGTTCGAGTAGCGCGCACCACGCGCCAGTCCCCGCGCAGGAGCGACAACCAGCGCTCCCCGGCCTCCAGGCCGGGGCCCTCGGGGGGCACCAGCGCCAGCGGCAGGTGCGTGTCGGGACGCACGGGATCCAACGACGTGGGGTCCAGGTCCAGCGTCCCGCCCCCGCGCAGCGCCACCCGAACCCAGGCGTGCGGCCGCGCGGGGCCGCCGTCCACCACCAGCAGCCCGTGCACCAGCCCCACCCTCCGCCCCTGGGCGCGCGCCAGGGACGCGAAGCGCAGCGCGTGGGCCAGACAGCCGCCGGCCTCGCCCTCCCCTCCCGCCCGCCAGTCCGCCGCCGTGGGCCCCTTGTCCGGGAAGGCCGCGTGCACCCTCGCGGACAGGGCCCGCGCCGCGTCCGGCGACCACTCCGTCATGTCCGGCAGGCGGCTGGGGACCGCGAGGCCGCTGGCGCTGTTCACGCCGTCAGCGGCGGCTCGCCGCTCGGCGCCGCCGCTCGTGTCAGCGCCCACTCCGGCCCGCGGCGCCCTCCCCTCCACGGCCCCCGATGCGACGGTCGCTCCAGCCGAGGCCGGGGCAGCGCCAGGCGCTGGCGCGTGCCCTGCCTGCCTGCCCGGCACGAGCCTCAGGGGCCCTTCGCTCCCTCCCTCCACGGGAACGCCGTCCGCGAAGAGCTCCGGGGGCGCTCGCAGCCGCTCCCCTGGCGGCGCCGCCGTGAAGCTCGATTCGCCCACCTCCACCGCCTGGAGCCATCCCCGCGCGTCGTAGCGGGCACGGAAGCGCGCGCCGAGCATCGTGCCCTCCACGCTCGTCGCGCTCCGCGTCGTGACACAGTGAAGGCCCTCCTGGCCGGACAGCTCCTCCCGGCCCTTCACGCAGCCCTCGGGCGGCGGCCCTCTCCACAGCCACAACGCCTGCGGCACCGCGTCCGCGTCCTTCACGCGCCCCGTGGCATCCACCGCGAGCGTCACCTCGCGCACGCGCTCGCCCGCCCGGCCTTCGCGCACGTGCAGGTGCCGGCTGGTGTACGTGAACCGCCCCGCGTCCAGCGCCAGGGAGACCGTCCCCACCGGCACGCCCCGCCACGCGAAGACGAACCGGGCCGCCCTCCCGGCTTCGGCGCCCGTGCTGGCGGGGATTCCCGGGAGCACCAGCATCGCGATGGCGAAGAGGGCCTTCATGTATCGCGGAGCATGCGTCGAATTGAGGACCGGCGCGAGAAGGCGGGATAGCGTTCATCCCGTCCATGGGCGCCAAACGGTACCTCTTCTCGTTCGGGCTGGCGGCGGCCCTGGTCTCCGCCTTCATCCTGGGCCTGCTGTTGTGGTGGGTGACGGGCAAGCCGGACGACACGGCCGGGTGGGCGGTGCTGCTGCTCGGGGTTCCGTTCCTCTGGCTGGCGGGCAGCTACCTCGCGTGGTTCCGCTTCGCGGCGATGCGGCGGCGCGAGCGGCGCGACCTGATGTCACGCCTCGCCGAAGGCGACCTCACCACGCCCATCCACCAGGGCTTCGAGGGCCAGGAGGACCTGCGCCGCCTCATCCTCTCCCTGCGCCGCGCCATGTCCCAGGTGCAGCGCGTGACGAGCAACCTGCACCGCACCGGCAACGGCGTGAGCGACCAGGCCCGCATGTTGCTGGAGGCCGCGCGCCGTCAGGGCGGCGCCGTGGAGCGCACGCTCACCGCGGTGGCGGGCAACGGCACCAGCCTCCAGGTGGCCATCAAGCGCGTGCTGCACATCGAGACCTTCGCGCATGAGACCACGGGCGCCCTGCTGGAGATGACGGAGCGGCTGCACCAGGTGGTGGATGGCCTGGAGACGGTCAACGACTTCAGCCAGCGCACCAGCGGCCTCACCCAGGCGATGACGGAGCGGCTGACGCACATCGCGGCGTCGGGTGACGAGCTGGGCCGCTTCGCGTCCGAGGCGGAGGACTTCGTCGCGCTGGTGGAGGGCGGCATCGACGCCGTGCGCCGGCGGGCCACCGACACCAACAGCATGGCCATGGCCGTCACCGCCACCGCCCAGCGCGGCGAGACCCTGGTGGGCGACAGCGTGCAGGGCATGTACCGGGTGGAGGAGACGGTGCGCAAGGCGGCCGAGCTGATGGAGATGCTCGGCACGCGGTCCATGGAGATTGGCCGCATCGTGGACGTCATCCAGGAGATCGCCGACCAGACGAACCTGCTGGCCCTCAACGCCGCCATCATCGCCGCGCAGGCCGGCGAGCACGGCCGCCCCTTCGGCGTGGTGGCCAATGAGATCCGCAGCCTCGCGGAGCGCACCACGCGCTCCACGCGCGAGATTGGCACCATGGTCACCGGCATCCGCGACGCGGTGGAGACCGCCGTGGCCCTGGTGCAGGAGGGCCGCGAGCAGGCCACCGCGGGCGTGGCCCTGGGCGACCGCGCCGCCGAGGCCCTGGGGGAGATCCGCAGCATCACCCAGCGCACCTTCGCGGCCGTGGAAGCCACGGTGATGGAGACGCAGCGGCTGGAGGCGCAGGGCGCCACGGTCGTGGAGGCCAGCAAGCGCGTGGCCCGGCGCGTGGAGGACATCACGCGCATGGCCATCGAGCAGTCCGGCAACGCGCGGGACCTGGTGCGACAGATTCAAGAGATGTCGCGCGTGGGGCAGAGCGCCGGCCAGAAGGCGGAGGCCCAGGCGCGCACGGGCCGCGACCTGTCGGAAGCGGTGATGCGCCTGAGCGCCGCCATTGAGGAGCTGCGGCAGGCCCATCAGGTGCTCACCCGGGGTGACGCGTCCATCCGCGAGGAGGTCGCGCAGGTGCGCGAGGACGCGCACCGGGTCATCCGCATTGGCGACGGGTTGGATCGCACGGTGGACCAGCTGGGCCATGAGACCGCGAGCCTGGAGGCGGAGGTGTTCCGCTTCCAGCTGCCTCGGGCGCGCGCGGGCGGCACGCTGCGGGTGGGGGTGCACCAGTCGGGGTCCTTGCGCAGCCGGCAGACGGTGGATCCGCTGTACAGCGTCGAGAACCAGATGGCGGAGCTGACGGCGTGCCTCTTCTCCTGCCTCGTGCGGCTGGAGGACGGCATGCTGGTGCCCGACCTCGCCGAGCGCTGGGACGCGGACCCCTCCGCGCGCCGCTACCGCTTCTATCTGCGCCGGGGCGTCACCTTCCACGACGGCACGATGCTCACCGCCCAGGACGTGAAGCGACACCTGGAGCGGTTGATGGACCCGGCGTTGCGTTCGCCGGACCGCAGCCTGCTGGAGGACGTGGAGGGCGCTCGGGAGTACGCCAGCGGCCTCGCGCGCGAGGTGACGGGCATCGAGGTGCTGGACGAGGGCACGCTGGAGATCCGCCTGCGCGAGCCCAAGGCGTTCTTCCTCCAGCTCATGGCGCTGACGCCCACGGCGGTGGCGAAGATGGACCCCTCCGGCAAGCTGGTGGGCTCCGGGCCGCTCCGCGTCGTCGGTCTGGAGTCGGACCGCATCGTGCTGGAGCGCAACCCGGGCTACTGGCGCAGCGGGACTCCGCTGCTGGACCGGCTGGAGTTCCTCCTGTCGGACTCACGGGATCAGGCGGTGCGGCAGCTCTTGGACGGGCAGGTGGACCTCGTGTCCTACCTGCACGTCGAGCACACGGAGGCCAAGGGCCTGGAGGCGCATCAGGTCGTGGCCAGCACCACGCCCTCCACGGCGTTCGTGGGCCTCAACCTGCACGAGGCGCCCTACAACGACGTGCGCGTGCGCCGGGCGCTGCGCGCGGGCATGGACATCCCGGGCGTGGTGCAGCAGTTCCATCCGGGCGCGCGGGTGGCCCGCACCTTCACGCCCCCGGAGCTGCTGGAAGGGGCCGCCGAGCTGGGTCCCGCTCCGGGGCCGGACCTGGCGCTGGCGGAGCGGCTGTTGCGCGAGGCGGGCGTGCGGCGGTTGCAGCTGAACCTGCACCATCCGGTGGGGCGCGACACGTCCGCCGAGGACGCGGTGCTCTTCCGCCCGTTGATTCAAGCGGGGCTGCTGGAGCTGCGGCACGTGCAGATGAGCCCGGAGGAGTACCTGCCGCGGCTGCGCGAGGGGAAGGTCCCGGCCTTCCGCACGCTGTGGCTGGCGGACTTCCCGGACGCGGATGCCTTCCTGCACTTCCTGCTCAACTCCAGCGCGCAGACGGTCTACCCGCTGGGCTACCGCAATCCGGAGCTGGATCGGCTCACCGCGGAGGCGCGGGTGTCCATTGATCCCGAGCTGCGCTCGCAGCTCTACCGGCGCGCGGAGTTGCTGGCGCGCGAGGACTGCCCGCTCATCCCGCTGTACCACGACCGCACCCACGCGGCGGCGGTGGCGTCGGTGCAGAACCTGCGGCTGCACCAGACACCTCCGCAGGTGCGCTTCGAGGACCTCTGGGTGGACCCCAGCGCGGGCGCCTGAGCTGCCCGGTGAGGGCGAAACCCGCGGCTGCGTCGGACGCCGCGGACCTCGGCCGGCCTAAGGCGCCGCCCGGCGGGAGCCTCCGGGACTGGCGTGCCGCAGGGGCCAGCCACGGGACTCGGTGCGCCCTCCCAGCGGATAGGACTCCAGCAGCCAGACCCCGTCGCGGCGCAAGGCCACGTGCAGCATGTCGCCCGCGAACACAGCCCCCGCGACATGGACGCGGCCCGGCAGTGAGCACTGGCTGGCCTTCCTGCCAGAAGAGATCCACTCCAACCACGCCTGCCGCTGACCATCCGGCAGCTCCACGTCCGCGAGGACGCCCACGATGTCCCGCTGGAGCAACGCGGCTTCGTGGAAGACCCCGGGGAGCACCGGCGAAGGCAGCACGTCCACTTCGGAGAGGCCCCCGCCGTCGTCGGAGCGGAAGGCGCGCAGCACGGTGCGCAGCGCCTCGGGCGGACACGGGAGGCCATCCGTGCGGTCGCACGCGAGCGCGAACGCATGTCCGACCGCGCCCCCAGGGGACACCAGCACGGGCTCGGCCAGGGGGGACAGCGTGCGAACACCGCCGTCCCAGTCCAGCGCCCCGAGCACGCCCCCATCCGTGTCCACGAACGCCTGCGTGCCCACCAACAACCGTCCGGACGCGAGCGCCAGCGACGCCGCGCCCCCCGGGACACCGGCGCCGAGCGCATCGAGGCTCAGCGGCGCGACCCCTGCGTCCGCGTCAGGCGGCGCCCAGGATGTGAAGGCCAGCCGTCCGTCCCACGGCGTATAGAGATATGCCCCGCGCGCGGCGTCGACGGCGAGCCGAGCCGCGCCGCCCCCCGGCTCGTCAGGCCCCACCGCGAGCGGCACTCCCGCATCCGCGCTCAGCATCACCAGCCGCGAGCGCCGCGCCTCCGCGCCCGCGAACGGTGTCTCGCTCCACGTGACATACGTCAGCACCTCGCCTTCCGCCGTGAGCGCCACGCGGCCCGCGCCCGTGCCGGGCACACCCGCGGGCACCCCTGCGTCCAGCGCCCCAACGGAGGCCCCCAGCGGCGCGCGCCAGCGAAGCTCCCCCGCCCCCCGGGGCGCATAGGCCTCCAGTGCCTCCGGCGCGAGCACCACCACGCCCGCGCCCGACGCCGCCAGCAACGTCCGCGCTCCTCCATCCGCGTAGGGCGATTCGTAGCGAAGCAGCCCGCGATCCGTGTACGCGGCGAGCCAGCAGCCCGCGTCCTCGCCGCACACCGACGCGTAGACCGTGTCGTCATCCGCCAGCAGCACCGGTCCACCGTCCTCCGCGACCGGCTCGCCTCCCAGCGCCGCGCTGAAGACGGCCTCCAGGTCCCCCGCGTCCGGACGCACGCACGCGCCCTCCTGGCACGTGCCCTCGTCCTGACAGGGGGTGGCGGGAGCGCAGACGAAGCCGTCCGGCGGCGTCACCGACCGGCACGTGCCACTGATGCAGACCTCGGCCCGCTGGCAGCTCACCGCGCCGCACGGGCTGAAGTCCGCCACGTCCACCTCCTTGCAGCCCACGTTGCGGTCGCACACCCCCGCCTTGCACGGGTCGCGCGGCGGCGGGCACACGACCTTCTCCGTCACGCAGCCCTGCGTCGGAGAGCAGCTGTCCACCGTGCACGGGTTGTCGTCATTGCACGTGCGTGGCCTCCCCACGCAGACGCCCGCCTGGCATGTGCCATTCTCCTGGCAGCGGCTGCTGGGGATGCATGATGCGCCGTCCGCCTGCGGGGACTCGATGCACAGGCCGGACTCCAGGTCGAAGCGCGACTCGCGGCACTCGCCCTGTGGCACGCACGGCAGCGGACGCACGCCCACGCCCACGAGCTTCACCTTCGCCGTGGTGCGCCCCGCGGTGAGCACCAGCTCGCCCTCCACGGGCTCGCTGCCCGCCGAGAACAGGATGTCCACCGTGCCCGTGCCGCTGCCCGTCACGACAATCTGGGACACGACGACGAAGAAGGGCGCGTCCGTCACCGCCTCCACCTGGACGCCCGCGCGGCCGGTGGCCACCAACGTCAGCGAGCGGCGCACCTGGGTGCCCTCCAGCACCCGGCCGAAGTCCACCACCGTGTCCTGCGGCCGGAAGCTGGCGCTCGCGCCGCCCACGTTGGGGCCATCACCACATTGGCACCCACCCAGGAGCAGCAACATCAGGAGCCACCAGCGAGCACGAGCACGGACCATGCCCTGACTCAACCGCGCCACCCGGCTCCGCGCAACGTGCGCCCTCCGCGTGCGGGTCGCCCCGCGCACAGTCTCCACGCCCCGGCGGGCCATCCCGCGTTCGCGGGCACCACCGCGCCCGGTCCATGCCCTCCGCCGCGCACGGCGAGTGGGCGCTGGCGTCGCTATGGCCCCACGGGCGACGCGCGCCGGCGTGTCAGCGCCCTCACGCCGAAGCCCAGCGCCGCCACTCCAATCAACCCGATGACCGCGTACTGGTAGCGCGACACGAGCAGCGTCAGGCGCTCCAGGTTGCCCCCCACCGCCATGCCCAACGCCAGAATCAGGCCGCTGTGCGCCAGCGCGGACACCGCGCCCAGCAGCAGCGCGTTGATGCGGGGCACCCGCGCCGCGCCCGCCGCGATGAAGATGATGCCCCGGATGCCCGGCAGGAACCGGTTCACCAGGAGCAGCCACGGCCCCGTGTGCCGCATCCGCGCCTGCACCGACTCCAGCCGCGCGTGCGTGAGCCCGAAGAAGGAGCGCCCCGGATTCGCCTCGAAGCGCTTCGCCAGCCACTGGCCCACTTCGTAGTTGATGAACGCGCCCACCACGCTGCCCGCGGTCACCACCGCCAGCACCAGCCACCAGGGCTTCTCACCCCGCACGGCGTAGATGCCGCCCATGAGGACGATGGTGTCCCCGGGGAACGGCGGCACCACGTACTCCAGCATCGCCGCCACGCCGAGCACCAGGAACCCGAACGGCCCTAGCGCCCCAATCAGCTTGTCGACGTGCTCGATCCACATCATCCGCGCGGCTGCTCCCGCCCAAGGGTTCCGTGAGCAGACATAAGCCTTGTTCGCTCCAGGCGGAACCCATGCGAGCCCCCGCCCGCCCGCCGGTGAACACGCCCAGGGCGCCAGGTCCTCGCGGCGCCTCGGAGGCCCCCCAGCCCCGGGCGGCCCGCGCGGTCGCGAGGACCGCCCGGGCCGGGCCGGACTCAGACGAGCGAGAGCCCACCGTCGACGGTGAAGACGCTGCCGGTGACGAAGGAGGACTCGTCGCTCGCGAGGAAGACGGCCGCGTTGGCGATCTCCTCGGGGCTCGCGATCCGCTGGAGCGCATGGAGCCGCGCGGCGGCGGTGCGCTGCGCCTCCGTCTCGTTCCATTGCCGGAACATGGGCGTATCCGCGCCTCCGGAGACGAGGACGTTCGCGCGGACTCCTTGCAGGGCGTACTCGGCGGCGACGGTGCGCGTGAGCCCGATGAGCCCCGTCTTGGCGGCGGCGTACCCGGACGTCCCGGGCATCGCCTTCGTGTATCCGACGAAGGTCCCGATGTTGATGACGCTGCCTCCGCCTGATTTCAGCATCGCGCCCACCTCATGCTTCGTCGACATGAACGCGCTCACCAGGTAGCCGTCCAGCCACTCCCGGAAGCAGGCCGTCTCCATCGCGTGGGTCGGCGCGCCGCCGAAGCTGCCTCCCGCGGCGTTGACGCCCACATCGAGGCGCCCGAACGTCGCTTGCGTGAACCGGGTCAGGGCTTCGACCTCGCCCTCCTTCGTCACGTCCGCGGCGTGGGCCACCACCTGCCCGCCCGTCTCGCGAGCCAGCCGCGCGGTGGCCTCCAGCTCCGGGACACGCCTGCCGGCCGCCACCACCCGCGCGCCCTCCCGCGCGAACGCGAGGGCCGTGGCCCGGCCGATTCCCGAACCCGCCCCCGTCACGATGGCCACCTTCCCGCTCAAGCGCTGCGTCATTCGCGTTTCCTCCATGACACCGTGGCCCCCTTGAGAGTCGCGCCCGCGGAGCCGAAGCAGCGGCGCACAGCCTGAGTAGCGGTTGCTGGAGGAGCCCGCGCTCCGCTTGTTGCGGTCGAATCCAGGGGGGCGCACCGGGCCCCATGCGGCGAAGAGGGCCTGCTTGATCAGGCGTCACCTCCCATCGTCCCAGGGTGCAGGTTGCTCGCCAGGGAGCACATGAGGACGTTTCGCGACGAAGCGCACCCTGACTGGGAGGAGCCCTTGCCTACGAGTCTCACGACCAAGATGTCCCTGCTGTCGGAACCCGAAGTCCGGCTCGTGCTGTCCAGCACTCCCGGCAAGGTGACGGAGCTGTCGTCCCGGGAACTGCGCGGGCGCATCCAGCGCGCGCGGCGCCTCATGAAGAAGTACGAGGACCTGGCGCGAATTCAGCGGCGAGAGGCCCTGCGCAAGCGCGTGCCCACCCGCTCCCGGCGCGCCGAGGGCAACGCGAACACGGTGCGCAAGGCGCGCTACTTCCAGCAGGCGCTGACGCGCTTCGAGAAGCGACTGGCGCAGTTGGAGCGCATGGCGGCGAGGACTCTCACCCGGCCCCCGCGCAAGGTGGTGGGCGCGCGGAGGACGCGCACGGCGACGCCCGCCCGGAAGACGCCGCGAGCTTCGGGTGGACGCAAGCCTGTCCGCCGCGTGCGTGCCGCGGGACGCACCGCGACGGCCTCGGTCCGCGAGACACGCACCCAGCGGAGCAAGGGCGGCGCGCGCAAGCAGCAGGGCTTCACCGCGGTCCGCCGCAACGCGCACGCAGTGGCACGCAACCGCCGCACCCAGGCCCGCAAGGACCAGCGGCGCTGAGCAAGCACCCACAGCGCTGATCAGGCATCACCGGTGCAGAGCACGCACGCAGCGCTGAGCAAGCATCGGCTGCGCTGAGCAAGCAGCGGCTGCGCTGAGCAAGCATCGGCTGCGCTGAGCAAGCATCGGCTGCGCTGAGCAAGCATCGGCTGCGCTGAACAAGCGGCGGCTGCGCTGAACAAGCAGCGGCTGCGCTGAACAAGCAGCGGCTGCCATGGGCAAGCGCCTGCGGCGCTGAGCAAGAGCCCGGGAGGTGCGAACGCCGTCGTGGCGCGACGGGCTGCTCCGGTGGCAGCCCTGGGGAAACTACACGGCGGGGCGCGACGCCGCGGGCGTCGGCAACACCGTGCCGCCGTACTGACTGGCCGCCAGCGTGCCGCACGCGGCGCCAATCTCCTTGCCGCCCGAATAGCGCCGCGCGATGGGCGCCTTGAGAATCTGGAGGTGGTCGCGAAACGCGCTCAACTCCTCCGCCGTGGGCGGCAGGTACTTCCCCGTCGGGTCCGTCACGTCGATGAGGTCCACCTTGATGGGGATGCCCTCGAAGGCCACCTTCAGCGCCTCCGCGTCCTCGCGCCCCAGGTTGAAGCCCTGGATGGCCACGTAGGCGATCATCGCCCGCTCCCGCCGCGCCTCGCTATACTCGCGGATGGCCTGGATCAGCTCCGGCAGCGGGTGCGTCTTCTCGATGGGGAGCACCTTCGCGCGCTTCTCCGGGATGGCGCTCGTCACGGAGAACGCCAGCCGGAACGGATGCCCCTCGCGCGTGTAGCGCCGGATGGCCGGCACGTGCCCCGCCGTGGAGAACGTGATGGCCGTGCCGGAGATGGAGAAGCCCGCCGGGTGCGAGAGGATCTGCGCCGCGCGCACCGTCTCCTTGTAGTTGAGCAACGGCTCGCCCATCCCCATGAACACCACGCCGCCCACGCGCCGGTCCGCCTCCGCCCGCACCTGCATCACCTGATCCAGGATCTCCCAGGTCTGAAGGTTGCGCTGGAAGCCCAGCTTGCCCGTCATGCAGAAGTCGCACGCCAGCGCGCAGCCCACCTGGCTGGACACACAGACGACGTACTTCTCCTCGAAGATGGGGATGCGCACCGCCTCGATGCGGCCGCCCAGCGGCGACTCGAAGAGGTACTTCACGAACCCGTCGTCCGCCTGCCGCCGCTCCACCACCTTCAGGGAGGGCATCTGGGCCTGGGCCCGGAGCAGGTCCGCCACGCGGCGCGGCACCTGGGGCGCCTGCGCGACGGCCTCCACCGTGGGCCGCGCATGGGCGAAGACCCCCGCGAACACCTTGCGCACCGCGGTGGGAGAAGGCTGGGCCGGCGCGAGCGCCGCTTCCAGCTCTGGCAGCGACAGTTGTTTCAGGTTCACGAGCAGGACTTGATCTTCGAGCGCAGGAACTCGGTCAGCTTCGCCGACACCTCGCGGGGCATCTTCAGCGCCATGGCGCGCTTGCACAGCCCGGGCGTGGCCCGGTAGGTGCTGAGGAACTCCTCGCAGGGCTTGCAGCCCGACAGGTGCTCCTGGAGGTGCCGCGCCTCCTCCTCGGGCATCTCACCCTCGAGGAATTCCAGCAGGAGGTTGATGGAATCTTTGCACGTATACATCCGAACCTCGGCTGGCTGCGGCTCCCCTCGTTCCAGTTCGAAGATGCCGAGGCGCCCTGGGGGTTTCACACCCCGCGATTGTCCCGGTTGTAGAACAGGTCGATGGCTTCTCGCAGCGCGAGCCGCGCCCGATGCAGGCGGCTCTTGATTGCGGGGATGGAATCCCCCGTCGCTTCCGAGATCTGTTCGTAGCTGAGGCCGTCCACATCTTTCAAGAGGAAGACTTCCCGGTACCCCTCGGGAAGCCGGTCGGCCGCCTGCTGGATGGCCTGCCCCAGCTCCGCGTCCAGCGCCTTCTCCTCCGCGTCCCGGCTCCAGTCCGTGACGGGGTAGTCCGCCAGGGTCCCCCGCTCGGTGAACTCCGGGGCCTGCAATTCGGCCTCCGCCGCCTGGGCCACCCGCCGGTGACGCAGGCGCATGAGCGCGTGGTTGGCCGCGATGCGGTGGACCCAGGACCCGAAGGCCGCCTCGCCCCGGAAGTCCTTGAGGTGTTGATAGGCGGACAGGAAGGTGTCCTGGGTGATTTCCGCCGCGTCCGCCTCCGAGCGCGTCATCCGCAGCGCCAGGCCGTACACCCGGTCCTGGTGCAGGCCGACGAGCGTCTCGAAGGCGGAAACGTCCCCGTCCTGAGCCCGCGCCAGGAGACGCCGGTCTTCTTCCTGCCGGTCATCTTCCTGGGGAACCTCGTGGGACATGGCGCTTTCCACCCAACCAGCCGGAACGTTCCGCGTCAAGGCCGACGGCGAGGCCCCCGGGACACGAAGCGGCTGACGTGTCCACTGTCCCGGTCCCACAGCCGCAAGGGTTCAGCGGCCCACGCCCCGGCGTACTCCACCCCGATGCGCGGCCCCCGCGCCACCCGCGCCTCCGGCACCGGCGTCCCCGGAGACAGGTGCAGCCGGTCCGAGTCCAGCCAGAGCCCGTTGTGGTTCAGGTTCACCCCCAGCACCCGACACAGCCTCCCGGGACCGTCCGTGCGCTCGCCGGGTGGGATGCCCTCCACCGGCTCCACGCCCCGCACCAGCACCGCCGACGCCACCCCTTCCCCATCCGTGACCACGTTGAAGCAGTGGTGCATCCCATAGATGAGGTAGACGTACGACCGCCCCGCCGGCCCGAACATCACCTCCGTGCGCGGCGTGCGCCCCTTGGCGGAGTGACTCGCCAGGTCATGCTCGCCCAGGTAGGCCTCCACCTCCACGATGCGGCCCACGCGGCGGCCCGCCACGCCGTCCACCACCAGCAGCGTCCCCAGGAGGTCGCGCGCCACCTCCAGGGCGGGGCGCGCGTAGAAGGTCAGGGGCAGTCTTGGCACGGCGCGGTCCTTCCCGCCTCGGGTGGGGGTCCGTCAACCTCTTCCCATGGTTGGCGGGGGACGGGTGGCCGAAGGCGGGGGGCCTGCGCCGCGGGTTGCACCCACCCTCGCTGAACGGACCCAACGAAACCGAAGCAACTCCATGCATGAGCGACACGCAGCAGCCCACGCGTCAAGCTTCACCCGGCCAAGGAAGCGGGGGACGCGGCGCCATTTCCATACGGACTCATCGTCCGTGTTGATTTGCCATCCACCAACGCCATCACACGGCATTTCCTGTACCGCGCCGCGTCTTCACTGACGCGCCGCATTCGGCCACCGCGGCAAGTCGCGTTGCGATTCCAGAATCCAGCGACATGGATTCGTCTGCCATTGAGTCCACACAAACCACTGGATTCACGTCGCTTTCCTTGGGTCGCGCGTCAACCCCAGGGCTCGCCCGGCAGGATCGGGCTCATCCATTTCAATCCCAGGCGGAATCCATCCAAACCCGCAAAATTCTCAGGCCTTGACTTGCCAGCACTGGCAATTCTACTTTACTTTGAGTGAAGACGAGCATAGTCGACATTGCCGTAAAAAACAGCATTAGCTGAATATTCTAGGAGAAGACCATGAAGGGACTTTCTTGCCTGGCTGTTCTTGCCTGTGCAGTGCTCTCCTCGACGGCATCGGCCCAGCTCGCCACGCGATGCTTCACCGATGACCAACTCACCACCACCACGCTGTCACAGGGCCGTAACAACTGGTCCTTCAAGTGTGGCTACATCTCTCAGGCCAAGCGGGACTTCCTCAACGCCGAGGGCGAGTACCAGGTGTACTCCGGCGGCTGCTATTCGTTCGCCACCACGGGCCCCACCACGACCTGTACCTTCTATGTCCCGGTCGACGTGAACGCCGCCTGCATCCCGAACCTCGTCAAGCTGGGGACGTGCGTGACGGGTTGCTACACGGCGAAGCAGCGCGTGTCCTTCGGCGGCGAGTACTGGCCCATCGCCGACGCCTACGCCTCCGGTGTCCGCACCGTCACGGCGCTCACCAAGGACGCGCTGCTCGACGCGCCCGCCACGGGTGAGCAGCCGATTCGCGCCTTCGTCGCGGGCGACACCGTGGAGGACGTGTTCGCCATCGAGACCGCGGATGGTCGCCGCGTCGAGGTGACGGCCGAGCACCCGATGGTCCTCGCCTCCGGCGAGATGGTGAAGGCGAAGTCGCTGAAGGACGGCGACCTGCTCCTCGGCACCCAGGGTGAGCGGGTGGAGATCCGCCAGATCTCCGTGTTCCGCTACGAGGGCAAGACCTGGAACGTCCAGCCCACCAGCCACGAGAAGATCGAGAACGTCCTCGACGTGGAGGGCCTGCTGACGGGCTCCGTGCGGTTCCAGAACGAGTGGGCCGACGACCACTATCGCCTCTCGCTGCGTGACGAGGCGTCTGTCGACGGTCTCTGAGCCAGTTCGCCGCACCCGTCGTGTGCTCCCGAGGGGCATCCATCGCCCTCTTGGGAGCGTTTGAAGTGAGCGAAGGGATGGCATCGCGAGGCGGGCTCGCTGGGCTCCGGGGCCTGCCTCGCTGTTCTCGTCACGTCACGAGAAGGACTCTATGCGAAGCGATGAAGGATTCACCGGCGAGGGGTTCGCGGGCAGGGCCTTGCGCAGGCTGCTGGTGGCAGGAGTGCTGGGGCTGGGGGCGGCTGGCTGTGACCCGATGGGAGAGGACCCTGTCGCGCCGGGCAGTCCACGCACGATGGAGTACGCCTTCGATGGCACCGCGCCGCTCGCGGGGCCGCAGGGAGAGTTCTCGGCCACCGTCACCCGGTATGAATACGAATTCAACACGCAGACGGGGGCCGCGCGCTCCGCGCTCTTCCTGAACGTGGACTTCCCGGGAGGCGACTGTTTCGTGGTCGGCGCGCCCGGTGGGCTCACCAACGTCAAATGGAACGGCCAGACGGCCCTCCGCGTCGAAACGCTCCCTGGCGCCGTGCGCGTGTGTGGTCCGGGCCAGGCCGCGGGTCAGGTGAAGCTCGAGGCGAACCTCACCGTTCCGCTCCAGACCTATGACTACACGCAGGTGGGCTTCTCCCGTAGGACGGACCGCGGCGGCAACACGTTCTCCTACCTGCTGAACTGGGTCGAGTCGTGTCAACTGTTCGGCCCCTGCGACAACCGCACGAGCGAGCTCGCCAGCTACGTCATCACCGTCAAGCACGCCTCCAATGAGCGCGTCCTGTGCCCGGGGACCCGGACGCTCCCCAACAACACCACCACGAAGTGCGAGCTGACCGGCCTCACGAAGGCGCCCACCTATTCATCCTTCGCCGTGGCCTCCAACCGCGCCTGGGTGAGCAGCACGTTCGCGGAGGTCACCAACAAGTTCAAGCTGACCGTCTTCGAGATTCCGGGGGGGCGCCTCGCCAGCTCCCTGAATGCGACGAGCGTCACGGCGTACCTGAACTGGATCATCGGGCTGCTCGGGCCGCTTCCCTATGGGACGGACCTCCGCGTCGCGAGCGGGCCCACGGACTGGTTGGGGGCGGAGCACCCTGGCAACATCATCCTCCGCGAAGACCTGCCAGACCTGCGGCGCGACTACGCAGACATGACCATGCACACGTTGATGCACGAGGTCGTGCACCAGTGGGCCGGCAATCGCACGACGCTGTCGACCTCGATGGACTTCATCTGGAAGGAAGCCATCGCCGAGTACCTCACCTATATCTTCGAGCTCCAGAGCCGCCCCGCGGGCGAGGCCGAGCAGACGCGGGCCTACTGGGACCGGCTGGCTCGCACCGCCGCCTACTATCCGCAGCCAGGAGATTCACCGCCCCCCGTCTTGGTATCCCGCGCGGCGGATGTCTATGGCACAGGGCCCATGATTCTCTTCCTGCAACTGGAGCCCCTGCTGGGCCAGCAGACGGTCATCGATGGCATCAAGCACTTCTTGAAGTTGCCGGGACACCGCGGCGTCAGCGACCTGCGCGACTCGCTCGAGTTCGTCTCCGGCAAGGATCTGGCCCCCTACTTCGCGGCCTGGGTCCATGGCAGCGGAGACCCGGACTGGCCCTACTTCAACGTGACGACCCAGCAGGCGAATGGCGCGCTCACGGTGACGGCGCAGCAGTGGTCCGTCGCCGGCACCCGCTTCCCCGTGTCGGTGGACGTCCTGCTGGAGGGCGCCACGCAGAAGAAGCTGGTCACCCTGAACTATGGCCTGGCGCCGACGTCGGACACGCTCGTCGTCACGGTGCCCTTCACCGAGCCGCTCGTCCAGGTGACGGTGGACCCGGAGAATCGGGTCGTCAACCGCAGGTTCTTCGGGCTCACGAAGGAGCCTCGCCCGCCGAGCTGGCTGTTCTGATCTCCCACGCGTCACTTCATCATCGAGAAGGAGTGGAGCCCATGAGTGGACATCCGCCTGAGCATGCCGCTGTGAAGAAGTCGTCCGGGGCGCGCATGGTGGGCCCCGGGCTGGGGCTGCTGGTCCTCGTCGGCACGGGAGTCTATGCCCTCGTCGCCTGGGTGGGCTTCGGGGCTCCAGCGTCACCCGGCGCGGCGCGGCCACCGGGCGCCACGGCGATGACGCCCGGCGCCCGGAGCGCCACCGCCCCGGCGCCCGCGCGCCCCGGGGAGCGGCCCGCGACCGCCAAGGCCGTGCCCGTACCTGCTGGAGCGCAGGACCCGGTCCAGGTCGAACGCGAGGCCGCGAAGCAGGCGGCGGTCCAGTATCGGGCGGGGCGCTTCAATGCCTTCTTCCGCAAGGAGGTCTTCCTCGAGGAGCTCACGCGGAACGGCGCCGGACCGAAGATCGCCGCGCTGAAGGACTCGCTGGCGGACCCCTCCGCCCTCCAGCAACTCCCCGACGGCGCCCAGTTCCTGGAGAGCAAGCCCGAGCCCGTGCTGGAGCGGATGGCGATGATCGACCTGCTCTTCGAACTGGCGCCCAAGGACACGGCCGCGCGAGACGCGATGACCTCGCTCGCGCTGGCCCCCATCGACCGGGGGCTGTCCGACTCGGTGAAGAAGGGTCTGGTCGGAGAGAAGTACGACCTCCTGTTCCGGCTCGCCCAGGTCGACCGGCAGCTCGCCGTCGACACCTACACGAAGCTGGAGAACGAGAAGCTCAAGAGCCTGCTGCTCGACGCGCTGGTCGCGGGATTGGCCGAATCAGGGGCCTCCCCCGATGAAGTCAGACGGATGACGCGTCACCTCTAGCAGCCCCGCCGTGGACATCTCCGCATGTCCAGACGTACCAGCGCACCCACGGCCCCCCAGTCGACTCACCGACCCCCGCCTCCGGGGGCTCGGGAGGGCTGCGTCTGCGCTGTATCCGCGAAGCACCATCCAACAGCAGCAAGGAGCGTATTGTGAATCGAGCCTGGACGCAGGGGTTGATTGGCGCGTGTTGTGTCGTGATGGGTGCCGCTTGTGGCGACGCACCCGAGGGTGCAACGGCTTCTCCCGAAGGCGTCCAGCAGGGGCCGGCGGATGTGCGGGCGGCCCTCGCCGCCCTGAAGCAGGTGGAGGTGGTGGACGTCAGCAAGGATGGCGTCCCCACGTTCATCCGCGGCAACCTGGGGACCGCCGACAGGTCGCTCGTGGCCCCCAAGGCCGGCGAGGCGCTGACCTCGGCGCTGAGCGCCATCGCCCCGGTGTTCCGCCTCCGCGTGGACGAGCTGCGCGCGCGCTCCTCCCGCACGGACGACATCGGCTTCACCCACGTCCGGTATGATCAGGTGCGCAAGGGCGTGCCGGTGGTGGGCGGCGAGCTCATCGTCCACGTCAATGCCTCCGGCGAGGTGTATGCGGCCAACGGCTCGGCGCGCGGAGCCGTGGAGCCGTCGACGCTGAGCCGCCTGTCGCCCCAGGAGGCGGCGGCCGCTGGCGCGGGCACGCTCAGCGCCCAGGGGGAGCCTCGCGTCGTCTACTACCTGAGCGCCGAGGGCGTCCTGTCCTCCGCGTACGAAGTGACGCGGGTGGGCACCCGCGAGGGCATGCCCGCGCGCGACCTGGTCTACGTGGACGCCGCCACGGGGAAGATCCTCGACGTGCACCCGCAGATCCACTCCGCCATGAACCGCAACCTCTACTCGGCCAACAACCAGTGGACGACGCCGGGCACGCTGCGGCGCAGCGAGGGCGGCGCGGCCACGGGCGACAATCACATCGACCGCAACTACGCCCACCTCGGTACGACCTACGCCTGCTACGAGACGGTCTTCGGCCGTGACTCGTTCGACGACCACGGCGCGGGCATCACCAGCACCGTCCACTACGGCTCCGGCTACGTCAACGCCTACTGGGACGGCGTGCAGGTCGTCTTCGGCGATGGCGATGGCGTCAACTCGGGCCAGCTCGGCCTGGACCTGGACGTCGCGTCGCATGAAATCACCCACGCGGTGACGCAGTACGAGTCCGGGCTCGTCTACCGCAATGAGTCCGGCGCGCTCAACGAGAGCCTGTCCGACGTCTCCGCCGCCATCTGCGAGAGCTGGTCCCGCGGCGGCGTGGTGGACGCGAACGTGTGGATGATTGGCGAGTTCATCTGGACGCCGGGAATCAACGGGGACGCGCTGCGCTACATGGGCAACCCGACGCAGGACGGCTCGTCCAAGGACTACTACCCGGAGCGCTACACGGGCACGGCGGACAACGGCGGCGTGCACTGGAACTCGGGCATCCAGAACCTGGCGTTCAAGCTGCTGGTCACCGGCGGCACGCACCCGCGAGGGAAGACCGCCATCAACGTGGGCGGCGTCGGCATGAACCGCGCGGCGCAGACCTTCTACTTCGCGGCGACCAACTACTACACGTCGACCACCACCATGTCCCAGGCCAAGGCCTACACCGTCCAGGCCGCGCAGGACCGGTACGACGCCTCCGTCGTGAACTCGGTGCGCAACGCCTGGAGCGCCGTGGGTGTGCCGTAGGCGTTGCAAGCGCAGTCCACCGAAACACAACCCAACGGAGAACCCATGAAGCACATCCTCATCGCATCCGCAGTCTTCGCAGTCTGCTTCTCGAGCACGGCCATGGCCCAGCTCTCCACCCGTTGCTTCCAGGACGACCAGCTCACCACGTCGGAGCTGGCGAAGGGGCGCAACGCGTGGGCTCGTCGGTGCGGCCTCATCACCGCCACGCGTGAGGCGTACCTGAATGGAGAGAACGAGTACCAGGTCTTCACCAACGGCTGCTACTCGTACCCGGCGGTGCCCGCGGGCTCCAGCTGTACGTTCTTCGTGCCCGCGGTGGAGTCGGCGGCCTGCATCCCCAACCTGACCAAGCTGGGGACGTGTGTCGCGGGCTGCGTCACGCCGAGCATGAAGGTGCAGTTCGCGGGCCGCATGGTTCCGGTGCCGGAGGCCTACGAGTCGGGCGTTCACACGGTGACGGCGCTGTCGCAGGACTCCACCGCGGACCTGCTGAGCTACGGCGAGCAGCCCATCCGCAGCTTCGTGGCGGGTGACACCCAGGAAGACATCTTCACGCTGGAGACCCAGGAGGGCCGCCGGCTGGAGGTGACGGCCGAGCACCCGATGGTCCTCGAGGACGGAACGATGGTGAAGGCCCGGACCCTGACGGCCGGTGACGTGCTGATGGGCGCCGACGGCGCGAAGCTGCACCTGTCCCGCGTGACGGTGTTCAGCTTCAAGGGCACGGTGTGGAACGTGCGTCCGGAGAGCAAGGAGAAGATCGAGAACGTGATGAACGCCGAAGGCTTCCTCACGGGCTCCGTGCGCTTCCAGAACGAGTGGGCGCAGGACGACTTCCGCCTGTCGCTGCGCGACGACCTCGACATCCGCGGCCTGTAGTCCGGCGCCGCCCCGTCCCAGGTCGTCCAGGTGGGGCTCCGGCGATGTCTCGCCGGAGCCCCGTCCTCCCGGGGAGGTCGCGCTCCCGAGGCCTCAGCCCTCGGTGCGCGACTCGGCCTCCACCGGAGCCAGGAGGCACCGCGCCGCGGCCCCGGTCCCCGAACCGGGGCGGAGAAATCTTTATCAGACGGCCTTGAAAGGGCCGCCTGTCTGACAAGGACGGAAAGCGTGGCCTGGTGTTCGCTAGGGCTGGACGGGTGTCGTGACCCCCAGGAGGACCTCCACCGTGTCCTGGGTGGTCCACGCCAGGTCGGGGAAGCCGTCCGCGTTCAGGTCGGCGGCCAGCAGCGACGTGGGGGGCGCGCCGGACGCGACCCGCTCGGGCGCTTCGAAGGTGCCGTCCCCCTTGCCAAGCAGCAGGAAGACCCCCCCCGAGAAGCTGGTGAGCGCGAGGTCGGGCTTCCCATCTTGATTGAAGTCCGCGGCCACGAGCTCGCCGGGCTCGTCGACGGGAATGCGGGACGTGGCCGTGAAGCCACCCCTCCCGTCGCCCTGGTGCACGGAGAGATAGCCGGAGGCGCCAAGGCCATGGGAGATGACCAGATCCACCCGGGCGTCGCCATTCACATCCAGGGTCGCGAACCGGAAGGGCTCGTCGTCTCCCGTTCCTCCCAAGAGATGCGAGGCCACGGCCCTCAGCGGTCCGCCCCGCTGCCCGAGCAGCACGTCGACGGTGAAGCTGTTGGTGTTGAGAACGAGGACGTCGGGCACGCCATCCTGGTTCACATCCGCGATGAGCAGGTCCCGGGGGAGGCCCGTGACGGAGTGGGGGCGGGCCTCGCCGAAGGTCCCATCCCCGCGACCCGCGAGCAGGGTGACGTTGAAGAAGCCGGCCGAGCCGGCATTCTTCGTCATGACGTCCAGGTTGCCGTCCGCATCGAGGTCCGCGACCTGCACCCGCTGGGAGTGATTGCCCAGGGAGTACGAGACGGCCTCCTGGAACGCTCCGTCTCCGCGTCCCAGGCGGACGGTCAGCGCGTTGGCGAAGTGGCCGACGATGAGCAGGTCCTGGTGACCATCCCGGTCGATGTCCGTGAGGGCCACGTCCATGGGCGTCGTGCCCGCCGCGAGGGAGTGGGGGGCGCCGAAGGCTCCGCCCCCTGTCCCTTCCAGGATGGAGACCTGCTCCTCGGCCGCCGCGATGAGGACCAGGTCGGGGATTCCATCTCCGCTCACGTCGGCGGCGTGGAGTCCCCGCGCCTGTCCCCCGCCCGCGGAGTGGGTCGTGCTGGCCTCCTGGAAGCCCAGCCATCGCGGTTTCGGAGGAGGCGGTGCGGGAGGGGTCGAGGAGCAGGCGAGCCCCGCGCAGCCAAGAAGCATGACAGTGGTTCGGAGCATGGCCCGGGGCGAGCGGCCCGCGGCCAACTCCGAGGTGAGACAGGACAGCGCGAGCCCGAAAGCAAGACGAGAGCGACCGAGAGGCTTCTCCATGAAAGAACCCGTGGCTTTTTGAGTGTCGTGGAATCCCCGAACACTGCCTTCAAGTCGCATTGACATACAAGTGTTGCCTTTCCAACCCCATCTCTGACGGCGGCATCGCCGCCCTTCGGAGGACTCCGTGCGCCGGAAGCCTTTCCGTATCATCGCGCTGGCCTCTGTCCTGGTGTTGCTGGGCCTGGGAGGCGTCTGGTGGAACCACTCCGGGGTGGCCGCCGCGGCCGCGGGAGGCGGCTCGACGGCCACGGGTGTCCCGTCGCCAGCGCCACCTGTTTCCGTCGCGGGAGCACCGTCGGGAAAGGACCCGACCGGGGCGCGGGCCTGGGTGGCGGGGATGCTCTACCGCTATGCCGCGAGCGCGGACCTGAAGGTCTCTTTTGGAAGGTCCCCGGGACAGGGCAAGGACGCGACCCATCCCGCCGGCATGCATTTCTCCCTCCGGGGTGAGTGGGAGGTCGGCGTCGTCTCCGTCAACGCCGAGGCCATCAAGCTCCGCGTGCACCTGAAGCCGAGCGTGTTCGAGTTGAGCGTCGAGGAGCAGAGCGCGATCGCGCCCGATGCGCGTCAGGCGATGATGGCCATCCTCGCGATGCCCTTCTTCGTGACGCTCGACAAGGCGGGGGCGGTGACGCTGACGCACTTCGAGCAGGGCGTGGACGAGCTGGCGCGCGGGCTGCTCCGGACCCTGGTGGCGTCATCCCAGTTCGTGGTGCGCGGGGTCCCTCCGGCCACCTGGCAGTCCGAGGAGTACGACACCTCCGGTCGGTACCTGGCGGACTATCAGCGCCTGCCCGCGAACCGCTTCGAGAAGCGCAAGAAGACCTATGGCGCGGTGGCGACGCCGCAGGGGCTCCTCCCGGTGGGGTCGGACCTGCGCTTGAGCGTCGGCGGCGTCACGAACATCGAGCTGGGCGAGGACCTGTGGCCGCAGTCACTGAACGGCCGGGAGCGGCTGACGGTGGACTCGGGCGAGGGCGTCCCCACGGTGACCAACGAGCTCGAGCTGAGCCTGCGCCTGCTCGAGCGGCGGATGGACCCTTCGCTGAGCAACGCGTTCGCGGCGCGCGAGCCCTTCCTGAGCACCGCCATGCTCGCCAGCTTCCAGGGGCAGGCGACGGATCCGCTCGCCCACCATCGACAGGTGCTGGGGAACCGGAGCCTCGACGACATCCTCAAGGAGCTGAGGGCGCTGCCCGAGGACGAGAAGGCCCGGGACGACGCGCGGACGCGGGCCCTGGAGCAGCTCCGGGCGCTCTTCATGCTCCGCCCCGCCGAGGCCCTCAAGGTCCCCGACCTGCTGCGCTCGGGGCTCACGCCCCTGGCCGCCAGTCCCCTGCTGGGGGCGCTCTCCGCGGCCAGCACGCCGGAGGCCATCCGCTCCCTGGTGGTCGCGTCCGGAGACACCGCGCTGGAGTCGGATGTCCGCATGGACGCGGTCTCCGCGCTGGGCTCGGCGGGTGAGCCCAACCGGGAGGGCGTGGATGCGCTGCGAACGCTGGCCCAGGATCCGGATCCGAAGCTGCGGGGCACGGCGACGCTGGCGTTCGGCAATGCCGCGTACCAGATGGGCGACACCGACGCGCGGGGCTCCGATGCCCTGGTCGAGGAGCTGAAGAACAACTACCGCGGCGCGCGCTCGCCGGAGCAGCAGTCCCTGATCCTGCGCTCCCTGGGCAACACCCGGGCGCCGAGCGCGCTGCAGACCCTCACCGACGCGCTGCGCTCGGAGTCTCCGCAGGTCCGGGAGTCGGCGCTGGTGGCCTTGCGCGCGATCCCCGGCCCCGAGGCGGACCGTCTCCTGGCGGAGCGACTCTTGTCAGACACCGTGTCGGAGGTGCGCAGGAGCGCTGTCTTCTCCTGCGGATTCCGTCCACTGGCCCCCCTGCTTCCGGCGCTGGGACAGGCCTTGCGCAAGGACACCTCGGATGGCGTCCGCGCGGACATCGTCCAACTCCTCGGCCAGGTCCGCGGCTCCGTGCCAGACGCCATGGCATTGCTGCGCTGGGCCAGCCAGAACGAGCGCCATCCCGAGATCCGCCGGATGGCCACGGTCTTCGTCGACACGCCCACGGGCGCCGTCCCTTCACAGCCGGGCTCCGACCTCATTCGCTGACGAGGACCTGACGCGACCGCTTCTCCTGGCGATTCCCAGCAATGGCAACACGCCTGGATTGCCATCAACCGACTGATGTCTGCGTTTTCACGGAGAGTAAAACCCGCTGGCTTCACCCAAGGAAAGGCCAAACATGTTCAAGTCCGTATTCCGTACCATCGCGCTGGCTGCGGTGGTGTTCCCGGGGTTCGCGGTCGCACAGAGCTATGTCGACCCGAATCCTTACGTGGTTCAGCCTGGGAAGTATCCGTTCGCGGTCTATCCCGCGGGCTATGTGATGAATGACCGGGTGGCTTGGGAGTCGCAGGTGGCTCCGTTCAACCCGAACACGACGTACACGGTCGGCCAGGAGTACGCGATCCTCCAGGACGAGACGAACAGGACGGGGGGCGTGCTCCAGTTGGATCCGACGGACTACACGCACAACATCACCATCCAGCAGGCGACGATCCCCGAGGCGTTCCAGCACCTGGTGCCGCCGCCCACGGAGATCATGCCGTGGACGAACCCGGTCCAGACGTTCAACAAGACGTACGTCCGCACGGAGAAGTTCGGCAACAGCATCTTCGGCGCCGGCTACTCCATCAACGCGGTGGTCACCGCGGAGACGGCCACGCAGACCGCGGAGAAGAAGGTCCAGTCCGTCGCGGAGGGCAAGATCTTCGGCACCGCCTTCTCGACGGAGAAGGAGCTGGTCCGCGGGCGGGCCAACGTGTCGGGCCAGGCCGGGGGCGCCAACAGTGGCACCGCGGCCCTGTACCTGCTGGGGCAGGAGATCTGGTCGAGCAGCCTGTACGCCGAGTACTCGCCGCCGCCCATCAACTGGAGCCGCACGTTCTTCTCTGTCTCCAAGACGTTCGTGGTGGGCCCGGTGCCCATCACCGTGAAGGCGGCGCTCGCCGGCGGAGTGAAGCTGACCGTCTACGGGCAGATTGGCCCGACGGTGGCCAAGTTGTCGGCGACTCCGGGCGGGTGGTCCAACGTCACGGCTTCGGCCTCGGTGGACGTCATCATCGTGGCGTTCGGAGTGGAGGGGAGCGTGGCCCTCATCAATGCGACCATGCCGTCCTCGGGTGAGCTGTTCTGGCCGGTGTGCACGCTCGACTGGAAGCTCAAGTCGGACCTCAACCTGAACACGCTGTCGGGCACGCTGAAGGCGTTCGCGAAGATCCGCATCCTCTTCTTCAGCAAGACATGGTGGGTGACCATCGCGAGCTGGCCCGGCATCACCCGCAACTGGGCGCTGCTGAACCTCACTGAATCGCAGCCGCTCGGCATCTGTTCCTGACGTCGTCGACGCAAGGACGGTCGCCACGCCCGAAGCGTGGCGACCGGCCCCCCCCGGTGTCAGCGCGGTGGTCGCCTTGGCTGGACACGGATGGCTTCAAGTCGGAGAGGTAAAGACCCACGGGCGGTGCAGCCGTGACTTCACCATTATACAGATTATCCAGCGAGCTAAATCACACTCACCTGGAGTACGATATCGCGACCGCACCTTCCCTGAGTGGAGGTCGCGGCTGCACGCGTTGCATCCCTCCGCGGCAGGCAAAGGAGCCCATCCTCATGAAGCGGAACCTCAAGTGCTCGCTGGCTGTTTCCCTGCTGTCCCTCATGCCGTCGCTTGCGTTCGCGGAGCCGCAGTACCACCACCAAGGTGACATCGAGCTGCTCACCCGGCGCAGCGAGTTCGTCAGCATCCGCGCCCAGGAGACGGTGCAGCTCCCACAGCGCAGCCGGGGAGGTGCTTCGTCGTCGCTCGCAGCCACCGTCCCGGAGACCTTCTTCATCGCCAACTGGACTGGCGCCAACTTGTTCCCCGGATACAGCCTCTACGGAACTCCCACCTGGCTGCCGCCCTACCCGTTGGGCTCGAATCCGCCGCCCAACATCACGGGCTACTTCCGGATGAACCTGCCTCCCCTCACGGCAGTGAGCCAGTACTACTACTACACGAACAACGAACGGGACCCGGCCAACCCCGGCGCGAAGACGTGTGTCTGGCAGCTGGTGGTCTCCGTCTCCGGCGGCGTCTGCTCGGCCACCCTCTACGCGACCACCTACGGCATCGCGACCTGCGCCTTCGATGCACGGCAGTCCCACATCGAAACCGACACATGCGAGACCCAGGTCACCACCATCATCCAGTGAGCTGAATCACGCGCCCCTGGCGGCCTCGCCGCGCGCCGCGACTTCCCCGCGGGGAGGTCGCGGCGACCGGTTCAAGAACACGCGCTTCCTGGAGACCCTCCACGCTGGGCTCGAAGCACATCAGACGCCCCGTGAATGGGTGGACATCCAAAACACAGTCATTGAAAAGGCATGGCGTGGCAACGTCCGCGCCACGGGTTGAAGTACGGCAGGCCCGTATGCCTCACGATGTATCGTGAGCAGCCCTGCGGAATCGCTCGCGGGGCGTCAGGCCCCACGGACAGCTGTATGGGTACAAAGCGCTGCTCGGCGGCGGCGGGTAGGAGTCTGTGGGTTCGGGAACAGGCCCCCGGCGCCCTCCCAGCCCCACGCCCGCCTGTAGGGCCACGAACGAACCGGGCCGTTCCTCGCGGCCCACCCACTGTTCTCGCGGGTCCTCCCCTACCCCTTCCGTGTCCGTGACCCCGTTGAGACAGGGGTGCAGCCCATCGATGAGGGCGAGGTCCGGGGGAGTCTTGGCACGGCGCGGTCCTTCCTGCCTCGGGTGGGGGGCCGTCCACCCCTGTTCACTTCGCGACGCGCTGGCATCCAACAGCCAACCTCCCGGACCCGGCAGGCAGGCAGATGCGCACCGCGTCGCGACAGCAGTTCACACCGGCTCGGGGCTGGGGCAGATTGCGCCGCATGTCCACTCCCGGCCGACTGTCCGGTCTCCTGCTTCCCCTCTTCTCCCTGCGTTCCCGGACGGACTTCGGCATTGGCGACTTTGGCGCCATGGACGGTTTGTTCTCGTGGATGAAGGCCGCGCGTCAGCGCCTGTTGATGGTGCTGCCCCTGCTCCCCACCGCGCCCGGCGACCCCAGCCCCTACGCCACGCGCTCCGCGTTCGGACTGAACCCGCTCTTCATCGACCTGGCCCAGGTGCCGGAGTTCCAGGCCACCGGCGGCGAGGCCGCGCTCAGCGAGGCGCAACGTCATCAACTGGGTGAGGCCCGCGCCGCGCCGCGCGTGCGCTACGACCTGGTGTTCCCGCTGAAGGACGCCGCGTTCGCGCGCGCCTTCGACCACTTCGAGAAGCACGAGTGGACGCCGCGCACGCCGCGCGCCCAGGAGTTCCAGAAGTGGCGTGAGTCGCAGGGCGAGTGGCTGGAGAGCTACGCCCTCTTCACCGCCATCAGCGAGAAGGAGGACCGCCGTCCCTGGTGGGAGTGGCCGGAGGGCCTGCGCACCCGCCAGCCGGAGGCGCTGGTCGCCATCCAGCAGCAGGGCCTGGAGCGCCGCGTGCGCTACCACGCCTGGCTCCAGTGGCTGGCCGAAGCCCAGTGGAACCAGGTCCGCGCCCAGGCGAAGGCGAAGGACGTGCTCCTGTGCGGCGACGAGCCCTTCATCATCGGACAGGACAGCTCCGACTGCTGGGCCCACCCGGACATCCTGCGCCGCGACGCGCGCCTGGGCGTGCCGCCGGACGACTTCTCCGCCACGGGCCAGGACTGGGGCCTGCCCTACTTCGACTTCGCCGCGATGGAGAAGGACGGCTACGCGTGGCTGAAGAAGCGCGCGGCCAAGGCGGCCAGCTACTACGACCTGCGCCGCGTGGACCACGCGGTGGGCTACTTCCGCCAGTGGATCCGCGACGAGAAGAACCCCACCGGCTACTTCGTCCCGTCGGACGAGGCCACCTGGCGCCGCCAGGGCGAGAAGCACTTCCGCCTGCTGTCGGAGGGCGCGGGCATCGTCGCCGAGGACCTGGGCGTCATTCCCCCCTTCGTGCGGCAGATCCTCGCGGACCTGCGGCTGCCCGGCTACCGGGTGCTGCGCTGGGAGCGCGACGACAACCACTACCGCGACCCGCACGCGTTCCCCGCCGTGTCGCTGGTCACCACCGGCACGCACGACACGGAGCCGCAGGCCGAGTGGTGGGAGCAGGCGCGTGAAGACGAGCGCCAGAACGCCGCCCGCGCGTGGCCGGAGTTCCAGGGCGTGGCCGTGACGCGCGACTTCACTCCGGACATCCACCGCGCCACGCTCGCCGCCGCGCTCAACGCGGGCTCGGACCTGTGCGTGCTGCCGTGGCAGGACGTGCTGGGCACGCGCGACCGCATCAACCTGCCCGGCACCATGGGCGACGCCAACTGGGCCTACCGCATCGCGCAGGACACGGACGCGCTGCTCACGCAAGCGCAGACGAAGGACGCCGCGGAGCGCCTCGCGTGGCTCACCGCCTCGTCCCGCCGCTAGGGTGACGCTCCCACCCCGGGGCCGCCGGACGACGGCCGCCCCGGGAGTCAGCCCCGCGGCGTCAGTCCTTGACGCACTTCACCTGACCGGGGAAGCCGTCGAACACCGCGCAGCGGCGGTTGGCCTTGGCGCAATCCAGCCGGTCGCAGATGTCCTCCACGACGCACAGCGGGGGCGAGCGGCCGAAGTCCAGGAACAGCTCCGCGCAGAAGCGGAAGGGATCCGCGCACCCGAGCGAGCCGCAGTAGGGCGTGTCCGCGAGGCTCTCGCCCTCCTTGAGCATGACGACCTCGTCCTCATTCACGCCGCAGCCGGTGGCGAGCACCAGCGTGGCCGACAGCAGCATCGCGATTCGCCGGACCATAGGTCCCCGAATCTGACGCACCCCGGGTCCGGTTGCACGCGCCACGGCGGCGCTCGAAGGTTGGCTGACACTGACCCCGCCCCCGAGGTCGCGGAATGCGACACTCGCCCCACAAAGAAACATTGGGAAACGCGTCGGGGCTGGCCATCCGGTAAGAAACGTGACGTGGCCGACGTCCGACTCCTCCGATTCCGCTCCGCCGTGCCCCTCGCGCTGGCCGTGGTGTTGACGGCATGCGCCACCGCCCCCAATCCGACCAACGGACCGAAGGTGAGGTCCCTGGACATCGAGGGGACGAAACAGGTGAAGGAAGGGGACATCAAGGACCGCATCCTCACCTCCTCCACGCCCTGGTACGCGTTCTGGCCCTTCGGCAAGGCGCACTTCTTCGACAGCAACGCGTGGCAGGCGGACCTGCGCCGCATCGAGCGGTTCTACCAGGCGGAGGGCTACTACCAGGCGCAGGTGGAATCCAACGAGGTGACCCCCGACGGCGACGAGGCCGTGCGCCTGCGGGTGGTGGTCAACGAGGGCGCCCCCACCGTCATCAACGCCATCGAGCCGCACGGCCTGGAGTCGCTGGAGAAGGGCAAGGACCTGCCGTCGCGGCGCGAGCGGGAGCGCATCCTGGAGGAGCTGCCGGTGAAGGTCGGGGACGTGTTCCGCGAGGACACGTGGGAGGCCACCAAGGAGCTGGTGCTCCAGCGGCTCAAGAACCTGGGGTACGCGGAGGCGGAGGTCGGCGGCGAGGTGCGCGTGGACGAGGCCACGCAGAAGGCCGTGGTGGACCTGCGAATCACCCCCGGCCTGCGCTACCGCTTCGGCAACATCTTCATCGCCACGGACGCCAACCCCCAGGTGCCCCCCCGCCGCATCATCGAGCAGGCGCAGGGCGCCGTGCACAAGGGGGCCTACTTCAGCGAGGCGGCGCTGGCGGAGGCCCAGGCGCGCGTCTTCCGCATGGGCGTCTTCGGCGCGGTGAAGGTGAACCGGGGCGCGCCGGACCGGCAGAACGCCACGGTGCCGGTGGTGGTGGACGTGCGCGAGTCGCCCTTCCACTCCGTGCGGCTGGGCGGCGGTATCGGCGTGGACGCCGCGCGGCAGGAGGGCCGGCTCCTGGGGGAGTGGACCAACCGCAACTTCCGCGGCGGCCTGCGCCGGCTCACGCTGCGGGGCCGCGTGGGCTACGCGTTCATCCCCAGCGTGCTGTCCAGCCTCCGCTCGGAGGAGGGTTCCCAGAGCGGACCGGTGTTCACGCTCACGACGGAGTTCGAACAGCCGCGCTTCCTCTTCCGCGACCTGAGCCTCCAGGCCTCCGTCACGGGGGAGAAGGGCCTCCAGCAGGCGTACTCGTTCTACGGCGGCTACCTGAAGGCGGGCGTCATCTGGCAGCCCCACCCGTCCTTCTCCGTCTTCCCCTCGTACAACCTCCAGCTGTACCGGCTGAAGGGGCAGGTGACCGCGGATGAGAGCGTCCCGCCCATCATCCTGGGCTGCACCAACCCGAACGGGAAATGCGACGTCGCGCTGAGCTTCCTGGAGGTGGCGTTCGCCTGGGACCGGCGGGATGACCGCACCGAGCCGCGCGCCGGCTACTACCTGGGGTTCTCCATCCAGAAGGGCGGCGGTCCCTTCTTCGGCAACTACACCTACGTCCGGCTGCTGCCGGACCTGCGCTACTACTACTCCCTCGGCGAGAAGAAGAACGTGACGCTCGCGGTGAAGCTGCGCCTGGGCACGTTGGATCCGGCGGGCGGCGGCCAGAGCTCCATCGTCACCCGCTTCTTCTCCGGCGGCGCCGCCGCCATGCGCGGCTTCAACGGCCAGCGCCTGTCGCCCATGACGCCGCTCGCCCCCACCTACAAGAAGGACGGCGACGGCAACGTGCTGCTGGACATGAACGGCAACCCCATCCTGGAGTCGTGGGACACGGTGCCCGTGGGCGGCAACAGCCTCTTCGAGAGCGCCGTGGAGCTGCGCTTCCTGGTCACGCAGAGCCTGATGCTGGCCGTCTTCTACGACTCCGGCCTCGTGGGCACGGAGAACCTGGTGGGCAAGAACGCCCCCAAGGTGTTCGGTCCCGAGCACTACCACGCGGTGGGCGCCGGCCTGCGCTACCTCACGGTGGTGGGCCCCATCCGACTGGACATCGCCCGGCGGTTGAACATCGGCCAGGGATTGCCCGTCACCGACCCCGCATACATCTATCCGTCCTCGGGTGGCTGCCTGGGCTTCGGACGCAAGTTCGACAAGACCTCGACCTCCGCCAGGGACGCATTCGCGGGTGCCCCCGAAGGGCTGTGCGCGATCCATATCTCCATCGGAGAGGCGTTTTGAGCGAGCCCACGACCCCCGCACCCGCCCCGCCCCACCGGCGCCCGCGCTGGGGACGGCGGCTGCTGTGGGGGCTGCTCGGCCTGCTGGGCCTCATCGTACTCCTGGGGGTGGGCGCGCTGGTGTTCGCCACCAGCGCCGGGGGTTCGGCCCGCATCGCCCGCCTTGGCGTCGACCAGGTGAACAAGCAGCTCGCCGGCCGGCTGGAGCTGGGCGGGTTCGACCTGGACCTGGACGGCGCGGTCCTCACCGGCGTGAAGCTCTACACCCCGGAGGGCGAGCTCGTGGCGGAGGTGGCCCGCGTGGAGGCGCGGCTGAACCTGTCGCCGCTCCTGAGCCAGCGGGTGGACCTGACCAAGGTGCGCATCGAGACGCCGCGCCTGTATCTGGTCCAGGACGAGCGGGGCCTCAACCTGATGCGCGCGCTGGAGCCCCGCGAGCCCAAGCCGGAGGAGCCCCCCACCCAGAGCCAGAGCGCCCTGCGCATCCTCCTGAAGGACTTCGAGCTGAGCCACGGCTTCGTGGACTTCCGACAGGAGCTGCCCGACGGCGGCGAGCGGCAGGTGCGCCTGGAGGAGCTGGGCGCGAAGGGAGCGGGCCACTGCGCGCTGGCGGACATGGACTTCGCCGCGGACCTGCAGGCCACGGGCGGCCTCACCCGTCCGCTCACGGGCCCGGTGTCGCTTGCCCTCAAGGGCCAGGGCAAGGACGTCGCGCGACAGGTGGAGGCGCAGCTGGGCCTGGCGGGCGTGGAGGCGGACCTGGGCGCGAAGCAGACCGGAGAGAAGGCCGCGTCCGTGGAGCTGCGCAAGCTGGTGGTGCCGCCCGGACCGGTGAAGGCCTTCGTGCCCGCGTACCCGCTGGTGGTGCCCGTCGAGGCGACGGGCACCGCGTCCCTGGACGGAGACGTCGCGCGCGCGAAGCTGGGCGCGTCCGCGGGCAAGGCCACGCTGGACCTGACGGGCGACGTGAACCTCAAGACGCTCCGCACGACGGAAGCCACCGTGAAGGCGCGCGGGGTGAACCTGGCGGAGCTGATGGAGGACGGCATCCCCACCCGCATCGCCGCGGACCTCACCGCGCACGGCGGCGGCGACAGCGTGGAGACGCTGGAGGGCGACGTGGCCCTCACGGTGTCCCCTTCGGAGTACCGGGGCCAGTCGGTGGGGCCCATCGAGCTCAAGGCGACCGCGAAGGACGGCCACTACCAGGTGGGCAACCTGCGGGTGCTGATGCCGGGCGCGGCGCTCATCGCCTCGGGCCAGGGCACCGCGAAGTCCCTGGAGGCGCGCGGCAGCCTGTCCGCGGGCGACCTGAAGCTGTTGTCCCAGGCGCTGGACAAGCTGCTGCCTGGGGGCACCGTGCCGCCCATGTCCGGCAGCGGCTCGCTGGAGTTCCAGGTCCAGGGGCCTCCGCGCTCGCCGGGCGTGAAGGCGGACGGCAACTTCGTGGCGCTGAACTACGGCGACATCGCCATCAAGGACCTGTCGCTCAAGGCGAACGTGCGGGACGTCACCCGCCCGCTCACCACCGACGCCACCGTGCTGGTGAGTGAATTGAAGACCGGGGGCCGCACCTTCCGCGACCTGTCCGCGGCGCTCACCACCAGCGCGAACCGCGAGCTGAAGGCGAGCGTGCGCGTGGACGGCGACGCGAAGCTCGCGGTGGGCGTGGAGGGCACGGTGGACGCGGACAACGAAGGGCTCGCGATGCGCACCTTCTCGCTGTCGTGGCCGGAGGCCACCTGGACGCTCCAGCAGCCCACGCACCTCGCCTTCGGCGGAGGACGCATCGCGCTGGCGCCGCCGCTGTCGCTCGCTTCGGAGTCGCAGACGCTGAAGGTGGCGGCGGTGAAGGACGGCGAGCGCGTGGACGCGCGCATCGACCTGGGCGCCTTTGACTTGTCGAAGCTGCCACGCCTCGCGGTGCCGGAGTCGCTGGGGCTGGGCGGCATGCTGTCCGGCCACGTCGCGGCGAAGGGGCGCCTGACGAGGCCGGACGCGGACGTGGACCTCGCCTGGGTGGATGGCCGGGCGCGCGGCTATACGGGCCTGGGGCTCCAGCTCAAGGCCCAATACTCGAAGGACCGCGCCACCGGCACGCTGGCCGCGAGCCTGAGCGCGGGGCACGTGTCCTCCCAGTTCGACGTGCCGGTGCAGGGCGTGCTGCGGCGGCGCAACGAGCCCCTGTCCCTGACCGTGAACCTGGAGAAGCTGGACGTGGCGGAGGCGCTGAAGCTCGCGGGCCAGCCGCCCGGGCCGTCCGGGCAGATCGCCGGCAGGCTGACGGTGACCGGCTCCGCGAAGGACCCTCGCCTGGGCATGAAGGTGGTGGGCGACGGGCTGCGCTACCCGGGCCGGCCGGAGGACCTCTTCGCGCAGACGCTGGGCTTCGAACTGAACGCGAACTCCGACGAAAACGACGCGACGCTGGGCGCCCGGCTGGACGTGAAGGGCCTCGCGCCGCAGGCGTATGTCGTGCTGAAGACGCCCTTCACGCTGAGCGGCCTCATCGCGAAGCCGCCCACGCCCGCGCGGGCCCTGGAGACCCCGCTGCGCCTGGAGGTGCTGGTGGCGGAGCTGCCGCTCAGGCTGCTCCAGGGCATGGAGGGCGTGGACAAGCCGGACGGCATGGTGACGCTGAAGGCGGACGTGACGGGCACCGCGCTCGCGCCGGTGGGCCGGGTGGAGCTCCAGGGTCGCGCGGTCACGGCCAATGGCCTGCCGCCGCTCAACGGCTCCGCGCTGGTGCTGGCGGGCGACGACGATGTGAAGCTGACGCTGGACGTGCAGCGCCCCAACGGACCGCTGGCGACGCTGGAGGCGCGCGTGCTGGCCCCGCTGGGGTCGCTCCAGGACCGCGAGGTGGCGGGCCGCGTGCCCTTCCGCCTGAAGGGCCGCGTGGGGCCCGTGCCCCTGGATGAGATTCCCGGACTGGTGCCCCAGCAGGGCCACGGCAACCGAGGGCCGCAGGGCGTGCTGTCCATGGAGCTGGTCGCGCGCGGCACCCCCGAGGCCCCCGAGGTGGAGCTGAACGCGGGCCTGCAGGGCCTGGGCGTCGCGCAGACGGCGCTGGGGCAGGCGCGGCTGCACTACTCGTATTCAGAGGCGAAGTCCCTCATCGACGCGATGCTCACCGCGCCCGGCGGCGGGTCGCTGGTGCTGGGCGGCACCATGGAGTTGGACCTGTCCCTGCCCGCGCTCCAGTCCGAGCAGGGGCCCGCGAAGAAGCTGGACCGGGCGCCGGTGGAGCTGTCGCTGCGCGCGCGCCGCTTCGACCCGACGTTCCTCTCCGGCATCTCCCCCTACGTGCGCACGCTGGGCGGGTTCATCCAGGCGGACGCGAACCTGGGCGGCACCGTGGGCGCGCCCACCTTCAAGGGCAGCCTGGGCTGGAAGGACGGCCGGCTGGGGTTGATGGGCTTTGGCGAGTACAACGCCATCCAGCTCGCGCTGAACGCGTCGCAGGAGCGCATCGAGCTCAAGCAGCTCACCGCGAAGTCGGGCAACGGCACCCTGGAGCTGACGGCCACGGCGAACCGCCAGGGCAAGAACGGCGAGTTCATGCTGGAGGGCAAGGGCAACACCAAGAACCTGCCCATCGTGGTGGAGGACCAGCTGCTGGCCCTCCTGTCGTTGAACCTGTCGATGAAGGGCAGCCTCACCGACCGGCTGGTGAACATCAGCGACCTCTCCATCCCGGAGGCGCACGTCGAGCTGCCGGAGGCCAAGCGCAAGGACCTGCAGCCGCTGGAGCGCCCCGCCGACGTGGTGATGGTGCGCAACGGCGTGCCCGTGGACAAACGCAAGCGGAAGCAGCCGACGCCCGCGCAGGTGGAGGCGGAGCAGAAGGCGGCGAACCCGCGCAACGCCCCGGACGCGCCCGGCACGCCTGGAAACCCGGGCACGCCCGCCACCAGCGGCGGCGCGGGCAATCCCCCGTCGCAGTACGAACCGCCGCAGGCCGAGCCACGGCTGGCCGACCTGGAGAACAGCGAGGAAGAGGAGGAGGAAGCGCCCCAGCGCCAGTTCTGGGTGAACATCAACGCGCCCCGCAACCTGTGGGTGCGAGGCTCGGACCTCAACATCCAGTTGGGCCTGTCCGAGGGCTTCCGCGTCGAGTACGCCAACGAGGCGCGCATGTTCGGCGAGGTGATGGTCCTCCTGGGCCGCGTGGACGTGCTGGGGCGCCGCTTCGACGTGCAGCGCGACAGCCAGGTGCGCTTCACCGGCCCGGTCCTCACGCCGTACATCAACGTCACGGCGGAGTACCGCAACGAAAACGCGGCCGTGACCGTCTACGTCACCGTGCGCGGCCAGGGGAAGGACATCACCCTCAAGACGAGCAGCGACCCGGCCCTGCCGGAGTCGGAAATCTACACGCTGCTCGCCACCGGCCGGCGCACGCTGGAGCGCGGCTCCGGCGCGTCGGTGAACGCGGGCGCGCAGGCCGCGTCGGTGGTGGGCTCGTATGTCGCCAACGAGGCGCGCAAGGCCATCGCCGCGAAGCTGCCCTTGGACGTGCTCTCCATCGAAGCGGGCGACAGCGGCATCGCCGGCACCAAGCTGGAGGTGGGCACGTACGTGACGGACAAGATCTACGTGGGCTACACCGGCCGCGTGGGCGCCAACCTCCAGAAGGGGGAGAACGCCAACGCCGTGCGCTTCCAGTACCTGTTCAGCCCGCGCTGGAGCCTGGAAGGCATGTACGGCGACGCGCGCTCCGGCGGTCTGGACCTCATCTGGACCAAGGAATACTGAAGGCCGCGCGCACGGGTGGGGCCAGCCTGACTCAAGAACCGCATGGGAGCAGCGAATCGACCCCCAGGTGCGAGGGACATGGGGGCGTGGGGGCGGGGTAGAGTTTCGGACATGGGGACCCCTGCGCTGATTCGTCGGAAGTGTTGGTCGTTGCTGGCCGTGGGCCTGCTGGCGGTGGCGGGCTGCTCGGATTCGAGTTCGCCGGGCGATGAGCCCGGACCCGGGACGGATGGGCCTGGGGTGACGCCGGGCGATGGCACGGACTGCCTGGGCGCGAAGTTCCTGGACTCGTTGGGCAAGAGCAAGCTGCTGGTGGGCGCGCAGATGGAGGACGCCACCGCGGCGAAGGCGCCCTTCGACGTGCGCTACCTGTACATCGCGGCGGGCCTGTTCGATTCGAAGGACGCGTGCAATTCGTGCGCTTCCGGGTGCACCTCCGGCGGCACGTCGTGCTCCAACAGTGGGCCAGGCTGCGGGTGGTGGGGCTGCTGGCAGTACGACCAGGAGCCGCCTGGCGCCTACGTGCGGGACTTCATCGCCGCGACGAAGGCCCAGGGACAGCTGCCGTTCATCACCTACTACGAGGAGTTCCAGGCGAGCGGCTACAGCGAAGGCCGGCAGCAGCTGGCGGCGCTGAACGACGCGAAGTTCCTGGAGCGCTACCTGGCGGACTGGCGGTTCCTGCTCAAGCAGGTGGGCCAGGAGAAGGTGCTGCTGCAGATCGAGCCCGACATGTGGGCCTACCTCCAGTTCTTCCCGGCCGATGGCAAGGCCCAGTCCACGGCGGTGGCGGTGAAGGCGGCGAACCCCACCGACTGCGGTGGCCAGGAGAACAACGCCGCGGGCCTGGGCAAGTGCATGATCGCCATGGCGCGCAAGTACGCGCCCAACGCGAAGGTGGGCCTGCACGCGAGCGCGTGGGCGACGAAGACGGACGTGTCGGCGAACACGGACGCGTCGTTCAACGTGGCGGGGGAGGCGAACAAGGTCGCGGACTTCCTGCTGTCCGTGGGCGCCGGGGACACCGACTTCGTCACGGTGGAGGCGTCGGACCGCGACGCGGGCTGGTACCAGGAGACGCAGGACAAGGCGACGTGGTGGGACCCGGAGAACCGCAAGCTGCCGCACTTCCAGCAGGCGTTCACCTGGGCGAAGGCCGTCTCCGCGCGGCTGAACAAGCCGCACCTGTGGTGGCAGCTCCCGCTGGGCAACATGAGCCTGCCCAACCGCGACAAGCAGTGGCGCGACAACCGCGTGGACTACTTCCTCACCCACCCGGGTGAGGTGGCCGCGGCGGGCGGCGTGGGCATGCTCTTCGGCGCGGGCAACTACGAGCAGACCACGCCGGAGTCGGACGGCGGCAACCTCCTCAAGCGCGTGAAGGCCTACAAGGACGCGGGCGGCCAGGCCGCGTGCGTGAAGCCCTGAGCAGGTGAGCGGTGCCACGCGCCCGGCGATGTGGCCGGGCGCGGTGGACTCCGGTCCTACGCGCGCGCCCGCGCTCGCCTGGGTGCCGCGGGCCTCTTCGCGGTCGTCGCCTTGCGTGACGGTTTCCCCTCGGTGCTTGTCTTGCGCTTCGTCGCGACAGGCGCCTTGCGTGACGGCTTCTCCGTGGCGCCTGTCGTGCGCTTCGTCGCGACGGAGACCGGAGCCTTCCGGGCGGGCTTCTTCGCGACACGGGCTTCTTTCCGGGCCGGCTTCTGCGCGGCCTGACCTTGCTTCCGGGCCGGCGTCCGCGCAGCACTGGCTTCCTTCCGGGCCGGATTCTGCGCCCGGGCTGGCTTCCGCGCGGCCTGGGCTTCCTTTCGGGCCTGGAGCTTGTGGATGGCTTGCGTGGCATCCGGCGTCTCGCAGGCGGTGTCGCCGTGATCCACGTCCACCCGGCCCAGCCGCTTCGCCGTCGCGAGCGCCGCGCCCTGGAGTGCGCCCCCGGTGCCCCCCAGGTTGATGAGCGCACGGTTCATCGCATCGCGGACACGGTTCTTCGCGGTCGGCAGTTCCTGCTCGATGCGCTTCACCCAGGGCCGCAGGTCCTCTGCTTCGAGCAACTGTGTCTTCGCCAGCAGCGACGACAGCGTCTGCCAACCCGCGCGCCCCAGCCATTCAGCCGGAGAGCGTGTCCACTCGAGGGCCTTCACCGCATGCGGTGAGGACAGCACCACGTTCGTCACGAAGACGTCCGTCAACGCGTACCAATCAAGCTGCTTCGCCCAGGTGTCCAGCTCCGCCCAGGACAACGCGGGCGCGTCCACCACCATCGTCGCCAGCAGCCGCGCCTCCGCATGCCCCGTCGCCCACAGGGCACGGGCCAGCACGGAGTCCGTGCCGATGCGCTTCTTCAGCGCCGTCAGCGGGCCGAAGTTCACTCCTGACAGCGGCTCGGGAGCACCGTGCCGCAAGAAGGTCTTCCGCGTCTGGGGAGAGCCCAGCCGCTCCAGCTCCGCCATCGTCTCTTTGAGGGTCATCGCGCGCGGAGTCTGGCACGGCCCGGGGCCCCTCGGGCAGGCGCCAACAGCCGCTCCCAGTGGCTCGCCCCCCACGTCCCTTGCCTCGCGAGGCCTTCTCAGAACAGGCGCGAGTAGGTCGGCGGTGCTCCGGGGCGCGGCGTCCATCGCCGCCCATCCCGGGGCAGCCACAGGAGCTGGAAGGCTTGCGCACGCCCTTCGTAGCGGAGGGTGTGCTCGCCCCGGGTCAGGGTGAACTCCGGCGTGGAGATCCGCGCACCGTCGATGAACAGCGCGCCGGTGTCGAGCGCGCTCGCGGGCTGGAGGAAATAGCGATCCGCGCGCACCGCGAGGAAGTGGTCCTCCAGCACGCCTGCGTCGACGGGCACGCGATAGCGCTGGCCCCAGAGGAAGAGATCGCCGTCGTAGGGCTGGTAGTGCGCGTCCAGGAAGCGTCGCAACGCGGGCGGCAGGCCAGAGGTGCGCAGGTCGTCCACGCGCGCCACGCAGCCCTGCTCCACGAGCGCACGCGGCATGTCGTCGGACAGCAGGTCCACGAGCGAGCCGCGCAGATACGCATCCGTGTAGAAGTAGAAGTGCGCGTGCGGCCTGCTCACGAAGCCGCCCGAGTTGTCGTAGACGACGTCCCGCGGCCCCGTGAGCGTGGCGATGCGAGCCAGCACCTCACGTTGCCGCGCGTTGCCGCCGCCATCCAGCAGCGCCTCGACGTGCGCGGCCTGCACCGCGAACAGCCCTCCCAATCCCACGAGCCCCACGGCGCGGATGAGCGGAGTGCGCAGCCATGCGAGCACCGCGACGGCGCCGCGCGCGGCGAAGGGCGAGAGCACGCCAAGGAAGGGCAGCAGGCTGTAGGGGAACGGTGCGCGCTGAAGCGCGTAGGCACCGAATGTCGCGGGCACGGCCACGACGAGGAGCAGGTCCTGCGTGCGGGCATCCCTCCATTGAGACAGCGAGGTGGCGATGAAGCCGACAGTCGCGAGGAGGAAGAACGCAGGCTGTTCTCCCAGGATGGGTAGCAGGTACTCACGCCAGGAGAAGCCCGGGTAGTGGCGCTGGTGCTCGGAGGCCCAGACGAAGCACCAGTGCCACCATGCGCTCCAGGAGTCCGTCACCGTGAGGTACGCGGCCACGGCCCCCGAAGCGGTGAGGAGACCAAGGACGAAGGCGCGCGGCGCGGCGATGAGCGCGGGAGGACGGCCCCGGCGCAGGAGCAGGTCGCCCACGAGCACCGCGCCCACGAGTCCGCCGAAGAAGAGCGCTTTCTGCGAACCCCATGCGGAGGCGATGAGCAGCGCGCCCGCGAGGAAGGATGAGGGTGCGGAGCGCACGGTCAGCGCGGCGAGGGCGCCCAGGAAGAGCGCGGCGGTGAGGGCATCCGGGCGCACCTCGGTGGCGAAGTGAAGGAACGCGGGGGTGCTCAGCAGCAGCAGCGGGGCCAGGAGCGCGGCGATGCGTCCTTCGCGCCGGTTGAGGAGGAACACGGAGACGCCAGCGCCCGCGAGCGGCACGAGCATCGCCGCGCGAAGGGCGAGCACGTTGCGCGGATCATCCCCGAGCAGCCGGAACAGCGGGGCCAGGAGTTGGTACACGAGCGGAAAGTGCACCTCGAAGAAGTCTCGGTACGGCACCTGTCCGTGGGCCATGAGCCACGCGGAGTGGGCGTACTGGAACTCGTCGATGCTGAATGCCTTGTGCAGTGAGAGGCGCACGGCCTGGAGCGCGAGCACGCCCAGCACGACGCCAAGGCCCCACCGCACGGCCCGCGACTCCGTCATCGGAGCCGTCATACCGCGAAAGCGCCTCGGGGTTCAGGGCTCAGCAGCCCGTCCGACGCCGGGCCCTCGCGCGCGGCCCCGGCTCCGCGATGCCGTGACCGCGCTTCCGACATCCGGACTCAACGCCCCGTCCGACGCCGGGCCCTGGCGCGCGCGGCCTCCAGCGCGGAGTCCACGCCAGCAGGCTCCTTCGCGGGCTCTGACTTCTGCTCCGGCGGCGCCTCTGGGCCGGGTGCGGGCGGCTTGCCGGGGGACATCGCCTCCGGGCCCGGTGTGACGGACATGGGCCGTCGCGCATGGGCTTGCTTCGCGGGCCGCTCCCGGGCGACCCGCACGCGGGGCGCGGGGAGGAACCGGCGCACGGCCACTTCCGCCAGCATCACCGCCAGCGCGCACGCCACCAGCCACGGCGCCAGCGCCACGCGCCCCTCCGACTCCGGGGCCTCCGCGAACAGCCCCGTCATCGACAACCGCTCCTGTCCGCCTCCGACCGCCGCCAACGCGCGCAGGAGCTTGAGGCCTTCCCTGGCGCTGCCCGGCTCGAACTCCGGTGCGTACGGCAATGCCACGGGTGGAGCCCTCAGCACGCGGCCACCCCACTTCACCACCGGGTGCCACGTTCCACTGCCGCTCAACGGGTACTCGACCACCAGCCGATCCTCGTCCTCCCAATGCAGAGGCTTCTCCACGCCAGAGCGCCCATCTCCCGACAGCAGCACCGCCGTGGGCAGCGCCCCCGGCATCGGTTCGCCCGGCGGCAGGTCCAGCGTCACGCGCAGCAGGTTGCCCTGACGCTCCGAGCGCACCACCGCCTCCCCCTTCGGCGCGGCGCTACCCATCGACCAGCGCACCACCGCCTCCAGCGTCGCTCGCAGCGCGCGCCACTCGCGCAGCTCTCCCGTGTACTTGCCGTCCACTTCCGCCGTGAGGGCCACCGTGCGCCCCGCGCCATGCGGCCACAGCGCCAGCACTGGCGCGGCATTGGTGTCCAACGTGCGCAGCGCCACGTTCGCCCGTGGCTTCAAGTACGTGAGGTTGTAGCCGCCCAGCTGCGGCAGCCCCTGCGTCGGCAGCGGACCCAGCAGCGGCAGGTCCGGCGCGGCCTCCATGGACGCGGGCTCATCCACGAAGGTGGCCCGCGCCACCGCGAGCGTCTCCTGGCTGAAGATGCGCGGCAGGCTCATCGCGTCCTCGGCGAAGTAGATGCGTCCCCCGCCCCGCCGGGCCACGTCGCGCAGCAGCTCCGCGTCCGAGTCCGCCGGGGTGCCCAGACCGATGACGGACACCGTCACGTTGGCCTCCCGCAGCGCGGCCAGCGTCGCCTGATAGTCGCCGGGCTCCTCCGAGTCCGCCGCGTCGGAGAACAGCACCACATGCCTCGTGGGCTTGTCGCTGCGGAGGATCTCCTTGCGGCCCGTGCGCAGGGCCACGCCCACGTAGATGCCACCGCCGCCACTGAAGCCACGCGCCACCTGGTTCAGCGGCAGGCCGTCGCTCACCGGGCTCAGGGGGAAGATTTCATGCGACTCCGTGTCCACCATGTGCACGGAGGCTTCGTCGCCCCCGTTGAGCAGCGTGAGCGCCGCCGTGACACCCTCGGCGGCAAGCTCCATCTTCGTGCGCCCGTCCGGCACCTGCACGCCCATGGAGCAGCTCGAATCCATGAGCACGCTCATCGCCACCGACGCGCGCCGCTGCTCCTCGCGCATCTCCAGCGACACGGGCAGCAGCGGCTCCAGGGGCGAACGCCGGTAGCCGCCCTCGCCGAAGCTGGAGCGCCCTCCCGTCATCACCAGCCCGCCTCCAGCTTGATCCACGTAGTCCGCCAGCGCGTTCAACCCCGTCTCGCCCAGGGCGTTGGCGTCCACGTTCTCCAGCACCACCACGCCGACGCCGTCGAGCGCATCCAGTGACACATGGAAGGGCGCCCGCACGTCCAGCGTCATGCCCGTCGCCCCCAGCGCCTTCGCCAGCGTGCCGCCAGGCTGCTGCGTGAGCAGCAACACGCGCGGCGGGCCCTCCACGCGCAGCACGCCCGCGCCCACGTCGTTCTCTGGAACGCCGTCGCCCGGCACCTCCACCGTGAGCCGGTAGTGCACGAGCCCTGGCTCCTCCAGCAGGTCGCGCAGGGGCAGCAGGTTCGGCCCGGGCTTGAAGTCGAAGGGCCCCTTCACCAGCACGTGGCCGTCGCGCTCCAGGCGCACGGTGCCCGTGACGGCGGAGGTGGCCTGCACCGTGGCGGAGAACTGGAAGGGTTCGCGCACGGAGACAGTGGCGGGCACGTCCAGCGAAACGACGGCCACGTCCAGCGCGGGCTCCGGACGGGACACCTGACGGTAGTCCACCGCGATCCCCCGCGCCGCCAGCCGCCGCGTCGCGCCCCGAGCATCCGCGCCCGTGGCCCGCCCGTCGGAGACGACCAGCACCCGGCCCGTGCGCTCGGAGGGGATGAGCGCTCCCGCGGCATCCAGCGCGGCCGACAGGTCCGACGCCTCCGCGTCCACGGGCCGCGTGAAGCCGCCGAACCGGCCCACCTCCGACAGCGGGGACTCCACCCGCGCCTCACGACCGAAGGTGATGACCCCCACCCGGTCGCCCGGCCGGCGCTGCGACTCCACCAGCGAGATCAGCTCCTGCGCCACCCGGTCCACGTCCAGCGGCATGGAGCGGGAGCGGTCCACCACCACGGCCACGTCGCTGCCCGCGTTGGCCAGCCGCAGCTCCGGCCCGGCCAGCGCACCCACGCCGAGCACCAGCAGCCCCCACCGCGGCACCATGGGCGGCCCGGGCCTCCGGCCGTAGCGCCACAAGAAGAGGCCCAGCGGCAGCAGCAGCAACCACGCCTGGGGAAGGGTGAAGGTCATGCCTTCCTCGTGACGTAGAAGTCCGCCAGCAGCGCGGCCAGCAGCACCACCAGTGGCCAGCGGGCGCGCTCCTGGGCGCCGCTCCCCGCCGCGTCCCCGCCGGTCTCCTTCGCGGCAACATCGGCGCTGCCCCGGCCGCGCAGGTCCGACTCACGCGCGTCCAGCGCCAGGACCTCCACGGAGTCCACGTCGGTGCCGTCCCGCTCCAGCACGTAGCGCCCGGGGCTCATGGGCGCGGGCAGGCTCAACGCGCCCGCGCCGAACACCGGCTTGCGCCCGGACGGTCCGTTCAGCGCGTAGCGACCGCCGGCCTCCGTCACCACGGGCAGCGCTTCGCCCAGGTTGAGCTGGTGCCGGGGGAAGCCCTCGCGCAGGCGGCGGGCCTCGCGCACCACGTTGCCCAGCAGCACCGGCCAGGCCGTCGTGCGCTGGAGGTTGGAGCGCGCCAGGTCCACGTTGAGGTGCAGCCGTCCGCCCTCTTCTTCCGACACCAGCACGGCCTCGCCCGCGGTCACCAACGGACGTCCCGGGGGATTCGCGCCCGCCGTCCACCGCACGCCCGCGAGCTGCACGTCGTCCATCAGCGCGCTGCCCTTCTCCGTGAAGAACGGCCCCACGAAGGTCCGCAGCGGCCCCTCCGCGCCCAGCGTCACCCGCGTCTCCGCGTTCGCCGGCCCCACCGACAGCACCGGCGCACCTGTGATGGCGGGGCCGCGCGCCACGTCCGGCGACACCGCCAGGAAGCGCTCCAGGGCCTGTCTCGACGCGGGCGACAGTCCCTCCGTCAGCCCCACGGCCACCGGTATCACGGGCGACGGCGCCAGCCGCACGTGTCCGTCCTCGGGGAGCGCGTCGTCCGGCAGGGACACCTCCACGTCGCCGGCCTCGCGGAAGGTGAGGCGCACCGTCGCGGCGCCCTCTTCCGGCAGCGTGATGCGCTCGATGCGCTCGGTGCCTTCGCGCGCGCCCGGGCCCGGAGCCGCGCGCACTCGCGCCTCCACCTCCGAGGGTCCAGGACCGAAGCGGGCCACGCGCAGCGTCACCGTGGCCTGTCCACCTTCATCGCGCCGCTGCGCGGACACGAGCGCCACGTTGCCTTCGGAGCGGCCCAGCGCCGTCCAGCGCACGGCGGGCGGCACGAGCGTGTCCTCCGAGGGCGGCGCGTCGGTGAAGAAGTGCACGCGCTTGCCGGGCCCGGCCAGCTCCTGAGCCCACAGGAGCGTGGGGGTGACGTCGTGGTCCGGTCCGCGAGCCGCGAAGGACTCCAGCGCTCCCAGGGCACGCGAGGCATCCGCCTCGGGTCCGGCGATGACACGGGGGGACACGCCGCTCGCCAGCACCGTCACTTGCGTGGCGCGCTCCGCCTCCACGCGCTTCGCGGCCTCCGTGCGCACGTGCTCCAGCACCGTCCCTCCGTCCGGAGTCCGCGCGGACATGGACAGGCTCCCGTCCACGACGAGCACCAGGTGTCGGCGGCGAGCGGATTCTCCCCAGCGCACGTCCGCCAGGTACAGCGCCGCAGCCAGCACGGCGAGCGCCTCCAGCAGCAGCGAGGCCTCGCGGGTGAAGCGCTCCCAGCGGGGGCCTCCTTCCGCGCGCGGTCGCGGCGTGCGCCACAGGAACAGCGCGCTGACCACCACCGGCTTCTGCCGACGGCGCAGGAAGTACGCCGCCACCAGTGGCACCAGCGCGCCCAGTGCCAACAGTCCCCACGGAAGCCCGAAGCTCACGCCCCGCCCCCCGCGACGAACAACGCGCGCTGCTCCACCAGTCTCCACGGAAGCCCGAAGCTCACGCCCCTCCCCCTGCAATGAACAGCGCGCCTCGCGCCAACAGCCCCCACGGAAGCCCGAAGCTCACGCCCCGCCCTCCGCGATGAACAGGGCGCACTGCTCCACCAAGCCCCGCGGAAGCCCGAAGCTCACGCCCCGCCCCCGCGACAACCAACGCGCCTCGCGCCACGCATCCCCACGGAAGCCCGAAGCTCACGCCACTCCCTCCGCGATGAACAGGGCGCGCTGCTCCACCAAGCCCTGCGGAAGCCCGAAGCACACGCCCCGCCCCGCCACGAACAACGCGCCTCGCGCCACGCATCCCCACGGAAGCCCGAAGCTCACGCCCCGCCTCCTGCGATAAACAGGGCGCGCAGCGGCCCCGCCACCTGTGCCCGCAGACCATCCGCCGCGTTCACCGTGAGCAGCGCCCCTCGCGCCCGCGCCGCCGCGCTCCGCAACACACGCTGGTGCTCCGCGAAGCGACGGGCATAGGCGGCCAGCACTCCATCCGTCAGCAGCTCCTCCAGCGCCACGCCGCTCTCCGCGTCCACCAGCCGCGCGCCCTCACCGCCCGTGGGCTCCAGGTCCTCCGCGTCCAGCACCTGCACCAGGAACAGCGCCGACGCCCCACGCGACAACCGCGCGCACAGCGCCTCCAGGTCCGCCTCGAAGAGAAAGTCGCTCACCACCACTCGCACGCCACAGGGCCGCAACGGCGGCAGCCGCCCCAATGCGGACACCAGATCATCCCGCGCCTCGAACTCCGCGCCCCTGAGCGCCGAGCGACACGCCGGCCCCTGCACCCGCTCCGACCGCGCCCCGCCCCACAACACCGTCGGCGACAGCCCCTGCCGCCCCCCGACCTCCACCGTCAGGAGCGCCACCTCGCGCGCCCCCGCCGCCTTGCGCGGCGACAACCCCATGCTGCGGGAGCCATCCAGCACTACCTCCACGCGCGGCGACACCTCGTCCTGGCGCACGCGCAACACCAACTCCCCCGTGCGCGCCACCGCGTTCCAGTCCAGTTGCCGCAGGTCATCCCCCGGCTGATACGCGCGGAAGTCGTGCAGCTCCATCGCGCTGCCCGCGGACGTGGCGCGCACCTCACCCACCCGTCCCCGCTGAGGCGCGCGCGGCAGCGCCAGGACCAACCCCGGTGCCAGCCGCGCCACCTCCGCTTCGTCCAACCGGGCACTCACGGCGCGTGGGCCCGGCGCTCGCGTTCGACCAGCACCCGGTCCGCGGCGAACGCCGCCAGGAGCGCCACCAGCCCCATGCACAGCAGCAGCCAGTGCGGCAGCACGAAGCCATCTGGACTGCTCCAGTCGCGGCGGCCGAAGTTGAAGGTGCCCATCACCGGGTTGAGCAGGTTGAGCAGCGCATCGTCCCCTTCCAGGTTCAGGAACACCGCCAGCAGCGGCGGCAACCCCGAGCCCATCACCCCCACCATCACGAAGAGCAACCGGACCGCCACCGGCGACGCGAACCTCCCGGAGCGCGGCATCCGCCCCAGGAGCAACGCCACCGACAGGTACAGCACCCCGTAGAGCGCCAGCGCCACCAGCGCCCTGCCCATCCGCACGTTGTCGGTCGAGCTCTCCGACACCCACAGCAGCGCCACGCACGCGGCCGCCCAGCCCATCAGCAGCAACACCGCCAGTCGAAAGCCACGCACCGCCCCGGGCTTGAACAACGACCAGGGCCGCGTGCCCGCGCGCAGCGGCCGCGACTGCCCGTCCACATCCGTCGCCGTGAAGAGCCCGGTGAGGATGAGGTGCAGCACCCCGAACAGGCCCACCACTCCCGGGACCTCGTTCTTCCGGTCCAGGTACCACCACACGGCCGCCATGCCCGCGAACGTCAGGACCGTCTGCACCACCAGCGCCCGACGGGGATGGCGCGTGTAGTCCTCCGTCACAAGAGACAGCCGCGCCACCGCCGCCTCGAACAGCAGCCACCCGTCCGACAGCAGGAGCCAGAACGCCGCGCCCAGCCCCAGGAAGAAGTCCCGGTCGAACGAGAACCCGCTGCCGCGATCCTGCGTCACCACGAAGGCGAACGTCAGCGACTGGAAGAACGTCACCACCAGCGCGCCCACCAGCGCGAAGCGCACGAAGGCCCGCCCCATCCGGCTGTCCGCCAGCGTCGCCGCGCACACGGACACCAGCGTGAGGAACACCAGCCACGCCCCACCCATCAGCAGCACCATCAGGATGGTGGGCAGGTCGATGCCGTTGAGGAAGTAGCTGAACAGCAGGAACGGCCCCACCGCCGACGCGTACAGCGCCGCCTGCACCAGGAACGACGTCACCTTTCCGCGCAGGATGCGCCGGGGCCCCAACCCCGTGAGCAGCAGCAGGGACCACGTCTCGTCCTCGCGCTCGCGCGCCAGCGACCGGTACGCGTTGAACGGGATGACGCCGAAGTGCACCAGCCCCAGGCACACGAAGAAGGAGAAGAAGTAGGCGCGTCCCTCTCGCGAGTACGCCGCGCCATGCACGTTCGCGTACGCGATGAGCGACAGCACCAGGCATGCCAACAGCAGCAGCCCGAAGCTCACCCAGAAGACGCGCGTGCGCAGCCCCTGCCGCACCTCCTTCACCACCAGCGGGTTGAGCCGGTCGCCCCACTTCTCCCAGCGGTCGGACGCCGCCGCGGGAACCCCAGGGGCGGACTCGGTCGCGCCCGACGCCGGACTGGCTTGCGTGCTCACGCCACCCTCCCCTTCGTCACCGTCATGAACGCATCCTCCAGGTTGCGCTCGCGCGGGCTGAACGCGCACACCGGCAGCCCCTGCGCCACCAGCGCCGCGAGCAGCGCCGCCGCGGCGACCTCCGCCTGCGCGGGCCCGGTGTCCACCTCCAGCTCCAACCGCACGCGCAGCGCGCCGCCCTCGCGCGCCACCTCCTTCACGCGCGGCTGCTCCAGCAGCGTCCGCTCCGCGCGCGTCCACACCGCCTCGCCCTCCGCTCCCGCCGCCAGCCGCACCGTCAGCTCCATCGCGCGCGACGGGCCCGCGCTCTGGCGCAGCAGGTCCTCCACCTTGCCCTGGGCCAGCAGGCGCCCCTGCTCGATGATGACGCAGCTGTCGCAGATCTCCGCCAGCTCCGTGAGGATGTGGCTGGAGATGATGACCGCCTTGCCCTGGTCCGCCAGCGCGCGCAGCAGCTCCCGCAGCTCGATGCGCGCGCGCGGATCCAGGCCGTCCGCCGGCTCGTCCAGCAACAGCAGCCGAGGGTCGTGCAGGAGCGTGCGCCCCAGGGCCACGCGCTGGCGCATGCCCTTGGACAGCTCCGTGGTGAGCTTCTCCGAGAGCGGTCCCAGGCCGGTGAACTCCATCACCGAGTCCACCCGCTGCCTCCGCTGCGCGCCCTTCAGCCCATACGCGCGCGCGAAGAAGTCCAGGAACTCCCTCACGGTGACATCGTCATAGGTGCCGTAGCGGTCCGGCATGTAGCCCAAGAGCGGCCGGGCCCGGTCCGGCGCGTCCACCAGCGACGTGCCGTCCAGCAGCACCGTGCCCGCGGTGGGCACATCCAGCGTGGCCAGGATGCGCAGCGTGGTGCTCTTGCCCGCGCCGTTGGGCCCGATGAAGCCCAGGATGCTCCCGGCCTCCAGCGTGAACGACACGTCGTCCACCGCGCGCAGCGCCCCGTAGTCCCGCCGCAGCCCCCTCACCTCCAACAGGCTCATCGCCGCGCCTCCTCGACCTGACCGCGCACCAGGTGCACCGCGTCCTCCAACGCCACGTCCAGCGCCGCCGTGGGCGTGAAGCCGCGTCCGCCCAGCCGAGCCAGGAAGGCGCCCTCGTCCAGCTCCGCTTCCATCGTCGCCACCGAGCCTGGGAAGCGCTTGCGCGCCTCGTCCACGAGCCCTACGGCCTCGTCATCCGTGACGTGCGGCACGGCCTGCCCCTCCGCGCCCTCCGCGAGCTCGGGGAGGACCCAGAGCTGTCCATCCAGCTTCAGCGTGCCGCCCTGGAGCGGAGCCCCGAGCGCGTTCTGCACCTGGACGCCGCCCTCACCCTTGCGCGCCGTCAGCCGCGCGCGAGACGGGAGCACGGCGATCTCTCCCCACTCGCGGTAGGTGCGCGAAGGCAGGAAGCTGTTCCTCAGGACCATGCCTTGGGTCCAGTCCACGGAGCGCGGCGGGTCCTCCGGGTCCTGCGGGGCCAACAGCACGCTGGAGGCGGGCATGCGCACGCTCTCCTCGGCGAGGTTGGCGTACCAGGCATTGAGGCCCACCGTCACCGCGCGCGAGCGCTCCCGGTCCAGCAGCGTGAGGCTGTAGCGCGCGGCGTGCACGGCGAAGCCGTCCACCAGCACCGACCACGCCACCAGCCCCAGGCAGGTGAGGGCCGCCAGCGTGGGCACGGCGATGAGCACCGCGAGCGGCCCCTTGCGGCGAGCGAGCATCAGCCCCCCGGGCCCCACCGCGAGCGTGAAGAGGAAGATGAGCAGCAGGAAGCGGCCCACGGGCGCGCGCGCGCTCGCGAGCAGCGGCACCTGTCCATCGCGCAGCAGGTCGTTGCGCTCCCACCGGGGAGGCGGGCCCGCGGGGGCCACCATGACGGGCGACCGCGCCGCGTCCTCCCAGAGGGACATGCCGCAGCCCTGGGACTCCGTCCGGCAGCCGCGAAACTGGCGCACGGAGCCGAAGCCATAGAGTGACAGCTCCGCCTGGGCGTCCTTGAGCAACGGGAAGTGCAGGCGCGGATTGTTGGGGGGCTGGCCGAGCACCAGCTTTCCGCCGCTCACCGCGAAGGTCTCCAGCACCGCCCAGACGTCATCGGGCACCTGATCCGGTGGCGCCGCCACCATGACCGCTTCGTAGCCGCTGTACGCCGCCAGCTCGCGCGGCGCGGTCCGCGGCTCCACGAAGCGGGTGGCGACCAGCGGCTCCTCGCTCTGCTCCACGCGGGCCAGCCCGGTCGCCTTCTCGAATGCCTTCACGTCCCCCAGGACCATCACCCGCTCGCCCCGGTAGCCATCCAGGTAGAAGCCATGGGAGGCGGAGGGCAGCTCTGGCGACTCCATCACCAGCTGTCCTGTCTGGAGGTCCGCGGGCATCAGGAGCCAGGTGACGACCCGCTCGCGAGGCCCCAGCTGCAACGAGCGCTCCGTGACGCGCCCGTGCGGCGAGTGGATGGACAGACGCACCGGTCGCGGCTGTCCGCCGACGTTGTTCACCGTCACCTGGATGGGGGTGTAGCCCCGGTTCGGCATCAACGTGGCGGCGCGCAGGGTGGCCCTGAGGTCCCCCTCGTCGGGGAAGGTCTCGGGCGTCTCCACCACCTCGCGATAGCCGGAACCGGAGGGCTCGGACGCAGGCTCCACCGCCGTCGCCGCCGCGGCCTTGGTGGCGGCCATCCGGGTGGCGAACGCCTCCGTCCCTCCGGGGACGCCCGGGAGACCGGTCCAGAGCAGGACGCCGAGGAGCGCCGCCAGCGACACCCGCCTAGCCACGGGGCACCTCGGGCGTGGCCTTGAGCAGCTCGCGCACCACGTCCGGCGCGGACACCTTCTCCAGCGAGGCTTCGTACGCCAGCACCAGGCGGTGGTTGAGGGCCGCGGGCGCGGCGGCCACCACGTCGTCGAAGCCCACGTTGGGCCGGCCGCCGAGCAGCGCGCGCGCGCGGCCCGCGGCGGCCAGGGCCAGCGCCGCGCGGGGGCTCGCGCCGAAGCGCACGAAGCGGCGCACGGGTTCGGGGGCGGAGGGCTGGCGCGGGTCGGACGCCTCCACCAGCCGGCCGATGAAGTCCGCCACCGGGCCGGGCAGGTGCACGCGGTCCACGGCGGTGAAGAGGCGCGACAGTCCCTCCGCGTCCAGCACCGGCTCCAGCGCGGGTGGGGTGCCGCGCACGCGCGTGGTGAGCAGGGTGCGCAGCGTCTTGGAGCCCACGGGCGGCACCAGGATGCGGAAGAGGAAGCGGTCGAGCTGCGCTTCGGGCAGCGGATAGGTGCCCTCCAGCTCGATGGGGTTCTGGGTGGCGAGCACGAAGAACGGATCCGGCAGGGGCCGGGTCTGGCCTAGCACCGTCACCGAGCGCTCCTGCATGGCCTCCAGCAGCGCGGACTGCGTCTTCGGGCTGGAGCGGTTGATCTCGTCCGCGAGGACGAGGCTCGCGAAGAGGGGGCCCTCGCGGAAGACGAAGTCGCGGCGCGCCTCGCCCTCCAGCACGTAGGTGCCGGTGATGTCGCCGGGCAGCAGGTCGGGGGTGAACTGGATGCGGCGGAAGGGCAGCGACAAGAGCCGCGCCAGGGCCTTGCACAGCTCCGTCTTGCCCAGGCCGGGCAGGCCCTCCAGGAGCACATGGCCCCGGGCAAGCACCGCCGTGACGACCTGCTCGACGACGCCTTCCTGGTCGAGCATCACCTGATTGAGCCCGGCCTTGAGCCGGGAGGCTACGTCCGCCGCGCCCTGTGCTTCGGCGGGACTCAAAAGCTCCGCTGCCACGTCGTTTCCCCCTTCTGGACTACGGACCACCGAAGTACCGCTTCACCAGGTCGCGGTTGCGAGGCAGCAGCGGACCGGAGGTCGGTCCCGCCGTCGCATCGCCCTTCGCGCCCGTGCCCTTCGCCCCCGCGGCGCCCGCCGGACCCGTGCGGGCCCGCGGATCCGCGGCGCGAAGGCCCCACAGCTCCTCTGCTTCGCCCCCGTGTCCCTCCGGCAGCGGCTGGAAGGCGAGCCGGTCCGGATCCATCTCCGCCTCACCGCCAAAGACCAGCGGCTGGCTCTCTCCACCCCGAGCCACGCCCGCGCCGTTGCCCTGCTTCACGCCGTGGCTCGCATGCTGGCTGCCCTCCTGCTGCCCCTCGCCGTCGCCCTCCTGTCCTTCGCCCTGCCCCGGGCCTTGTCCCTGGCCCTTCTGTCCCTGGCCCTGCCCGGACTGTTGCCGCCCGGTGGGACGTCTCGCCTGGGCCGCGCGGTTCCGCGGCGCGGTGTTTTCCTGGCCGAAGCGCTGGGCCAGCGACTGCTGACGACGTTCCAGCGTGCGGCGCAGGTCGGCGATCTGATCCGGCGAACCGGAGGCCCGGGCCTGGGCGGAAGCGCGAGCCTGGGCATCGCGGGACGCGTCGCCTTGAGCCTGCCGCGAGCCCTGCTGCTCGCCGTCCTGTTCACCCGCGCCCTGGCCCTGCGACCCCTGCCGTGCCGCCTGGGTCTCCTCTCCGGGAGCGGGGGACGTGGGGTCGGTGTTCCCGCTGGCGCGCGCATCCAGGGCCATGAGGGCCTGCTCCAGGGATTCGCGCTCGCGGGTGGCGGCCTCGGCGCTGCCCGAGGCGTTGAGGGCATCCTCCAGTGCGGCGGCGGCCTCGGAGGCGCGGTTGAGCTCGGCGGCGGCGGCGGAGGCGCGCTCGGCGAGCCGCTGCTCCAGGGCATCCGCTGCCTCCCAGTCCGCGGAGTCGAACCGGCCCTGGGCGACCTCGTCGGACAGGCGGCGCAGCTCCTCCTCGACGTCGGGGCCCAGGGGCTCCTCGCGGGCCAGGGCTTCGGCCTGGGCCTGCACGGCGGCGACCTGGGTCGCGGCGGCGGCGTTGATGTTCGAGGCGCGAGGGGCCGGCAAGGGAACGAGGAACCCGATGGCGAGGAACACGAGCGCGCCCAGCAAGGCGCCCACGGGCCTGCGCCACGGCACGTCCGGAGGCTTCACCTGCTGGGCGAACTGGTTGAGGCTCAGCTCCCACTCACCGACGGGGCGCTCCAGGCGCGTGAGCAGCAGGCCCCCGGCGTTGGCGGAGCGGTCCGCGAGCACCGCCGCGTACTCCAGCGAAACACCGCGGGAGCGGGCGCGCACGAACCACCACGCGAGGCCCGCGCCGACGAGCGGCGGAACGGCCCAGACGGCGGCGCCGCGAAGGAGCAGCCGGGACAGCACGCAGGCGGTGGCGGTGGCCCACACGGGGGCGAGGCCCGCGCCGGTCCAGGCCACGGCGTTGAGGCGCCGCCGCACGCGCCGGATGGGCGCGAGCACGAGGGACTGGAAGCGGCGTTCGTCACTGGCGGCCATGCGTGAAAGCCAGTGTCGGATACCCGGCCCACCGTTCACAAGCGACGCGCGGGAACGGTCGAATGCCGCCGTGGACGGTCGTCCGCCTGACTCCAGAAGCCAAGAAGCCGCGAAACCGTGCGAAGCCCGGGACCCGGCGGTTAGTCTGCCCGCCCCATGAACTTCCGATTCCTTGGTCGCAGCGGCCTGAAGGTCAGTGAGATCTCCTTTGGCAACTGGCTCACGCACGGTTCCCAGGTGGAAGAGGACGCCGCGGTCGCGTGCGTGAAGGCCGCGCTCGACACGGGCATCACCACCTTCGACACCGCCGACGTCTACGCCGGCACCAAGGCGGAGGCCGTGCTCGGCCGCGCCCTCAAGGGCCAGCGCCGCGAAGGCTATGAGCTCTTCACCAAGGTCTACTGGCCCACCGGCCCCGGCCAGAACGACCGCGGCCTGTCGCGCAAGCACATCATCGAGTCCATCCACGGCTCGCTGCGCCGCCTCCAGACGGACTACGTGGACCTCTACCAGGCCCACCGCTTCGACGCGGAGACGCCCCTGGAAGAAACCATGCTCGCCTTCGCGGACATCGTCCGCCAGGGCAAGGCCCTCTACATCGGCGTCTCCGAATGGACCGCCGAGCAGATTGCCGCCGGCGCGCAGCTCGCCCGCGAGCTGCGCGTGCCCTTCATCTCCAACCAGCCCCAGTACTCCATGCTCTGGCGGGTCATCGAGTCCAAGGTCATCCCCACGTCCGACGCGGAGGGCCTGGGCCAGATTGTCTGGTCCCCGCTCGCCAAGGGCGTCCTCACCGGCAAGTACCTCCCCGGCCAGCCCCCGCCCGCGAACACCCGCGCCGCCACCCAGCAGGGCGCGATGTTCATGACCAGCTTCATGACCGACGACGTGCTCACCCGCGTCCAGCAGCTCAAGCCCCTGGCCCAGGAGGCCGGACTGTCCCTCGCGCAGCTCTCCGTCGCGTGGGTGCTCCAGAACAAGAGCGTCGCCTCCGCCATCATCGGCGCCACCCGGCCGGAGCAGGTGCTGGACAACGTGAAGGCCTCCGGCGTGAAGCTCGACGCGGCCCTCCTGCGCCGCATCGACGCCATCCTCGACCCCGTCGTGGAGCGAGACCCCGCGCAGACCACCAGCCCCAGCCGCCGGCCCTGAGCGCATCCCCGGCGGCCCTCCCGGGACGGGCCCTCCCATGCCCGCCCGTCCCGGCCGGTGCCCGCCATCCGACATCCGCGCCCTCCGCCCGCCACGCCCGTCCACTGGACCGCCACGCAGCCGTGAACTCCGCCTGTTCCATTTGACTTTTGAGTCGGCGGGAACAAGAGAGTGCCCCGCGCGTTACGCGGTCCCACTCTTGAACCGGGCATCTCCCACATGACGTCCTCCTTCCTCCTGGCCCAGGCGGCCCAACCCGAAATCGGCTGGTTGAGCAGCAAGCTGCTCGGGGTGACGCTGGGCAGCGCCGAGTGGGTGCTCTGGCTGCTGGTGTCGCTGTCCATCTTCTCCATCGCGGTGATGCTGGAGCGCGCCGTCTACTTCTCGCGCCACCGGCTGCCCAACTCGGAGGCGCTGGCGGTGCGGCTGGCGCGCGGCGAGTTCGACGCCGTGGCCAGCGAGGTGAAGAACCAGAAGGGCATGGAGGCCGCCGTCATCCGCGAGGCCCTGGCCTCCGCGCACCAGGGCCCCGACACCGTGGAGCAGGTCATCGCGTCCACCGTCGCCCGCGAGCGCCCCCAGTACGAGCGCTTCCTCTCCGTGCTGGGCACCCTGGGCAACAACGCCCCGTTCATCGGCCTGTTCGGCACGGTGCTGGGCATCATCAAGGCCTTCAACGACCTGGGCGCGCTCAACGCCAAGGGCGGCGCCATCCAGCAGACCGTGATGGCCGGCATCTCCGAGGCGCTCGTCGCCACCGCCGTGGGCCTCGCGGTGGCCATCCCCGCCGTCGTCGCCTTCAACATCTTCAACCGCCAGCTGAAGACGCTCACCAGCCGCACCACGTCCCTGGGCCACGCGCTCGTGGGCGCCATGAAGGCGCGCAAGCCGGGCGCGGCGGGGAGCAACTAGCCCATGGCCGGCGGCGCGAACGACGGCGACGAGGAAATCTCCGGCATCAACGTCACCCCCCTGGTGGACGTGGTGCTGGTGCTGCTCATCATCTTCATGGTCACCGCCAACTTCATCGTCCGCGAGACGGTGGAGGTGGACCTGCCCCGCGCCGCCAACGGCGGAGAGACGGTGCAGGGGCTGGTCAACGTCGTCCTCGACAAGGAGGGCAAGCTCTACTTCGACGGCGCGGAGGTCACGGAGGCGGACCTGTCCCGCCGCGTGGTGGAGGCCGTCGCCAAGGACAAGGACACGCGCGCCATCATCAGCGCGGACCAGACGCTCGCCTACGGCCGCGTGATGCGCCTCATCGACGTGGTGAAGGGCCAGGGCATCGCGAAGTTCGCCCTCAACATCGAGAAGGACGCGGCCCCCGCCCGGGCCGCGCCCGCCACGCCCTGACGAGGCCCGCGTGATGAACCCGGCGGTCCTCGACCCCTCCCTTCCCCAGCGCGACCGCTCCACGCGGTTCGTGCTCCTGTTCCTCTTCGTGTCGCTCGCGCTGCACGGCGTGGGCTTCGGCTTCCTCTCCACCATGGAGGGCCGTCAGCACGCGGCCGTCCAGCGCCCGGTGGAGCTGGTCATGGTGGACGTGCAGAAGCCGCCGCCCCCGCCGCCTCCGGAGGAGAAGAAGGAGGAGCCCAAGCCTCCCCCGCCCCCGAAGGTGAAGCCGGTGAAGCCGCCGCCCGTGAAGGTCGCGGAGGCACCCAAGCCCCCGCCCCCGTCGGAGGCGCCGCCGCCGCCCAACAACACGCCGCCGCCGGAGCCGTCCGCCAAGCCCCCGCCGCTCGTCGTGGGCATGACCATGTCGTCCACCACCAGCGCGGGCTCCTTCGCCGCGCCCGTGGGCAACACGGCCTACGGCAAGGCCAACGGCACCGCGAAGGACCCCCAGGACGTGAAGGGCTACTCCGCGCCGAAGTACGTGCCCGTCTACCAGGTGGACTCCGAGCCCACCGTCGCGTCCGAGGTGAAGATCCCCTATCCGGACGAGGCGCGCCGCGCGGGCATCGAGGGCACCGTCACGCTGTCCATCACCATCGACGCGGACGGCAAGGTGAGCAACGTGAAGGTCCTCTCCGGACCCGGCTACGGACTCAACGAGGCCGCGCGCGACGCCATCCGCCGCTTCCGCTTCAAGCCTGCCATCAAGGGCGGCGAGGCGGTGGCCACGGAGATGAAGTACTCGTACACGTTCCTGCTGGATTGACCCCGCGGCGCCCGAGGCACGGGCGCCCGCGTGCTACTGCGTCTTGAGCGCGCGGCGCATGATGTCGCGCAGCGCCGTCAGGTCCTCGTCCGACATCGCCGCGATGAGCGGCGGCGGCGCGCTCAGCCGCGCCATCAGCCGGCCGCGCACCTCCGCGCCCGCCTCCGTCAGCACCAGCATCTTCACCCGCCGGTCCTGCTCGCTGCTCTTGCGCTCCACCAGGCCGCGCGCCTCCAGCCGGTCCACCAGCCCCGTCACGTTGGACGCGTCGCACGACAGGTAGTTGGCGAGCGTGCTCATCGCGAGCGCCCCCTCGCCCAGCTGCCTCAGCACGTGCGCCTGCACCGGCGACAGGTCGAACTCCGCCGCCAGGGCCGGGAAGTTGCGCATGTGGGTGTGCAAGAGCTCGAACAGGAGCGTCCACGCCTGCTGGGGAAGCCCGCCTCCGTCGCCCTCACCGCCGTCCGCCACCGGCCGACGCACCACCTGCTCGCTAGGACCGTCGCTGAATCCGTTCATGGTTCTTCATGTTAATTCACCGGACCTACATAAACAATTGACACCATCAACCATTGACTGGTACTACATTCCGCATATTCCAACATCCGGCAGTGCGGAGTACTTTCAAGGGACTCCGGGGTCGGGTAGAGGACGCATCGCAGCAGTCGTCCATTGGACGGGTCCGGCGCGCGCTCCCGCGAGCCGGTGAGGAGGACGCGGTATGAGTACCCTTCTGGCGCTGTCCCTGTCGGCCTCCCTGGCCGCGGCGCCTGTACTGACGCTGGATGAGGCACTGGAGTCCGCCCGCCAGCAGAACCTCGATTTGAAGATCGCCCAGGAGCGCTTCGAGCAGGCATCGCTCGCGACGCGCAAGGCATGGTCGGGCTACCTGCCGAACATCAGCGTGGGCGCGTCCATCACGCGCAACAACGTGGCGGCCATCATCCCGGCGGGAGTCATCGCGCCGGTGGACATCACCATCCAGCCGCTCATCCAGCAGGGCGCGCAGGCGGAGGTGCGGCAGGCCATCATCGCGCCCCAGCTGTGGGCGGGCATCGCGGCGTCGTACAAGTCGGTGAAGCTGGCGGAGCTCAACACGCAGACGGCGCGCCGGCAGGTGCTCTTCGGCGTGGCGCAGGCGTACTACGGCGCCGCGGCGCAGCAGGAAGCGCTGCGCGCCCAGGAGCGGCTGCTGGAGCTGAACCAGGCGCGGGAGAAGGACACCCAGGCCCGGTTCGACGCGGGCACGGTGACGCGCGTGGCGCTCTTGCGCGCGCAGCTGGACCGCTCGCGCGCGGAGCAGGACCTGGTGCGCGCGAAGAACGCGCTCGCGGGCCTGAAGCTGGCGCTGGGCACGCTCATCCAGCGCGAGCCGGAGTTCGAGCTGGCCGCGCCGCCGGAGCCGCAGGTGCCGGCGCAGGCGTCGCCGGAGGCGCTGGTGAACCAGGCGCTGCAGGATCGCTCGGATGTGCAGGCCTCCGAGGTCGGGCTGAAGCTCAGCCGCATCAACAAGACGGGCGTCATCCTGAGCTACCTGCCCACGCTGGGCGTCACGGGCGCCTACCGCATCGCGAACGCGGCGGGCTTCACCGGGCAGAACGAGACGTGGGCCATCACCTTCGGCGCCAGCTGGACGCTGTTCGACGGCGGCCTGCGTGAGGCCAACCTCTCCGAGGCGTCGTCGCGCGTGCGCGAAGCCACCGTCACCCAGGCGCTGGCCCAGGCCCGCGTGAAGGAAGAGGTGCGGCGCTCCAAGCTGGACCTGGAGAACGCGCTGGCCAACCGCTCCAAGGCCGAGGAGGCCCTGAGCCTGGCGCGCGAGTCCAGCCGCCTCACCGACGTGAGCTTCAAGGCGGGCGTCGCCACCTACCTGGAGGTCGCGGACTCCAACACCGCGCTCACCAACGCGGAGGTGGGCTTCGTGTCCGAGCGCCTCCAGGCGTCCCTGGCCGCGCTGCGCCTGCTCAACTCGCTGGGCTCCTTCGAGTCCGGTTCGGTGCGCAAGGACGCCGCCGCCCTGGGAGAGAAGCCCGGCGCCGGCGCGATGCCGCAGGAGCAGCCGGCGCAGGAGCAGCCGGCCCCGCAGCAGCCCGCGCCCCAGCAGTAGCACCGGGGTGAAGGGAAATTCCCGGCGTCCCTCGCGGGGGCGCCGGGTCCCCTGCCCTCCCGGGCGGGAAGCAGGTCGCGCGTTGTAGGGGCCCGCCGCAGGCCCCACCCTCCTCTCAGGACCCGCTTCCACGAGGAGGGAATCATGGCGGATGCATCCTGGGGCAACTGCAAGAACTGTCGCTTCTTCGCCGGCAACAGCGACGAGCCGAGCGACGAAGCGGTGCAGGGCTGCAACCAATCCGAGCTCAAGAAGTTCGCGCTCGTCGTCTCCGGCGACAGCGGCTGCAACGCCTTCGAAGCGCAGGCCGGGGAGTCGGTGCCCATCCGAGAGGAGCCCGCGCCGATGCACTGACGGCCCGCGCGGCCGAGCCCGGTCCTCGCGATGCCCCGGCGCACCCCAGGCTAGGTGCCCGTGGCATCGTGGACGCGGCGCAGCTCCGGCTCGTGCGCGTAGTAGATGCGCTCCATGAGCTTGCGCTGGTGCACCAGCGGCTTGTCGAACTTGTCCAGCCGCATGCCCTTGTGGCTGTAGGGCGTGTCCGCCACGGTGGAGATGAAGCGCGCGTCGTCGCGCACCTCCCACCAGGTGAGGCCCAGCGCGGCCTTCGCCGCCACCGGGAGGAAGGGCCTGAGCGCGGACACCTCCGTGCGCAGGAAGGAGAAGACGTGCAGGCGCGTGGTGCGCGCCGTCTCCGGCACGAAGAAGATGTGCGCCTGCGTGATGAAGGGGCGCGGCCTGCCGTCAGGCGTCGTCCAGCGGATGGTGTAGGCGCTGCGCACCGGGTCGAACCGCGTCACCCAGTCGTTGTGGAAGACGTCCCCACGGCCCACCCCGAGCAGGCGCATGACGGGCGCGGGCCGCTGCGGGGCCCGGTAGTGCACCTCCGTGCGGTCGTCGTGGTTGTGCGCGTCGAACTCCACCGCCCCCGTCTGCTCGCCGCCCCACCCCAGCCGGGTGTGGACGAAGGGCGTGTGCTCGTCCTCGCTGAAGTTGTCGAGCGCCACGTGCAGCGGCGCCTGGAACAGCGTGGAGAAGGTGCCACCGAAGACGTAGCTGTCGTCCGCGAGCGTGGGCATCGCGGACACGGGCGTCTCCACGTTCGCGAGCCAGAGGTAGCCGTGGCGCTCCACCACCTGGAAGCTCTTCGCGTCGCAGTGGCGCAGCTCCGGCTGGCTGGGGTTGAAGCCCTGCCCCCGCGCGTCGAAGCGCCAGCCATGGTACGGGCACTGGAGCTGCCCCTCCTTCGTCACCGTGCCGCGCGACAGCGGCGCGAAGCGGTGGGGACACGCGTCCGCCAGGGCCGCGGCCCGGCCGCTGGCATCCCGGAAGAGCGCGTAGGCGTGACCCGCCAGTTCCACTCGGACGGGCTGGCGGCGGAGCTGACGGGAGGGGAGCACCGGATGGAAGTGCCGGACGACGTCGGGGGTAGGCTCCATGAGCGCGGCAGTATAGCGGCCTGTCGCCGCTGACCCCGGTGGGTCTGCTCGGGCTCGAACGGGTCGACGCCGGTGGGAGACGTCGCGGGTGGAATAGACTGCCCGGCCGTGAATGCTCCCGTCCCCTCCCGACACCGCGCGCGCTGGTTCGCCGGGGTGGCCCTCGCCCTGCTGGTGACGCTCGTCACCGGAGCGGTGTTGTACGTGCGGGGCGCACTTCCGGCGCCGGTGCCCGCGGCGGACGGGCCCTTCGTCTCCGACGACTACGCGCGAACCCTGAGCCACAACGTGCGTCCCAGCGGGGACCTGGACTTCGAGGGCCTTCGGAGCGAGCGCGCGGCGCTGGAGCGGTTCATCGCGGCGCTGGCGGCGGTGTCGCCGCACAACCGGCCGGACCTGTTCCCCTTGCCCGAGGACGGGCTGGCGTACTGGATCAACGCGTACAACGCGCTGGTGCTCCAGCAGCTGGTGGAGCGCTACCCGGAGGGCGCGGAGGCGCAGTGGTTCGGCCGCTTCTACTGGGGCCATGCGTGGCCGGTGGGCGGCGAGCTCCTGACGCCGTGGGCGATTGAACAGCGCATCCTGTTTGGCGAGTACGCCGACCCGCGCGTGCACTTCGCCCTCTTCCGGGGGACGCGCGGCGGGCCCCGGTTGGATGGTGCGCCGTACCAGCCGGACTTCCTGGACGCGCAGCTCAACGACGCCAGCCGCCGCTACATGGAGGATGCGCGCCACGTGCGGCTGGTGGACAAGACCGTGCACCTGGCCCGGCTGTTCGAGACCCGGCGGCAGGACTTCCTCGCGGCCCTGCCGGAGGGCCGGGGCGGCAACGTGCTCCAGTTCGTGTGGGCCTTCCTGCCGGACAGCTGCGAGGAGCGCCCGGGCTGCGACACGCGAGGCGACCTGGACCGCGCCTGCGGCTCCAAGCTGGACGCCTGCCCCACCGCCTTCATGCCCGAGGACACCTCGCTCCCCGACGCATCGACTCCTCGACGCCCCTGAGCTCCCTTCATGTACGACGCCCAGATCACCACCGCGCTGAATGACGCCTCGCAGTTCCTGCTGACGTCGATGATCTCCGGAGGCGCCACGCCCACCCCGAACGTGGCGAAGCCGTTCGTCAAGGAAGCGCTCCAAATGTTGGTGGGGGACCTGGAGGCGAGCTGCGGCATCCAGGGGACGGGCAGCCTGCTGCCGGTGCTCCTGGGTTCGAACTTCCTCATGCGGGCGGCGGTGGACCTGTACGGCCCCTGCCTGTGCGCGGCCATCCAGTCCGGGCGCGGCGAGTGGGGCATCGTCGACAACGTCCGCTCCGGCCGGGGCCGGAGCGCGGCCTGGAGCATCGCGCGCGGGCTGCTGGGCACCGTGACGACGCTCGCGGAGACGGTGACGGACCGCGTCTGGGCGTTGATCAAACGCGTGGTGGCGGGCCACGTGCAGTTCGGGTCGGACCTGCTCGCCCGCGTCCAGCGGGACCGGAGCCTGCTGAACCGCGCGTTCGGCATCACGGGCACGCTGAACGGGCTGACCGTCACCGGCAGCGACCCGCACCGCACCGGGCACCGCGTGGTGCTGCTGCGCTTCTCCGACGGACGGCGGACCGTCTACAAGCCTTCGGACCTGACGTTCCAGCTGCTGCTGATGGGCGACCCGACCTCGTTCCAGGTCTGCCACGGGCACTACCCCGCGCTCTTCCCCCACACCGACAGCCTCTTCACGGCCCTGGACCCGGAGCTGCCGGCGATCCGCATCGTCGCGATGCCGCACCGGCAGGGCGAGTACGGCTACATGCAGATGGTCGCCAAGGCGAACATCATCGCCGTCAACGACCAGGGGCCCTACTTCCGGAAGCTGGGGCGGCTCATCACGGTGGCGGGCCTCTTCGGCATCACGGACCTCCATGAGGAGAACGTGATGGCCACCGCGGACGGGCCCTTCCTCATCGACGCGGAGATGGGGTTCTCCTATCCGGGACAGGGCGTGGGGACGCTCGACCACTCGTCGCTGCACCGGGTCCTGGACATCCACCCGCAGCAGTACAGCAACGTGGGCGGCGTCTTCTCCGCGGAGATCTACCGGGGCGCCTGGGAGGTCTCGAAGATCTCCGGGCCCTACGACCCCACGGAGATCAACGCGGGCTTCAAGTCAGGGGCGCAGGGGGCCTGGGTAGGCGGGGCCACGTACCCGAACGTCCTCCTGCACGGCATCCGGGAGATGGTGGATCGCATCTCGCTGCGCCTCGCGCGCGTGCACAAGTGGATTGGCCTCATGTACGCGGTCAAGCCCGTCGCGCGGGTCATCCTCAACACGTCGGACATGTGCAGCCTGCACGTCAACGGCGTGAAGCGGTACCTCGTCGGGAACCTGGAGACGGATGCCCAGGCGCCCCACCTCGCCTTCGACGACTGGCTGCGGTGGTACGGCGGCAAGTACAACGCGGTGCCCGGCGCCCTGTTCCAGCCGCACAGCCGTCAGGTGCTCTACGACCCGACGGGGACGCTCGGCGTCACCTACGGCACCGCGACCGCGGGCGGCGTGGCCGTGGCGCACCTGACGGAGGTCTGGAACGCGATGAACCGCTTGAGCACGCCCCAGGGCGTCGCGAACCTCAAGGCGAGCTTGAAGGCCGACCTGGAGAACAAGCTGCAATGTGGCGTGTTGACCTGAAGCGGGAGGGACGCGGGACATGACGACGGCGGGTGTGTGGCTGGCCTTGGGGCTGGCCCTGGGGAGCGCGGACGTGAAGTGGGAGCCACAGACGAGCGGGACGACGGTGCGGCTGCGCGGCGTCAGCGCGGTGGATGCGCGCGTGGCCTGGGCCAGCGGCGACAAGGGCACCTTCGTGCGCACCACGGACGGAGGGAAGACGTGGAAGGCGGCCACCGTGCCGGGCGCGGAGGGGCTCGACTTCCGTGACGTGGATGCCTTCAGCGAGCGCACCGCGTACCTGCTGTCCATCGGCGCGGGTGACCAGTCGCGCATCTACAAGACGACGGACGGGGGCGAGCACTGGACGCTCCAGTTCACCAACGCCCTGCCGGGCGCGTTCTTCAACGCGATGGCCTTCTGGGACGAACAGCACGGCATCGCGTTCAGCGACCCGGTGGAGGGACAGCTCGTCGTCATCACCACGGAGGACGGCGGCGCGACGTGGAAGCCGGCGCCGTCGGGAGTCCGGCCGGCCGCGCTCGCGGGCGAGGCGGGCTTCGCCGCCAGCGGCACGAGCATCGCCGTGCACGGCACGTCCGACGTCTGGTTCGGACTGGGGGGCTCGGCGGCGAGGGTGTTCCACTCCGCGAACCGGGGCCGCGACTGGAGCGTCGCGACGACGCCCATGGCCTCCGGCGAGGGCGCGGGCGTCTTCTCGCTGTACTTCTGGAGCCCGTCCGCGGGCATCGCGGTGGGCGGCAACTACAAGCAGCCGGAGGTGGCCACCGGCAACGTGGCCCTCACGCTGGACGCGGGGAAGAAGAAGTGGAGCGCACCCGCGGGCAACCCGCCCCACGGCTATCGCTCCTGCGTGGCCCCGCTCACGCGTGAGCGGAGGATGTGGCTCCTGGCGGTGGGCCCCACGGGTTCGGATGTGTCGAAGGACGCGGGAAGGAGCTGGGAGCCGCTGGACACCACCGGCTTCCATGCCGTGTCCACGCCGCCCCGGACTCGGGACACGGCCTGGGCGGTGGGCGAGGAGGGCCGCATCGCGAAGCTCGTCGCCGCGGCTCCGGCCCCGAAGCAGCCGTAGGTCCTCCCCGGACGCCTCGGCTGGGGACAGGCGGACCGCTCGCGATGAAGGGGCTCCGCCTCGGGGCTCCGGGGCGGGGCGGCCATGCGCGAGGCACGCCTCTCGCGCGGAGGACGCATCCCCTTACGCCGGTGGCACCCGCGTCACGCCACCAGCAGCGCCGCGCCGATGATGCCGCTGTCGTCGCCCAGCTCCGCGTCGGCGATGAGCAGCCCCTCGCGCGACGTCCGCGACGACCACTGCTGGATGCCGTCCAGCACTTGCCGGCGGATGCCCGGACAGTGTGTCAGCACACCGCCGCCCAGGAGCAGCCGCGCCGGGTTGAGCATCGTCACCTGGTTGGCGATGGAGAGCCCCAGGAAGTGGGCCGCCCGGTCGTGGATCTCCTTCGCCTTCGCGTCGCCCGCCTCCGCCGCCGTCTCCAGCGTCAACGGAGTGATGGAGTCCGCATCATCGCTGGTCAGCTTCTCCAGGATGCGAGAGCTGCCCGTCGCCATCAGCTCGCGCGTCTGGGCGATGAGGTTGTGACCGCCCGCGTACGCCTCCAGGCAGCCGTGCTCACCGCAGCCGCACAGCCGGCCGCCGGGGATCACCTTGATGTGACCCAGCTCGCCCGCCACGCCGCCGCCACCGTTCACCAGCCGGCCGTCCGCGATGATGGCGCTGCCCACGCCGGAGCCCACGAACACCACCAGCATGTCCTGCGCCCCACGCCCTCCGCCCGCGTGCAGCTCGCCCCACGCGGCCGCGGCCAGGTCGTTCACCACCTTCACGGGGAAGCCCAGCCGCTTCGTCAGCAGGTCGGCCAGGGGCACGTCGCGCCAGCCCAGGTTCGGCGCCACGGACACGACGCCGCTGTCCTTGTGGATCTGCCCGGCGGCGCCCACGCCGCAGCCGTCCACCTTCACGCCCGCCTTCTTCACCGCGGCATCCGCCGCCTGGGCGATGGTCTCCACCACCCCGGCCGGCTTGCGGTCTGGCAACGCGATCTTGGCGTTCGCGAGGATCACGCCCTTTTCATCCACCACCGCGGCGCGGACGAACGTCCCACCCAGGTCGATTCCCAGCGTCGGCATGGCCAGCTCCCTCCGTTGCGTGCGTGTGCTGCGCGTGAAGCGTCGGCTTCCTAGGCGCCGACTTCCTTCTGCGCCCGGGCGACGGTGCTCTCGATGAGCGCCTGGATCTCCTTCAGGCGCGGCTCGGTGCTGGCCTCGTAGCGCAGCACCAGGATGGGCTGCGTGTTCGACGCGCGGATGAGGCCCCAGCCGTCCGGGAACGTCACGCGCACGCCGTCCACGTCCACGACCTTGTGGCCCGCGTCCCGGAGGATCTCCGTGGCGCGCTTCACCATCGCGAACTTCTTCTCCTCCTTCGTATCGAAGCGCAGCTCGGGGCTGGCGAAGGTCTTCGGCACGTCCGAGAGCAGCTGCGACATGGACTGCTTCTCGTGGGTGAGGATCTCCAGCAGGCGCGCGGACGCGTACACCGCGTCGTCGAAGCCGAAGTAGCGGTGCTTGAAGAAGATGTGGCCGCTCATCTCGCCGGCCAGCTCCGCGTGCTCTTCCTTCATCTTCGCCTTGATGAGGGAGTGGCCCGCCTTCCACATCACCGGCTTGCCGCCGTGCTTCGCGATGTCGTCGTACATCGTGTAGCTGCACTTCACCTCGCCGACGATGGCCGCGCCCGGGGACTCCTTCAGCACGTAGCGGCTGAAGAGCACCATCAGCTGGTCGCCCCAGAGCACGTTGCCCTGGTCGTCGATGACGCCGATGCGGTCGCTGTCGCCGTCGTAGGCGATGCCCACCTCCGCCTTCTCGCGCTTCACCGCGGCGATGAGGTCCTGGAGGTTCTCCACCACCGTGGGGTCCGGGTGGTGGTTGGGGAAGTTCGCGTCCATCTCACAGAACAGGGGCACCACGTCGAAGCCCATGCTCCGGAACAGCGGCACGGCGATCTCGCCGCCGGTGCCGTTGCCCGCGTCGATGACGATCTTCATGCCCTTGCGGCCCACCTTCACCGTCTGGCGGATGAAGTGGTTGTAGGGCGTGACGATGTCGTAGGGCGTCACCTGGCCGGGCTTGTTCGCGGTGGCGAAGTCCTTGGCCTCGATGATGCGGCGCAGCTCCTGGATCTCGTGGCCGTGGAAGGTCGTCTTGCCCGCGCCAATCTTGAAGCCGTTGTACTCCGGCGGGTTGTGGCTGCCGGTGATCATCGCCAGGCCGTCCACGGGCAGCGTGTTCGCCGCGAAGTACGTGAGCGGCGTCGGCACCACGCCCACGTCGTAGACGTCCAGGCCGGTGGTGGTGAGGCCCTTGGCGAGCGCGTCACGGAAGCGCGTGGAGGACTCGCGGCAGTCGCGGCCCACCGCGATGGAGGTGCCGCCCTTGCGGCGGATCATGGTGCCCAGGCCCAGGCCCAGGAGCTCCACCACCTCGATGGTGAGGTCCTTGTCCACCAGGCCTCGGATGTCGTACTCGCGGAAGATGTGCGCGTTCATGGCAGTGTCCCCACCCTCGTCTGGAACCGGGAGGGCGTAGCGGAAGGGGCCGGACACTACACGAGCGGGCCCGGGGGCTGCACACACCCGAACGCGCCCGGCCGACTGTTGAACGCACAGGCCACCCGGGAGTGGGGAACTACCCCCGGGAGTGGGTAATGGCCCCCATCAGGCCATGCCCCCTCCCATCCGGGCCCCCGCCTCCCCTGGCACCTGCCGCAACAGGGCCTGGTAGTGCTTCAGCCACGACGTGTTCAGCGGGTCCAGCTTGAGGGCCTCCGCGTACCGCTCCAGCGCGGCCGGGATGGCCCGTTGGACCTCCAACGCATGTCCCTGGGTGAACAGGGCACGGGCCTTCGATTCGACCTCCGGCCGGGCCGCGAGGAAGGCGCTGCGCAGGGCCTCCAGGGTGGGTTCGGGGACCCCGGCGGCGACGCACCGGGCGAGCCCCGCCAGGTTGCCCCGGGTGGCGTCATGGCCGACGCGGGACAGCGGCTCGCCGAGCATGCGCTGCGCGGCCAGCACGCGGACGCGGAGGGCTTCAAGCGCCTGCCACTGCGCCGTGGGCAGCGGGCGGAGCTGGAAGGCGACCAGGCGTCGCAGGGCGGCCTGGGCGCGGTGGTGGATGTCCCCGAAGTCCGCGCCGGGCTTCGCGCCCAGCAGGGCGTAGGGGTCCCGGGCGACGGCCTCCGCGCGGGACAGCAGGCGGGCGAGCTCCGCGTCGGGGGCGGGCTCCGCGTCCTCGATGAGCGCGCGAGAGAGGAGCCGGCCCAGGGCGGGGGACTCGTCGGAGAAGTGGACGAAGACGCCCGCGGGCACGTTCCAGGTGCGCGCCTCGTCGAAGGTGACGTGGCGGACGACGTCGCAGGAGCCCAGGACCGTGTCGCCCCGGAAGGACACCTCCACGGTCAGGCGCGCGGCGAGCGGGGGCAGCGCGCCCTGGCATTCCGCGAAGAGGCCCTCGGGGGCGACGTCGCTCACGGAGACAGGCTGGAGGCCTTCGCCCGGTGTCAGGCCCAGGCGTACGCGCAGGTCCGCGAGCGCATCCGTGCGGGGCGCGGAGGCCTCCAAGGGAGCCACGGCGTCCGTCAGCGGCAGGGGCGTGGAGGCCGCGTCGAGCACCCGGTTCACGAGCGGAATGGGCGCGGCGTCCAGCGAGGGGGCCAGGGTCATGAAAGGGATGGCGGCGGCGCCCAGCGTGGACGTGGGGCTCACCGCGGGCATCGGCGTGACGGACAGGGGCGAAGCCGGATCCACCAACAGGATGGGGGCACGGGACCGTGCGGTGTTCGTGTCCGAAGCCGCCTCGATGGGGGCGGTGCTCATGGCTGGATGGACCAGGAGGATGGGAGCCCCCGGAGCAGGAGCCGGGTGAGGGCCGGGCATGGCGCCGGAAGCGGTGGAGCCCGAGGAATCGGCCTCCGCGGCGACGGGCGAGGTGTGAATGGCTGAAGGCGGCTCGGGTTCGGTGGGCTCCAGCAGTGCCACGGCCGAGGCCCAGAACGCGGCCACCTCCGCGCGCATGGCCACCTCACCGGCGCGGGTATCGGAGTGCGCGATGTCCGCCGCGCGCAGTGCCGCGTCCTCCATGGACGTGGCGACCCCGCCCCATTCGGGAACGTCCTCCACGATCTCGAAGTCCTCCGCCGCGTCGCGCTCCATCACGGAGCGCGTGACGGCGCCGGTCGAAGTGCCTCGCTGGGCCGCCCAGTTCGCGACGACATCATCGCCTGCCACGCCCTGAGACTTCATTCCGCTCGCGAAGGCCTCCGCCGAAGCGTGGCGCGACTTCACTTCGCGCGTAGCGGCCTCTGTCGCAGCGCCGTGCGACTTCACTTCGCGCGTAGCAGCCTCTGTCGCAGCGCCGTGCGACTTCACTTCGCGCGTAGCGGCCTCTGTCGAAGCACCGAGCGGCTTCTCTCCGCTCGCGACGGCCTCTGTCGAAGCACCGCTCGACTCCGCTCCCTGCTGTGTCACGAACTCCTCGGAAACGTCCTCACGCGCATCAGCCGCTGCGTTCCGCACGGGCGCGCTCAGGCCCAGTGACTGCGCGAGCGCGACACGGAAAGCCCAGGCACTGTCGAAGCGCTCCTCTGGACGCGCGGCCATCGCGCGCAGCAGCACGGTGGACAGCGCGGGCGGCACGCTCGCGTTGATGGCATGCGGCGGGAACAGCGCCACGTCCGCGGACCGCCCCAACCCGAACGGCAGCCGCCCCGTCACCAGCAGATACCCCGCCACGCCCAACGCATGCACATCCGCGCGCGGACCTCCACGCGTCCCCGCGCACTGCTCGGGCGCCATGAACGTAGGCGAGCCCACCATCACGCCCTGCGCGCGCTCCTCGGGCGACAGCGCCGCGTCCCGCACCGCACCCGCGCCGAAGTCGCGCACCCGTACGTGCCGCGCACCCTTCGCGTCGCGCGCGACGACCAGCGCATCCAGCGTGAGGTCCCCATGCACCACCCCCCGCGAGTGCGCCGCCTCCAGCCCCGCGAGCGCCTGATCCAACACCTCCCCCACCTCCACCGGCGACAACGGCAGGGGCATCGCGCTCAGCGGCTCCCCCTCCGGCGCCTCCATCAACACGCACGGCAGGCCCATCGGCCCCGGGCGCACATCCAGCACGCGCGCCACGTGGCGGTGCACCACGGAGCGCTGGGCCAGCGCCTCCGCGATGAACCGCGAGCGCACCGCCGGCCGCGCCGCCAGATGCGCATGCAGCACCTTCACCGCGAAGCGGTGCCCCGTGGGCACGTACTCCGCCAGGTACACCGACGCCACCGCCCCCACCTCCCACCGGCGCTTCAGCAGCAACGGCCCGTGCCGCTGCCCCTCCAGCGAATCCCCCGGGACCGGTGGCGGTGCGACGGGGCAGGCCTCCCCGTTCCGGTGCTCTCCCACGCAGCGCTTGCAGCCCATCGCCATCCCCGCCTGACGCCCCGGGAATGGGGCGGACCCGGGGTGGGCTTGCAACCTCCGCGCCCCATGCCCGGGGGCCACCTCCGTCCACCCGGCGACACTCCAACGTCCCAAAGTGCCATCGAACCCCGCAAAACGAACCGGGGCTCCCTGTAGAAATGACAGGAAGCCCCAGGAAGAAAGGTGTGGGGAGGAGACAGGCGGCGGAGTCGCCTCGGGGCCTACAGCAGCTTCTTGCGCTTCTTCGCCTTGAGCGCTTCGACGACCTTCCGGACGTCCTGGCTCTTGTCCTTGGGGACGACGAGCACGGCGTCACCGGAGTCCACCACCACCACGTCGTGCATGCCCACCACGGACAGCGTGCGCTTGTCCGCGAGCACCACGCAGTTCGTGCAGTCCACGAGCACCGCGTCGCCGGAGACGACGTTGCCCTGCGCATCCGCGGGGCGCACTTCCGGGATGGCGGCGAAGGAGCCCACGTCGGACCAGCCGAAGTCGCCGTCCAGCACCGCGATGTTCTCCGCCTTCTCCATCACGCCGTAGTCGATGGAGATGGAGGGCAGCTTGGGGAACACGCGCTTGAGCACCGCCGGGAAGGTGCGCTTGCCCACGGCGCCCTGAAGCGCCTCCAGGCCCTTGCGCATCTCCGGCATGTGCTTCTGGAAGGCCGCCAGCATCACGTCCGCGCGGAAGACGAAGATGCCGCCGTTCCACAGGTAGTCGCCGCCGGCCACGTAGGCCTGCGCCGTCTGCAGGTCGGGCTTCTCCTTGAACGCCTTCACGCGGCGGCCGCCGCCCTCCAGCGCGTCGCCGACCTGGATGTAGCCGTAGCCCGTCTCCGGACGCGCGGGCTTGATGCCCAGCGTGACGATGTGGCCCCCTTCCGCGATGCGCGCCGCCTCCGCGAGCGTGCGCTGGAAGCCCTTCACGTCCGCGACGTGGTGGTCCGACGGCAGCACCGCGAGCACGCCCTGGGGGTCGCGCGCGGCCACCTGGAGCGCCGCGAGCGCGATGGCGGGCGCGGTGTTGCGCGCCACCGGCTCCACCAGCAGGTTGCCCTTGGGCAGGCCCTTCACCAGCTTCGCGGCCGTCTTCGCGTGCACGGGGCCGCACACGATGAAGGTGTTCTTCACCGGCGCCAGCCCCCTGAGGCGCTGGGCGGTGTCGGTGAGCAGCGGCTGCTTGGAGGCCAGCGGGAGGAACTGCTTCGGACGGGCCTGGCGTGACAGCGGCCAGAAGCGGGTGCCGGAGCCTCCGGCCATGATGACGGGGTAGAGGGCCATATGCGGGTGCGTGCTCCTAGGGACACGCCGGGCCACACCCGGCGCGAACGGCGGCGCACCATAGCGCTTCGCGCCGCCCGCGAAAGGGGGCCCGGCCGCCTGCCCCCCAAGGGATGGGGCGCGACAATGTGGGCAGAGTTTTGACCCGCCCCCGAAAAGCCAGTCTCATGCCCCGGCGTTGAGCCTCAAGCCCACATCCACCGGATGGACGCTGGCCTTCACCGTGCTCCTGGCGGTGGGGTTGTCCCTGGCGCCATTGCCGGAGAAGTTCCGCCCCCTCCCCACCCTTCGACAGGAAGGTTCGCTCGGGCCCAAGCTGGCGGCGCTCGTGCTGCCCGCGTCCCTGCGCGGGGTGAAGGCCCCGCGTCCACCCGCCGACGCGCTGGCGCCGGACGCCCCGGCTTCCGCGCTCGCGGAGGCGGACACCGCCGTCAACGACACGAACCCCAAGGCGGGCCCCGTCGTGGGCGAGGCCCCGGCCGTGCCCGGCATCGGCCTGGAGGAGCTGAGCGCCCCCACCCTGGCGAACGCGCTGGAGCTGGAGGCGCTGCGCGAGCGCATGGGCGCGAAGCACGTGGACATCGAGCTCAACTGCCGCAAGGCGCGCGCGGACGGCACCTGTGAGGAGGACGGGCTGGCGCCGTTCATGCGGGCGCTCGGGGACCTGCGCTCGGACGCGCGGCGCACGCCGGTGCGGGTGGTGCACCTGGGCGACTCGCTGATCGCCTCGGACTACATCACGGACCTGGTGCGCGACCGGCTCCAGGAGCGCTTCGGTTCGGGCGGCCCGGGCTTCCTCTACATCCACCGGCTGGCGAGCGCCGGCCGCGCCACGCGCGCGGGCACCGCGAGCACGGACGGCTGGAAGATGGAGCGGCTGGTGGACACGCACTGGCCCAAGGACCGCGTGGGATGGACGGGCGTGGCCTTCTCCACGAGCGGACCGGCGCAGGCCACCCGCTACTCGGTGGAGGGCGCGCGCGAGGCGGAGCTGTTCTTCCTGGCCCAGCCCGCCAATGGCGCCGTGCAGGTGGCGGTGGACGGCAAGAACACGCAGCGCCTCCAGACGCGCGCGTTCGGCCCCAAGTCGGAGGCGGCCTTCGCCCGGCTGAGGCTCCCGGAGGGCGCGAAGACGCTGACGCTCACCGCCAGCGGCAAGACGGAGCTGCACGGCGTGTCGGTGGAGTCGGGCACGCCGGGCGTCGTCTACGACACGGTGGGCCTGCTGGGCGGCATGGCGGAGGTGTACCTGCGCGCGCAGCCCCAGGCGTTCCGCGCGCAGCTCAAGCACCGCAAGCCGTCGCTGGTGGTGTTGATGGTGGGCGGCAACGAGGCGTTCTTCCTGTCGCGCGAGCGCACCACGGTGGACGAGGTCCGCTCGCAGATGAAGGAGCTGGTGTCGCGCGTGCGCTCGGCGGTGCCGGACGCGGCGTGCCTCGTGATGTCGCCCATCGACGCGGGCGTGCGCACGATGAGCGGCGAGCTCGTCACGCGCCGGCACTCGGCGGAGGTGACGGAGGTGTTCCGCGAGGAGGCGCGCAACGGCGGCTGCGCCTTCTACGACACGCTGGCGGCGATGGGCGGCGAGGGCTCCGCGCTCAAGTGGCTGGAGTCCGGCCTGATGCTGGAGGACCTCGTGCACCCGCGCGTGCGCGGCTCCAACCTGCTGGGCCACCTTTTCGACCTGGCGTTGCAGCGGGCCTTCGCGCGCACGCATCCGCCCCACGTGCCGGGCACGGACCTGAGCGGCCTGCAGAACGCCACGCCCGCGCTGCTCCACACCTTCGAGTCGCTGGCCCGCCGCGACTCCGGCGCGAAGCTGCGCGTGGGCATCGCGCAGCTGGGCGCGTCGCACACGGCGGCGCACTTCTTCTCCGACGCGGTCCGCGACGCGCTGACGAAGCGCTTTGGCGACGCGGGCCGGGGCTTCATCGCGGCGGGCAAGCCTTCGCCCCGGCTTAAGGCGGCGCACGTGTCGCGCACGCTGGACGGCCCGTGGACGGTGGAGGACGCGAGGAGCACGCCAGGCGGCCTCTGGGGCCTCACCGGCATCCGCGCGGTGGGCGCGCCCGGCGCGAGCCTGGGCATCTCCTTCTGCGAAGGCTGCGCTGCGGACAAGGACCGGCAGGGCCGGCTGGACCTGTACGCGCTGGACGCGCCGGGCGCCGCGTCGCCGGACATCACGGTGGACGGCGAGGCGATTCCCCCCGAAGCGCCGCCTCCTGAACCGCTGACGCACCCCACGGTGCGCATCCGCTCCTTCCCGGTGACGGGCGTGGCGCACACGGTGCAAGTGACGGTGCCGGAGGGTGGCGGGAGCGCGACGGTGCTGGGCGCGGCGCTGGAGTACGACACGCCAGGGCTGGTGTACGACGCGCTGGGCCTGCCCGGCGCCACGGTCTTCACGGCGCGGGACATGGACGCGGCGGCGCTGGACGCGCAGCTCTCGGCGCGCCGCCCGAACCTGCTGGTGTTCTGGTACGGCACCAACGAGGCGGAGCTGCCGGGCCTGGACGCGGACGGCCTGCGCCACGACTACGCGGCGCTGGTGTCGCGCCTGCGAAAGGCGACGGGCGCGGAGTGCCTGATCATCGGCCCCACGGACCGGCTCGAGCAGGACGCGGACGGCCGGTGGGCGGAGGCGCCGTCGCTGGGGAAGGTGCTCGCGACGGTGCCGCAGGTGGCGAAGGACGCGGGGTGCGCGTACTGGTCCGCGCGAGCGGCCATGGGCGGTGAGCGCGCCATGCAACGCTGGCAGCGGCAGCCGGAGCCGCTGGGCCACTCGGACGGGGTGCACCTGACGCCCGCGGGCTACGGCGTGCTGGCGAACGCGTTCGTGAAGGACCTGATGGCGGCGTACGAGTCCACGAAGAAGAAGGGCGGCGAGCCGACAGCCTCCGCCGCGGGAGCGCCCTGAGCCGTGCTGTCCCACAGCCTCCAGTACGTCGTCTTCGTCATCGGGGTGTTCGCCCTCTACTGGGCGGTGCACCGGTACTACTGGCCGCGCATGCTGGTGCTGCTCGGGGCCAGCCTGCTGGTGTATGCGTCGTTCCTGCAGGTCTCGCTGCCGGAGCTCGCGGGCGGCCTGCCCGTCGGGGTGCTGGCGGTGAAGCTGCTGCCGCTCCTCATCTTCCTGGCGGGCGTGACGGTCGACCACCTGCTGGTGAAGGGCATGGGGCGCACGGACCAGCCGGGCGTGCGCAAGCTGCTGGTGGTCGTGTCCGTCGTCTCCAACCTGGGGCTGCTGGCGGGCTTCAAGTACCTGGAGCTGCTGCGCAAGACGGCGGTGTCGCTGCTGGGCCCCTGGGGCGTGGAGGTGCGCACGGAGCCCTTCCACCTGCTGTTGCCGGTGGGGCTGGCGTTCTTCGTCTTCCAGTCCATCAGCTACACGGTGGATGTGTACCGGGGGAAGGCGAGCCCGGAGCACTCGTTCGTGGAGCACCTGCTCTACATGCTGCTCTTCCCGCGCGTGCTGAGCGGGCCCATCGTGCGGGCGTCGGAGCTGATGGCGCACTTCCGCGAGGTGCCCACGCTGTCGTCGGATGACGGGAACAAGGCGCTGTTCCGCGTCGCGGTGGGGCTGGTGAAGAAGCTGGTCATCGCGGACGTGCTGGGCAGCGGCATCGTGGATCCGGTGTTCAGCAGCCCGCATGCGTACTCGTCGGCGGAGTGCGCGGTGGCGGCGGTCGCGTACACGCTGGAGCTGTACTACGACTTCTCGGGGTACTCGGACATCGCGATTGGCGTGGCGACGCTGTTCGGCTTCAAGTTCCCGGAGAACTTCGCGCGGCCGTATCTGGCGAAGAACCTGTTCGAGTTCTGGAACCGCTGGCACATGAGCCTGTCGTCGTGGCTGCGGGACTACCTGTACATCCCGCTGGGCGGCAACCGGCGCTCGAAGGCGCGGGTGTGTTTCAACCTGATGATGGTGATGGTGCTGGGCGGCCTGTGGCACGGGGCGGACTGGCGCTTCGCGGTGTGGGGCGCGGTGCACGGCGTGGCGTTGTGCGCGGTGCGGTGCTGGTGGTGGTTCAAGGGCAAGGAGCAGGAGCCGGGCCCGGTGCGCGTGGCGTTCGGGATGTTGGCCACGTTCACGCTGGTGGTGCTGACGCGCGTGGTGTTCCGGGCGCCGGACATGGCGCACGCGAGTGAGTTCTACGCGCGGATGATGCAGGGCATCCCGGGGCTGGCGAACGTGGGCCCGCTGGTGTGGAGCGTGCTGGCCATCGCGGTGGCGGCGCACGCCGTGCCGATGAAGGTCTACGACGTCGCGGCGCTCGCGTTCCTCAAGCTGCCGGCGCCCGCGCGGGCGGTGGTGCTGGTGCTGCTGGGGCTGGGCATCAAGCAGCTCTCCACGATGGAGACGCGGCCGTACGTGTATCTCCAGTTCTGACCTTCGACGGTTGATGGGGGCCTGGGACGCACGCTGAAGAGCCCCCCATGACCAACGAGGCCAGCAGCTCCGGGCTCATCCTCTACCAGACCGAAGATGGGCGAACGCGCATCCAGTGCCGCTTCGAGGGAGAGACCCTCTGGCTGACCCAGGCACAGATGGCGGAGCTGTTCCAAACGACCCCGCAGAACGTCACCCTGCACCTGAAGGACATCTTCGCGGAGGGTGAACTCGACGAGGCGGCAACTTGTAAGTCGTATTTACAGGTTCGACAGGAGCGCTCACCCCTCCATCGACTCCACCATCTTGAAGCTCGGAGCGCAGGGAGTAGAGCCTGGAACTCGCACCGGCCAGTCCGGATACGAGAGCCAGGAGAAGCGCGCGCCGCAATGAAACCTCCATGGCTTCTTGACCTGCCTCGTTGAAACAAGCCGACCCATCCAGAATGCCAGTGGAACGAGGCCGAGGTGAATCCCCTCCACATCCCCTGTGCTGGTGCAGCTGCGGTATGAACACCGTGCCATGCGCCGTGCACCGCCGCAGAGGGGTCCGTCCCCGCCTCCGTCCCGCTTCCGCCGACGCCTGCTGGCGGTGATGCTGCTCGCGGGCCTCATCCCGCTGGCGTTGCTGGGTGCGCTCGCCCAAGGCGTGCTGGAGCGCGTGCTCTCCGTCTCCATCGCTCCCGTGGAGGGTGTACTGGACGGCGTGTCCGAGGAGCTCATCCGCCGCGGCCTGCCACCGGACACCCTCGACGAGGCGCGGCTGAACCTGGCGCAGGCGGAGCTGGCGCGGCGTGCCCTCGTGCGCCGCGTGCCCGTCTTCATCGCCGGAGTCGGCATCGTGGCCGCCGTCGTGCTCGCCGTGTCCGCGGTGCTCCTCGGCCGCGTGCTCACCCGCCCCATGTCCACGCTCCTGGAGGGCATGCGGGCCTACTCGCGCGGCGACCTGTCCGTCCGCCTCCCCGTCCCCGAACCCGCGCGCGACGAACTCCAGTTCCTGATGGGCCAGTTCAACCGCATGGGCCACGAGCTGCTGGCCCAACAGGAGCGCCTCAAGGCCGCCGAGCAGATCGCCGCGTGGCAGGACGTCGCACGCGCCCTCGCCCACGAGCTGAAGAACCCCCTCACCGCAATGAAGCTCTCCCTCGCGCGTCTGTCCCGGCAGGATGCCAGCACCCCGCCCGACCCCGCGCGCCTCACCGAAGCGGTGGCGCTCCTCCAAGAAGAGGTGGACCTGCTCATGCGCATGACCCAGAGCTTCTCCACCTTCGCCCGCCTCCCCGCCCCCCGCTTCCAGGACGTGTCGCTGCGCGTCCTGCTCGCGGAGGTGTGCACGCTGTACGCGGGCACTTCCCCCGTGCCCGTGGTGCTGGAGCCCGGCGAGGACGTGTCGCTGCTCGCGGATCCGGACGGACTGCGCCGCCTCTTCGGCAACCTGGTGAAGAACGCCACCGAGGCCTCCCCGCCAAACGCACCTCCCGTGCGCGTCGCACTCCACACGGAGGAAGACGGACGCGTGCACGTCACCGTGCGCGACGGCGGCAGCGGCGTCTCCGGCGTGCTGGAGGGCCCCGTCCTCACCCGAGGGCTGTTCAGCACCAAGCCCGGTGGCAGCGGACTCGGCCTGCCCATCGCGCAGAAGATCGCCCACGAACATGGCGGCACCCTGCGCCTGGAGCCGGGCCCCCAAGGTGGCACCCAGGCGCAGGTGACGCTGCCGCGCATTCCCTCCTCCGAATCCTCCGGGGTGGCCGCGTGAAGCCCGGGGCCCGCATCCTCCTCGTCGACGACGACCCCGGCGTGCTCCGGGCCGTGCGCGGGTTGCTGGAGGACGAGGGCTTCTCCCCCCTGGAGGCCCGCTCCACCGCGGACGCCATGCGCCTGCTCGAAGCGCAGGACGCGCCTTTCGCGCTGATGCTGCTGGACCTGCGCATGCCGGGCGAGACAGGCCTGGAGCTGCTGGCGCGCCTGCCCAAGCCGCTGTCCGTGCCCGTGGTGGTCCTGTCGGGAGAGGCCTCTCCGTCGGAGGCGGTGCAGGCGCTGAAGCTGGGGGCCACGGACTTCGTGGAGAAGCCCCCCTCTCCCGAGCGGCTCCTCACCGCCATCCACAACGCGCTGGCGCTGGGCGCGCTGCGCGAGGAACGGGAACGGCTGCTGGACGCGCTGGCCCGGCCGGGACACCTGGTGGGCGACAGCCCGGCCATGGAGGCGCTGCGCCAGCTCATCGCGCGCGTGGGCCCCAGCGACTCGGCGGTGCTCATCACCGGCGAGACGGGCACGGGCAAGGAGCGCGTGGCGCAGGCGCTGCACAAGGCCTCCGGACGCAAGGGCCGGCTGGTGGCGGTCAACTGCGCGGCCATCCCCGCGACGCTGCTGGAGAGCGAGCTGTTCGGCCACGAGCGCGGCGCCTTCTCCGGCGCGGTGTCACGGCGGGTGGGCCGGGTGGAGCAGGCGCAGGGCGGCACGCTGTTCCTGGACGAGCTGGGAGACATGCCGCTGGAGCTCCAGGCCAAGCTGCTGCGCGTCCTGGAGACCCGTCAGGTCGAACGGCTGGGCGGCACGCTGCCCGTGCCCGTGGACGTGCGCATCCTCGCGGCCACGCACCAGGACCTGGGCCGCGCGGTGAGCGAGGGCCGCTTCCGGCAGGACCTCTTCTTCCGACTCAACGTGCTGCCGCTGCACCTGCCGCCCCTGCGCGAGCGTCCGGAGGACCTGCTGCCCCTCGCGCGCGTCTTCGCCGCGGAGCTCGCGGGGCCCCGCACGCCGCTCGTGCTCGCGCCGGGAGCGGAGGCCGCGCTCCGCGCCTACCCGTGGCCCGGCAACGTGCGCGAGCTGCGCAACGTCATCGAGCGGCTGAACCTGCTCCGCGGCGACGGCCCGCTGGAGCTGCGCCCGGACGTGGTGGCCTCGCCCACGAGCGCCACGCCCGCGCCGCGCAGGACGTTGGGCGACAAGAGCTACCGCGAACAGGTGGAGGACTTCGAACGGGACCTGATCCGCGCCGCGCTCCGCGAGGGAGAGAGCATCGCCGGGGCCGCGCGCCTCCTCCAGGTGGACCGCGGCAACCTCTACCGCCGCATCAAGGCCCTGGGCCTGCCCCTCTCCTCCTGACCGGGACGCGGAAGCCGCGTGATGTCACCGCCACAACCGCCCATGACATCCGGATGTGTCCATGACATCCGCCGACCCCATCGCCCTTCGTCGTTCCGGGCACTTGCCGTGGGCCCCTGCCTGGAACGGCGCATGCTCCTGCCTCCCGCCATGAACCGTCTCGCACTGGCACTCTGCTTCGTCTCGCTCGCGGCCCTGGCCCAACCCCCACCGGATGCCGGCATGCCGGACGCCGTCACCGCGCCCCGTCCTCCACCGGCAGACGAAGCGCGAGAGGACTCCGACACCTCGACGTGTCCCGACTCCTTCAACAACGATGACGGGGCGTTCACGGACGCCAAGGTCCTCGCGCCCACGCAGGTGGAGGTCGACGGCCGGGGCCTCACCCCCATGGGGATGGAGCTTCGCGGGCTCCAGCGGCTCACCGACACGCAGGTGCGCAAGCTCGTGGGAGCGCCGCCCGCGGACGACACGCGAGCCCTGTCGGGCAGCGAGGTGCAGACCTTGCTGCATCGGCTGGCGCGCACCGGCCTCTTCGCCCGCGTGGAGCCTCGCGTTCGCGTCAGCGAGCAGGGGCCGGCCATGCTCGAGGTCCTGCTCACGGAGAACCCCACCGTCACCTCGGTGGAGTTCGAGGGCCTTCAGGACCTCCGCCCGGACGAGCTGCGGGACGCGCTGCTCGTGCTGCCGTCGCGCTTCCCCGGCGTCGACGATGCGCAGGACCCGGAGGAGCAGAGCGCCACACTGCGATTCCACAAGCGCCGCGGGACGCTGAGGGTCGTCACCCCGTGTCCGATGCCGCGCCCGCCCCGGCGGTGGCTGGCGCGCACGGAGGCCGGAACGTTCCGCCCCGGCATCATGCTGGGCGGCCTGGATGCCGCGCTCGAGCGCGCGCTGAACACGCTCCGGGAGGACGATGGCTACCTGCTGGCGACGTTGAGCGCCACGCTGTCCCCCGAGGGACGGCTGGTCGTGAAGGTGGACGAGGGCCAGCTGGAGGCCGTGGAGGTCCGGGGCGTGGACGCGGCGATGGCGGTACGCGTCCAAGAAGCGCTGGGCCTGGAGCCGGGCGACGTCTTCCTGCGCAGCGATGCCCGCCGCGCCATGGAGCGGCTGGAGTCGCGGCTGCCCTTCCTGAGGGCCGACGAGGGCGAGGACCTCCAGGAGCGGCGCGGGAGCGTGCGCATCGTCGAGGAGCGCGACGCCGACGGCACGCGGCGCTTCCGCACGCAGGAGGAGGCGCGGCGCGAGTCGCGGCGCCGCGAGCACGTGGACTTCGAGGTGGGCTGGCGGCGCCTCTTCCACGGGTGGGACGGCGGGAGCGATGGCCTCACCCTGGAGGGGAAGCGGCTGGTGGTGCACATGCGCCCGCGGCGTCCGGACCTGGACGTGGACCTGCTGCCCGTGCACACGCAGGTGACGGGCTTCGCGCCAGGGCTCTCCGCGAGCCTGCGCTTCTTCGACTCCAAGGACCGCGTGCACACGACGCTGGAGGGGGCCTTCTTCATCCCCCTGCGGCTGGGCGGGCAGCGCCTGCCGGATGATCCGGAAGGCACCCGCCGTCAGCGCCACGTCAACCTGCTGGGAGGCGTCAAGGTGCAGTTGCCCGCGCTGGGGCTCGCGGAGCTGGGCGCGCAGGCGCACGACTTCATCGACACGCTCGACCGCTGGCGGCTGGGCGACTTCGACTCGTACTTCTATTCGTTCCTCATCAACCGGCCGGACCGGGACTACTTCCGCCGCCAGGGCTTCGTGGCCTTCGCCACCTGGCGCTGGGCGCGGGCGTGGCTCGCGGGCGTGGAGGTGCGTGGAGACACGGCCAGCACGCTCCAGTCCTTCACTCCACCCCTCAGCCTCTTCCGGCGCGGCACCGCGCCCTTCCCGAACGCGCCGGTGAACGAAGGGCGCTTCCGCTCGGCGGTGGTGCGCCTGGAGTACAGCGGCAACGCGGAGCGCGACACGCGCGTGGGCTCCCTCTTCCGCACGCCGGAGACGCCGCTCTTCGAGCACCTCGAACGCCGGAAGCGTGACCCCTCGCTGCGCGGCTTCGTGACGCTGGAGGTGGGCGAAGGCCCTGGAGCCATCGGCCAGAACGAGCGCTTCTGGAAGCTGGTGGGCGACGTCGCCATGGACATGCCCGTCAGCTGGCACACCGGCCTGAGCCTGCGCCTGCGGGCCGCGACGGGCCACAACCTGCCCCTCCAGAAGCAGGAGGCGCTGGGCGGCTGGAGCGCGCTGCGCGGCTTCGGCTTCAAGGAGTTTCGCGACGGCGACAGCTCGGTGCTGGCAAGCGCGGAGTACCGCTGGCACGGCCTGGGCGTCTTCGCGGACCTGGGTTCGGTGCACACCGCGGGGGCGTGGACGGACGCGCAGCTGGGCCTGGGCGGCAGCTTCCACTTCGGCGACGGCGTGCGCTTCGAGGCCGCGTGGCGCATCGACGACCAGGTCCGGGTCACGCCCGAGGCGCGGCTGCTCTTCGTCCGGACCTTCTGAGCCATGGGAAGGTTCGAGACACAGCGAAGGCGTGGCGCGGCGCTCGTCGTCGCGGCGGGCCTGCTCGCCTCCGGTGTTCGGGCGGAGGAGGCCTCCGCCTCCTGCACCGCGACGGTCTCCGGACGGCGCGTGGTGGTCCGGCCGGAGGCGAGCGCCTTCATCTCACCCGAACTGGACCGGCTGATCCGCCTGGGCCTCGCGGGGAAGCTGGAGGTGGAGCTGACGCTCTGGCGGCGCCGCGCCTTCTGGTTCGACACGCGCGTGGACAGCGCGCGCGTGACCCAGGTGCTCGCGTTCACCCGCGCGAGCTACCTGCTGGATGGACGGCTCCTGACGGAAGGCGTGGGCACGCTGGAGCTGGAGCGCGTGGCCTGGACGCTGGATGCGCGGGTGGCCACGGACGAGCACTTCTTCGTGCAGGTGGAGGTGCGGCTGCACGTCGTGACGGCCGCCAGCCTGGGCCGCATGGCGCGGTGGCTCACCCAGGGGGAGGCGCCGGACGCGGACTCCGAGGTCCGGACACCACTGCTGGGGAGCCTGTTGCGCTCCGTCGCGGAGGACCTCGCGCGGCAGGCGTCCACCCGCTGCGACGTGAGCCGGCAGCCTTGAGAGCGGCGCCTGCGCGATGCCCTCTCCGGTCGCGGCAGGCGCCTTCTCCAGCGCCTCGCAAGAAACGTCCCCTGGGCCGCGCGGCTCAGGGACCGGCAGGCAGGGGAGCGTCCAGCAGGTCGCGCACGTCCGGCACGTCCACCACGAGCTGAAGGAAGTTGCGCAGGATGCGCGCCGTGGCGCCCCAGATGACGTGCTCGCCGTGCGTGTAGAAGTGCACGTCGTGCTCCAAACCCTCCCACATGTGGCGCTCCACGCGCACGATGGACGGGTCCAGCAGCGCCGCCAGCGGCACCTCCAGCACCAGGTCCACCTCCATCGGATTCGGCACGTACTTCCCGTCACCGGGGATGACGCCCACATAGGGATGGATGCGGTACGACGACGTCGTCGGCGTCTCGTCCAGCAGGCCCAGGACGCGCACGTCGCCGCGCGCGATGCCCAGCTCCTCCTCCGTCTCGCGCAGCGCCGTCTCCAGCGGGGTGACGTCCCGCGCCTCCTGCCCCCCGCCCGGGAACGCGTACTGGCCCGCGTGCGTGCGCAGGTTCGTGGGCCGCCGGGTGAAGAGGACGTAGGGCACGCCCTGCCGCTCGAACAGCGGCAGCAGCACCGCGGCCTCGCGCAGCGCCCGGCCAGGCAGCTCGAACGTCCGCGCCGGCCTCGCCTTCAGCCGCGCCTCCAGCGCATCGAACAGGACCTCCACGCGCACGACCTACCCCTTCCTCAATCCGTGACCTGCTTCTCCACGGGCGGCTTGGTTGGAGCCTCGGGCGTGGCCAGGTTCTCCACGCCGGACATCGGCTTGAGCACGCTCGCCTGCAACAGCCCCAGGAGCAGCACGCCCAGCGCGATGCGGTACACCACGAACACCAAGGTGGTGCGCCGCTTCAGGAAGCTCAACAGCCAGGCGATGGCGCCCATGCCCGAGACGAACGCCACCAGCGTCCCCACCACCAGGGCCATCGTGGATGGACGCTCCGTCGCCTCCAGCAGGTGCTTGAGCTCGAAGATGCCCGCCAGCGTCGTCGCCGGGATGGACAGCAGGAACGAGTAGCGCGCCGCGTCCTCGCGCTTGAGCCCCAGCGACAGGCCGCCCGTGAGCGTCGTGCCGGAGCGCGACGAGCCCGGCACCAGCGCCAGGGCCTGCCACAGGCCAATGAGGATGCCGTCCCGCCACGTCATGTCCGCGACGGTGCGCGAGTGCGACGCGCGCTTCTCCACGATGAACAGCACCACCGCCAGCACGATGAGGCTGCACGCGATGATGTAGAGCGACCGGAACTGCGTCTCGATGAGCTTCTTGAACGCCAGCCCGCAGATGCCGATGGGCAGCGTGCCCACGCCCACGAACCACGCGAGCCGCGCCTCCAGCGTGCCGAACGGGTCGCGCTTCACCAGGCCCACGACGAACGCCTTCACCAGCGCGACGATGTCCTTGCGGAAGTAGATGAGCACCGCGGCCACCGTGCCCAACTGGATGATGGCCGAGTACGCCGCCCCCGGGTCTGGCCAGCCGAACAGCTCTGGCGCGATGCGCAGGTGCGCGGTGGAGCTGATGGGCAGGAACTCCGTGAGACCCTGGACCAGACCCAGGACGATGGCTTCAAGCAGGCTCATAGGGGGCGTGGGCGCCAGGGATATGCCCTGCCCCCCTGCCCCGCAAGCGCGAAGGTTCCCCACCCCGCCGTCCGGGTCCGCCACCCGACCGTCCGGCCTCCGAACCCGGGTAGGCTCCACCCCTCCATGCCGCCCGTCCCCCTGTGCCCCTGCTCCAGCGGCCAGCGCTACCGCCAGTGCTGCGCCCCCTTCCACCGAGGCGAGGCCGAAGCCCCCGACGCCGAGCGCCTCATGCGCAGCCGCTACAGCGCCTTCGCCCAGCGCGACGCCGCCTACCTGTGGAAGACACTCCACCCCGACCACCCGATGCGCGCCCGTCCAGAAGCGGACGCCGTGCGGGAGCTGCGCGCCTTCGCCCAGGCCCACCAGTACCCGGGGCTGGTGGTGCTGGGACACCAGCCACCGGACGCGTCGGGGCTCGCCCGCGTCCTCTTCTTCGCCAAGGTGTTCCAGAAGGGGAAGGACCAGTCCTTCGTGGAGCGCTCCGACTTCCGCCACGACGGCACCGGCTGGCGCTACCTGGACGGCGTCCTCAAGCTGCCGCGCGAGCTGGCCGTGTCCCCCGAATCCCTCACGCTCGACACCTTCCCCGTGGGCTGACGGCGACCGCGAAAAGCCCCCGTCAGGATTTTCGCGGGCCCTCGTCCCTGGGAGTGCTGCCCGGCCGGAGAGGCCCTACACGCTCTGGTAAGGCTCCACCACCATGGGGCTCGCGGTTCGAATCCGCTCTGGCCTGAAACGCCACCCAATCGCGGCTTCTCCACTCGGGCAGCATCCTTTTCTCCCTCCGTCACCGCTCGGACCTCGCGTCCCTGTCGAGTGACGAGAGGTCCCGGTCATCACCGTCGCCACCTGGAGCGCCATCCGCGCCCAGCGACAGAATGGCCGGGCCCCCCTTGTCCAGCGTGTACATGGAGTCGTTGCCCCACGGGTCGCGGGGGAGCGCGGTGAGGATCCGCTGCTCCACCAGCGCGCAGTCCCGTGTCCGGCAGCCGGCCCTTCTGTATCGCGTAGAGCTGGAGGGCGCCCCCCAGCGCCCCGAAATCCATCGTCACGCGCTGCTGCTTCGCGGTGCCCAACTGTCCAATCACCGCCACGCCCACGGCGGCGGCGATGAGGCCCAGGAGGGTGATGACGACCATGATCTCAATCAACGTCATGCCACGACGGCGTCGCTGCTGTTTGTCCATGTCTGTCTTTCCGACGCACTGGCAGCGCAGGCCACTGTCAGCGTGTCCTCACGAAGAGCCCGGAGGCACGGCGCCCCACGCGCCGGCTCCGGGGGAGGACCTGGGCAGTCTCCTCATTTGAAATTTCCCCTCGGAGAACCCGTGAGCGGCCGAGCAGGCGGGCTCAGAGGGAGAAATGAGAATGAGGGGATGCTTCAGGGTGCCAATGCCGCCACCCACTCCAGCAAGAAGAGGAAGAAGGCGCTGGGGGCACTGGGCGAGCGGCTGGTGCTGCACTTCCTGCCGCCGTACTGCCCGGGGGGCACCCGCATCGAGCGCGTGTGGTCATTTAGCCTGGAAGAACCAGCTGCGCCGCCTTCGCGTCCGCGATGAGCGCAGGGACGACGTCCCCTTCGGCTTCCTCGTCCCCGGTTTCCGCATCATGCTCCTGCACCGCCGCTGCTCTGACATTTGTTGGGAGCCGCCACATGACTATGCATTGCGTCATCCCCCAAAGCGCGAATTCCACGATGTCCCCTTTCATAACATTCGCATCAGGAGGTAGTCTCCACCCTGCGCCGGGGGAGCGGTTCCCCTCGGCGTAGACCGAAAGGGAGACACCATGAAGATCCTCAAGGCGTTGAGTGACCGCTTCTTGAAGTTGTTCCTGTCCGAGCTTCCCGCAGGTGCCTGTGTTCCGACCCACGGCGAGTGCTGTACCGCCAAGGGGCTGTCCCACAGCTGTACCGGGCCCTGCGTCAAGTCCACTGTCTGCTGATTCCTGCTTCATGACCATGACTGGATGTGAGCCATTCACGTCCAGCCGTGGTTTTCACAAGGGCTTCCGTTGAACGCGGTCAATCTAGGCTGTCGACTGATGCTGGCCATCGTGTTCGCGCTCGCCGCGTTGGGAAAGGCGCGCGGACACAAACCCTTTGAAGAATTCATCCAGACACTCGAGAACTTTGGCCTTCCGCGCTTTCTGGCCGGGGCGCCGCTGGCGGCCACGTTGATCCTGGCGGAAGCCGCCTCCGCGCTGCTGCTCCTGGTGGGCATGGGGGCGGGGTACGTGCTGGCGCTGCTGCTGCTGGCGGGCTTCACGCTGGGGCTCGCGTGGGTGATTCACCGGGAAAAGAAGGTCGCGTGCCGGTGCTTCGGTGCCAGCAACGCTCCCGTCAGCGCGGCGCACCTGGTTCGCAATGGGCTGTTGCTGGCCATCACGGTCATTGGAGCGGTGACCCACGCGGCCGGCTCGGGTGGGCTGGCGGTGGGAATGGGCGTCATCGCGGGGACGGTCGGCGCCCTGGCGGGGCTCTTCGTCACGCGCTGGGATGATCTGGTGTTCTTGTTTCAAGGACCGCAGTCGCTGGCTGCGTTGTCGCGAACCCGACGAGACTGAGGCAGCCGATGGTCGAAACGCTTGTCGTGGGTGGTGTCGTCCTCGCCGTGCTGGTGGTGGCCAACCTGTTGCTGACCCTCGCGCTCGTCGGTCGGCTGCGCGCGCTTCAGGAGATGGTGGCCAACCAGGTCGTCCTGCGCGACCCGGCGTTGCCGCAGAAGGGCGATACGGTCGGCCGCTTCGAGGCCACCACCGTGGAGGGCGAGTCCTTTACGGATGCCGCCCTGCGGGAGGGACGGACGCTGGTCGGCTTCTTCGCCGCGGGCTGCCGGCCTTGCGCCTCGGTGCGCAAGCAGCTCCTCGAGTCGCCTCCCGGAGTGCCGCTCATGGCGTTCATCGAAGGAGACCCTGGCGACCCGGACACGGTGGCACTGGGTGCGTCATTGAAGCATATGGCCCGGGTGGCGTTGTTGTCCGAGGGTGACTCCGTCACGCGGGCCATCAAACAGGCGGGCTATCCCACGCTCGTCCTCGTCGACGAGGGCGTGGTCGCGGCCTCGGGGCACTACCTCCACGAAGTCCTGACATGAGCGAGCCGCACGGGGAGCGGGGGCCCCTGCGCGAGTTGTCGCGCACGGTGGGCGCGGCCGTGGCGCTCCAGTGGCGCGCGGCGCCGCTGGCGTCCGGGTTCGCCTTCCTCCTCACGCTGTGCACCGGCTCCGTGGCCGCCGTGGGCGGCTGGCTCACCAAGGAGTTGCTGGATGAGCTGGGCCGCGGGGACCTCGCCGACCCGCAGCGGACGCTCACGCTGGCGGTGGGCGCCGCCTCGGTGGCCGGCGGCTCCATGGCCATCCTCAACGTCTCCGAGTACCTGTCCGGAGTGATTCGCTGGGGCGTCACCCTCGAGGTCGAGCGCTCCCTCTTCGCGAAGGTGGCGGCCCTGGAGGGCCTGCACCACTTCGAGGATCCCGCCTTCCATGGCCGCTTGCGGCTCGCGGAGGAGGCCGCCCGGGACGCGCCCCAGCAGCTCATCGAGTTCGTCAGGGCCATCCTTCGCATGATGGTCTCGGTGGGGACGCTGAGCGCCGTGGTCCTGGCGGTGTCGCCCCCCATGGCGCTGTTGCTGGTGCTGGCGGGTGGCGTGGCCCTGATGGCCCAGCTCGTGCGCAGCCGGTGGCTGGTGGAGCTGTCAGCGGCACTGGTGCCGACGTATCGCTGGCGCGACTTCTACCATTCGCTGCTGGTGGACGTGCGGGCGGCCAAGGAGAGCCGGCTGTTCGGATTGGGGGAGCTGCTGCTGGAGCGAATGGTGGCATCGCTGCGCAAGGCGGCGGACCGCGAAATGGCCGTGACCCGCAAGGGGCTGGCCGTACAGGCGGCGCTGTCGGTGCTCACCGCCGGAGTGGCGGCGGCCGGGGCCTTCATCGTCGCCCGGGGCGCGCTCCAGGGGCGGCTCCAGATTGGAGATGTCTCGCTCTTCCTCGCGGCCGTGGCGGGCATCCAGGGCGCCTTCAACGGGCTCCTCTCGCAGGTCGAGTTCGCGAGCCGCAGCGTCCAGACCTTCAAGAACTACCTCGACATCATCGACCTGCCGGTCCGCGCGCCGGAGGCTTCGCGTCCGGTGGCGCGGCTGCGGCACGGCATGGAGCTGCGCGACGTCTGGTTCCGCTACGACGCCAGCGGCCCATGGGTGCTGCGGGGGGTGAGCCTTTTCATTCCAGCGGGGGGCTCGGTAGGACTCGTTGGCGTCAACGGTGCCGGCAAGAGCACGCTGGTGAAGCTGCTGTGCCGCCTCCATGACGCGGAGCGCGGCCAGGTCCTCTGGGACGGAGTGGACGTCCGCGAGCTGGATGCCCAAGCGCTGCGGCGGCGGATGACGGCGACCTTCCAGGACTTCATGACGTATGACTTCACCGCGGCGGAGAACATCGGCCTGGGGGACCTGGACCGGCTGAAGGACGCGGCGCGAATCCGCGACGTGGCACGGCTGGCGGAGATCGACGAAAAGCTCGCCTCGCTCCCCTCGGGTTACGACACGCTGCTGAGCCGCGTGCTCGAAGGGGAGGACGAGGACATGCCGGTGGGCGTCTCGCTTTCCGGAGGCCAGTGGCAGCGACTGGCGCTGGCGCGGGCCCTGATGCGCGAGGACGTCGACCTGCTGGTGCTGGACGAGCCAAGCTCCGGCCTGGACGCCGCCGCCGAGTTCCACATCCACCGGACCCTGGCGCGACACGGGGAGGGGCGGGCACGGCTGCTCATCTCCCACCGGATGAGCGCGCTGCGAAGCGCGGACACCCTCTTCGTCCTCTCCGAGGGCCAGCTCATCGAGCAGGGCTCGCATGACACGTTGATGGCGATGGGCGGCGAATACGCGCGCCTGTTCACGCTCCAGGCGAGCGGCTATCAGGACGAGCGCGTCGCATCACGGGCGAGCCCGAAGGAGGTCGCATGATGCTCATGGCGATGGGCCTGGGGGCCGCGCTTCTCGTGGCGGGGGCCGGGGTCGCGTCCTGGGCGCGACGCCGCTGGATTGTCGTCGCGGTGCAAGGCAACAGCATGTCGCCCACGCTGCATGACGGGCAGCGGCTCGTCGCGAGGCGGCTGGACCGTTCGAAAGGCCATGCGCGTTCAGATGTCGTCGTCTTCCTGATGCCCGCGGCGCAGCGCGCGACGTTGGGCGATGAAGCGCTCCCCTACCTCGTCAAGCGGGTGGCCGCCGTGGCGGGAGACCCGGTGCCGGACTGGGCCCGGGCGGCCCTCGGTGCCAACGGCCAGACGCGCGTCCCTCTCGGCAAGGTGGTGGTGTCCGGAGACAATGCAGTGAGCCAGGACTCACGGCAGTTGGGCTACATCGACGCGGAGACCCTCATCGCCATCGTGCGGCTCTGACGCGCGGAGGCGCTGGACGTGAGGATGGGGGCAGTGCACGCAGCGAGAACACCTCCGTGGGCTTGGGCGATAGATAGTCATCAAGTGCCACCGCCACGTTCTCCGTCGCGGCCCTATCGCAGCCCTCGCGGCCGTCCGCGACGAGAGCCTGTCCGCAGGGTTCAGCGCCCGCAGGCTCCCGGGACGGACCGCCTGACAGTCCAGGTTGGGTTCGGAGAAGTCCGACGTCCTGCCCCAGGTGGACCACGAGTCGCAGTAGCAACCCTTGATCCCGATCAGGGTCGTGTGGGCCGCATCGCTGTAGTAATTGATTGCGGCGTGATAGCCGGAGCAGTCAGGAATCTGCATCGGATAGTTCCGAAGGCTCCTCGGAAGACGGCGTGCTCGCGAACGAGTTGTGCGAATCGCTCCACCAGCGGGCGGAGTCGTTCATCGCTCATGCGCGCGGCATGGCCATGAACCAGTAGGTGCCCTGGGTGAAGAGCGAGTGCGTACGCCGTTTCACCGTATTCACCTGTCAGGAACGCCCGTACCTGCTCTTCGATGACCGGCGAGCCCCACGCGTGCGGCGTCGTGTCTGTCTTTCTGGCACGAGCACCGCCCCCCCTGACGTCGCCTCGTGCCACCCTGCCCCCATTACCCGAGAGGCCGGAAACCCCGCCGGAAACCGGTGCTCGCGCAATCACCAGGCCCATCCCCACCCCTTGCGCGCGAGCCGTCCTCCGCGATACACGCCCCAGCAATCGACTTTGCGAGTCAATCTCAATTTATCCAGCCGAAGCGGGAATCCGTGAACGGCGAGCGAGGCGGGTCCATGCGGGGACACAAGGTGATGTGGGGTGCGTGGGTGGCGGCGGGGCTGCTGCTCGGTGCGTGCGGCGATGACACGGTGACCCCGCCGTCGGGCAACGGGGATGCGGGCGTGACCGTGGACGCGGGCACGACGACCGACGCGGGCACGACGACCGACGCGGGCACGCAGGTCTCCGCCCCCACGGTGTCGTTCACCTCGCCCGTGGAAGGCGCCCAGGTGGAGCAGGCGCCGGTGCGCATCCAGGCGGTGGTGCACGCGGAGGGCGGGCTCGCGACGCTGAGCGCGAAGCACAACGCCGGCGCGGCGACGGACATCCCCGTCACGCGCGGCCAGACGGAGCAGACCGTGACGGTGCCCGTGGACGCCGTGGCCGGTGAGAACACGGTCACGCTCCGCGCGGTGGACGACGGCGGCCAGGCCACGGAGGCGACGCTGCGCTTCACCTACGCCCCGCCCGCGGTCGACACGGCGGCACCGGAGCTGGTGCTCACCAGCCCCACCGAAGGCCAGGACCTCACCGTGTATCAGGTGCGCGTCACGGGCCGGACCACGGACAACGTCGGCGTCACGGACCTCACCTTGCGGCTCAACGGCGGCGCGGAGCAGTCCGCGGCCGGGACGCTGGGCCCGGATGGCACCTTCGCCTTCGTGCTCACGCCCGGGCGCGGTGACAACACGCTCGTGCTGCGCGCCCGCGACGCGGCGGGCAACATCACCGAAAAGCAGGCCCACTTCCGCTTCGGCCGGTGGGTGAGCGGCGGCGGCTCGCACTCGGCGCTCGTCCGCGACGGGAAGGTGTACGTCTGGGGGAACAACAACCTGGGCCAGCTCGGCGTGGGTCAGCCCGGTCCGGAGGCCGGGTACTCGCCCTCGCCGCTGCCGCTGTCCGGGCTGCCTACGGTGAGCGCGGTGGCGTTCGGACAGAACAGCTCGCTGGTGGTCGGGACGGACGGCACGGTGTGGACGTGGGGTGACAACAAGAACGCCCAGCTGGGCCTGGGCGTCCCCGGCGCCGGCACGCTGGACACGGCGACCCGCTACGCCCCGGTGCGCGTGCCGTCGCTGACGGACGCGGTGACGGCGGTCCGTGGCTACACGCACGTGCTGGTGCTCGCCGAGGACCACACGGTGTGGGCGTTCGGCGCCAACAACGTGGGGCAGCTCGGTGACGACACGACGAAGGCGGCCTCCGATGTGCCGGTGAAGGTGGTGGACCTGACGGACGTCATCCAAGTGGCCGCCGGTTCGGAGCACTCCGTGGCGCTGCGCGCGGACGGCACCGTGTGGATCTGGGGCCGCAACAGCTCCGGCAACCTGGGCCTGGGCACGCAGGACAGCACCGCGCACGCGCGGCCCGCGCAGGTGCCAGGCCTCACGGACGTGGTGGACATCGCGGCGGGCAAGGACCACACGCTCGCGCTGCGCGCCAATGGCACCGTCGTCGCCTGGGGCCTGGGCGCGAACGGCCAGCTGGGCCAGGGCCTGAGCGGCGCGGACGGCAACAGCAGCGTGCCGGTGGCGGTGCTGAACCTCACCCAGGCCACGGGCGTGTTCGCCAACGGCACCGTCAGCTTCGCCCTCCGCGCGGATGGCACCGTCGTCGGCTGGGGCCAGAACGCCAACGGCACGCTGGGCACGGGCGACAAGGTGTCGCTCACCTCTCCCTCGACGCCCGTGGTGGGGCTCTCCAACGTGACGACGCTGGGCGTGGGCGCGCTCCACGCGGTGAGCGTGCGGCGCGACGGCTCCATCTTCGGCTGGGGATGGAACTTCAAGGGCTGCGTCGGCGGTGGCCCCGCCGCCAAGGAGTCGTGGGCGTACTCCGAGCCCCTCCAGGTGACGCTGCCGTGAGGTGGACCGTCCCCCTGCTGCTGGCGCTGTGCGCGTGCGGCGGCTCCTCCCCGCCGCCCGGGGAGGACTCCGTCCCCCCACCGCCTCCCGCCGACACCGAGGCCCCCGTGGTGCGCATCGACGCACCCCGGCCGGGCCAGCGGCTGGTCGTGAGCCGCCTGCGCATCGCGGGCGACGTGGGTGACGCCACCCGGGTACAGGTGTGGCTGGATGACGGAATCTCCCGGACGTTGTCCGTGGTGGGATCCACGCTGGCCCTGGAGCTGTCCGTGCCTCCGGGCTCGCACGTGCTCCACGTGTCGGCCACGGACGAGGCGGGCAACACGGCGACCCAGGACGTGGCGTTCTCCGCGGGGCCTGAGCTGGGCGGGGGCCTGAGCCACACCGGCGTGCTGCGCCAGGGGCGCTTCGCCTCCTGGGGCGCCAACGGCCAGGGACAGCGCTGCGACACCACCACCGCCGAGCGCCCCACGCCGTCGCTCGCGCTCGAGGACCAGCGACCCGTGGGCACGCTGTCCGCCATGGACACCACGGCGTGGATCTCCGCGGAGGGCAGCGCGTGGCTGTGCGGCGCGCTGGCGTCCTCGCTCGAAGCAGGCGGAGCGCAGGCGGGCGCCGCACGCCGGATTGAAGGCGTGAAGGACGTGGTGGGCGTGGCGCTGGGGACCGGGCACGTGCTGCTGCTGGACGTGAGCGGCCAGGTGTGGGCGTTCGGCGTCAACGCGCGCGGACAGCTGGGCCTGGGGGCGGAGGGCGAGGCGGTGACACAGCCCACCGCCGTGCCGGACCTCACCGACGTGATGCAGGTGGTCGCGGGCAGCGAACACTCGGCGGCGCTGCACCGCGATGGGACGGTGTCCGTCTGGGGCTACAACCGGGACGGCGTGCTGGGCACGGGTGAGACGGAGGCGCGCGTGCAGGCGTCCCCCGAGCGCGTGCCCCACCTCGAGCAGGTGGAGCACCTGGCCTCCGGGCGCAGTCACCTGCTCGCGCTCCTCGCGGATGGAACCGTGCGCGCGTGGGGCACGGGGACTTCGGGACAGCTGGGCCACGGGGACTCGGGTTTCGGCGGGGGCCGTGCTCAGCCCACGCCGGTGCTGGAGCTCACCGGCATCACGGCGGTGACGGCCGCGAACAACTCCAGTTGGGCGCTGCGCCGCGACGGCACGGCCTGGGCGTGGGGCCTCAACAGCACGGGCCAGCTCGGCGTGGGTGACACCAACGCCCGGGTCAAGCCCGCGCGCCTGGCCACGGACCTACCGCTCATGGAGCTGGCGGCGGGAGCCCAGCACGGGCTCGCCCGTACACGGGACGACGCCGTGCTCATCTGGGGCAGCAACCTCAGCGGCCAACTGGGCCTGGGGGAAGGCGCACCCAAGAACGTCTCCACGCCCCGCGCCGTGACCTTGCCCTGAGCGCCAACGCTCCCGCGCCATGACGCCCGAGCACCGGCGGCCTGGCGCGGTAGTCCCCTCTTCGAAGCCTCAGCGCCCGTCTCCCACCGGGCGTTCGCGCGCCTCCGCGCATCCTCCCCTCGCTACACTGACGCCGCCCATCATGCGCTCCGGAACCCCGGCCCTCTCGCCCCTCCTCGTCCTGGGACTCACGCTCGCGCTCGCGTCCTGCGGCGAGTCTCCCGCCAAGCCGCCCCCGGAAGAGACGCCGGTGGAGCAGCCCCCTCAGGAGGTTCCGCTGGAGGTCGCGCCCCTCGACCCCGACGAGTCGCTGACGGGCGGCGCCACCACGGTGTTCCGCGCCGACCCCGAGGCCTTCGTCCAGCCCATCGCGAACCTCACGGTGGAGCGCAAGTCGCGCTTCCTCCTGGGAGAGGCCAACTTCGAGGTGGACTGGGTCCCCGCGCCCAGCAGCCAGCGCGACCGCGACGGCCTGGGCCCGCTCTTCCACGCCACCTCCTGCCTCGCCTGCCATGTCGCCAACGGCCGGGGTGCGCCCGTCGCGGGCAACACCAAGGCCCCTGCCTCCCTGCTCGTGCGCCTCTCCGTGCCCGGCACCGGCCCGCACGGCGAGCCCGTTCCGGAGCCCACGTACGGCGACCAGTTCCAGCCTCGAGCCATCAACGGCGTCCCCGCCGAGGGCCAGGTGCAGGTGACCTATGAGTCCCTGCCTGGACTCGCGCTCCAGGGCGAAGGCAGCGTGGCGCTCCAGGCCCCGCGCTACGCGCTGGTGGAGCTGGGCTATGGCCCGCTCTCGCCCACGGTGCGCATGTCCCCGCGCATCGCCCAGCCCATGGTGGGCCTGGGCCTGCTCGCGGCCATCCCGGACGCGACGCTGCTCGCGTGGGCGGATCCCGACGACCGTGACGGCGACGGCATCCGCGGCCGCCCCAACCGCGTGTGGAGCGTGAAGGAGGGCCGCGAGGTGCTGGGCCGCTTCGGCTGGAAGGCCAACCAGCCGGACCTGGAGCACCAGGCCGCGGGCGCGCTCCTGGGAGACATGGGCCTCACGACCTCCTTGTTCCCCCGGTCCGCGTGCACCGCCGCGCAGACGGCGTGCCTGCAAGGCGCCACCGGCGGAGAGCCGGAGGTGGATGACGCCAACCTCGCCTCGCTGTCGGACTACTCGCACCTCATCGCCGTGCCCGCGCGACGGGGCGCGGAGCGCGAGGACGTGCGCACGGGCAAGGCCGCCTTCCTGCGCGCGGGCTGTGACCGGTGCCACCGCCCCACCACCGTCACCGGCGAGCTGCCCGGCTTCCCGGAGCTGTCGCACCAGCGCATCTGGCCGTACACCGACCTGCTGCTGCACGACCTGGGCGAAGCGCTCGCGGACGGACGCGACGACTTCCTGGCCACCGGCACCGAGTGGCGCACCCCGCCCCTCTGGGGCCTGGGCCTCACCGCCACCATCAACGGCCACACGCGCCTGCTCCACGACGGCCGCGCGCGCTCCGTGCTGGAGGCCATCCTCTGGCACGGCGGCGAAGCCACCGCCTCGCGCGAAGCCGTGCAGCGCATGTCACCGAAGGAGCGCACGGCGCTCCTCACGTTCCTCGACTCGCTCTGACGCCATACAGCGCATGTCGCCGAAGGAGCGCGCAGCGCTATTCACACTCCTCGACTCGCTCTGACGCCATACAGCGCATGTCGCCGAAGGCGCGCGCGGCGCTATTCACGCTCCTCGACTCGCGCTGACGCCGTACAGCGCATGTCGCGAAGGCGCGCGCGGCGCTATTCACGCTCCTCGACTCGCGCTGACGCCCCGGACATGTCCCGGGGCCCCTTACGGTGCTCGCGCCGGTACGCACCAGGGGCGCTGCCTCCCCAACGCTTGAAGGCGCGGTTGAACGCGGCCTCGCTCTGGTAGCCGCTGCTCTCCGCGACCTCGCCCAGCGGCAGCTCGCTCTCACGCAGGAGCTGCGCGGCCTTGGTCATCCGCCACCGCGCCAGATACTCCAGCGGGGGCTCTCCGACGAGCTCGCTGAAGCGCGCCGCGAAGCCCGACCGGGACATGGCGACGGCCGTCGCGAGGCTCTCGACGGTCCAGGGCTCGGAGGGCCGCTCATGGATGAGCGAGAGCGCCTTGCGCAACTGGGGATCCGCCAGCGCGCACAACCCATGCCGCTGACACGGACCGCCCTGGATGTGCGTCCGGATGGCCTGCACGAGCAGGATGTCCGCGAGCCGGCTCATGATGACGGTCGCCCCCGGACTGGACGACGCGCTCTCCGCGATGAGCAACTGCACGGTCGACGCCACCGAGGGCGCGGTCGCGGGGTCGTCCGCGGCGATGTGGATGAGGCCCGGGAGCCCCGCGAACAGCGGCAGGGTCGGCACGGCGCCGAACCGGAACGAGCCCACGACCAGGGTCGTCCGGTCGCCGCCCTCCCCCAGCCGGGCCGCCATGGCGTTGCCCGTCCGCCGGCACTCGCCCCGCTCCAGCAGCCGGACGGGGCTGCCCTCCGCGTCGCGCAGCGTGTGTCCGCCCCCGTGCGGAAGCAGGGCCAGGTCCCCGGCGGACAGGGACACCGCGCCCTCGACCCCCTCGACCTCCAGGCGGGCGCCTCCGCGCGCGACGAGGACGATGTGCGCCCCCGGGCTCCGGGGGAACTGGAGGCCCCAGGGCGCGAACAGCTCGAAGCGGCCGTTCACGTGGGTGGACAGCCGCATCGTGTCCAGCACGTCCGCGAGGACGTCAGAAGCCTGCTCGTCCATGGGCTCTGGACGATTGGTCAATTCTTTTGGACTGGATGGCATGGAACGTCCATAGCGGCCCCGGCATCAAGGGGCCATGGCAAATACAATGAAGCTCCTCTCCCCCGTCCAGCTGGGCCGCCTTGAACTGAAGAACCGCCTGGTGATGGCGCCCATGACCCGCAGCCGGGCGCTGGCCACCGGCAACGTGCCCAACCCCCTGGCGGTCACCTATTACGTGCAGCGGGCCTCCGCGGGCCTCATCGTCACCGAGGGCACCCAGGTCAGCCCCCAGGGCGTCGGCTACATCCGCACGCCCGGCATCCACTCGCCCGAACAGGTGGAGGGCTGGAGGAAGGTGACGGAGGCCGTCCACGCGGCGGGGGGCCGCATCTTCGCCCAGCTGTGGCACGTGGGCCGGGTCTCCCATCCGGACTTCCATGACGGCGCGCTGCCCGTGGCCCCCTCCGCCATCCGCTTCGAGGCCGAGGTCTTCACCCACAAGGGCCGCGTGCCCACCGTGACGCCGCGCGCCCTGGAGACCGCGGAGCTCCCCGGCGTCGTGGAGCAGTTCCGGAGCGCCGCCGTGAACGCCCTGGAGGCCGGCTTCGACGGCGTGGAGCTGCACGGCAGCAACGGCTACCTGTTGGATCAGTTCCTGCGCGACGGCTCCAACCAGCGCACCGACGCGTACGGCGGCAGCATCGAGAACCGGGCGCGCTTCCCCCTGGAGGTGGCCCGGGCGGTGGCGGGCGTCTGGGGCGCCGACCGCGTGGGCTACCGGCTCTTTCCCCAGCAGTTCCCCTACGTCGGCATGAGCGACTCCACGCCGGTGGAGACGTTCACCCATATCGCGCGGGAGCTGGGCCGGCTGGGCCTGGGCTACCTGCACGTCACGGAGCCCGTGTCGGGCGACACGGTGCCGTCCCCCGACCAGCGCATCACCCCGCTGCTGCGCAAGGTCTTCCCAGGCACCTTCATCGTGAATGGCGGCTACGACGCGCGCGCCGGAGAGGCGGCGGTCGCCGCGGGAGAGGCGGACCTCGTCGCCTATGGCACGCCGTTCCTCGCCAACCCCGACCTGCCGGAGCGCTTCCGGCTCGAGTCCCCGCTCAACCCGCCGGACCGCGCCACCTTCTTCAGTGGCGAGGAGCGCGGCTACACCGACTACCCGGCGCTGCGCTGACCCCGAGGAGGAAGTCATGACGCTTTCGAATGCACGGCACGGCGTGGAGCGCCGCCTGGAACGCATCATCGACCTGCCCGCCCCCGTGCAGGGACAGTTCGGACCCGCGCACACGGTGGTGCCCGTCATCCAACCGGAGGACTACGCCCTGTCGGATCCGTTCATCCTGCTGATGGATGACCGGATCGACGGGCAGCCCATCGGCGGGCCGCACCCGCATGCCGGCTTCGAGACGGTGACGCTGGTGGTGAAGGGCGGGATGTCCCACGACAGCGGGCGGCTGGGCGAGCGGGACGTGCAGTGGATGACCGCCGGCAGCGGGGTCATCCACGGCGAAGGGCTGGACCGCCCGGGCGAGGCGCGCATCCTCCAGCTGTGGCTGACGCTGCCCAAGGCGCGGCGCTGGGTCCCCGCCAGCTATCAGGACATCTCCTACGCGGAGCTGCCGGTGCGGCGCGAGCCGGGGGTGGAGGTCCGGCTGTACAGCGGGAGCTCGGGGGAGGTGCGCTCGCCGACGCAGAACTACGTGCCCGTCACGCTCGCGGAGTTCCTGCTCGAGCCGGGCGCCACCGTCGAACACGACCTGCCCCACGCGGACAACGGCTTCCTCTACGTGCTGGAGGGCGAACTCGCCGTGGGCCCGGAGGCCCGGGCGCTGCGGCCCGGACAGGTGGGCTGGCTGGACCGGCCGGGGAGTGGCGGGGACAGCACCCTGCGCCTCACGGGGACGACGCGGGCCCGGGCGCTGCTGTACGCCGGTCCGCCCCAGCGCGAGCCGCTGGTCAGCTATGGGCCCTTCATCGGGGACACGCAGGCGGACCTCATGCGGGTGATGGACGAGTACCGCGCCGGCCGCTACACGCACCCGCCCCGGAGGTAGCGCCACGCGGGCTACGTCGTCAGGTGCGGCAGCGGGCGCAGGTGGTAGTGGGTCTCGAAGGCGTTGAAGAGGTCCAGGTACTGCTCCAGGTAGCGCGTGAGCAGGAAGCGGCGGCGCACCGTCTCGTGCGCGTGGTGCCCCATCTGGCGGCGCAGCTTCGGGTTCTTGAGCAGTTGCACCATGCGCGCCGCGCACTGCGCCACGGAGTCCACCAGGAAGCCGTTGTACCCGTCTTCAATCTGGTGGCGGATGCCGCCCACGTTCCCACCGATGACGGGCGTGCTCTTCCACATGGCCTCCGCCACGGTGAGCCCGAAGCCCTCGCGCAGCGACTTCTGCACCACCACCGCCGCGCGGCGCTGGAGCGCGTTCACCAGCGCCGTGTCCTCGCGGCTGAGGATGATGATCCGCTCGTCGCGGTGCCGCATCACCTCCTGGTACACCTCCTGGCCCTCCGGGTCGTCCGACGCCATGTTGCCCAGCAGCACCAGCGTGCACGGCGCGTCCTTGCGCGCCAGCCGCCACGCGGACACCACGCCCTCCGGATCCTTCCACCGGTCGAAGCGCGAGATCTGAACCACCAGCGGCAGGTCCGTGGGGATGTGGTGGTGCTGAAGCCGCTCGTCCATCTCCGCCTCGCTCATCTCCCGGTTCTTGATGGAGAACGGGTCGATGGCCGGCATGAAGAAGAGCTGGGGGGTGCGCAGGTCCTGCGCGTACTCCGGAGCGCTCAGCACCATCGCGTCGTACTCCTCCACGAAGGGCTTCAAGTACTCCCACAGCGCCGGCTCCGGATTCGACAGGTCGATGTGACAGCGCCAGGTCCACGGTCCGCGCTTGCGGCTGTAGCGCACGATGGGCAGGGGCTGCGGGTCGTGGATGACGACGCGGTCGTGGTCCAGCCGGTTGCGGATCGCGTTCTCGTAGACGACCTCCTCGTAGATGTTCGCCTTCATCGGCGTCAGGTGGATGTCCGCGCCCTGCAACGCGTTGTGCATCTTCTTCGTGATGTTGAAGAAGTCCGGCGGCCCTTGGATGGCCCGCCACTCCGTGACCATGCCCACGCTGTTCATCAGCAGCGTCAGTGGGGAGAGCAGCTCCGCCACGCCACCGCCGTAGTACGTGGAGTTGACGTGCGCGACCCGCAGGTCTTGCAGCGGACGCGCCTTCTCCAGGATGCGCTCCACCACCGCCGCGCCCACGTAGCGCTCGTAGTGCTCGAGCCGGACGATGGGGTACGGGTCTCCGAGGTTCTTCACCATGCCCTCTGTCTGCGTCCGCCCCCCGGGACATGCCACCCGCGCGCCTGAATCCCCGGCCCCGGATGCCCGCTGCCGTACACACAAGCGCGCCCCTTTCGTTCAGGGCTCCTCCAGCGTGTGCGACACCACCCAGAGCGGCGCGTCCCCGCATTGCACGAGCAGCTCGTCCCCCTGACGGGCCAGGAGCGTGCCCGGCACCTCGCGAGGGTCCTCGCCCCGCCACGCCCGCGTGCGCCGCACCCGCATCCAGCGGCCCTGGAGCCGGGCCCGCGCATCCCCGTTGCCGTCGCGCCACGCGGCGAAGCGGCACGCGCGCACCTTCAGGTGCACGGAGCGCGCGGGGTCCCGCCAGTCGATGTCCCGGTACGCCCGGTCGAAGAAGGGCGCGAACGTGGCGTCGGCGTCCACCTGCGGCTCGCCCCGGTCGCCCCGCGCCACGCGCTCCATCACCCCGGGCAGCAGCTGGCGCGACGCGAGCATCAACTTCTCGAAGATGACCTCCTCCGTGTCCTCGTCGTGCAGCGGGAAGGTGCCCTGCGCCAGGACGGGCCCGGTGTCGAAGCTCGCGTCCATGCGGTGGAACGTCAGCCCCACGTCCCGCGCATCCTCGCGCAGCGCCCAGCCCAGCGGACACGGACCGCGGTAGCACGGCAGGAGCGACGGGTGGACATTGACGGCGCCCAGCGGCGCCAGCGCCAGCGCCTCCGGCAGCAGCTTCCAGGGGAAGAAGAAGCACAGCAGCAGGTCCGGCTTCAGCGCCGCCAGCCGGGGCGTCAGGTGGGCCCGCTCGCTCACCAGCAGCACGTCCAGCGACGGCGGCGCGGACTCGAAGAGCCGCCCCAGCTCCGCCCACCCCGCCATGTCCAGCGGACGCAGGCCCCGGATGCCCGCCGGCACCACCAACGCCACCACGTCATGCCCCTGCGCCCGCAGGGACAACGTGAAGTCGTGCGCCACCGCGGGGGCCACGGTGAGCAGCACGATGCGCCAGCCAGACGCGGCACCGGAAGTCGGCATGGCCGTGTCCTAACAATTCACCGGCCGTGCGCGCCCGGCCTCCGCACCCCGGAAAATGAAAACGCGCTCGCCCCTGGAGGGAGCGAGCGCGTGGGCTCAAGCCAGCCGCCGCCGGGACGTCAGACGGCCTTCAGGCGGGGCGTGCGCGACTTGGTGCCACCGGAGGAGGAGGCCGCCTCGCGGAGCGCGTCCTTCTTGTCCGTGCGCTCCCAGGTGAACTCCTTGTCGGTGCGGCCGAAGTGACCGTACGCGGCGGTCTTCTGGTAGATGGGCCGCAGCAGGTCCAGGTGCTCCGTGATTTCGCGCGGACGCAGGCCGAACGTCTGGCGCACGGCGCGGGCGATCTGCTCTTCCGGCACGGTGGACGTGCCGAAGGTCTCCACCATCACGCTGACCGGCTCCGCCACGCCGATGGCGTAGGACACCTGCACCTCGCAGCGGCTGGCCAGGCCCGCCGCGACGACGTTCTTGGCGATGTAGCGGCCCATGTACGCGGCGGAGCGGTCCACCTTGGACGGGTCCTTGCCGCTGAACGCGCCGCCGCCGTGACGGCCCATGCCGCCGTAGGTGTCGACGATGATCTTCCGGCCCGTGACGCCCGAGTCGCCCATGGGGCCGCCGATGACGAAGCGGCCCGTGGGGTTGATGAAGAACTTGGTCTTGTTGTCGATGAGCTTCTTCGGCAGGACCTTGAGGATGACGTCCTCGCGGATGGCCTCCTGGATCTTCTTGTTGGAGACCTCCTCCGCGTGCTGCGTCGACAGCACCACCGCGTCGATGCGCACCGGGCGGCCGCCCTTGTACTCCACCGTCACCTGGCTCTTGCCGTCCGGGCGGATCCACGGATGGGCCTTGCGGCGCACCTCCGCCAGGCGGCGCGTGAGCTGGTGCGCGTAGTGGATGGGCGCGGGCATCAGCTCCGGCGTCTCGTCGCACGCGAAGCCGAACATCATGCCCTGGTCGCCGGCGCCCTGGTCCTTCTTGTTGTCCACGCCCCGGGCGATGTCCTGGCTCTGGCCTTCGATGGCCACCATGACGCCGCACGTGTTGCCGTCGTAGCCCATCGAGCTATCGGTGTAGCCAATGCGCGTGATGGTCGACCGGACGATCTTCGGGATGTCCACGTAACAATTCGTCGTCACCTCGCCCGCGACGATGGCGAGGCCCGTCTTGACGAGCGTCTCCACGGCGACGCGCGCCTGCGGATCCTTGGCGATGATGGCATCGAGCACACCGTCGGAGATCTGGTCGGCGATCTTGTCCGGGTGGCCCTCGGTGACGGATTCAGACGTGAACAGGAAGTCGGTAGGCATGTCTTCTCGGGCTTCGCGCTAATCCAGTGACGCAGCGCAGGGGTCCGGACACTAAACGTGCGGTCCCAGCAGAGTCAAACCCGCCGAGCCACAGGATTATTCGGCCCGAAACACCCTCCGGCCCCCCGGACCCAACGCGTGGAGTATGGGCCCAGGGCCGGTTGAATTTTGTGCGTCACGCGGCGTTTGCCTGGGCTACAGGACCCGAGCCCTTCTGTTGGAGGTCACCGACCCGTATGAACCTGAACACCCGCATCCGCGCCCTTCCTCTCCTGGTTGCCCTCACCCTGGCCGTGCCCGCGCTCGCCGCGCCGCCCAACAAGGCCACCAACGAAGCCGTCACCAAGCCGGTGAAGACCGTGGTGCAGTCGGTGCGCTACGAGAAGGACCTCAAGGCGCTGGAGAACCTGGGCAGCGACCCGCAGGGGCTCTTCCTCCTGGGCGACGAGTGGACCAAGGCCACGGACGCCCAGCGCAAGGAGTTCACCCAGCTCTTCCAGAGCCTCTTCGCGAAGATGGCCTTCCCCAAGGTCCGGGAGAACTTCAAGAACCTGGACTCCATCACCTACGACGAGCCCCAGGTGACGGGCGACAAGGCGCTCGTGGGCTCCACCATCTTCATCAACCACCCGCTGAAGAAGCAGGAGATGAAGCTCAAGTACGCCGTGGAGAAGGTGGGCACCGCCTGGAAGGTCGTGGACGTGTCCGTGCTGGGCGACTCCATGCTCACCGGCATCCGCGATGATCAGGTGCGCCCCCTCTTCAAGGAAGGCGGCTGGGACGCCCTGCTGGGCGCCATGCGCGCGAAGAACAACGAGCTCGCTTCGGTGAAGCTGAAGTAATCCAGTCTCAAGGGGTACGGAGCAGCCAGGCACCCCGGCCCATGCCCTCCCACCGGGTTCCGGGGGAGGCGTGGGCCGGGTAGGCTCCGCATCCCCCTCCCCCCGGAGCGCCTGGCGAATGACCGTTTCCTCCCCCGCCCAGCAGCTTCTGGTCCGCAGCACGCCGTCCGCCCGTGAGGTGGATGCGTTCTGCGTCCAGTACGCCCCTCGGGCCCCGGGCCACCCCGCCGTGCGGGACCTGCTGCGGCTCTTGTCGGAGGTCCCCGGCGACGGCCTGGAGCCGAGGCTGGAGTGGGTGGAGCGCTGGATGCACTGGATGCGCGACCGCATCCCCGCGCAGGGCCTGACGGACGGAGAGGACGCCGGGCTGTCGCCCGCGAATTCAAGGCTGGCGCTGCTGGTGCGCGTGCTGGAGGGAGAGTCCGGGCTGCGCGCGTCCGTCACCCGGCTGGTGGCGGGGGTGTGCGCGGGCAGCCGGGGCCTGAAGCTCTTCGCCCAGGTGGGGCTGAGCGGCGGCAACGGCTTCTTCTCTGAATTGACGGACCGCTTCGTGCGCGGCGTGCTGCCCTCGCCGCCGGAGCCGGGCAAGCTGTCGGAGCTGCTGCTGCGCCTGTTCCCGGTGCCGGAGGACGCGCAGTGGCTGGCCGCCCTGTCGCCCGCGCTCCTCGCGCGGCTGACGGCGCTCGTGGGCGAACCCCCGCCCCCGGAGCCCACCCCGTCGGCGCGCGTGCGCGGCGACCTGATGGACGCGCTGCTGCTGCTGGGCGTGCAGGTGGCGGGCCTGGGCCTGGCCGAGGACGTGCGCGACCGCAGCCCGGAGACGTCCTTCCGCGCCTCGCCGTTCCTGCGGCTCAGGCTGGTGTGCGACGCGGTGCTGGCGCGCGACGGGGCGCAGGAGACGCTCAAGGACCTGGCGCGGGTGTTGGAGGACTGCCGGGGCGTGGTGCAATCCGTCACGCGGCACCTGGAGTACTCCGGCGTCAGCGTGGACCTGGTGTACCGGATGGAGCGCATCCGGCGCGGCCTGGACCGGATGGAGGCCATCTCGCGCGTGCTGGGCGCCGCGAGGGGCGAGGCGCGGTGGCGCGAGGCCCTGACCCTGCTGTCGGACCTGTTGGGGTACGCGCACGCGGACCGCTCCGTGCGCGCGCTGGTCCAGCGCAACGCGCGGCTCCTTTCGCGGAAGATCATCGAGCGCACCAGCAGCACCGGCGAGCACTACATCACCGCGACGCCCGACGAGTTCCACCGCATGGTGCACTCGGCGGCGGGCGGCGGCTTCCTCACCGCGTTCACCGCCCTCTTGAAGTTCTTCCTGGCCAGCCTGTCGCTGGCGCCCTTCTTCGCGGGCTTCTTCGCGGCGCTCAACTACGCCGGCAGCTTCGTGGTGATGCAGTTCCTGGGCTTCACGCTGGCCACCAAGCAGCCCTCCATGACGGCCTCCACGCTGGCGGCCGCCGTGGGCGAGGAGGCGGCGGGCCCGGACGGCGGAAGCGGGCGCATGGAGCGGCTGGCGGCGCTGGTGCCGCGCATCACCCGCTCCCAGCTGGCCGCGGCCCTGGGCAACCTGGGCTGCGTGCTGCCCGTCGCGGTGGCGCTGGCGCTGGGCTTCCAGTGGCTCAAGGGCCATTCGCTGCTGTCGGTGCACAAGGCCGAGTCCGTGGTGGAGTCGTTGCATCCCTGGCACAGCGCCACGCTCCTGTGGGCCGCCTTCACCGGCGTGCTGCTCTGGGTGTCCAGCGTGGCCGCGGGCTGGTTCGAGAACTTCGTCGTCTACCGCCGGCTGCCAGAGGCCCTGGCCCACCACCGCGTGCTGCGCGCGCTCTTGGGGGTGACCGGCGCGCGCCGCGTGGCGGACGCGCTGATGCACCACGCGGCGGGCGTGGGCGGCAGCGTCACCCTGGGCGTGCTGCTGGCGGTGGCGCCGGGCATCGGGGGCTTCTTCGGCATTCCGCTGGATGTGCGGCACGTCACCCTTTCATTCGGGTCCCTGGCCTTCGCCGGCTGCACGCTGGGCCCCGCGGCGGTGCTGGAGCCCGGATTCCTGGCGGCCGTGCTGGGGGTGGCCGTCATCGGCGTCCTCAACTTCGGCGTGTCCTTCGCGCTGGCGCTGGGCGTGGCCCTGCGCGCACGGGATGTCCCGGCGCGGGAGGGCCTGCGGTTCCTGGGCGCGGTGGCGATGCGCTTCCTGCGCAACCCCGGCCCCTTCCTCATCCCGCCCCGGGACGAGGCCGCCCCGGGTGGGACGCAGGCGCAGACCGTCCCCCAGAGCGGGCCCCCGGGGCACTGAATTCCCGGTTGAAGAGGGGCCCTGTCTCGCGTGGAGGGGGGGCGGACAGGCATCCCTGGCTTTGCTTCCGGGCGGGGGCGTTTGTCGATAGGGTCCCGCGCCCATGAGCGGCAATCCCTCCTCGCACCCCCCGCCCCGACTCGCAGTCGCCTACGCCGAGATGCTGGTCCGGCGTCCCGGCACCGTCATGACCGTGCTGCTGTTGCTGCTCGGCCTGGCGGTCTGGGGCACGTCGAAGCTGACCATCAACTCGAACCAGCTGGACCTCATCTCCCAGGACCTCCAGGAGGTGAAGGACGTCAAGCGGGTCATCGACATGGTGGGCGGCAGTGGCTTCTTCATGGTCGCCCTGCGCGGCGACGACGAGGCCACCCTCAAGCGCGTCGCGGACGACGTGGCCGCGATGGTGGGCCAGGACAAGGAGCACGCGCGCTCCATCACCTACAAGATCCCCGTCGAGTTCGTTCAGCAGAACATGGTGCTGTTCGTGAAGACGGAGGACCTGGCCGAGGGCAAGCGCCGCATCATGGCGTTCCTCAAGGACCAGCTCCGGCGCGCGAACCCCTTCTACATCGAGATCAAGAAGACGGAGCCGGTGAAGCTGGACCTGCAGGACCTGGTCGACAAGTACTCCAGCGTTGGCAACAAGAGCATCGCGGACGACTACTACATCTCCCAGGACCGCAAGCTGCTGCTGCTCCTCATCAAGCCGATGTGGGACACCAACCAGATTGGCCAGACGAAGCAGTACGTGGACAAGCTGCGCGGGGACCTGGAGCAGTACTCCAAGAGCAACGCCGCGGGCGTGCAGCTGGTGGAGGACTACTACAAGATGGGCGACAAGAAGACGGTCGCCTACGGCTTCACGGGTTCCTACAAGACGGCGGTGGACGACTCGTACGCCATCGAGGACTCGCTCCAGCCGGTGACCATCATCGCGCTCATCGCCATCTTCGGCATCACCATCGCGTTCTTCCGCAAGTGGGCGCCCACGCTCATCGTGGTGAGCGGCACGGTGGCGGGCACGCTGTACACGCTGGGCTTCACCTACGCGACGCTGGGTGAGCTCAACATGATCACCTCCATCCTGGGCGGCATCCTGATGGGGTTCGGCATCGACTACGGCATCCACTTCATCTTCCGCACGCGCCTGGAGCTGGGCGCGGGCAAGCGCTACGACGTGGCCATCCGCGACGCGGTCATCAACGCGGGCCGTCCGGCGCTGGTGTCCGCGGTGGTGGTGGCGGGCTCCTTCTACGTGCTGATGGTGAGCGAGTTCCGCGGCTTCTCGCAGTTCGGCTTCCTGGCCGGCACGGGCACGCTGATGCTGGGCTTCACGCTGTTCTCCTGGTGCCCGGCGCTGCTGGCGCTGGCGGGCCGGAAGAACCCGGAGCTGCCGCAGAAGCTGATCGGCGTGATGAAGCCGCCGCCCACCAACAACGCCTCCGGCAAGGAGCTGCGCATCCCGCGCCCCGGCCTGGTGCTGGCGGTGGGCTGCGTGATTGTCGCGGTGGTGTGCGGCGCGGCCATCCCGTGGAAGAGCGGCGAGCCCCCGGCGGACGCGGGCTTCTTCGCGCGGCTGCCGTACGGCGTGCGCTTCAACTACAACACCCGCGCGCTGATGCCGGCGAACCAGCCGTCCGTGGTGCTGCAGGATGAAATCAACGTGCGCTTCAAGATCGCCAGCGACCCGCTCGCCGTCTACACGAAGGACCTGGCGGAGACGGAGGCCCTCTACAAGGAGCTGACGGCGGATCCGAAGAAGCGCCCCGCCATCTCGCAGGTGATGAGCCTGTTCACCTTCGTGCCGCCGGAGGGCATCTCCCAGGCGAACGCGAAGATCCTGGAGGAGTGGCAGGAGGAGCTGAAGGAGATCGACGTGAAGGCGCTGCCGCCGGAGACGCAGGAGAAGGCGGCGATGTTCTTCAAGATGCTGGAGGCGCGGCCCTTCGACGTGCACCACGTGCCGGAGATCTACGCCTCGCAGTTCCGGCACCTGCCCACCACCAGCCCGGAGAACCACGGCTACCTCACGTTCATCTACCCGAGCGTGGACCTGTGGGACGGCAAGCAGATGCTCCAGTTCGCGGACCAGACCAGCTCCATCAAGGCGCTGGTGACGCCGGGCAAGTTCACCGACGGCGGGCCCACGGGCGCGCCGGTGGAGAAGGAGTTCCGCGCCGCGGGCGCCACGCAGCTCTACGCGTCGCTGGCGCGCATGGTGCTCAAGGACGCGAAGCTCACGGTCATCCTCACGGCGCTGTGGATCCTGGTGATGCACTTCGCGGACTTCCGCAACGCGAAGCTGGCGCTGGCGTCGGTCATCCCGCTGACGGTGGGCCTGGCGATGATGATGGGCTTCATGGCGCTGTTCGACCTGCGCCTGAACTTCATGAACATCATCATCCTGCCCATCCTGCTGGGCTTCGGCGTGAGCCACGGCCTGTACCTGCTGCACCGCTTCCTGGAGGGGACCTCTCCGCTGGTGGCGCTGCGCAGCGTGGGCGCGGCGGTGGCGTCCTCCACGCTGACGGCGGTGGCGGGCTTCGCGGCGCTCCTGGTGGCCAGCCACAACGGCCTGCGCTCCATGGGCCTCGTGGCCTGCATTGGCCTCATCACCACGCTGCTGGTGTCCTTCACGGTGCTGGCGGCGGTGATGCAGCTGATGCACGACCAGCGTCAGCGGGACGCGGCGCGCGGCCAGGGGGGCGGCTCCGCCCCGGGCGGTGACGCGTCCTCCACACGCGCGGCCTGACAGCGCGGAGGAAGCGCTTAATATCCGCGCCGGACCTCGGCCCCGCCTTCCCTCACCCAGGGAAGCGCGGGGCTTCTCTTTCTCACGGAAGGAGCTTCAAGCCATGGGGACGTTCAAGCGGGTGGGCGCGGTGCTGGGCCTGATGGTGCTCACGGGTTGCGCGAGCACGGTGAAGAGCCATCGGCTGCGCGACGACTACGCGACGGTGGACCGGCAGCAGGTGAAGCGGCTGGCGGTGGTGACGCAGCCGTTTCCGCCGGGGCAGCAGTACGTGGGCGACCTGTGGAGCCTGATCGCGCGGCAGTGGCTGAACCAGAACCGGGACTACCTGGTGAAGGCGAACACGTCCCTGCCGGAGCGCCCCACGGACCTGACCTTCAAGGACCAGTGCGTGGAGGGGATTGAGGGCGTGCTGTGGCTGGACCCCAGCGTGAAGCGCGTGGGGGAGGGAGCGGAGGTGTCGGTGAAGGCGCAGCTGTTGCGCTGCCGCGACGGCCAGGAGGTGTGGGCGGCGGAGGCGGGCGGCAGCTGGGACTCGCACGACAAGAAGTACGTGGAGCGCACGGAGCAGTACGTGAAGGAGCTGGGGCCGGAGGTGGAGCCCTATGTGGTGCCTTCGTACAAGCTGCTGGTGGCGACGCTGGGCACGTTGCCCAGTCCCGAACTGAACGACGCGGACAAGGACGAGAAGATCGACCTGGGCGAGTAGCGTCCGGCGTCGGTGGACCCTCAAGTCATCATCGGGCGGTTGGTGCTGGCCACGCTCCTGGGGGGCGTGCTGGGCGTGGAGCGCGAGGCGCACAACCAGGCCGCGGGGCTGCGCACCCACACGCTGGTGGGGCTGGGGGCGTGCTGCTTCACGCTCTCCAGCGTGTACGCGGGGATGGTGCTCCGGGCCGGGGAGACGCACGCGGGGGCGCAGGCGGACATCAGCCGCATCGCCAGCCAGATTGTCGTGGGCATCGGCTTCCTGGGCGCGGGGGTCATCCTGCGCCACAAGGGAGTGGTGCGGGGGCTCACCACGGCGGCGAACCTCTGGGTCACGGCGGCGGTGGGCCTGGCGTGCGGGCTGGGGCTGTACATGGCGGCGGGCGCCACCGTGGCCATGGCCCTGCTGTCGCTGGTGGTCCTGCGTCCCGTCGCCCGGCGGCTGGCGCCGAAGCCCAAGCGCCGCGCGAAGGAAGACGACGAAGGCAGGGGCCACGCCCGTGGCGGTGACTTGCGTCCGAAGTGAAGCGATGCGAGGTCCAGGGGCTGCGGCCTCAAGTCGGAGGTCATGGATGCCTGCGCGAGCTACGCCATCAGCGACGAGGGGGTCATCCTCAAACGCGAGTGAGCCGCCGCCCCGCTATTCCATGGGGACGAGCGCGCCCGTCAGGTCGTGGGTGTAGACCACCGGCCGGTGCGAGGGAGGGCAGGCTTCGTGCCCCGCTTCCTCTTCCCCCAGATTGAGCACGCCTCGGGTCAGCAAGGCGCCCGGAAGGCTGGCCAGGTCCCGGCGCAGGTACACGTCGTCTCCATCCAGGTCCGCGACGTCGGAGAAGCGCACCGGGTATTCCCGCTCGAAGATGCGCCCCTTGCCGATGGTGAAGCCGCGGGGATCCACCGCGACGATGCCGCCGAGCGCTTCCCCGTCCCGGTCCCGCACCGTCATCCCCCTTTGAATGTCCGTTGACTTGAACACGCTGCTGCCTCCCTACCATCCGTGTCCGGCCAACGTGTGCATCCCCCCTGGAATCGGCGACCCCCTCCCCCCTCATTCACCCGGGGGGAACGGGGCCTACACGGACTCCGGTTCCACGTCCCGCATCGCCAGCAGCGAGCCGTCCTGGCCGCTGAAGCGCCGGTCCATCTCCGTGCGCACGAAGCGTTCAATCTCCTCCGCCGTGGTCAGCTCCATCGCCCCCTGGAGCATCTCCACCGCCTCGCTCCGGCTCACCCGGCGCATCAACTTCTTCACCACCGGAATCTGCCCGGACGTCATCGACAGCTCGTCGAAGCCCAGCGCCAGGAGCACCAGCGTGAAGAGCGGGTCGCCCGCCATCTCGCCGCACATGGACACCGGGATGTTCGCGGCCTTCGCCGCGTCCACCACGTTCTGGAGCATGCGCAACACCGACAGGTGCAGCGGCCGGTAGAGGTACGCCACCTCGCGGTTCTGACGGTCGATGGCCAGCGAGTACTGGATGAGGTCGTTCGTCCCGATGGAGAAGAAGTCCGCCTCCTGCGCGAGCCGGTCCGCGATGGTCGCCGCGCTCGGCGTCTCCACCATGATGCCCACCGGGAAGCGCTTGCCCACCGGCACCCCCGCGCGCCCCAGCGCCGTGCGGCATGCCTCCAGCTCGCTGCGCGCCTCGCGCAGCTCGCTCACGCCGCAGATGAGCGGGAACATCAACCGCAGGTTGCCGTGCACGCTCGCGCGCAGCAGCGCGCGCAGCTGCACCCGGAACAGCTCCCGGTTGGACAGGCAGTAGCGGATGGCCCGCAGGCCCATGGCCGGGTTGGGTTCCTTCTCGTGCTTCGTCTTGCCCGGCACCTTGTCGCCGCCCAGGTCCAGCGTGCGGATGGTGACAGGCCGGCCGCCCATCGCCTCCAGCACCTGCTTGTAGGCCCGGTAGTGCTCCTCTTCCGTGGGCGCCGTCTTGCGGTCCAGGAACATGAACTCCGTGCGGTACAGGCCGATGCCCTCCGCGCCGTGCGCCAGCAGCGAGGGGATCTCCTCCAGGAACTCCATGTTGCCGTTGAGCCGGATGCGGAAGCCGTCCGTGCTCACCGCGGGCTGGTCCTTCGTGGCCAGCGCCAGCTGCTCGCTCTCCAGGTAGCGGCGCTGCTCCTCGCGGAAGAGCGCCAGCTGGTCCTCCGACGGGTTCACCAGCACCACGCCGCGCGTGCCGTCCATGGCGACCAGGTCGCCCGGGGAGATCTGCTCGCTCGCGCGCCCCGCGCCCACCACCGCTGGGGTTTCCCGCGCGCGGGCGACGATGGCGGTGTGGCTCGTCTGCCCGCCCAGGTCCGTGACGAACCCCGCGACGCGGCCACTGCGGGCCATCATCGCCGCGTCCGCGGGCGGCAGGTCGTGCGCGACGACGATGGCCTCCGCCGGCACCTCCACCTCCTCATCCACCACCTGCCCCATCAGGTTGCGGATGATGCGGTCCGCCACGTAGTCCACGTCCGAGCGGCGCTCGCGGAAGTACTCGTCCGGGATGTTGTCGAACAGGTGCTTGATCTTCCGGGCCGTGCGGCGCACCGCCCACTCCGCGTTGATGCGGTCCTCCACGATGAGGCGGTTGACCTCATCCACGAGCATGGGGTCGTGGAGCATCAGCCGGTGCGCTTCCAGGATGAGGGCGTGGTCGCTGCCCTCCGTGCGCGTGATCTGGTCCTTCAGCTCCGCGAGCTGCCGGTCGGACAAATCAATCGCCGTCTTCATCCGCATCCGTTCGGGCTCCACCTCCGCGTCGGCGAGACGCAGCTTGGGGGTGCGGATGCGCTTGCGGTCCAGGATGAAGGCATGGCCCACCGCCACGCCCGGAGAGGCGCCGATGCCCGTCAACCTGAGTGTAGGGGTGGCCTGGCTGCTCACGGTTCGTTTCCTGCCCTCACGGGGAGTCTACCTCCCCCTTCGACGCTTACTGCGCTTCGCCAAACCGGTCCTCGATGAGCTTTTTCAATTCGGACAGGCACGCCTCCGCGTCCTCACCCTTGCAGGTGAGCGTCACCTGGGTGCCCTGGGCCGCCGCGAGCATCAGCACGCCCATGATGGACTTGGCGTTGGCGCGCTGCCCCGAGGCCTTGATGATGACCTCGCTCTTGAAGCGGTTGGCCACCTTGACCATCTGCGCCGCGGCCCGGGCGTGCAGCCCCAGCGCGTTGATGATCTCGAAGGTTCCTTCGGCTTCACTCGCCATCGTGCGACTCCTACCTCGTACCGCTGTTCGTACTCAGAGAAAGGCTCCCGCCGCGCAGGCCAATCCCGCCGCGACGTAGAGGACCACGTAGGTGGGGACTCGCCGATTGACGAGCACGTACGCCAACACCCCCACCGCCAGACACCCCCCCGCCAGGAACGGCGCCCAGGTGCCGCCCGCCGTCGCCCCGAAGCTCACCGCCAGCCACGCCGCCAGCCCGCCCGCGCTCGCCGCCGCCACGCCCCTCAACCGCGCGCCCTTGGCGGGCAGGTTCACCCGCGCCACCGCCTCCACCAGCCGGTCCCCCAGGCTCAGGCCCAGCCAGTACAGCCGGACGCGCAGGAGCAGGTGCACCAGGTTGTAGAGCAGCAGGAACAGCGCCACCGCCCAGACGCCCAGGAGCGGCACCATCGCCGCGCAGAAGCCGCCCACCGCGGGCTTGAGCGACAGCCAGAAGAACCCGTCCCCCAGCGCCGCCAGCGGCCCCATCAGCGCCGCCTTGAAGCCCACCACCCGGTCCGGCGTCTCTTCTCCCCGGGCGATCCGCTGCTCGTGGTTGACCACGCCTCCCACGATGGCGGCCGCCACGTACGGGTGCGTGTTGAAGAAGACCAGGTGACGGCGCACCGCCGCCTCGCGCTGCGGGCCCGCCGGGTACAGCTTCTCCAGCGCGGGGTACACCGCGTACGCCAGCCCCAGGTTCTGCATCCCCTTGGGGTTCCACGACGCCTGGAGGAAGAGCGAGCGCAGGAAGACGCGCAGCACCGTGCCCCGCGACAGCCGCGCGGGCGGGCTGAACGCAGGAGCGGACGCGGACATGGAGGCGGGCGGTGGCGTCGTCGTGCTCATGGCCGCTGCTCCTGGAGCTGGACCAGCACCACCGCCGCGGTGACGATCGCCGCGGCGATGCCCGCGTACAGGGGGGCGCGCTTCGCGTGGCTGCTCTGCGCGGCGATGGCCGCCGCCACGGACGCCATGGCCGGGTACGCCCACGCCAGGCCCCGCACCAGCCCGTGCGGCAACACCGCCATCAGGGGCTCCAGGAAGTAGCCCGCGAGCGCGCACGCGCCGGTGATGGCGCCGTACGTCGCGAAGTGCGGCCACATGCCCCACAGGTTCTGCCGCATGGCGCGCGTGAGGTTGCCCGCCTCCGCGGACGCCAGGGCCACGCGCGCGAGCCGCGCCGAGTAGCCCTCCAGCAGCCGGTCCAGCCGGCGCCCCACCCGCCCCAGCCCGATGAAGAGCAGCACCGCCAGCGACCAGATGGCGGGCGTGGAGCCCGCGCCGGTGGCGGCGGTGAGCGTGGCGGCGGCGGCGGCGGTGCCGGTGGCCGCCAGCGTGTCGTTCTCCGGCAGGGAGGCGCCCAGGTTGGCCGTGCCCAGGTAGAACAGCTCCAGCAGCATGCCGACGGACAGGCCGCCGCCCACGTCTCCCAGGAGGGCGCCCATGAACGTGGCGGCCACCAGCGGCCGCGACAGCATGGCCTGCAGGAACGCCTTGCGCTCCACGGCCACCAAGCCGCCCCAGAGACACGCGAGCGCCACCTGGGTCCAGCCGACGTTCACCGGCTCACCCGGCCTTCGACCAGCGCTCGGTCAGGTCTGGCAGGTCCACGGACTTCTCCGCGGGCACCGCCCGCGCCTCCACGCGCACCCCCTGCTCCGACAGCTGCTGGAGGGCCTGCAGCTCCCCCTCCGCCAGGAACACGGACGGCGACACCTGCCGGCGCCCGGTGCCGAAGTGCACGTTGCCCAGGTTGAGCTGGTCCATGGCCAGCCCGTGCTGGAAGGCGAAGGGCACGGAGGCGACGTCCCTCAGGAGCACCAGCGTGCGCACGCCGTCCTTGGAGAGGGCGGCGAAGTCCACCTGGGCCAGGGGGAGGATCTGCACCTCGATGGCGCTCTGGACGGCGAGCGCCATGGCGGCGCGAATGAGGGGACTGGAGGCCGCCTCATCGTCCGCCACCACGACACGGGACACCTTGAGGTGGGGCAGCCAGGCTTCGACGACCTGACCATGGATGAGGCGGTTGTCGACGCGGACCAGGGTGATCACGGCAGTCTCGAATCGCCGACCCGTGCGGGTCCGTCAAGTTCGCGGCTGCTGCTGCGCCTCGCGAAGCAGGGCGGATGCACAGGTGATGTTGCGCTGGCCGTACGACGCCAGCTGGTTGGCCATCTCCGACAGGCTCATCTGCTCCGAACGGAGCGAGTTGGCCTTCAGCAGCATGGGCAGGTTGACGCCGGCCAGGACTTCCAGATTCATCCGCTGACACATCATCAGCGATTCCTTGCAGGGGGTACCTCCGAAGAGGTCGGCCATGATGATGACACCGTCCCCTTCATCCACGGTCTTCACCGCCTGCTTCATCTTGGCGCGGAGGTCCTCCACGGGCGCCCCCGGCTCGATGCTGCAAGTGGCCACGGCGAGCAGCTTGCCCACGATCTGTTCAGCGGTAGAGACGAGCTCATCCGCGAGACGCCCGTGCGATGCGATGACGAGGCCGACCATTGATCACCCCTGAGCAACTTCCCGGGAGATTTGCGTCCTACGCTCATCAACGACCGGACGCAACTCCGGCGAAGTTTTCCGCCTGCACCTGGGACCGCTGCCCCAACGACTTCGACTCGAAGGTAAGGCGACTGCGCCCACCATGCCTGGAATTTCAGGTCCGGGGAAGGGACAGGGTGTCGTCTGCCGGACGGGGAGCCGGGCGCGGTCTCCCCACACTTGAAGAGATGCCCGTCGCGCCCCCGCGGTGCGTGCCCTCCAGGGCGAGTCCCGCGTTCCCGCTCGGTGGGTAGGAAGCCGGGCGAGCCCCACCGCAAGCAGCGCGCATCTCCGGGAAATCCCAGGAGCCTCCCAGGGGTCCAGCGGTACTCGGGGCCTCCAGGTTGTGGGGACCTGTCACATCGGGTGACGTGTTTCATGGGACGACCAGGCAGGCCCGCTGTTCGGCCGGCCGGATGCGCGCGGTGGCGCCGGCGCCGAAGGTGAGGAAGTCCTCCTCCATGCCGTCGCTGAAGATGACGCCGCCCTGGGGCATCCGCGATTCGAGCACCAGCTCGTCCCGGGCGGTGACGAAGCCGCCGACGATGTCCGCGCTGGAGTGGCGGCTGACGAAGGGTTCGCGCACGACGAAGGCCAGCCGCGCGTCCTCCCATCCGAGCGTCCAGGGCTGTCCCGGCACGCCCCCTGTCTTCTGGGTGAGGCCCCGCGCCAGGGCGAACACCGAGGACAGCCAGCCGCTGGAGCCCGCGCCGGTGGACACGAGCACGCCGCTGGAGGACTGCGCCTCTTCCTGGCCGCCGTAGCGGACCTGATAGCGGGCGGAGACGTGCGTGCGCGCGCCGATGAACAGGTCGTTGAAGGCGAGCAGCCGCTGTCCGTCCTGGAGCCGCGCCTCCGCGAGCTGGACCTGACGGACCTTCGCGCGCCCTTCCAGCACGCGCAGCACCGCGCTCCGGGCCTTGGCGGGGAGGAAGGGCAGGAGCACCCCGTCGAAGCGCTCGGGGTCCGGGTTGACGCCCACGAGCGGCTGGCTGCCCACGTACTTGGCCACGTTGGCGACGAGCCCGTCCTGCCCCACCGCCACCACCACCTCCTTGCCGGTGAAGAGGAAGGTGGGCACGAGCGAGCGGTCCACCTGCTGCACCGGCACCCCCACGTCCAGCTGGGCGCGCAGCGCGTCCACCGAGCGGCGATAGGTGTCGTCCTCCGCCTCGAACCCGTTGAAGTCCTGGCCGGAGCGCTCCACGTAGAACTTGGCCTGCTTCTTCGTGTTGAAGCGCACCACCAGGTCCGCCAGCCGCGTCTTGCGCGTGACGAGCACCACCTTCTCGAACTTCTCGAACAAGGCCTCCTCCTCTCCTGCTCGCGCGGCGTGGACTAGCGGTCGCGGGGGTTGAAGGAATGGACGTCCGCGCGGCCGGGCTTGTGGGGCTTCGGGTCCGCGGCCGGCGCGGGGCCGGAGGCCGAGGGCAGGAGCGAGCGCAGCAGGTCCGGCGACACGTTGAGCTCGCCGATGCGCTGGGCGTTCTCCCCCATCTCGCGGAAGGCCAGGGCGATGTGGAGCGCGGGGTCGCCGCCGTTGGCGGACGTGGCCAGGAGCGTCTTCCAATCCACGTGCTTCACCGGCTCCAGCGTCTTCTCCAGGGTGTACGCGCGCGCGTCCGCGGACTGGCGCTCGTTCTGGACCCAGCGCTCCATGAGGGCGGCGCGCTGCTCCTCCACCGCGATGTCCGCGGCCATCTTCGCCTCGCGAATCTGGCGCTGGCGCTCCTCCACGACCAGCTCCGTGGCCAGCTCGCTCTCCTTGATGCGCCGCTCCTGCTCCACGGCCGCGTTGCGCCGGGCATAGATGGCTTCGTCCGCCTCGCGCTGGAGCCCCTCGCGCGCGCCCGCCTCCAGCGCGCGCGCCATCTCCGGGGTGGGCTGGATGGAGAGGACGGAGAAGGCCATCACCCGCACACCCAGCGCCTTCACGGCCTCCGCCTCCGCCAGCGCGGCCAGCACCCGGGCCTCCATCGCGTCCGAGTGCACCAGCACCTCGCGCAGGCCCAGCGACTGCACCACCGCGCGGGCTCTCACCTGCGCCGCCTGCACCAGGCGCTCCGCCAGCTTGTCCGGGTCGTCGGAGCAGTGGCGCCCCGCCGGCGTCACCGAGTAATCCAACAGCCCCGCCAGCTTGCGCGGGTCCTCGACCCGGTAGGTCAGCTGTCCCTGCACCGTCACCGGCTGGAAGTCACGGGTGACCTCGTTGAACGCGAAGGGCACATCCGCGCTCGACAGCGGCACCGCCACCAGCGTCGTCGCCGGCTTCCAATATAGGAACGACAGGCCCGCTCCCTCGCGGACCACCTCGCCGTCCCGGTACTGCATCACGTACGTGGTCGGCGTCGACTTCATGTATCCGATGAACATCCGCGCTTCCCCCTCACTTGTAGCATCGCAATCGTGTAATTTCGACACCATCTTAGTGTCATCAATACACATTCGCAACGAAGAATGGAGGAAACGGGTGTAGGTGCCGTGGAAGCCGGTGGACGGGGCGTGCCCGGGCGGCCTTGAATCGGGGCATGACGCGCAAGCTCGGGGAGCAGTTGGTCCTGGATGGAGTGCTGACACCGGAGCTGTTGTCCCGGGCACTCTCGCGTCAGCAGGAGACGGGCCTGAAGCTGGGCGAGTGCCTGGTGCGGCTGGGCGTGGATGAGACGCCGGTGTTGCGGCTGCTGGCGCAGGAGCTGAAGACGCGCTTCGTGTCCACGGAGAAGCTGGCGCAGGCGAAGGTGGAGCCGGCGCTGCTGGAGCGGGTGCCGGTGCGGCTGGCGGAGGGCTTCGACTTCATGCCCCTGCGGCTGGCGCAGGACGTGCTGTACGTGGCCATCTCCGAACCGCAGCGGCAGCGGGCGCTGGAGGAGATCGCGAAGACGGTGGGCGTGTCCCAGGTGCTGCCGTTCGTGGCGGTGCGCCGGTCCATCCGCGCGGCCATCCGCAAGCACTACTACGCGGACACGCAGGCCTTCGAGCACCCGCCGGAGGACCTGGCGTGTCCGCACTGTGGCGCGTCGTGCAAGCCGGGGGACTTCCAGTGCGCGCGCTGTGAGCTGTTGCTCGTGCGCAACCTGGACGACCTGCCGCCCCGGGACAACGTGTCGCTGGTGCGCGCGCTGCTCACGAAGCCGGAGCAGACGGGGGCGCGCGGAGTGCCCCGCCCGCCCCAGCAGGAGGCGACGCGCGTCGTGTCCTTCCAGGCCCAGGCGAAGGCGAAGGGGCCTCCGGTGCGGCCGGTCATCGTCGCGGGGCTGGACCTGGTGAACCGGCCGCTCAGTCCCTTCGAAGCCTACGTGCTGTCGTTCGTGGACGGCCGCACGGCGCTGTCGGACATGGCGATGATCACCCAGGTCACGGAGGTGGAGCTGCGCGCGCTGTTCGAGTCGCTGTCGGAGCGCGGCGTGACGAAGCTGGTGGGCACGCTGGCGTCCGCGGCGGCGCCACCCATGGAGGAGGCGCCCTCGCTCGGGAAAGAGCCGAGGTCCTCGCCGTCGGCTCCGGCGGCGAAGGCCGTGGCGGCGGCACCGGCGGGGCGCGCGGCGGCGGCGCGGCCCCAGGCACCTGCGCCGGGAGCGGCGCCGGCGGCGCGGCCAGCTCCAGCGGCGGCCCCTTCCGCGCCTCGGACGGAGGACACCCACGAGGAGGTGCTCCAGCGCGTCGTGCGGCTGGAGCAGGCGGGGAGGATGGCGGAGGCGCTGGACCTGCTGGAGCGCAGCATCGCGCTGCTGCCCAAGCCCGCGCCGCTCTACAACCGCATGGGGGTCATCCTCCTGAACCACCAGCGCGACTACGAGCGCGCCAGCGCCTTCTTCCAGAAGGCCTCGGACCTGGAGCCGGAGAACAGCGTCTACACGATGAACCTGTACTCCGTGCTGGCCCTCACCGCCGAAGCCACGAACGCCGGGCAGAAGAAGCCCCGGCGCTGAGCCCACCATGCCCTCTTCCACTGAGTCCTATCTGCTCGACTTCCACGCGCGCCTCGCGGGGGTGACTTCGCGCTGGTTCGCGACCGCGCCCGTGCTGCGGGAGGGCGAGACGTTTCCCTCCACCTATGGGCTGCTGGAGGCGGTGGTGCCCCGCGACGCCGGGCCGCTGACGGTGCTCGACGTCGCGTGTGGCGATGGCTACCTGCTGGAGCTCCTGGCGAAGCGCGGGCAGCCGGGGCTGTCCCTGCTCGGAATCGACATGAGCGAGGACGAGCTCGCCGCGGCCCGGCGCCGCTTGCAGGGCGCGGCGACGTTGCATCAGGGGCGGGCCCAGTCGCTCCCGTTCGGCGACGCCAGCGTGGATGTCGTGCTGAGCCATCTGGCGCTCATGCTGATGGATGACGTGGAGACCGTCCTCGCGGAGATCCGTCGCGTGCTCAAGCCCGGGGGCACGCTGTCCATCGTCGTCAGCGGCGAGCTGGTTCGTGGCGAGTCGGTGGAGCTGTTCGCGGGGTTGTTGAAGCCCTTGCTGAGCGCGGAGGCCTCCCCTCCCGTGCCGCTGGGGGACCCCCGGGTTCGCTCCATCACGGGGCTGCGGGCGCTCCTGGGCGAGGGGTTCGTGGACGTCGAAGCGCACTCCCTCGCGGTCCAGGGTGATGGGATGCCGCACGCCGTCTGGGAGTCCCTGCTCACCACCTACGACGCGGACCGCTTGTCCGCCGCGGCCCAGGACTCGCTCCAGGCCGCGTTCCTCCAGGCCGTGGAGCCGCTGCGCCGCGCGGATGGCAGCGTGCCCTGTCGGTGGGGCATGCGTCAGGTGACGGCGACGGCCTCGCGATAGGGAACCGGTGGGACGCGAGCCCCATGAGCCTCCCCCGGAAGGGCAGTCGTCGCATCGAGGTCGACGGGGCTGAGTACCTCTGGCACATCCGGAAGCACCCAACGGATGCACAGGCGGCCTGCGCCACCCCGATGCACCTCGCGGTCCAGGCCCGCGTGGAGGGCCCGCGGCGAGTGCTGGTCGTCGAGCTCGGGGTCAGCCGCCCGGACAACGACGGACTGGACCCGCATCAGACGGGTATCAGCCCGTCCATGGTTCGCGAAATCATCCGGTGGGCACGCACCGCGGGTTGGGAGCCCTTGGGCGCGGGGCCGCCCTTCGCCTTCACATACCCCGTGGTGAAGGACACCATCGGCCTCGTCCTGTCGCGGCTCAGGAACGCGGCGCCCCCTCCCCCGCCGTCATCGGGGGGACGCGGAAGGAAGGGCCGCGTCACCCGGCGGACGTCCACGGCATGACTCGCACGGCGTCGCCGTCCTCCGTGGGCTTCGTCTCGTGGAGGGTCATCGCGAGCGCCCCCGCCGCGTCGCGCGCGTGGTGCACGATGAGCGACCGCAGGGGAACTCCCGGCAGCGCTTCCGTGAGCCAGGCGAAGCCCTCTTCCGGGGTCTTCGCTTCCAGGACGCAGATGGCGCCATGCCCCGTGAGCGCTCCGTTGCAGAGCAGCTGCATGTCCTCCAGCGTGCGCACCTCGTCCGCGAAGAGCAGGTCCGGGTCCTGTCGCAGGAAGGAACGCACCGCCTGCGCCACCGTCAGCTCCGGCCCTACGCGCACCATCCCGACGGCGCCTCCCGCGCCGCCCTTCGGCTCCTCCACCGCCGCCAGCGCGTTCACGTTGTCGGGCAGCGCATCGATGAGGGCTCGGAGGGTCGTGCTGCGGCCCGTGCCGGATTCCCCCGTGAGCAGCACCAGCTGTCCGCTGAAGAGCGCCCGGTCCAGGCGGTTGAAGTGCCCCGTCAGGAACGCGGCGGCATCCCTGGTGAGCGGCAGGCTGGCGACGCGCGGGAACGCCTGACGCGTCTCCCGGTCCCGGGCCAGCACCGTGGTCCAGGTGCCCAGCGCGTCGTCGCGGAACGACACCCGGAACTCGACCTCTGGATCCGCCGCGCCCGCCGGGAAGGACACGCTGCCGCGGTCGGGCATCACCGGATCCGCGCCCCGCTTCGCGTGCGCTGTCAGCGCCTGCCCCAGCGACCGGTACAGCGCGTACGCCATCGGCTGCCGCACCGGGACCCGCTCCCCGCCGAGCAACCCCACCCGGTCCGGCGAGTCCGCACCGACGAAGAAGAACGTGATGCCCGCGTCGTACCGCGACTCCCGCCGCCGCCGTGCTTCGGCGTCGTCACCGCGTGCGCGGTCGCTGCCCCGCGCCTTCAAGCCCCCGGTCGCGTTCCCACCCGCCTCGGCATCAGCGCCCTCGTGCGCGGCCGCCTCGCGGTCCTCGCCGTCGCGCGCGTCCGCATCGCGGTCCTCGTCCTCGCCCGCCTCCGCATCGCGGTCCTCGCCGTCGCGCGCGTCCGCATCGCGGTCCTCGCCGTCGCGCGCGTCCGCATCGCGGTCCTCGTCCTCGCCCGCCTCCGCATCGTCGGCATCGACCTCGCGCCCATCCGCATCGCGGTCCTCGCCCGCCGCCTCGCGGTCCTCGTCCCCGCCTGCGTCCGCATCGCGGTCCTCGTCCTCGCCCGCGTCCGCATCGTCGGCATCGACCTCGCGCGCGTCCGCGTCGTCGGCATCGACCTCGCGCCCGTCCGCATCGCGGTCCTCGTCCTCGTCCTCACCGCCGGAGTCATCCGCGGCCCAGACGGAGAACAGCGCCGCGCCGGTCCTCGCCGCGACCTCGAAGAGGGCCGCCGCCAGGGCCTCGGGGGTCTTCGGGGACGCGACCGGTCCGGCCAGCGTCCGGCCCCCCTCTCCCAGCTTCTGGAGCAGGCTGGCGAACACGGCGTCCGGCGTGGACGGGGTCTCGGGCTTCGGGCTCGGGGGCGTCATGGGAGGCGGGACCATGGCACGCCCCGTTCCCACCGGGCCACGCCGGATGCGGCGCTCCAGCCCTGGCCCCAACGAGGGAAAGACACAGTGCGGCAACGGCCGCTGGCCTGCCGGAAGAACAGGCGAGGAAGCCTCACGGTTGGGGCTCCCCTCCAGCGTGCGCTTGGGTAACATCGCTTGATGTTCAGGCGTCTCACCAACGCGCTGCGACGGTTGTGGCGTCGGCCCTCCGAAAGCAGCCCTCCGGACCGGCGCAGCCTGCCCAGCGGCACCGAGCCCGCCGCCGCCGCGCCCCGGCGCTCGCGCGTGTCGGTCGCGGAGGAGCCGTCCCCCCAGGCCCGCCACGGCACCAGCCGCCCCCGCCGCCCCGCCGTCCGCATCGTCGCGCATGGCAGCACCTCCGGCGGCCGCAAGACGGTCCGCCGGGGCCTGACCACCGCCACCCGCTTCTTCGACCTGCACGACGACTTCCGCGCCCCCGGCCGCTGGGAACCCGGCGACCCGCAGGGCCTGGATGACAAGGTCGTGGGCGACGTGTGGATGTTCACCGCCGGGCACCCCGTCGCCGTCGACGGGCCCATGCACATCCCCAACGAGGGCCGCAGGGCGCCCCTGGACTTCTCCCTCGCGGGCGCGGGCCTCACGCCCGTGGTGCACCCTCGCGTGGCCGCCGTCTTCCAGCGCCTGGCCCCCGAGGACGTCCAGCTGCTGCCCGTGGCCATCGAGGGCCAGGCCGCCCCGTACTTCCTCCTCGTCGCCACGCGCCTCATCCGCTGCGTGGACGAAGCCGCCTGCATGGAGGTCCTCCACTACGGCCCCGGCGACGGCGTCCCCGCGCGCGTGGGCCAGTACCGCTCCGTCCGGGGCCTGCGCATCGACCCGACCCAGGTGGGCCGCGCCCGCGTGTTCCGCCCCTGGGGCTGGCCCGTCACCCTCGTCGTCTCCGAGGTCGTGAAGGAGGCCCTCGAGAAGGAGGGCATCACCGGCGCGCGCTTCACGCCCGTGACCGACACCCGGCATTGAAGCGCGCCGGGCGCGCTACTCCTTCTCGATGTCGCGGTCCCACAGCTGCACGCGGCCGTAGTCCGTGGACAGCCGGCGCACCATCTCCGCCGCCAGCGCCACCGAGCGGTGCTTGCCGCCCGTGCACCCCAGCGCCACCGTGAGGTACGCCTTGCCCTCCTTCTGGTAGCGGGGGAACAGGAAGCGGCAGAGGTCCACGACCTTGTCCAGGAACTGCTGCGTCTCCTCCCGCTCCAGCACGTACCCCGACACCTTCGGGTTCTTGCCGGTGAGCCCCTTCAGCTCCGGCACGAAGTACGGGTTCGGCAGGAAGCGCACGTCGAACACCAGGTCCGCCTGCGGCGGCACGCCGTAGCGGTAGCCGAACGACATGATGGACAGGCTGGGCCCCGTCGTGGGCTCCGGGCTGAAGCGCCCCTGCACCATGCGCTTCAGGTCGTGGACGTTGAGCGCCGACGAGTCGATGACCTGGTCCGCCAGCTCGCGCAGGTCCTTGAGGGCCTCGCGCTCCGCGTGGATGCCCTCCGCCACGGTGCCTTCCGGCGCCAGCGGGTGGCGGCGGCGCGTCTCGCTGAAGCGGCGCAGGAGGCTGTCGTCGCTGGAGTCCAGGAAGAGCACGTCCACCTGGTGGCCCGCGCGGCGCACCTCGGCGACCACCCGCGGGGCGTCCTTGAGGAAGACGCCCTCACGCACGTCCACCACCAGCGCCATGCGCTCGATGTTGCCCCCGCCCGCGAGCTCCGTGAGCTTGGGCAGGAGCAGCACCGGCAGGTTGTCGATGCAGAAGAACCCGGCGTCCTCCAGCGCCCGGATGGCGGTGGACTTGCCGGATCCGGACATGCCGGTGATGACGATGATCTGCTTGGCGGGGGCGGTCACTCGACCTCTTCTCCCAAGGTGCGGCGCATCGCCCCCTGGGCGATGGCTCGATTGAGTCGCTCGGCGAACTCTCGCGCCGAATGGTGGCCCTGAAGCTTCAACAGTTGGTTGCGCGCGGCCACCTCCACGATGGTGGCCATGTTGCGTCCAGGACGCACGGGCACGACCGACAAGGGGATGTCCACGCCGACAATCTGCAGGTGCTTGTCCTCCACGCCCAGGCGGTCGTACTCCTGGTGCGGATCCCACTCCTGCAGCTCAATCACAAGCTCAATCTTCTTCTGTTCCCGGACGGCGGACACTCCGAAGAGGTCCTTGATGTTGATGATGCCCAGTCCGCGAATCTCCATGTGGTGCTTGATGACCGGGTTGCCCGCGCCGTAGACGGCCCCCTTGCGGCGGGTGACGTCCACGATGTCATCCGCCACCAGCCGCTGGCCGCGCATCACCAGGTCCAGGGCGATTTCGCTCTTGCCGATGCCGCTCTTGCCCAGCAGCAGGATGCCCACGCCGAAGACGTCCATCAGCACGCCGTGCAGGCTGCTGGACTCCGTGAGCGCGTCCTCCAGGAAGCTCTGCACGCGCTGGATGAACTCGCTGGAGAGCAGCGGCGTCTTCATCAGCGACAGGCCCGCCGCCTCGCACGCGTCCACCAGCGCGCGGGGCGCGTCCAGCGCCTTGGTCACCACCACGCACGCCAGGTCCTCCTCGCCGAAGAGCTTGGCCAGCGACGCGCGCTGCGCCTCCTCCGGGAGGGTGGCCAGGTAGGAGATTTCGGTATTGCCGAAGACCTGGACGCGGTGGGGGTGGAGGTGTTCGGTGAAGCCCGCGAGCGCCAGACCCGGCTTCTGGATGCGCGAGGAGTCCACCGTGCGCGCCAGCCCCTGGGTGCCCGCCATCAGGGTCAGCCGCAGGTCGTGGCCCTGGTCCTCGAGGAGCTGGGAGATGCGAATGGATTTCATCGTCAGGACGTGGATATCACCCACCGGCCCCCGGAGGTGAACCCCGCCGTGTCCACCGCCCCAGCCACCTCCCCTTCCAGCCCGCCTGGAGCACCGACCGCCGCTCCCACCGAAGCGCCGTTCGAGCGCCGCCTGGGGCAGGTCCTCCTGGGGGTCGTGCTGCTGCTGGGCGCGGCCTTCCGGCTGCACTGGGCGCTCCACGACGACGGCATCTACTGGCCGGACGAGGTCTACCAGAGCCTGGAGCCCGCCCACCGGCTCGTCTACGGCTACGGGCTGGTCGCCTGGGAGTTCGTCCAGGGCGCCCGCAACTGGGCGCTCCCGGCGCTGGTGGCCGGGGTGCTGGGGCTGGGGCGGCTCCTCGGGCTGACGGACCCGGAGGGCTACCTGGGGCTGGTGAAGGGCTTCTTCGCGCTGGTGGGCACGGCCACGGCGTGGGCCACGTGGCGGCTGTCCCGCGCCGCGGGGGCCTCCACCCTGGCGGCCTCCGGAGGGGCGGCCCTGTTCGCGCTGGCGTCGGTGCCCCTGTACTTCGCCCCCCGGGCGATGAGCGAGAACGCCTCCGTGCTGCCGGTGGTGTTGGGGCTGGCGCTGGCGCTGCCGAAGGACGCGTCCCGGCGAGCCCTGGTGGCGGGGGCGTCACTGCTGGGGCTGGCGGTGCTCCTGCGGCTCCAGAACGGCGTCTTCTGCGCGGGCCTCCTGGGGGTGCTGCTGGCCCGCCGGCGGTGGCGCGAGGCGGCGGTGGCGCTGGGGGTGCTGTCCGGGTGGGCGCTGGCCTTCGGGCTGTTGGACAAGCTCACCTGGGGCCGGTGGTTCCACTCCGCCATCGTCTACCTGGACTTCAACGTGGTGCAGGGCAAGGCCGCGCAGTGGGGCACGGAGCCCTTCGGCTACTACCCGCGCATCCTGCGCACGGCGATGCCGGTGCTGTCCGTCGTCACGGGGGCGCTGGCCCTGCTGGCGCTGCCCCGGGCGTGGGGGCTGTCCGCCCTGACGGCGGCCTTCTTCCTCCTGCACGCGCTCCAGCCGCACAAGGAGCTGCGCTTCCTGGTGCCGGTGCTGCCCCTGTTCGCGGCGCTGGCGGGCGTGGGGCTGGACTCCGTGCTGCGAGCGCTGCGCGGCGGGCCCGCGCGGGCCACGGCCACGGTGGCCGTGGTGGCGGGGGCGCTCCTGTCCGGCGCGGGCGCGGGGGCCCTCACCTTCGGAGAGGTGGGCCAGTACGAGCACGTGCGCCCCAAGGACAGCGCCTGGGATGACCAGGGCGCGGTGAACCGGCTGCTGGAGGCGGCGGGCAGGCGCGACGACGTGTGCGGCCTGAAGGTGGAGGCGGTGCATCTGGCGTGGACGGGGGGCTACAGCTACTTCCACCGGAAGGTGCCGCTGTATCCCCACACGGGCCCGTCCCGGGGCACCGGCCAGTTCAGCCACGTCATCACCCGGACGGGCAACGAGGGCGCGGGCACGACGGTGGCGCAGGACGGCCCGCTGTCGCTGGTGAAGCTGCCGGTGGCGGGCTGCGTGCCGGACCCCGGCTATTCGTGGCGACTGCCGTGAGGTGAGCGTCCGGGGGTGGAAGGCCCTTTGCCACCCCACGGCGGGTTGGTAAGCCACGGCCATGCCCGAATCCGACTGCCTCTTCTGCAAGATTCGCGATGGCCTCATCCCGGCGAAGGTCGTCTACCGGGACGACCACTGCCTCGCCTTCGAGGACATCAACCCCCAGGCCCCCACCCACGTCCTGTTCATCCCGAAGAAGCACATCGCCACCATGAACGACCTGACCCCGGAGGACCGGGAGCTGGTGGGCAACCTGTACATGGGCGCGGCGAAGGTGGCGCGTGAGCGGGGCCACGCGGACGCGGGCTACCGCGTGGTGATGAACACCCAGCGCGACGCCGGCCAGACGGTGTTCCACATCCACCTTCACCTGCTCGCGGGCCGCGTCCTCCACTGGCCGCCGGGCTAGCGGTCGGGTGAAGACACGCCCCGCACCGTTTGACGCGGCGCGGGGCGGCGGGTGCTAGCGTTCCCGGGCACGGGGCCGTCCCTCCTCCCGGACGGGCCCGCCCGTCATGTTCAGTGCCCAGTCGTCGCCCCAGTCCCGTCGCGCCTACTCCCGCCTCGCCGTGCTGCTGGCCTCCGTGGCCGGAGCGGTCAACGCCATGGGGTTCGTGGCCCTGGGCGCGCACGCGTCGCACATGTCCGGGAACATGGCGACGCTGGGCGAGTCCCTGGCCCAGGGCCACTGGGGCGCGGCGAGGCTCCCCGCGCAGCTGATGGGTCTGTTCGTCGCCGGCGCCTTCTGCGCGACGGGGCTGCTGGATGCCTCGCGGCACCGCACGCGGGGCCGGCACGTGGCCGCGCTGCTGGTGGAGGCCATCGTGCTGGGCGGTGTGGGCGTAGGCATGGCGTCCGTGCCTGGCGCGAGGGCGCCGGGGCTCTTGTGGGGGCTGGCCTTCGCCATGGGGTTGCAGAACGCGCTCGTCACCCGGCTGTCCGGCGCGGTGGTGCGCACCACGCACGTGACGGGGCTGCTCACCGACATCGGCATCCAGCTGGTGCAGATGCTGGCGTGGGTGCGCGACGGAATCCGGGGCGAGGGCGCGCCGGGGCTGTGGCACCGCCTGAGGGACCTGCCCTCCGCGGTGCAGTTCGAGCGCACGCGGCTGCACCTGGGCCTGGCGCTGGCGTTCCTCGGGGGCTCCACGCTGGGGCCGTACCTGTTCCTGCGCCACGGGGCCGTGACGCTGGTGCTGCCGTGCGCGGTGCTGGGCGTGCTGGCCGCGCTGGACGTGCGGCTCGCCGCGCGGCCCACGCCCTCCTCCTCCACCGCGCCGGGCCGCTGACGCCGTCGCGCGGTCAGGGCGCCGTGGGCCGCGCCAGCGGGAGCTCGGGCGCGTCCGTGACGTTCGCGCTGGCCGCGTTGGGGCCCGGGAGCCGGGGGCGCAGCGCCTGGAGCACGCTGCTGCGCTCGTCCGTCCAGGTGTAGTCCGGCTCCCCTCGCAGCCCCAGGCGGCGCACGCGCGCCCGGCCCCGGGTGAAGGTGGAGCTCCAGAAGAACTCGCGGTCCGGGCTCAGCAGCATCCACGTGCTGGACACGGCGTCGTCCCCGCCCTCTCCGTCCAGCGCCACGAGCGCGGCGGACATGCCGGACGCCTGCGCGTGCGCCAGGCTGATGGGCACCAGGTCCAGGTGCTGGTTGCTGATGTGCAGCACCAGCACGCCGTGCGGCGCCAGGTGCTGGCGGTAGAGCGCCACCGCCTCCCGCGTGAGCAGGTGCACCGGGATGGCATCCGAGCTGAAGACGTCCAGGGCCAGCACGTCGAACGCCTGGGAGCCGTGCTCCAGCTCGCGCTCCAGCGAGATGCGCGCGTCGCCTTCGATGACGTCCACGTGCGCGGGCGTGTCCGACAGGAGGCTGAAGTAGCCGCCCTGGCCCCGGGCGAGGTCGATGATGACGGGGTTGATTTCGTAGAAGCGCCCCGCGTCCCCGGCCTCCAGCAGCGCGGCGCTGCTGCCCACGCCCAGCCCCAGCATGCCCACGCGCAGGGACGTGGGCAGCCCCAGGGCCCGGCGCCAGCGGCGCTGCTCGGTGAGCGCCAGTCCCAGGCCACTGTCCGGCGTGTAGTAGGCCGTGGCGACGTCGCGGCGCGCAGGAAGGATGTACTGCCAGCCGTGGGTGATGGCGCCGTGGCGCAGGGCGAACTGGTGGTGCTGGGGGTCCTCCGGGGACAGCTCCAGCACACGCACCACGCCGAAGAAGTTGCGCGCGGCGAAGCGCACGCGGCCCTGGTCCGCGGCGACGAGGAGCGGCAGGTGCACCGCCACGCCCACCAGCACCGCCCCGCGCAGCACGCGCTGGACGCGGGCCACCACCGCCTCCTCGCGAGGCCGGCGCATCAACCCGGCCAGCGCCACCGCGCAGCACGCCCCCAGCGCCAGCGGGTGCTCCCAATAGGCGGTGAAGATGGCGGGCGCCACCAGGTTGACGAACACGCCGCCCAGCACCCCGCCCACGGACACCCAGAGGTAGAAGGCGCTCAGGTGGCGCGGGGCCGGGCGCCGCCGGTACAGCTCGCCGTGGCACACCATGGCGCCCGTGAAGAGCGCGGAGGCGTGGAAGAGCACCTGCCACCCCAGGCCCAGCGCGGGGCCCTCCTTGTGCGCGTACGACACCAGCACGACGGAGACGATGAGCGCCACCGAGTACGGGACGCGCGCGTAGAAGGACTCGCGCGAGAAGGCCAGGATGAAGGTGACCAGGTACACGGCCAGCGGCATCACCCAGAGGAAGGGGCCCGCCGCCACGTCCTGGGAGAGCTTGTTCGTCGTGGCCAGCAGCAGCACCGACGCGCACATGCTCAGCGCGAGCCACGCCAGCGTGCGGCCCACCCCCGGGCGCGGCGCCTCCTCCAGGGCCTCCGGGGCGGCGGGACTTCCGGCGGCCCCCGCGGGCGGCGGGACTTCCGGCGCCTTCGCATGGCGCAGCAGGTCGCGCGCGCAGGCGAGGACGCAGAGGACGAAGAAGACGAAGCCCGCGGCCCAGCCCCACGCCTGCGCGCTCCGGCCCACCCAGGGCTCCACGAGGAACGGGTAGCCCAGGAGCGCCAGCAGCGAGCCGGCGTTGGAGAGCGCGTAGAGCACGTACGGCGAGCGCTCCGGACGCGCGCGGGCGAACCACGACTGGAGCAGCGGACCGGTGGTGCTGAGCACGAAGAAGGGCAGGCCCAGCGTGGCCGCCAGCATCCGCATCAGCCGGAGCACGGGCAGGTGCTCGTCCACGGGGCGCCACCCATCGCCCGGCGCCAGCGGAGAGCCCGTCCAGGAGGCCCGCGCCGCGAGCGCCCCCAGCGCCACCACCAGGAGCATCAGGTGCAGGAGGGCCTGCGTCCGCGGGCGCAGCCGCGACGCCACCGCGTGCGCATAGGCGTACCCCGCGAGCAGCACGGCCTGGAAGAACAGCATGCACGCGGTCCACACCGCGGGAGTGCCGCCGTACCACGGCAGGGCGTAGCGGCCCGCCAGTGGCTGGACGCCGAAGAGCAGGAAGGCGCTGGTGAAGATGGCGACGGCGTAGCGCACCATGCGGCCTCGGTGGCGGGGGGAGACACGACGGAACAGGGGCCCCGCGCTCATGGTGTTTCCCGCCGGGGTGACATCCCTGTCAACCCACGCCGCCCTGGAGTGAGGCAGGCGGGCGGGCCTTCACGCTCGAGGGGGAATCCCTGACGGGCTGCGAGCGGGCGGTGGCGGCAGGCCCGGGCGTGGCGGGCCTACCCCTGGGACTGCTGCGTGACCTTCAGCTTCTCGTGCATGTCACGCACGCGCTTGAGGAGCGAGGCGTCGTTGCCCCCGCCGCTCTCGGCGCTCTCGTTGATGTCGTCCGCCAGCTTCTCGAAGAGGTTGCACTGCATCTGCATGACCTCGCACCCGTGACGCCGCTTGATCGACAGGAAGAGCGACCGTGTCTGGGCCCACTCCAGGTCCAACGCGCTGGGCGCGTTGAGGTCCTTGGCGGCCGCGCGCGAAGGGGGGCCGCGCTTGGGAGGGCGTGACGGGGGCGGCTTCTTCGGAGTGGGTGCGCGCGGCGTGGGAGCCTCCTCACTCGCGGACGACTCGTCGGGGGCGAGCAGATCGTCGGACGCCAGCGTGGGCGGAGGCACGACCGGCGCGGCCGGGGGCGCCTTGGCGTCCGCTGCCGGCTGCGTCGGCTCGGCCGGGGGTGCCTCGGCGACGTCCTGGCCGGGGGGCGTCACGGGCGGATGCCCCGGGAGCGCCGCGGGACGCGTGGGGACCTGCTGCACCGGCATGGGCGGAGGCGGCGTCATCGTCCTCGAGTGCTCCAGGCCCACGGCCACGCGCATCTCGGGGATGAAGTAGAGCCCCATGCCCACGATGGACAGCGCCACGAACGCCAGGAGCGTGAACACCAGCACCGAGCGCAGCACACCGCCCTTCTTCTGGACCGGCGGCACCGGCTCGCGGCGGGAGGCGCGGACCGGCTCCGCGGGCTCCGGCCGCACGGGCATGGCCTTGCGGCGCGTCTCGTCGCGCGACGAACGCGAGGTGGACGACTCGTCCGGCTCCGCGGCGGGCGCCGGGCGAGCGGAGACTGCTCGCATGCCCGAGGAGGTGCTCGAACGCGCGACCGGCGTGCCCGGCGACGAACCGCGCACGGCGCGGCGCGACCCCGTGCGTCCGCGCGCGGGCCCCGTGGGGCCGGTGTCGGGCTCGCGGCGGCCCGCGGCGCTCGACTCGCGCAGGAGCGCATCGTCCAGCACCACGCGCGCCTGGGCGTCCTCGCGCCGGGAGGCGCGGGGCATCGGGATGCGGGGGTGCGTGTCTCCATCCCCCTCGCGCGCGGCCACGGCGTCGTCTGGATCCGCGGAGATGTACGGCACGCTGGAGTCCGACTCCAGGGCCTGCGCATCCACCGAGACCAGCTCCTCCGACGGCCGCGTGTCCTGCATCGTCGGACGGGGGACCGGACCGGAGTCCACCGGTTCGGAGTCCGGGGTCTCCAACTCGTCGGAGGCGCTGGAGCGGGAGGAACCTCCTCCGGACTGGATGGAGGGAACCTGGATGGTGGGCGCGGCGTGCGGCGGCACCGGCCGGCTGCCATTCGACGGCGTCATCGCGCCGGGGCGCGGCGACGACGACAAGGACGGCATCGCGGCGGTGGGGCGCTGACCTTCCGGGACACGGGACTCGGAGGCCCGGGGCGCGTCGAAGCCGCGTGAGGACTCCGAGGAGCGCACGGACTCGAAGCTCGGCAGGGGTTCGGGGGGCGGGGGCGCCGGCCTGCTGCCGTTCGACGGCGTCGTCACGCCCGGGCGCGACGCCAGGGACGGCATGGCGGCGGTGGGGCGCTGGCCTTCCGGAACACGGGGCTCGGGGGGACGCGGAGGCTCGAAGGGGCGGGCCACTTCGGCCGCGCGCGCGGACTCCGGGGCGCGAAGCTCGGCTCCCGCGGAGCGGCCGTCCTCGCCGCGAGGCTCCGGCCAGGGATAGGGGCTCTCGGGAAGCTCCTCATCGTCGAGCAACGGGCCGTCCGGCGGGGGCGGCGGCTCCATGAACGGCAGCGATTCCCCCGAAGTATCGAACCGCGCCGGGCCGGGGTCCGCGAACGGCATGGGCGGCGGCGCCACCGGACGCGACGCATCCGCCGGAACGAAGGGGACGGGTCCATCCACCGGACGGGCGGGCGGAGTCGACGCCACGGGCGGCACGCCCCGGGGCCCCACCGAATCCGAGAAGGGCAGCGAGCCCCCACGGTCGCTGGCGTCCGCGGCCGGCCGCGACACCTGCACCTCCGGCACGGGCGGCGCGGCGCGCGCGGACAGCCCCGGGTCCGAATACGGCAGGGCCGTGGCGCGGGGCGCGGTGGGCTCCGCGAGCGCTGCCTCCGACCGAGGCAGCGCCTCCGCGCGGGGCGCGGTGGGCTCGCCGGTCAGCGGCGGGGGCGGGGCCTCCACCGCGGCGGGGCGGTCCGAGGGGAGGCGGATGGCCGGGAGCCCCTCGAGGATGGTGGGCCGCTCCATCGCGTCGTGGCGGACCTCCACCGTGGGCGACGGCTCCGAGGACGTGGGGCTGGGCCGCGCCCTCGCGCGGGCCGCCTCCTCCAGCGCCTCCACCGGGAACGCGGGCCGGGTGGACTCATCCACCATCACGCCGGGGCGCGTCTCACCGTCGTCGCGCGCGCCGCCGCCGTCCTCGCGGCTGCGGGGCGTGGGGTGGAAGGACAGGGGCTCCACCGGGCCATCCAGGCGGATGGTCTTCGGCGGCAGCGTGGCCGGCATCGTGGGCCGGGGCGCGGGGCCCAGCGCCTCGTACGTGCCGCTGGCCCTCACGTCGCGCGGCACCTCGCGCAGGGTCGTCAGCAGGCGGCGCTCGGACTGGTAGTCCGCGGAGAAGAGGTCGCGCATGAAGCGGCTGACGCTCTCCGGGCCGGCGCTGGTGTCGATCTCCATCAGGCACGCCTGGAGGCGCCCGCGGAACTCCTCCGCCGTCTGGAAGCGCTGGCCCGGCTCCACCGCCAGCGCCTTCGCCACCAGCTGCGACACCGCCGGCGGCGTCAGCGGCTCCGCTTCACTGAGCGGCGCCACCTTCGGGTTCGCCACCACGGACATCAGCTCGCCCGGTGGCATCGCGTCGAAGGGGTTCTTGCCGGAGATGAGCTCGTACAGGCACAGGCCCACCGCGTACAGGTCGCTGCGCCGGTCCACCGGCTGGTGCCGGGCCTGCTCGGGCGACATGTAGAGGAACTTGCCCAGGATGATGCTCGGGTTCGTCTTCGCCGCCGACAGCCGGCTCTTCGCCAGGCCGAAGTCGATGACCTTCACCTCCCCCTCGTAGGAGATGAGGATGTTCTGGGGGGAGATGTCCCGGTGGACGAGCTTCAGCTCCTTCTCTTCCTCGTCCCGCTTGCGGTGCGCGTACGCGAGCGCGTCCAGCACCCGGCCCATGACGTAGAGCACGAACGTGAGCGGCAGCGGCGTCTGCCGGTCGCGCACGCGCGCGGCCACCTTGCGCAGGTCCTTGCCGTCCACGTACTCGAGGGCCATGTAGGCCTCGCCCTCGTGCACGCCCATGTCCAGCACCTGCGCGATGGAGCCGTGCCCCAGCCGCACCAGCGTGCGCGCCTCACCGACGAAGCGCTCGACGAAGTCCTGATCCTCCGCGAACTGCGGGAGGATCTTCTTGATGACGCACAGCTTCTCGAAGCCCTGCGCGCCCTCCAGGCGGGCGAGGTAGATCTCCCCCATGCCGCCGGTGGCCAGGTGCGACAGGAGCGTGTACCGGCCGAAGGGCTGCGGCCGGAAGGGACGCAATCGGGCGGGCTGGGTCGAAGAGCTCATGCGGTGCGGGGGTCCACCACGGAAAGCGCATTGAACCCCGAGCAGGGGCCCCGCTTCAACCGGTCAACCGGCCGCGCCGGCTGCCTCACCGGATACCGGGGTTGGTCAGCATGCCCATGTCCTCTTCAATCACCTCGAAGACGGCCACCTTGTCCCGAGGGGGACGCACCACCCGCTCGCCCAGGGGCATCACGTCGAAGCGGGCCCCGGTGGCCGCCAGCAGCTTGCCGGTCATCAGCACCTGCCCGGGACCAGCGGTGGAGGCCAGCCAGCCCGCGACCCCCATTCCCTCGCCCACGGCGGTGTACTCGGTGCGCGCCTCGGTGCCGATCATCCCCACCAGCGCCTTGGTGGAGTGCAGCGCGATCCTCAGGTCGCAGCGCTCGTCTTGCGGCCGGCGGGCCATGCCCCGCTCCCAGTCCGAGCGCAGCGCCAGGGCGGCCCGCACGGCGCGCACCGCGTCGTCGCCCTTCGCGTAGGGCACGCCGAAGAGCGCGCGCATGGACTCGCCGAGGAAGCCCTCCACGGTGGCCTCGAAGCTGAAGACGATGCCGCTCATGCGCGCGTGGAAGTCGTTGAGCAGCTGCGTGGCCCGCGCCGCGCCCAGCCGGCCAATCACGGCGCCGAAGTCCGCCAGCTCCGCGTGCAGCACGGTGAGGTTCTTCTCCTCCAGCCCGGGCAGCTTGCCCCCCACGCGCTGGGCCTCGGCGGCGCGGCGCTCGGCCACCTCCGGCGAGTGGAAGCGCTCCAGGTTGCGCCGCATCCGGTCCGTGCCGGAGCCGTCGCGCACGGCGAAGCGCTGCACGCCGCTGGCCACCAGGTGGGCCACCGCGGTGCAGGCGTCCAGCATCAGCTCCAGGCTGGTGTCCCCCTCGCCGGGGACGTTGACGTAGAGCACGCCCGCGAAGGGCGGCTCGGTGCCGATGGGGATGCACAGCACCCGGTCCACGCCGTACATGATGACGCTCTCGCGTCCGGCGAAGCGGCGATCATCGCGCACGTCGCCCACCGCGAGCGCGCGGCCCTGGCGGAGGGCCTCGTCCACGATGGCGTCCGACACGGGCACCTCGCCCTTGGCGAGCCGCCCCCGGTGGCGCACGGCCGCGGGCACCAGCGGCCCCGTGGCGTGCTTGAGCAGCACCACCGCCGTCGTCGCGTCGGTGCGCTCCAGGAGCCGGTCCATCGCGGACTCCAGGAACGCGGTCAGCGTGCGCGCGGTGGCCAGCGCCTCCGCCGCGTGCACCAGCAGCACCAGCGTCTCGTACGACACGCGAGGGCTGGCGACCGCGGAGCCCGTGGGCACGGGCGAGGGGCCGGAGAACGCGTCGTCGAACGGCAGCGGCCCCACGTTGTCCAGCAGGCGGAGCACCTCCGCGTCCTTCACGTTCTTCGCCAGCAGCACGGAGGGGCCCACGTCCGTGCCGTGCCCGAAGCGCACGACGCCGCCCGCGCCCAGGTCCATCATCTCCGTGGCGGCGTTCTCCACCGTGTGCGGCTGGCGCACCGCCAGGGTGTTCTCCCCCAGCGCCACCGTGTCGCCCGCACCCAGGTTCTTGCTGCCCTGCAGCGGCGCGCCGTTCACCCGGCTGCCGTTGCGACTGCCCAGGTCCTCGATGCGCAGCACGTCACCTTCGACGTACAGGCGAGCGTGCCGGCGCGACACGAGGTCACCGCCCAGCACGATGTCGTTCTCGTCGGCCCGGCCGAGGCTGGTGACGCCCTCCGGCAGGTCGTACGACGTGTCGAAGTAGCCGGGCCCGTTGATGATGATCTGCCACATCGGGCGCACGACATTACACGACCTCCCAATCTTCCGAGAGTCCGAGACGCTTTCCCGTGGAATACGGGCGTCCGGGCAAGGCCTCGGACGCCCTCTCGCGTCGCGTCATGCCCTCCCGGGCACCCGATGTGGTGGAGACCCGGGGTCGGACTTCACCTGGGGCGAAGGATGGACTTCACCTGGGGCGAAGGATGAAGAGCGAATCACCCACGCGCAGGGTGCGATAGGCGGCGAGGGGCCGGGTCGCGGGCCCCCGGAGGACCTGCCCCTCCAGGCCGAAGCGCGACCCGTGGCAGGGGCACTCCACCAGCCCCAGGGTCCCGTCCCAGGCCACCGCGCAGTCGCCGTGGGTGCACGTGCGCCACACCGCCCGGTAGCAGCCGTCCGCCGCGTGCACGACCACCACGTCCAGGAGGGCGGAGGGGACGCGGACGCGGTCACTTCCCCCGGGCTCGCGCAGGGCGGGATGGTCCGCGAGGGGGACCTCCACCCAGCCCTCCTCCGGCGGTCCCGGCAGGCCCGTGTCACCGCACCCGGCCGGGCCCGCGTCGGGCACGGCGTCCGGACCGGGCAGCACCACGGCCTCGCGCCAGTCGCCACCGCACCCCAGCGCGGCCAGGGCACAGGTGCCGCGCAGGAGCGTGCAGAGCGCCTGACGGCGATCCACCCCACCCGCCTCCACGTGCTCCCGAGGCGAATGGAGCGGGGGTTTGCTCACGGGGTGCCGCCGTCGGCCAGCTGGCCATTCACCACGGCGAGCGCATCCAGGTCGAAGCCGCCGGAGGTGCCGCCGTAGCTGTTGAGCCCCGTGTCGGTGAGGCGGACGAAGCGCGCGCGGGCAAGGCCCACGTCCGCCAGGTCATAGCCGTCCCCGCCCGCCACGGCCGGGTCGATGGGGGAGACGCCATTGTCGGGGCTCGAGAGCACCGGATGCGTGCCGGCGCAGCCCGGGTAGCCCCCGTCCTTGTCGGTGGGGTCGCAGGGGAAGTCGAACCACGTGACGCCGTCGTCGCTGACGGACACGGTGGCCGTCTCCGCGAAGATGTCGCCGCCAATCTTCTGGAACGCGTTCTCGAACACGAGCAGGTCCACGCCCGGGCCGTCCACCGCGACCAGGTCGGTGAACTCCAGGGTGATGGAGCCGCCCCGCCCCAGCGACAGCACGTCGAGCGAGCCCGCGAACTGCCCCGCCCCCGCCGGAGGCCCCAAGACAACCGCCGGGAAGCGGTCCTGCCCGAAGCCGGCGAAGTCTCCGAAGTGGTACGCCGTCACCCGGTCCGCGAACGGATCCACGGGCCGCGTGCCCGCGTCGACACCGGCGTCCGTGCCGGCATCCGCTTCGGTGCCGGCATCGGAAGCCGCTCCGGCGTCCGTCCCGGCGTCCACGCTGTCCTCCGCGGGCGGCGGCATGTCGGGGTCGCCGGTGCACGCGCCCAGGGCCAGCAGCGCGCCGAGCGCGAGCAGCAGGCGCCGCATCACGGGCCCTGCCGGATGCGCACGAGGCGGCGGCCGTGGATGTCCGTCACGCCTACGAGCAGGTCCGAGCCCAGCGACGACAGCAGGTCCACGGACGTGCACCTGTCCACGACGGTGAGCACCGCCTCACGCGCTCCCACGCTGAGGGGCTGGCCGCCGCCCAGGCCCGGCGTGAGCGAGAAGCGGGACACGTCGGTGACGCCGAAGCCCGCCGTGGCGCCGTAGCCGCCGCGCACCACCGCCACGCCATTGCCGAAGCCCGTGGCGGCGTTGAAGTCGCTGCCCACCTCCAGGCGCGGCTCGTTCGCGAGCACCACCGGCGTGCGCGAGGCCAGCGCCTCGCCCAGCTTCGCGTACGACACGGCGTGGGCCACGTTCACGTACGTGTCCGCCGCCGAGTAGCCGAACACCGCGATGTTGTTCGCGGAGACAGCGGTGAAGCCGCTGGCGCCCACCTGCGCGGGGAAGTCCGCCACCTTCACGGCGGCGTAGGGCTTCGCGGAGGTCACCAGCGCGTAGACGCCCAGGCCGGACGACACCGTGTCCAGCCCCCCGCCGTTGATGAAGAACGCGTCGGCCATGCCCGCGGCGGAGTAGTTGCCCGGCGCGCTCAGGTAGAGGGCGGCGTCCCGCGAGGACGGCTCCACCACCGCGACGCTGCCCGGGAAGCCCGCGGCCGGCTTCGTGTAGCCCGCGAGCAGCCGCGCGCCGTCATAGGCCAGGAAGTAGGACGGGAAGGTGTTCGCGGCGTCGGCGCGATCCGCGGGAGCGAGCACGGTCTCGAGCGCGGCCTCCCCCAGCTTCACCTCCGGCCAGGTGCCCAGCGCGAAGAAGTCGCGGCCCGTGGCCGTCGTGCGCAGCGCGAAGAGCGAATACGTGGGGCCGGGCGTGGCCACCACCGCGACCACGTTCGGGGACAGGGACGCGGCCTCCAGCACGGTGAAGCCCGCCTGGAGCTGGAGCGTGCCCAGCTTCGCCTCGCGCGGCACGGCGTCGCACGCGTCGGTGCCGCCGTCCGTGCCCGCATCCGTCCCGGCGTCCGTCCCCGCGTCCGAGCCAGGACCCGCGTCGGTGCCGGAATCCGTGCCCGCGTCGGGAACGATGTCCACCGGGACGCACTTGTTCTCCACGCACATCCAGGACCGGCCTTCCGAAATCGGGGCCTGGTCGCGGCACTCGGCGGCGTCCTCGCACTCGTTGTCGCCGCAGCCTGTCCCGCCCAGCACCACCGCCAGCAGGGCGCCCATCAGCGCCGCGCGCTGGCCCTTCGCGCCCACCCGCTTCGTGTCGGTCCGCATCGTGTCCTCGTTCCTTGCCCGCCGCGTGGAGGCGGCGGGGCTTCCTGGCGGGAGGCGGGACGGGCACGAAGGCGCTGGAGCTCCTGTCGCGCGGCGCGACCTGGAGTCCTGTCTTCGCCGTCAGCTCCCCGCGGAGGTTCCGGTCTGTGTCCGGGCCCTCCCCGAATGGGAGGAGGACACCGGGTCGTCGCCAGGTCTTCGGACTCACGAGGACGGGGTGCTTGCGAACACCGTCCCTGCTCACCGCTGCGGGGCAGTCCCGGACTCACACCGGGTTCCCTGGACGCCCTCACGCCCCATGGCGCGATGGCATCGATGACGGGGCGGGACTATGGCGCCCCCGGGTCAATGTCAATGCGGCGAGGGCTCCACCGCGGCACCAGGAGGGAGGCGGGCGTGTCATCCCGGCGCTCCCACCCGGGAAGCCTCCCCCACCCCGAATCCACGGGATGGGCACGCGGCGCCCGGGACCGTCCGGTGGAGAACGGTCCCGGGTCCCGCCGCGCGTCGCGGACTACGGCAGCTGCACGCCGTTCACCACGGCGACGGCGTCCAGGTCGAAGCCGCCGCTGATGCCCGCGTAGCCATTGGCGCCGGAGTCGCGGATGCGCACGAAGCGCGCGCGGGTGAGGCCGACGTCCGCCAGGTCGAAGCCATCTCCCCCCGCCACGGCCGGGTCGGTGGGCGAGATGCCATTGCCGGGGCTCGAGTACACGGGCTTCACGCCCGCGCAGCCCGGGAAGTCGTTCGCCACGTCGGAGGACGCGCACGGGAACTCGTGCCAGGTGACGCCGTCGTCGCTGACGGCCACGACGCCCGTCTCCGCGAACGGCTTGCCGCTGGGCTTGAGGAACGCGTTCTCGAACACGAGCAGGTCCACGCCCGGCCCATCCGTCACCGCGATGTCGGTGAACTCCAGGATGATGACGCCGTTGCGTCCGAGCGACAGCACGTCCAGCGAGCCCGAACCCGCGCCAGCGCCCTGCGGAGGCCCGAGCACGATGCCCGGCAGCTGGCTCTGACCGAAGCCCGCGCCGGCGCCGGGCGTGAAGGACACGATGCGGTCCGCGAACGGATCCCCGACCAGCGCCTGGTCCTGGAAGCGGTCCGGCGAGTCCTCACCACCGCACGCCACGGACAGGAGCGCGGCGAGCCCCATCGCGAACCGCTTCGAGAGAAGGGTCTTCATGGGTGTTCTCCGGATGAGGGTCATCACGGGGCCTGCTGGATGCGGACCAGCCGCGCGCCGTTCTTGTCATCCACGGCCACGAGCAGGTCCGCGCCAATGGAGGTGATGCCGGTCACGCTCGTGCACTGGTCCGCGTAGACGAGGACCGGCTGACGGGCGCCGACGGTGACGGTCGCGCCGGCGTTGGTCACGGTGAAGGCGAAGCGCGAGATGTCCGTCCCGGCGAAGTTGTAGTTGGGCGGAACGTAGTCGCCGCGAAGCACCGCCACGCCCTCGCCCTGACCCGCGGCGGCGACGAAGTTGGAGCCCACGGCGAGCGCGGGCGCGTCCGCCACGGCGAACGGGGTGCCCGAGGAGAGCGCCTGGGCAATCGCCGCGGGGGCCACCGCGCGGCCCTCGTTGAGGTAGGTGGTGCCGGAGTAGTAGCCGAGCATCGCGACGCCGTTGGTGGACACGGCGGTGAAGCCGCTGCCATCCGTGTCGGGCGGGAGCGTTCCGACCTTCAGGGCGGTGAACGGCGAGGTATCCGTCTTCAGCGCGTAGATGCCCAGGCCGGCCGACACCGTGTCCAGGCCGCCGCCGTTGATGAGGAACGCGCCCGGCACGACACCCGCGGAGAAGTTGCTGGGCGCGGAGAAGTAGACGGAGGAGGCAGGCGTCACGGTGTCATAGACCCCCACGGAGCCCGGGAAGCCCGCGCCGGACTTCGTGTACCCCGTGAGGATGCGCTGGCCGTCCGACTCCACGAAGGAGCTGAGGAAGAGCGACGTGGAAGGGCCCCGGTCGGCGGGCGCGGCCACGTCGAAGAGCGGCGTCGCGCCCAGCGTCACCTGCGGCCACGTGCCCAGCGAGTACAGCGCATGCGGGCCGACATAGCCGACCGACACCACCGTGTAGAGCGAGTACGTGGGTCCGGGCGTGACGCCCACCGGGCCCGCGGAGGCAGGCAGCGGCGCGGCCTCACCGGCCACGAAGCCCGCCTGGAGCTGAAGCGTGCCCAGCTTCGGGTCGTAGGCCGCGCTCGCGCACGGGTCGGAGCCAGCGTCCGTGCCCGCGTCGGTGGTGCCGGCATCCGTGCCCGCGTCGATGGTGCCGGCGTCCGTGCCCGCGTCGATGGTGCCGGCGTCCGTGCCCGCGTCGATGGTGCCAGCGTCGGTGCCCGCGTCGATGGTGCCAGCGTCAGTGGTGCCCGCGTCGATGGTGCCAGCGTCAGTGATGCCCGCGTCGGTGGTGCCAGCGTCGGTCTCCGTCCCCGCGTCGGGCACGGGGTTGGACTTCAGCTCGCAGCGGTTCTCGACACAGGCGTAGCGCTGTCCCTCGGGAGGGGTGCCCTTGTCGCGGCAGTCGAACTCATCAATGCACTCGTCTCCGCAGCCCGTGCCGGTCAGCGCCATGGCGAAGGTCGTCAGCACCAGCACGAGGCCCCGCCCTGAAATCATCCGCTCTGTCTTCATCCGCGACTGCTCCCTTGCATCGCCCCCACGGGCGAGGTGATTCCAAGGGGCGAGGGACGGAGAGCGGACCGCGAACGAAGGACACGTCAGGACACGACACGCCGCGCGAGCGGAAGACCTCCGTCACCTCCCCTCGGAGGCTCCGGTCTGGCCATGCCCGGGGGCATGGGTCGTGGCAGGTCTTCGGACTCGCAGGCGCGGGAGAGCCCTCATCGGGTCACCCACCTACTGGCCGTCGCTTCCCAGCCCACTCGGGGGCCAGTGCTTGCGAGGACGGCGTTCGTTCCTGCTCACCGCTGCGGGGCAGTCCCGGCTTCACACCGGGTTCCCTTTAAACTCCGCCTCTGCATGAGGAGGAGTACCGACGACGGTCGCTGAAGTATGGCGGAAGGCAAGGCTTGTCAATACGAGCGCCTGCAACGCTTCACGGCACCGCGACGATGTCGATGGCATTGGACACCGAGCGCCGCGGGTCCACCGGACACGCATCCAGCGCCGCGCCCTTCGCCTCGGGCGTGGAGTTGCCGCGCCGCTCGACGAACTGGCCGTCGCGCACCTCCACCACGAACACGCGGCCCGCGTTCACGTCCGTGACGTACACGGCATTGCCCACCACCGCGAGCCGGCCGCCCACCGCGAGGTTGCAACCCGTCTCCGGCCCTCCGGTGCAGCCCGGCGACAGCGCGTACGAGGCCACGGGCCGGTCGTCCTTCACCAGCACCAGGCCCGTGGCGCGCACGGACTTCGCGCGGTAGCCGCTCGCGGTATCGAACACCGCCTCTCCCAGGCAGCTCACCACCAGTTGGTCGCCCACCGCCTGCACGTCGCCCGCGTTGAGACAGTCCTTCGCGCCCAGGTCAATGGCATGCACCCCGCCGTCCGCGGGGTCGATGCGCGCGAGCATCCCGGGGCCGTTGGGCAGATAGTCATTCACGGGGTTCAGGTTGGTGAGCGCCACGTAGACGCCCGCGTCCACCGACACGGCGGCGTAGGGGAGCGCCATCGTCGTCCCGCCATCGAACGACTTCAGGTCCAGCCCCGTGAGCGGAACGGTGTCCACGAGCCGGGGATGCTCCGGGTCGCTCACGCTGACGCGCGCCACGGCGTTGCCCTGCCGGAAGTCGGAGCCGGCGGTGCCGAAGAGCGGGATGTAGAACGTGTCGCCGCGCTTCGCGATGACCTGCGGGCTGGTGTTCGCGCCCAGGTTCACCTGCCCCACCGTGCGCAGCCCCAGGCCTCCGCCCTGCGATGGTCCTTCCCGCTTGAGCACCTGGAGCGTGTTATTGACGGAGTCGAGGACATACACATACGGAGGGTCCACGAGGATGTCATTGGGTGACGCCGCCACCGCGCCCAGCGAATCCTCCTCCACCACCGTCCCCAGCGAGCCCGCCAGCGCCTGGGACAACACCGAGCGCGCCGCGTCCGCCGCCAGCACCACCCCGTCCCACGCCGCGAGCGACTGCACGCCGGAGCCGAACTGCCGACGGGGCCCCATCCGGTCCGTCCCCGCCTGGATGCCGACCAACTGCCCGTTGGTGTAGCAGGCCGTCACCACGTCATACATGCACCGGCCCGCATGACAGGACTGCACGTCCGGACACGCCGCGCCGCACGCGCCGCAGTTCAGCGGGTCGCTCGCGAGCGCCACGCAACCGTCGCCGCAACGCTCGGTCCCGGGAGAGCACCCCTCGCGGCACGTGCCGGACTCACAGACCTGGCCAGAGAGGCACGCGGCGCCACACGCTCCGCAGTTCAGCGGATCACTCGCGAGTGCCACACACGCGGCGCCGCACGTCTCCGTGCCCGACTGGCATCCACACACGCCCGCCTGACACACCTCCCCTGTCCCGCAGGTGACGCCACACGCGCCGCAGTTCGCGGAGTCGCCCTGGAGGTCCGCGCACTCGGCGCCACAGACGCTCAGGCCGGACGTGCACAGCACCTTCTCCTCCGGACAGCCGGTGAGGACCAGGGCCAGCAGCACGAGCGCGAGCCGCGCATCAAGGAGGGGACGCGACATGGGAGTCCTTGGGGGCAGAGGGTTCGAGCGCCACGGCGAACGTCACGTAGGCGGCCCGGCCCGGCAGCGGCATGCCGGTGTAATCCGCGGTCCGGGCATCGAGCAGGTTCTTCACGTCGAACGACACCGTGAGGTCCGGGCGGCGCAGGAAGGTGCTGGAGGCGCCCACGCTCACCCAGGTGCGTGCAGGCAGCGACAGCCGGGCCTCCCCCACGCGGTTGATCAACTGCGCGGACTGGACCAGCACCTCCGTGCGGCCGTTGAGCCAGTCCGGGCCCACGCGCAGCCGGCCCACCCACTTGTGGCGCGGGCGATACGGCAGCTCCTTGCCGAAATAGCGCGGGTCGCCGTAGCGGTTCTGTGTGCGGGTCCACGCGTAGCTCGTGGTGGCGACCAGCCACGTGCGCGGCCGGGCCTCCGCTTCCACCTCCGCGCCCCACACGCGCGCGGCGGCGAAGTTGTAGGGCTTCGCGAGCATCGGCGGATACAGCTCATAGGCGATGAGGTTTTCGTAGACCGCCGCGAAGCCTCCCGCGGTGACGCTCCACGTGTCGTCGTGCCACAGGCCCGCGGCGTCGACGGACAGGGCGCGCTCGGGCTTCAGCTCCGGGTTGGGCAACAGCAGTCCCTGGCGGATGTAGAGCTCCAGGAACGAGGGCGCGCGGTGGGACTGGCCCGCGTTGGCGCGCACGCCGAAGCCGTGGCCCAGGTCCACGCTCGCGCCCAGCTTGGGAGACAGCAGCGAGTAGTGCCCCACGCGCTCCACGCGCAGCGACGGCACCAGCTTCATGCGTTCAGAGAACAGGGACAGCTCGTCCATGGCCATGACGCTCGCGCGCCACCACGACGCCGCCTGGGCACCCGTCGCCTGCGTGACGGCCTCCGACGAGGCGGCGAGCGTCACGGCGAGCGCGTTGCGCCCCACCATCGCGCGCCCCTCCACCTCCGCGCCACCCACGGTGTAGTGCTGCGCGCCGGCATCGAGCCCCATCGCGCCGCCGGTGACATCCAGCCAGTCGCGCCGGAAGAAGCCGCGAGCGCTGCCCTCCCCTGTGTCTCCGAAGGGGCGGCTCCAACGCGCGCCCAGCGACAGGCGCGTCTGGTCCTGGCGGCGGGACTCGGTCGGGTTCTGCACCGTGCCGGCGATCGCGCGGTCCTCCAGCGACAGCTCCGCCAGCGCGTCCACGCGTCCGCCGCTGTCCAGGCTCCGCTGGTACTTCAGCAGCGCGCCGCCGCCGCGGGCATCGTTGCGCGTGCGCACCTCCTGCGTGAGCGGGTTGTCATCCAGCGCGGGCAGCTCGTCGACGCGGTAGCTGAAGTCCCCCTGCGAGCGGCCCCCGTGCAGCAGCACCAGCGCCTGCCCGTCGAGCAGCGCGCCCGACGCGGCGACATGTCCCATCACGGTGTCGAAGCTGCCGTAGGTGACCTCGCCGCTGGACAGCAGCCGTGACGCGGGCGCGCGCGTGACGAGGTTGACCGCGCCGCCCAGGCCCCCCGCGCCATAGCGGGCCCCGGCCGCGCCGCGGAGGATCTCCATCCGCTCCAGCAGCGCGACGGGGATGAGCGACAGGTCCGCGACGCCCCCCGCGCCGTTGAGCGGAATCCCATCCAGGAACACCAGCACGCCATTGGACGACGCGCCGCGCACGACCAGGCTCTTGCCCTGGCCGTAGCCCCCGGCGTCCTGCACGACGAGGCTCGCCGAGCCCCCCAGCAGCTCGGCGGTGTCGCGCGCCTCGCCCGCGCGCTCACGGGCGTCGATGACGGTGATGGCCCCCGTGGGGTCGCGCCGTCGCACGGAGTCGGGAGGCGCGTCGGGCACCACCCTCCCGATGACGTCCACCGTGGGGAGGATGAACTCGGGGAGGGGCGCCTCCGCCTCGGAAGCGGCGGGCCCGGGGGGCGTGGCTTCGGACGCAGCGGGCTCCTGCCCGGCCTGAGCGGGTCCTTGGAAGCCGAGCCCCAGGACCCACGCGGCCTGGGCGAGAAGCGAGCGCCACATGCTCCGCCTTCCGCTCTCTTCCTCGAAGAGAGAAGGCCTCACGGCGGGTCCTCCTTGAGGACACGGCCGCACCCCCGGGCAGGTCTCCTGGCTCACGGACTCCAGACGTGGGCGCACACCGCGCCCTTCTGGAAGGAACCCTCCACCTTCCCTCCGCGTCCTGACGCGGAAGTGGTGACAGCCGAGGCTTCCAGCCCTGGACCTCAGGGCGACCCGTTCACAGTGGCGGGACCGCGCCGGACTCGCACCGGCTTCCCTCTTGAAAGCCCGGCATGGGCACCCAAGGGCCCGGCCCTTCTAGGAGGTCACCTGTAGCCCGTCAAGGCGCGGCCCGTGCGCGTCCCGACCCGCCACGTCTCTCACCTGACAAGACCCACGCTGGAGCATCCGCGCCCATCCCTCCGCGTGGACGCCTCGTGCACCGCCGCACGGTGCGAGGGCCACGTCCCCGAGCAAGGCGCCGCTGGCATGCGGACTGCTCATGCCCGGACGCGACCTCAGGCGGTCGAGCCAGCGAGGTGCCCGGGCCGTGGTGGCGCGGGAGTCTGAAGGGGGAAGCGTGTCGATGCTGATGGCGGGGAAGCGGTTGGCGGTGTTCTCCATCCGCGAGGGCAAGGGCGGGAGCATCTGGGTGCGCGCTGGCAGCGCGTTCGTCAACAAGGACGGTTCGCTCAACGTGCTGCTGGACGTGCTGCCGCTGGACGGGAAGCTGCACGTGCGCGAGGCGGCGGAGAAGCGCGACATGGCGGCAGGCGGGCGCTTCTCGGGCGAGCCGGCGCTGGAGGCGGGCGTGGGGGGCCACTCGTGAAGTGGGCCTGGGCGTGGGTGTTGGGCTGCGTGCTGATGGGGTCGGGGCGCTCGGACGCCGCCAGCTCCCGCACGCAATACGTGGGGGTGGTGAACCTGAACGAAGCCTCGGCGGCGGAGCTGGACCTGCTGCCGGGCGTGGGTGAGAAGGCGGCGCAGCGCATCCTCGAGCACCGCAAGAAGCGGCCCTTCGGTCGCGTCGAGGAGCTGGTCCGGGTCAAGGGCTTCGGCAAGAAGAAGTTCCTCAAGCTGCGCGCGCACCTGGCGCTCAGCGGCCCCACGACGCTCAAGCAGGAGAAGGTCCCCGCCCCCCAGCCGCCGGGAAGGGAGGGAAACGTCACGAACCCATGACAAACACAACCATCGGTTGAGTCAGGCTCGTGAGGGCCGCTGCCTCCGGGCTCCGGCATGCCCGGGGTGGCGGCCCTCGTTCCCTCTGAAGCCTCTCCCCTGGACGCCCCGATGCGTCATGACGCCAGTCCCGGCTCCAGGCGGGCAGCCCCGTCCTGCGCCGTTCATCCCATCCTGATTTTGCTGGAACGGCCGGGCCGACGCGCTAGGACACACCAAACAGGTTGGACCACCGTAGAAAGACAGGGAGGCCGTAGGTGAGGGAGGATGCGCCCATGAAGGACACTCAAGCCCCGGAGTCGATGGCAGGCCCGGACGGCAGCAAGTCCCGGGGACCGCAACTGGGTGAAGTGCTGGAGTTCATGCGCCTGCTCTGGGCCGTGGACCACGGCCTGCAATCCACGTCGAAGCGGATGGAGTCCACGCTGGGGCTCACCGGCCCTCAGCGCCTGGTCATCCGTCTGGTCGGACGCTTCCCGGGCATCACCGCCGGCACGCTCGCGAACATCCTGCATGTGCACCCCAGCACGCTCACCGGCGTGCTCAAGCGCCTGGAGAAGCGCGGCCTGCTGGAGCGCAAGTCGGATCCGCTGGACGGCCGCAAGGCGCTCTTCGCGCTCACCGACGCCGGCCGCTCGCTGGACATCCCGTCCGAGGGCACCGTCGAGTCCGCCGTGCAGCGCGTGCTCGCTCGCATGCCCCGCGACCGCATCGTCTTCACCCAGGAGGTGCTCACCGCGCTCGCCGAGGAGCTGGGCGGGCTCTCCGCGCCCCACGAGGACACCCCCGCGGAGACGCCGTCCAAGCCCACCGCCGAAGGCTGAGCGTCCATCCCGCTCCCCTGCCCTCCGGTCGTTCCCACCGGGCGGGGGAGGTCCGGGGTCCTCCTTCCGCGTTGTCCCCCGAACCCTGCCGTCCGCCCCCCTTCCTGCGGCGGACACAGGGCCGCCCCATCCGACGTCCTTCCCCCAGATGCCCGCGCGAAGACGGCGGGAGTGCGTCACTATTGGGAAATAGCCCGCCCTGCCCGGGGTTGGCCCGCGACCGACGAGCGGACGAGACAGCGTGAACCTCGAGACACCGCAGAGCCCAGGCCCCGAGCTGCCGCCCCCGCCGCCTCCTCCGGCCCCACCGCCCCAGGCCCGGCGCGAAGCGCGCTCGGGCGGCGTGGCGGACCTGCTCGCCCAGGTGCGCGCCCGTCAGCGCCGCCAGCTCTGGGCCCAGGGCATCCTCCTGGGCGCCGTCGCGGCGCTCGGGCTCCTCTTCGCCACGGGCCTCCTGGGCCGCGTCGCGCCGGGCCTCGCGGAGGTGCTGCTGTGGCTCGCCGTTCCGGTGGGCGCGGCGGTGGCGGGCTTCTTCGGCGTCGTGCTCGCGCGCCGTCAGGTGGGCGACGACCTGCTCACCGCCCGGCTCGTGGGCCAGCGCCGCCCGGAGCTGTCGCTGGACGTGCTCGCGGCGGTGGAGCTGTCACACGAGCGCCGCGAGGAGGCGGGCTGGTCCCCCCAGCTCGCGGACGCGTTCCTCGCGCAGATGGACGCGCGGGCCGGCACGGTGGACCCCGGCCTCGTGGTGGACACCCAGCCGCTGCGCCGCGTGGCCATGGCCTGCGCCGGCGCGGTGCTGGCGCTCGCGGTGCTGATGTTCTTCGTGGGCGGCCGCTGGGCCGCGGGCTGGAAGCACCTGCGGGAGCAGGCCGCGCGCCCGGAGACCGCCGCGCAGGTGGAGCCCATCACCGGCGACATCGAGCTGACGTACCGCTACCCCGCGTACACCGGCCTCGCGCCGCGCACCGTGCCGGGCACCAACGGAGAGGTGAGCGCGCCCGCCGGCACCGAGGTCGCGCTGAAGACGCGCTCGGACCGCGCCATCCAGCGCGCGGAGGTCGTCGTCAACGACCAGGTGCTGCCCCTCACCGTCGCGGGAGGCCGGGAGCTGACCGGCAGCTTCATCGCGAAGCAGGGCGGCCACTACCACTTCGTCTTCTACGGCGCGCGCGCGAAGCCCCTCGCGGTGGGCCCGGACATCCCGCTCACCGTGGAGGCGGACAAGTCGCCCCAGGTGACGCTGCTCACGCCCTCCACTGAAATCGAGGTCGACCCCGGTCAGACGGTGACGCTCAAGTACGAGGCCACCGACGACTACGGCCTGTCCGGCCTCGCGCTGGTGTTCCGCATGCCCGGCGCGAAGCAGGAGACGCGCGTGAACCTGCCGCGCGAGGACAGCCGCCGCAGCCGGGGCACGTACGCCTGGGACCTGGGCCCGCTCAAGCCCGCCCCCGGCGACCGCATCACCTACTACGTGGAGGCGAAGGACAACGACGCGGTGGAGGGCCCCAAGAAGGGCGTCAGCCGCACGCAGACCCTGCGCGTCTACAGCGCCGCCGAGCACCGCCGCGCCGCCCTGGAGAAGGCCGAGGCCCTCTGGGGCCGGCTCGTGGACCACCTGGCGGACCGTCTGGAGGGCCCCGACCGCGCGAAGCAGAAGGACGCGCAGGCGGTGGAGGCGGCGCGCACCGTGGACACCAGCGGTCAGGCGCTCGCGGACGACTTCCGCGCCCAGGGCCAGGAGCTGTCGCGCGAGAAGGACGTCCCCAAGGAGATCGTCTCCGCGCTCATCAACATCGGCGGAGAGTTGAAGCGCAGCGTGAGCACCACCTCCGACTTCCGCCGCCTGTTCCTGCGCACCCAGCGCGCGCGCGGCGAGGACTGGGGCACCGGCACCCGGCTCGGCGCCGTGGTGGAGGACGAAATCGAGGGCGTGGAGCGCGACATCCTCTACCTGGAGTCGCTGCTGGACCGGCAGAAGCTGGAGGCCCTCCAGGACCTGACGAAGCAGCTGGCCAACGAGCGCCGCGACCTGTCGCGCCTCATCGAACAGTACAAGGCCAACCCGGACGAGTCCGCGCGTGAGCAGGTGATGCAGCAGATCCAGCAGCTCAAGTCGCGCATCCAGGAGCTGATGCAGCGCATGGCCGAGCTGCGCAAGGGCATCCGCGACGAGCACCTCAACGCCGAGGCGCTGTCGGAGATGATGCAGCAGGAGGACATGCAGGGCGCCATGGATGAAGTGGAGCGCCTGATGCAGGAAGGCAAGGCGGACGAGGCCCTGGCGAAGCTCCAGGAGCTGGGCATGCAGATGGACGAGATGCTCGACTCCATGGACAAGTCCCAGGAGGACTTCGGCGCGGAGCAGTACCCGGAGCTGGCGGAGAAGTTCGGCAAGTTCATGGATGACCTCCAGGGCACCATGGACGAACAGCAGAAGGTCGCGGACCAGACGCGCGCCCTGCGCGACCAGGCCCGCGGCCAGAACCGCGAGCGGCTCAAGGAGAAGGGCCAGGCCCTCAAGGACGAGCTCGCCCGCAAGGTGAAGCAGGTGCAGGAGAGCTACCAGAAGCTGGACCCCTCCCGGCTCAACAGCCGCGCGGCCCGCCCGCTGGAAGAAGCCCAGTCCGAGCTGCGCAACGTGGAGAACGCGCTCAAGGTGGATGACTTCGACCTGGCCGCGGAGTCCGCCGCCCGCGCCGAGGACGCGGCCCGCCAGCTCTCCGGCATGGGCGAACAGCAGCGCCAGTTGGATGAGATGTTCGGCAACCCCCCGGAGGTGCGCCAGCAGTCCGCGCAGCTCGCGGAGCGCCTCAAGAAGGACGCGCGCGACGTGTCGGACGTGAGCCAGCAGCTGCAGGGCCTCTTCCCTCCCCCGGGCTCGCAGCTGTCGCAGCAGGAGAAGCAGCAGCTCCAGCAGCTGGGCCAGCGCCAGCAGCAGCTGGAGCAGCGCGCGCAGGGCCTGCGCCAGCAGATGGAGGACATGGAGCAGACGGCGCCGCTGTTCGGCGAGGAGGCCGGCCAGCAGATGGATGAGATTGGCCAGCGCATGGGAGAGGCGTCCCAGCGCATGCAGGGGCGCGACCCGGGCCGAGGCTACGGTGAGCAGCAGGCCGCGATGGAGGGCCTCAAGCGCTTCCAGCAGCAGATGCAGCAGAGCCAGCAGGGCCGCAAGGGAGGCCGCGGGCTGCCCATGCCCATGGGCTCCGGCCGCCGCCAGGAGGGCAACGGCCGCAACCCACAGGACAAGGTGGAGCTGCCGGACGAGGACGCCTTCCAGGCGCCGCGCGAGTTCCGCAAGGACCTGCTGGACGCGATGAAGCAGGGCGCGCCGGAGAAGTACCGCGAGCAGGTGAAGCGCTACTACGAGGAGCTGGTGAAGTGAGCCACCGCACGCACGCGGGAATCCGGAGCCTGGGCGCCCTCTGCGCCCTCCTCCTCGCCGTCCCCGCCGCCCTCGCGCAGCCGCCCGACCCGGCCCTCAAGGAAGAGGTGAAGACGCGGCTGGGCAAGGTGGAGCAGTCGCTGGACGACTGGGACGTGGGCACCGCGCGGCGCGAGCTGGCGGAGGTGGAGAAGCGCGTGCCCTCGGAGCTGGAGCCCCTCAAGTACTTCCAGGGTCGCGTGGCCTTCGAGGAGGGCCAGTACGACGACGCGGTGACGCTGCTGGAAGGGGCGAACATCGAGGACAAGCCAGGCAGCTACCTGCGGCTCGCGAAGGACACGCGCGCCATCGTCAAGGACCACCAGCGCGCGGAGAGCGAGCACTTCATCTTCATCTACCCGAAGGGCAAGGAAGAGGTGCTGGTGCCCTACGCGCTGGAGACGCTGGAGTCCATCCACCGCGCGCTCGCGGAGGACCTGGGCTGGACGCCGCCGGGCAAGGTGCGCGTGGAGGTGGTGAACAACGCGCGCGAGCTGTCCCGCGTCAGCACCCTGACGGAGAAGCAGATCCGCACCACGGGCACCATCGCCATCTGCAAGTTCAACAAGCTGATGGTGACGAGCCCCAAGGCCGTGGCGCAGGGCTACGACTGGCAGGACACGCTGGCGCACGAGTACGTGCACCTGGTGGTCAGCCAGATGTCCCACAACACCGTGCCCATCTGGCTGCACGAGGGCCTGGCCAAGTTCCTGGAGTCGCGCTGGCGCGGCCGGGGCGGCCTGGCGATGACGCCCTCCACGCAGGCGCTGCTGGGCAAGCGCGTGAAGGAGGACAAGCTCATCCCCTTCGAGAAGATGCACCCCTCCATCGCCATGCTGCCCACGGCGGAGGACGCGGCCACCGCGTTCGCGGAGGTGTTCTACGCCATCGACTACATCCACGGCACCAAGGGCACCGCGGGCCTGCGCACGGTGCTCCAGGAGCTGAAGGCGGGCCAGCCGGACAAGAAGGCGGTGGAGGCGGCGACGGGCATGCCCTTCCCCCTCTTCGAGAAGACCTGGCTCACCTACGTGAAGAAGCAGCCCTTCCCCCAGGAGCTGGTGCCGCGCGACGACCGCGTGGTGCTCAAGGAGGACGCCAAGGGGGCTCGGAAGGACAGCGAGAAGAAGGGGCGGGAAATCTCCTTCGGCGGCTTCTCCGAGGTCACGGAGGTGCCCGCTCGCAAGTTCGCGCACCTGGGGGAGCTCCTGCGCGAGCGCAACCGCGTGAAGGCCGCCGCGGAGGAGTACTCGCGGGCGCACAAGCTGGTGGGCGACAAGTACGAATCCGTCTCCAACAAGTTCGCGCTCGCGCTGCTGGAGCTGCGCCGGCTGGAGGAGGCGGAGGCCGTGCTGCGCGGCTCGCTGCGCATGCACCCGGGCTCGCCCTCCACCAACGTGCACCTGGGCCGCATCCTGCTGTTCCGCAAGGACTACCCGAAGGCGAAGACGGCCTACCTGGAGGCGCTGGCCTCCGACCCGTTCGACCCGGAGATCCACGTGGCCCTCACGCGCATCCACGGCGCGCTGGGGGAGACGGCGCTCGCCACGCGCACGCGGGTGGCCGCCGCCAACCTCACCGGCCTCAAGCCCGACGACGTGGACCGCGCCGCCCAGGCCTTCCTGCGCGCGGAGGATGAGCTGTCGGAGACGAAGAACGTCCCCGCCGTCACGCCCGACGCGCCGAAGCCCGCGCCCGCGCCGAAGCCCGCGCCCGCGCCGAAGCCCGCGCCCGCGCCGAAGCCCGCGAAGTAGCCGCCCACCCACCGTGCCGCACTGAACGCCGTCCCCGGCCCCGGGGGCAGGGAGGATGTCCACTGCCCTACCCGGAGACGGGAGGAACGTGCATTGCCGCACGTCCGCCAGCCCAGCCCCTGGGTGCACTGTCCTGTCCTGCTCCAACGTGCGTCGCGCGGCCCCGGTCGTGCCGGGTCCTCCGACCTCGTCCGGCCTCGCTCCCGAGGCCCTGAAAGGAGCAGCACCCCATGAAGCGCACCCTGCACGGAGTCACCCTGGCCGCGGTCCTCTTCGCCGGCGGCATCTCGCTGGCCCAGAGCTCCGCGTCCCCCAGCACGAAGTCCGGCACCCAGGGCATGGCCGAGTTCAAGGGCTTCACGGCCCCCACGGACCCGAAGGCCTTCCTGGAGCGCCTGCATTACATCAACCAGTCGGAGATCAAGCAGGCGCAGCTCGCGCTCCAGAACTCACAGAATCCGGACGTGCAGAGCTACGCGAAGATGATGGTGGACGCGCATACGGCCGCCGACAAGAAGGTCACGGACTATGCGAAGTCGCAGAGCCTGAAGCTGGCGGACACGCCCAAGGCCACCAACGACACGGAGCGCAAGTCCATGGCCGCGGACAAGGCGGACATGGAGAAGCTCCAGGGGCTGAAGGGCCCGCCGTTCGACTCCAACTATGTCGCCGGCCAGGTCGCGGCCCATGACGAGGCCATCGGCATGGTGCTGGCCGCGCAGCACGGCATGGGCGCCACGGGCGAGCTGGCCACGATGCTCACCAACCTCAGCCAGGAGCTGCCCAAGCACCGCGACATGGCCTACCAGACGCTGGGCAAACTGAATGACGCGTTGGGTGTGGGTGGCGCCGGCCAGGGCGGTGGCATGGACCACGGCGGCATGAACCACGGCACCTCGCCGAGCGGTTCGACGAAGACGAAGTAGTGCAGCCTTGGTGAAGCGCGCGGGGTGCCTCTCGCGAAGCGCCTTCGCGGGGGGCACCGGGTGCGTGCTAAGTGCCGGGCCATGTCCCGACTGATTGCCCTGGCCTCCTGCGTCTCCGTCCTGCTGCTCACCGGCTGCTCCAACGACGCCGACTCCATCTGCGACCGCCGCAAGGAGTGCTTCGACTCCGACCTGGATACCGGCAAGTGCGCGGAGAAGATCGGCGCCTGGGAGGACGAGAAGGAGAGCGAGAAGGACAAGCGCCGCGCGCGCACCGCGGAGTGCTCGCAGTGCATCTCCGACCGCACCTGCGCGGAGGTCCTCTCCAACTGCATCGACGACTGCTTCGGCATCCCCTGAGGTCCGTCAGTCCCCCAGGGGACGCCGCGCGGGCGGGCTACCTGCCCGTCCAGCGGTCCAGCCAGCCCAGCACCTCGTCGTGCCACTGGATGCTGTTCTGCGGCTTGAGCACCCAGTGGTTCTCGTCCGGGAAGTAGACGAAGCGGGACGGGATGCCCTTGCGCTGGAGCACGGTGAAGGTGGACATGCCCTGCGTGTCCACCACGCGGTAGTCCTTGCCGCCGTGGATGACGAGCATGGGCGTCTTCCACTTCGCCACGTGGTCCACCGGGTTGTGCTTCGCGTAGCCCTGCGGGTTCTCCCACGGCAGGCCCTTGTGGTCGTACTCCGGGAACCACAGCTCCTCGGTGTCGAAGTAGGCCATGCGCTCATCCAGGTTGCCGTCGTGGTTCACGAGGCACTGGAAGCCGTCCGGCCAGTTGCCGGCGATCCAGTTGATCATGTACCCGCCGTAGCTGCCGCCCAGCGCGCACCGCTTCTCCTTGTGGATGAAGGGGTACTTCTGGAGCGCGGCGGCCAGACCCTTCTGCAGGTCCTCCAGCGGCTTGCCGCCCCAGTCTCCGCCGATGGAGTCGGTGAACGCCTGGCCGTAGCCGGTGGAGCCGTGGAAGTCGATCATCACCGCCACGTAGCCGCGGCCCGCGTACACCTGCGGGTTCCACCGGTAATGGAAGTGGTTGCCGAAGCTGCCCTGCGGGCCGCCGTGGATGAGGAAGGCCAGGGGGTACTGGCGCTTCGGGTCGAAGTCCACCGGCTTCACGACGTAGCCGCGCACGGTCTCGTCGTTCCAGCCCTTGAACTCGAACTGTTCGAAGGCGCCGAACTTGAGGCCCGCGAGCGCGTCCTTGTTCACCTGCGTGAGCTGCCGGGCGCCGGTGCCGTCCGCCTTCACCGCGTACAGGTCCGACGGCGAGTCCAGGTCATCCAGCGCGTAGACGACCTGTCCGTCCGCCGCGGGCTGGGCGCCGTCCGCGTTGCCGCCCTGCGTGAGGCGGCGCACGTCGCCAGAGGCCACGTCCAGCGCGAACACGGGGTTCTGCCCCACGTCATTGGCGGTGGTGTAGAGCGTGGCGCCGTCGCGGCTCCACGCGAGCGAGCTGGCGGAGTGGTCCCAGCTCTCGGCGAGCACGCGCTCCTGGCCGCCCGGCCACGTGCGCAGGATGATGCGGTAGCGGTCGGACTCGTAGCCGGGGCGCGACATGGCCGCGTACGCGAGCGTCTTGCCGTCCGGGCTGAACACCGGGCTGGTGTCGGTGGCGCGGTTCTTCTCCGTGAGCTTGCGCGGCTTCGCCTTGCCGTCGATGGGCGCGAGGAAGAGGTCCAGGTCGGTGGACCACGCCTCGGCGCGGCCCACGTCGCGCGCGGCGAAGACGATGCCCTTGCCGTCCGGCGTGAAGGTGAACTCCTCCGCGCCGCCGAAGGGCTTGCTGGGCGCGTCCGCGTCCATGCCCTTCATCACGTCCACGGGCGTGCCCCCGGCCACGGGGACCACGAACAGGTGTGAGCGCGTGCCGTCCCGCCAGGTGTCCCAGTGGCGGAAGAAGAGCTGGTCGTAGACGCGGCCGGTGGTCTTCTTCTTCTGCGCCTCCGCGAAGCGCAGGGTGTTGCAGGAGAGGTTCGCGCAGTCGGGGAACACGTCCAGCGCCACCGCGAGCTGCTGGCCGTCGCGCGACAGCGCGAAGCTGTTCACGTCCAGCGGCAGCTGCGTGACGGCCAGCGGCTCACCGCCATCCACGGGCAGGCGCCACACCTGGGACGAACCGCCGCGCGAGGACAGGAAGAAGAGGCTCTTGCCGTCCGGGGCCCACACCGGGTCGCTGTCGTTGTCCGGATGGGCGGTGAGCTGCCGGCCGTTCGTGCCGTCCAGGTTGACGAGCCACAGGTCGGTGCGACCGCGGTTCATCTCCAGGTCGGTGGAGCGCAGGACATAGGCGACCTGGCGGCCGTCGGGTGACACGCGCGGGCTGCTGAGCCGGCGCAGCGTGACCAGGTCCTGCTGGGTGAACGGCCGGGGCGCGGGCGCCGGAGCGGCGCCGAGGGCCAGGGCCGCGAGGAGCGACAGGGGCACGGAAGATTCCTCCTGGGAGATGGAACCGGGACCGTGCCTCTGGAGGGAGGCTCTGTCCACCGCTGGGTGCGGGCCACGCTGGAAGGGGTGGAAGGCCCTGACGCGCGGTGCTAGAGATTCAAGCCATGAGCGCACCCATCGTCATCCACATCTGGTCCGACTTCGTTTGACCCTGGTGTTACGTCGGCCTCGGTGAGGTCGAGAAGCTGAAGAAGGAATACGACGTCCAGGTGGAGTGGCATCCCTACTTCCTGCGCCCGGAGACCCCTCCGGAAGGGCTGCCGCTGCCCGAGTACGTGCGCCAGGGAATGAAGGACCCGAACAACCCGCTGAAGCTGCGGGCCGCGAAGGCCGGGCTGAAGATGGTGCAACGGGACATCATCCCGTCGACGCGCCGTGCGCACGAGGCGGCGGAGTACGCGCGCTCACAAGGCCGGCTGGAGCCCTTCCAGGCCGCCATCCTGCGCCGGTACTGGAGCGAGGGTCAGGACCTCTGGCAGTGGGACACGCTCCGGGGCGCGGGTGAGGAGGCCGGGCTGGATCCGGACGCCTTGCAGCGCGCCGTGGAGGACGGCCGCTACCGACAGGTGGTGGAGCAGTCCGTGCGCGAGGCCCAGGAGATGGGCATCCGCGCGGTGCCCACGTTCATCCTGGGGGAGAAGGTGGCCATCCAGGGCGCGCACGAGTACCCGTCGTTCCAGCGGGCCATGCAGCAGCTGGGCGCGAAGCCGAAGGGCCAGGGCTGACGGGCGGCGCTACAGGCCCTTCACCAGGATGAGCAGCCGCGCGAAGGTCTCCGGACCTTCGCCGGCCAGCCCCTTCGCGAAGTCGAGGAACGGGGGCGCCTGTTCGACGTGCTTGGCGACGAGCTGGAAGGACTCGACCGCGGCGGCGTCCAGGGCCGCGGCCGGCGTCTCCGGAGCATCCAGCAGCGCCACCACGGCAGGGTGTCCCAGCAGGACCCAGCGCACCACGGAGGCGCGCAGGACGAGCAGGAACACGGCGTTCAGGAGGCTCGGGGCTTCGGTGAACGGGTGGCGCAGGACGTGGTTGAGCGCGTGGTGCAGGAAGTAGCGGTGCAAGCGCTCGCCGTGCAGGGACTCCAGCGCCGCGCGGCGGGCCGCGTGGAGGCGCCACGCATCGTCCGGTGAGGCGTCCGCGCCACCGTACGATGCGCGCACGTCGCGCACGAGCGAGAGGAACCGGGGGCTGCCGACGGCGGCCTCGCGCGAGCGGAGCACGGCGCCGCAGATGCCGGCCCAGGGACCTCCGGGCAGCTCCAGGGCGTCGAGTCGCGCATGCAGGGACGTGAACGTGTCCGTGGACTCGTACTCGCTCAGGATGCGCGCGAGCCGCGCCTCGGCGGACTCCTCGCGTGGGGCCGTCCGCACGTCGCTCGCGGAGGCTGCCTCTCCGGGCTCCGCTTCGCGCGCGCTCGCGGGTGACGCCTCGCCTGGATGCGCGGCGCCATCCCCCGTGAACGCTGGCGTCTCCGGGAAATAGAAGTCCCCCAGGTCCAGCGCCATGGAGCCCAGCGCGTACAGGCGCGTGGCGAAAGGCACCTCGCCGCGCGTGAGCAGCCGCAGCATCGCTTCGCGCACCGCGTCCGCGTGGGCCGTCCAGGCGTCGTCACCGGAGGCGACCTGCCGCGCGACCTGCGGGCGCAGGGCCTGCGCCTCGGGCACGGGCTCGCGCACCAGCGCGTCCTCCGCCAGCAGGCACAGGCGGGCCGTCTCCGGACACGCGAGCGACCCCGCCATCTCCACCTGCGCGCCCCAGCGCGTCAGCACGCGCGGGAAGACGGAGCAGCCGTCCGGCAGCACGGCTTCGCCATGCTTCCGCTGGAGCGAACACAGCTTCGCTTCATCCAGGAAGGCGCAGTGCCCATCCGCGCGCTTGCCCAGGATGCCCGCCTGCTGGCCCGTGGCGCCGTCCGGATTGGGGGTGATCAACGCCGAGACCCGCGCCTCGTCCGGACCGCCCGCCACCTTCTGGCGCAGCAGGCTCCAGCGCGACTCGCTGATGGGCACCGTCAGCCCCGCGCAGCAGGTGTCCTCGCACGCCTCCGCGATGCAACGGAAGCGCGCCATGTAACGGGGGGCCGAAGCGGTCATGAGCCCGGAGTCTACTTGCGACCCAGCGCCTTCTTCACGAAGCCCCAGAAGCGGCCCGCGCGCTCCTTGAGGTCGGCGCCCCGGCGCTCCTCGGCGGCGCTGACCGCCTCCTTGCTCACCTGGAGCTGCTTCTGGAGCTCCTCCGGCGAGTAGCGCGTGGCGAGCGTCGCCTTCACCTCCTTGCGCGACGAGTACTCACGCGCCTCCACGTGCAGCACGCATTCGGAGTCGAGCTTGAGCGTGACGGCGACGCGCACGGAGCCCTTGGGACCGCGCGGCAGTCCTTCCATTCGCACGGTGCCCAGGTATTCGTTGGCGGAGATGTGGTTGTCCTCGCCCTGGAAGATGGACAGCTCCATCCGCTCTTCGTTGTCCTGCGAGGTGCTGATGGCGAACGAGCGCTGCGTGGGCAACGGGCTGTTGCGCTCGATGACGCGCTTGAAGCCGCCACCGGGCATGGCCACGCCGATGGTCATGGGCAGCACGTCGATGAGCACCACGCTGCTCACCTTGTCCACCGAGCCGGAGTACAGCGCCGCGCCCAGCGCCACGGCCTCGTCCGCGTTGACGCTCGCTTGCGCGTTCTTTCCGAAGAGGCCCTTGAGCTTGTCGCGCACCAGCGGCATGCGGCTCATACCGCCCACGAGGATGATGTCGTCCACGTCGGACGCGCGCAGCTTGGAGTCCAGGAGCACGTCCCGCACCACGTCGATGGTGCGGTTGAGCAGCGGATCGCAGATCTTCTCCAGGTCCTGGCGCGACAGCGTCACGCGCAGGTCCCGGGGGCGGCCCGCGTCGTCCATCATCAGCATGGGGATGTGGACCTCGAAGGTGCTGCGCTCGGACAGCCCCATCTTCGCGCGCTCGGCGGCGTCACCCACGCGCGACAGCGCGATGCCGTCCCCGTTGAACGCGATGCCCTCCTTCTCCTGGAAGCGCTCCAGGAGGAAGTCGACGATGAGGTTGTCGAAGTCGATACCGCCCAGGAAGATGTCGCCGCCGGTGCCCAGCACCTCGAAGACGTTCTTCTCGATGCGCAGGATGGTCGCGTCGAAGGTGCCGCCGCCCAGGTCGTAGACGAGCACCTTCTTGTTCAGCTCGCGGTTGAGGCCATACGCGAGCGCCGCCGACGTGGGCTCGTTGAGGATGCGCTCCACCTTGAGGCCGGCCATGTGGCCCGCCTTGCGGACGGCTTCACGCTGGGGCTCGGAGTAGTAGGCCGGCACCGTCACCACGGCGCGCTCCACCTTCTGGTTGAGGTGGGTTTCGGCCATCTCCTTGCACTCGCGCAGGATGATGCCCTGCACCTCTTCCAGCGACAGCACGTCAGGGCCCAGACGCACGGCGGCGCGACCGGCGGCGTCGGGGGTGATTTCGTAGTGGAAGCGCTCGCGCACCTGCTTCACCACGGCGCTGTCATAGGGCCGGCCCACCAGACGCTTCGCGCCGTAGATGGTGTGCGTGGGCCGGAGGACGAGCTGGTTCTTCGCGCGGTGGCTGACGAGCAGCTTGTTCTGCGCGTTCAGCGAGATGACGGACGGGATGGTGTTGTAACCCTCGCGCGAGCGCAGCACGACGGGCCGGCCGTTCGTGAGGAGCGCCACGCAGGAGTTGGTGGTGCCCAGGTCGATGCCAATCACGGGCCCCGTGCCGGACAACGCCTGCGGCGGCGTGAGGTAGATGGGGCGCGGCTGGCCATTGGCGTCCAGCGCGGGCGTGGCCACCTGGGGCGCGGCGGCGGGGGCCAGCATCGCGGGGGCGCTCGGCGCGGCGGGGGCGGCGGGGGCCTGGCGCACGGACGGAGGAAGCACCTCCGGACGCGCCTGCGGCGGTGGAGCGGCGGGCCTCGCGCTGGGACGTCCCGGCGAGGACGTGGGCTCGCGCATCAGCTCCAGCGGCCCGTCGTCGTCGAAGGACAGGTCCAGGTCGAACTCGGCGCTGCCGCCGGACGCGCGCGGCGCGGGGGGCGGCGGCTGCTGCGGGACGGCGCGGCCCCAGGAGGACGCGGGCTCCTGTGAAAGGTCTGGCGCGCCGGGGCGCCCGGAGGCCGAGCCCGGCTCGCGGCCCAGTCCCGGCGCGGCGGGGCGGTTGGCGAAGGAGCCGGGCTCCAGCGGCAGTTCGCCAGGAGCAGGGGCACGCGCGCCGGGGCGCCCGGCGGCGGAACCCGGCTCACGGCCCAGTCCCGGCGCGGCACGGCCTGAAGCGGATCCAGGCTCACGGCCCAGCCCCGGTGCAGCGGCACGACCTGAAGCGGAGCCGGGCTCGCGCCCCAGTCCCGGCGCGGCACGGCCAGACGCGGATCCAGGCTCGCGGCCCAACCCTGGTGCAGCAGCACGGCCAGACGCGGATCCAGGCTCGCGGCCCAGTCCCGGCGCGGCACGGCCAGACGCGGATCCAGGCTCGCGCCCCAGTCCCGGCGCGGGACGACCCGGCGACGATGCGGGCTCGCGGCCCAGCGGACGGTGACGACCCGGCGACGACGCGGGCTCGCGCGCCAGCTCCAGCGGCCCGTCGTCATCCACCGACAGGTCCAGCTCGAACTCGGTGCTGCCACCGGAGGTCTGGGCAGGAGCGACGGGAGGCACCACCGCCATCACGGCGGGCGGCGGTGGGGCCGCTCGCGGCACGGACACCGGAGGCACTGGCGCGACTCGCGGCGGCGCGGGCTCGAAGGCGTCCGACATGTCCAGCTCGAATCCGCCGCCGTCACCGGACTCCGACGCGGATCCATCCTCCACCGAGAAGCCCATCTCGATGGGCACCTCGTCCAGCGACTCGCCCATCGCGATGGGCGAGTCCGAGACCGGGACCTCGAACTCGAAGTCCAACCCAGGCAGCGGCTCGTCGTCGCCCGTCAGCACGCCCTGCACCGTGGGAGGCGGCGTGCCCGCGATGAGCTCATCCAGCGGGATGTCCACCTCGCTGGACGGATCCGTCAGCGGAATGCCCCCGTCATCGTCCGCGCCCCCCAGCGAGAACGGCTCGTCCAGGCCCCCCAGCGAGAACGGCTCATCCGCGGCGGGCTCGGGGCTCGCGGGCGCATCCAGGTCGTCGAAGAGCGAATCGAGCGCGACACCGCCCGGAGCCTGCGGGGCGGGGCGGACAGGCGCGGCGGCGGGAGGTGCCACGGCCACGGCCACGGGACGCACGGGCGCGGCCACGGGCGGCACGGCGACCGGACGCACGGGCGCGGCCACGGGCGGCACGGCGACCGGACGCACGGGCGCGGCAATGGGCGCGACCACGGGAGCGATGGACGGCAGCGGCGCGGCCACCGGAGCGGCACCGCCCCCCGGCTTGCGCTGGAGCATCAGCTCCACCAGCGCGCGACTCGGCGTATCCAGCTCCTGGAACTGCAACCCCATCCCCGGAGGCCCCGCGGGGTCGTTCACTTCGCGCACCCAACGCACCGTGGCGGTGCCCTGGAGCACGCGCACGCCGTTGGCGATCTGCACCTCGAAGCGCACGGGCGTCCCCACCGGCTGCGGCGTGCGCGACCGGATGAACATGCCGCCCGGGCTGAGGTTGGTGGCGAACTCCTCGGTGAAGCTCCCCACGGACTCATGCTTGAGCTTCACCAACAGACCGACCGACTTGCGGTCCGAGGTACGCCGACCTTGATCCATGGACCGGCACTGTCGCGGGCCAGGGCCATTCCCTCAAGGGGGTTCTGGGCCCTTGTCCGGCCGTCCGGTATCCCAACGATACCTCCAGGTGCGCCTGCGACTTACCTGTATGTCCCAGCTATCCTGGGACTTCGTTTTCCTGGAGAAGGAGTCCGGGTTCACCGGACGGGAGTCCCCGATGGAAGCGGTTCCCTCTCTCGCCCCGGTTCCCCTCCATGCGCGGTGGCTGGTGGACCGGCGGCACGACCTGCTCTCCACGGTAGGGGGCCTGGGCGCGAGCCTGGCGTTGATGGGGCTGCACCTGCTGGGTGGGGTGAGCGGGCCGCCGCTGTGGTGGGCCTGGGTGCTGTTGCTGGACGGGCCGCACCTGTTCGCCACGGTGTCGCGCACGTACCTGGACACGCGCGAGCGCAAGGCCCGGGCGCGGCTCCTGTGGGGCAGCCTGGGCTGGTTCGCGGCGGGGCCGGCGGTGTTCGCGGTGTCGATGCTGGCGGGGCAGCGCTGGCCGTTCGCGGTGTTCGTGACGCTGGCGGCGCTGTGGGCGTACTGGCACGTGGTGCGCCAGCACTACGGCATCATGGTGCTCTACCAGCGCAAGGCCGGGGAGCGGGACGCGTGGGACCGGCGGCTGGACAGCGTGACGCTGTACGTGGGGTTGCTCGCGCCGTTCGTGGCGTTCGCGCTGACGCACCCGGGGGCAAGGCGACGGCTGGGGCTGATGGCGGACCCGACCTGGGAGGTCGTGGCCGCGCACGCGTGCTTCGCGGTCGTCCTCGGGGTGGTGGGCGTGCTCGCGGCGCGGCAGGTGTGGCGGTGGCGCCAGGGCCTGGGGGTGAACGGCCCCAAGCTGTTGATGCTGGGCGCGGCGCTGGGGCTGACGTCGCTGGTGTTCTGGCCGTCGGTGTCACGGCGGATGGACTTCCTGATGTTCACCGTGGCGGTGACGGCGTTCCACAACGTGCAGTACCACGGCATCGTTTGGTTCTTTCACCGCAACCGCTACCACGCGGATGGCGTGGACCGGGCCGCGTTCGGCTGGGCGCCGAAGGTGAGCCAGCGCTTCATCGTCTACGCGCTCTGTGGGCTCGCGTTCACGCTGGCGTACCGGACGCTGGGCTGCGGCATGGGCGTGCACCCGGGCTGCGGCGCGTTCGACGCGAAGGTGGCGCTGGGCCCCCACGGGCTCACGCTGCGCGACCTGATGGAAGGCTTCATCTGGGGCTTCGCGCTGCACCACTACTTCCTGGACCAGTACATCTGGCGCGTCGGCCGGGAAGAGGGATTGAGTCGCGATCTAAAGCTAATGACCTCTCCAATAAGCAGAAATTAGCCTCAATCACAAGGTTCCATTCCCATGCCGCATCGATATGGTGCCACTCCCAATCAAGAGCGTCGCGTCTACCCAGGTGACCCCCGAATGCAAGATACCGCACCGCATCTTCTAGAACTAACCAAATCAATCCTCGACCCAATCCACGGCCTTGTGCGCATTACGGACAGCGAAACCAGGGTAATTAACGACCCGGTATATCAAAGACTCAGGAAAATAAAACAGAACGGCCTTTTGCATTTTGTTTTCCCCTCAGCGACGCATACGCGATTCGAGCACAGCCTAGGGGTCCTGTTCGTCGCGGACTCAATGCTCCGCAGCCTGCTCTTCAACTCAACATCATCAATATCAAAACAAAGAATCATCACCAACATCAACCAAACAAACCACAGCCAAGCATTCGATCTAAACACCATCCTCAGATCGACACTCAAGGAAATCTTTCGCATAACACGACTTGCCGCGCTTGTTCACGACCTGGGCCATGGCCCATTGTCGCACACATTTGATCGGTTTGCCCCTAGTCTCAACTCTGTATTGAACATGCTCGGAGACAAGCGGCTTGCAGCTCTCTCGGACTTCAAGGACATCTTCCGAGATTATGCCCATAAAGACCCGCAGTCCGCCGGCACATTACTCCGAGTGCCCCACGAAGTAATGTCATGCATATTTTTCACCTATATTTGGCATCAAATTGACAAATCAGATTCTCAAACACCTCAAGCCGTCACAGCCGCCATCCTTGGAGAACTCGCATTCCACTCTATCAGTGGAGATCTTGCTCCATGGGTTCCACTAATCCACGACCTAGTTGCATCAGCGCCAGCCGACGCAGATCGCATGGACTACCTGGAAAGGGACAGCCGCTCTTGCGGCGTTTCTTATGGGCTATTTGACAGAAATCGGCTGCTCAAAACAATGTTATGCTACCAGACAGAAAAGCAGAACTCCAAGCAATACAGACTCGGACTCAAATTGAGTGGATCTCGCGCGGTTGAGAACTTCATACAGGCGAGATTCGAGTTGTTTGTCCAAGTCTATTATCACAAAACAAACAGAGCAATTGAGTCCATGCTCGGCCATATCTCGACACTGGCCGACACCACCTCACAGTTCATCATACCAGAAAACAGTCTTGATGAATTGGTGCAAGGCTACGCCAACCTGGGTGATGATATTTTCCTTGACATGCTGAGAGGACAAGGGGTTCGCAAAGAAATTGACAACAAGGAAATCAATGATCTCGCTCAACAAATTCACGATCGGAAACTCTGGAAGCGTGTGGTCGACTTCCAGGACAACAGAGATCTTGACGCTTCCCAGCAGGACGCTATCTTGCGAGACCTCAAAGTCAAATTTCCTACTGCCATCTTTCATCCAGACAAGATTAAACCAAAAGCAACAAAAGACCTCAATAACGGAGCCGTAATACTTAAGCAGGATGTAAACGGAGTTTATTTCGCAGATCCCGACGCGAAGTGGGAGTTGATTTCCCCAATCATCCAGACGCTAGGGAAAGCTGAGGAGTCTATTTACCGCATTTACGTCAGAACCGCTGACACCGCTATGGCCAAGGAGATTCGAACGGCCTTCAGAAAGTCCTTAAATCTTCTCGGTGAGGCAAAATCAAATGCAGAGCAAGCTTGAGGTCGAAACCAAACTGGAGATTAGCCACCTCGACTTCACTCGCCTACTAAGCGACAATCTGATCAAGAAGACCACTGAGCAACTCAACATCTACTACGACTTCAACTGGATTCTTGCGGCCGCAAGCGCTACCTTCCGAATAAGGATTGCGTCTGGGAGGCCCGCAGTGGCTACTCTTAAAATCCCTTTACATACACAAAATGGCCAGCGAACAAGCAGGGAGTTTGAGACGCCTGCAAGCCAAGCAATTGCATCGTGCAGTCATGTCGCCAACAGTCCCAGGAAGCTCGACGTAAAAAGCCATCTAACTCCAATATTCAGAGATGCCCTGCTGGGCTTGAACATCCCGCTTCTCGATAGAGTCGGATACATGCGAAACACTCGCCATGTTCTTGAGCTTGTCGATGTTGGATGCATAGAAGTTGACTGGGTACGCCTACCCGACGGCAGAAATTTCTATGAAGTCGAGATTGAGCATGACGATCTCGACCTGCAAAGGCATTTAGCGCACATGGTCATCAAGCAGGCTCCGAGCGCTCGCCCGTCCACACTGAGCAAGTTTGAACGCTTCCAGCGTGCCGTTGCTGCTGTAAGGCAATCAGACTGCTGGCGAAGTCTACCCAATCGTTCACTGGTTTGATCTTCAGTCCACGAGACCCTCTCCCTGGGAGGGGCTCACGATGTCTTATCACGTCCCTCCCAGACTCGGACTGATACTGAATCACGCGTGACCGCGCCATCACCGACTGGGCGCAAGACACCGGAGGCATCGAGGTCGCGTGGTAGCGCGGCCCCGATGCCCGCTTGGAATCACGGCGCCACGAGCCGCAGGAACGCATCCTGGTTCCACGTGTCGCCCGCCCCATCGCGCTGCCAGCCCGACACCAGCAACCCCGCCGTCGGCGGCGCCACCAGCGCCGTCGTCGCCAGCGAGCACGTGCCGCTGCCGCACGCCTCGGGCGCCAGCTTCTTCGTCCCCAGCAGCGCGCCGTCCGCCGCGTAGCGCGTCAGCGTGTTGCCGCACGCGGCCGCCACCGCGCCCGAGGACTCCACCGCCGCCACCGTGCCCACCGACGCCGTGCCGCACGAAGGCTGCTTCGCCCAGCGCTCCTCACCCGCCGCGCTCGCGGTGAGCACGAACGGCCCACCCCCATCCAGCGCCGCGCCGTTCCACACCAGCGGGCCCACGGCCTCTCCCGCGACGGCCACCGTGCCGTCCGCGCCCAGCGACACGGAGCCCACGCTCCCGTTCCCCCCCGGCACCTCGCGGCCCCACGTCAGCTTGCCGGCCGCGTCGAACGCCAGCACCACGAAGCCGCCCGCGCCTTCCGCGTCGAACGTGCGCCCGTCCACCGTCACCGGGCCCACCAGCCGCCCCGCGACCACCGACGTCCCCGTCGCCGACAGCGCCACCGCCGAGAGCCGCGTGCCGTCCCGCGCGCCGTCGAACGTCCGCGTCCAGCGCGCCGTGCCGTCCGCCGCGTAGCGCACCAACCGGGGCGTATGGGCCTCCGTCGTCCACTCCTCCCCCAGGGCCACCCCGCCGCCGGCCGCGTCCGCCGCCACCCCGTAGACCTTCTGCCCCACGCGGCGCTGCCACTCGGGGGCGCCGGCCTGGGAGAACTTCACCAGGAAGCCGTCCTGCGCCTCTCCCAGTCCGAAGTCCGCCGAGTACAGGAACGCGTTGCCGGACAGGAACACCGCGCCGTCCGCCCCCGTGGAGGCGGCCACGCGCAGGTCGGAGAAGCGGTTGCGCTCGAACTCCTTCGCCCACAGCTTCGTCCCGTCCGCCGTGTAGCGAGACAGCGTCAGCACGAGCCGCTCACCCTCCACCTGCGCCCGGTCTTCGTCCGAGCGCGGCGTGCCGGACGTCACCCACAGCACATCCCCGCCCCGCCCCACCGCCAGCGCCGCGCCCGTGTCGTCCTGCGGCCCCCCCAGCGTGTGAGACCAGGGGTTCACCGCCGGGGCCGCGGGCGCGGGGGCCGCCGTCGTGGGGGGCTGGGTCCCAGCAGAGGGGGCCTGGGTCCCGGCGGAGGGGGCCGCCGCGTCGGGGGCCGGTGAGGGGACGGGATTCTGGACTTCCGCACGGGCCGTCCCATCCGCGCCTTCGTCGGCCGAGGCCCCCCCGCAGGCGGTACCGCCCAGCCCGAGGAGTCCCGCGCCCAGAAGTGCCCACCCGCCCCAGATGACCCGTCGTGCTGAACGCATGCCGTGCTCCCATGCCTGCCCTGCTCCATCGCAGGTGCCTTGGGAACGTAAGCAGTGTGTCCACGGTGCGGCATTCCCCCCTCCCCCAGGGGACTCGAAACCGGCCGGGGGGCGGACGGGGGGACGGGCGCGGGGCCGGGGGGACCCGTGCCTGTCGCCTCGGAATACACAGGGCACGGAACGGTTGCCACCCCACGCTCGGGCGCCGAGGCGACGGAAACCGTTGGTCCGCCCCCCGCGCGCCGATTAAGAGAACCCTTCCATGGAAAGCGCCGCCCCCGCCCCACTCCCCCCGTCCGACGCCCCCCCCGAGGACCTGCGCGCCGTCGAGGAGCTTGCCCAGGCCCGCAGCGCCATCGTCGAGCAGATTGAAAAGCGCGTCGTCGGCCAGCGCGACGTGGTGGAGCACCTGCTGATTTCGCTCTTCAGCCGCGGCCACTGCCTCTTCGTGGGCGTCCCCGGGCTCGCCAAGACGCTGCTCATCTCCACGCTGGCGGACGTGCTCAACCTGTCCTTCAACCGCATCCAGTTCACGCCGGACCTGATGCCGTCGGACATCACCGGCACGGACATCCTGGAAGAGGACAAGACCACCGGGCGCCGCTCCTTCCGCTTCATGCAGGGCCCCCTGTTCGCGAACATCATCCTCGCGGACGAGGTGAACCGCACGCCACCCAAGACGCAGGCCGCGCTGCTCCAGGCGATGCAGGAGTACCGCGTCACCGCCGGCGGCCGGACGTACCCCCTGGAGCTGCCCTTCCTCGTCTTCGCGACGCAGAACCCCATTGAACAGGAGGGCACCTATCCCCTCCCCGAGGCGCAGCTGGACCGCTTCATGTTCCTGGTGGACGTGGGCTACCCCTCCGCCGAGGAGGAGGTGCAGATCGTCAAGAGCACCACCGCGGGCGCGCCTCCGAAGCTGGAGAAGATCCTCTCCCCCGAGCGCATCCTCGCGCTGCAGGAGCTGGTGCGCCGCGTGCCGGTGCCGGACCACGTGGTGCGCTACGCGGTGGAGCTGGTGCGCCACACGCGCCCCAAGGAGCCGGGCGTGCCGGACTTCGTGGCGAAGAACGTGTCGTGGGGCGCCGGCCCCCGCGCCAGCCAGTACCTGGTGCTCGCGGCCAAGGCGCGCGCCATCCTCAACGGCCGCTTCGTGGCCACGGTGGAGGACGTGCGGGCGCTGGCGCGGCCCGTGCTGCGCCACCGCGTGCTGCCCAACTTCACCGCGGAGAGCGACGGCATCACGTCGGTGAAGCTCATCGACCAGCTCCTCACGGTGGTGAAGGGCTAGTCCCGTCCCCCCATGGCGCTGCTCGACGCCCAGACGCTGTCCCGCCTCCAGGGAGTGAAGCTGCGCGCCCGCGCGGTGATGGAGGGCGTGCTGTCCGGCCTCCACAAGAGCCCGCATCAGGGCCAGAGCGTGGAGTTCGCCGAGCACAAGGAGTACGCCCCCGGCGACGAGCTCCGGCACCTGGACTGGAAGGCCTACGGCAAGTTCGACAAGTACTACGTCAAGCGCTTCGAGCATGAGACGAACCTGCGCGCGGTGATGGTCGTGGATGCGTCCGCGTCCATGGGCTACCAGAGCGGCGCGCTGTCCAAGCTGGAGGTCGCGAAGACGCTCGCGGGCGCGCTCAGCTACCTGCTCGTGCGGCAGCAGGACGCGGCGGGCCTCGCGCTGATGGTGGGCGGGGCGTTCCGCGACGTGCCGCCCCGCGCTTCGGCCGGGCACCTCAACGTGCTGCTGGACGCGCTGGAGCACACGGAGGCGAAGGGCCCCACGGACCTGGGCAGCGCGGCGGACCACCTGGCGGAGGTGCTGCCCCGGCGCTCCACGGTCATCGTGCTGACGGACCTGCTGGACGAACGGCAGGAGGCGCTGAAGCGCGTGCTGGCGCTGCGGCAGCGCAAGAACGACGTGGCGGTGTTCCACCTGGTGGACCCCGCGGAGCTGACGTTCCCCTTCGACGACCCCACGCTCTTCCTGGACATGGAGGGCGAGGGCCGCGTCGAGGTGAACCCGCGCGAAATCAAGCAGAGCTACCTGGAGGAGTTCGGCGCGTTCCTCGCGGACGTGAAGGCGAAGTGCGCCGAGGCCGACGTGGACTACGAGCTGGTGCGCACCGACGAGCGGCTGGATGAGGTGTTGCTGCGCTTCCTGGGCCGCCGAGGGAGGCGCCGGTGACGTTCGGCAACCCGTGGTTCCTCTTGGGCGCGCTGGGTGCGCTCATCCCGGTGCTGGTGCACCTGTTCGACCGGCGCCGGCCGCGGGCGCACCCCTTCGGGCCGCTGGCCTTCGTGCTGCGCAGCCAGAAGCGCACGGCGAGCCGGCTCAAGCTGAAGCGGCTGCTGCTCTACGCGCTGCGCACGCTCATCCTGCTGGCCATTCCCCTGGCGCTGGCGAGGCCGGAGTTCACCCGGGACGCGCAGGCGGCCACGCTGACGCGCGGCCCCGCCGCCACGGCCATCATCCTGGACGCCTCGCTGTCCATGCGCTGGTCGGACGGCACGTCGAACTTCGAGAAGGGCCGCGACGAGGCGCGCGACGCGCTCAAGGACCTGCTGCCAGAAGAGCCCGCCACGGTGATGGTGTGCACGGGCTCGCCGGAGGCGCCTCCGGCCCCGGGCTTCGACCGCGCGCGCCTGCGGGCGCTGGTGGACGAGGCGAAGCCCACCTCCGGCGCGGCGGACCTGTCCCGCTGTCTGGACCTGGCCGCGCGGGCGCTGGAGGAGAACCCGATGCCGGGCAAGCGCCTAGTGGTGGTCTCCGACATGGCGGCCTCCGGCTTCCGGCTGGAAGCGCCGCCGCCCACGGTGAAGGGCCCCACGGGCGCGATGGTGAAGCCGGAGGTCGTGCTGCGCGACGTGGCGTCGGGGCGCGAGTCCCTGGACAACCACGCGCTGGTGGACCTGCGGGTGGAGCCCGCGCTCCAGGCGGGGCCGCGCGCGTACCAGTTCACGTTCACGGTGCGCAACTTCGGCGCGAAGCCCGCGAAGGACCTGGAGGCCGCGGTGCGCGTGGGCGAGTCCACGCTGGCCAAGGGCTTCCTGGACGTGCCGGCGGGTGGCACGACGCAGAAGACGCTCACGGTGCGCTTCCCCCAGGGTGGCACGGTGGTGGGCGCGGTGACGCTGACGCCGGACGCGCTGGCGGACGACGACCAGCGGGCCTTCGTGCTGCCGGTGCCGCGCGGCCTGAAGGCGCTGGTGGTGAACGGGGCGCCGCACGCGACGCGTTACCGGGACGAGGCCTTCTTCGTGGACGCGGCGCTCACGTCACCCGGCTCGCCGGTGGACGTGGCGGTGCGCGACGCGGAGGTGGGGCTGCGCGAGGACTTCAGCGCGTATGACCTGGTGCTGCTGCTGAACACGTCCGCCCCCTCCGAGGAAGAGGCCGCGAAGCTCACCGCCTTCGTGGAGAACGGCGGCGGCCTGTTCGTGAGCGTGGGCGACCACGTGAACCCGGAGGCGTACAACCAGCGGCTGGGGACGTTGCTGCCCCGCCCGCTGCGCCTCGTGCGCACGAGCGCCGAGCGGGAGGACCCCGACGCGGACACGAAGACGGCGAAGCTGGCGCAGGTGAAGGTGGACCATCCGCTGTTCGCGCCCTTCACGGGCCGCGCGGAGGAGGGGCTCATCGGGGCGCGCTTCTACAAGTACATGCTGCTGGAGGCGGACAGCCCGTCCGCGCCGGGCACCAGCCAGGTGCTGGCCACGTACGAGGACGGGGCGCCGGCGGTGGCCGTGGCGCGCCGGGGCAAGGGGCGCGTGGCGCTGTTCACCAGCACGGTGGACCGCGACTGGAGCGACTTCGCCATCCGGACCAGCTTCCTGCCGCTGATGCAGCGCTTCGCCGCGTACCTCACCGGCTCCCTGGAGGAGCGCGAGGAGGTGCGCGTGCGCGTGGGCGAGTCGGTGACGCTGCGCCCCGAGGGCACGCAGAAGGTGAGCGCGGTCCGCGCGCCGGACGGAAGCGAGCTGCCGGTGAAGGCGCAGCCGGACGGCTCGTTCGTCGCGGGCCCCACGGTGCAGCCGGGCGTGCACACGGTGCTGGGCGCGGAGGGGAAGCCCGTGGCCGCGCTGGACTTCGCCGCCACGTTGGACCCGGCGGAGAGCGACCTGACCCGCGTGCCGCAAGACACGCTGACCGCCTACTTCGGCGAGGACACGGTGAAGGCCTCCACGGGGGACTCGGACAAGCCCGCGGTGCCGCTGTGGACGTGGCTCATCCTGGCCGCGTGCCTGGCGTTCTTCTTCGAGGGCACGCTGCTGCGCAAGTAGCGGCCCGGTGCCGTCGCCCCCCCCGGGGCGGCTCCGGACGACGGCTTCAGGGGAGGCCACGCGCTGGCCGCCCCGCGCCCTGACAGGCAGCCGACGGTCTGGGCGCGCATCCGATGCCCCAGGGGCGTCTGGCTCTGCCACACTGCGCGGCCGTGAGCCCTGCTTCCGCCCTCTACCGCGACTGCGCCCGCCTGTTCATGGTGGGCTTTCCTGGCACCCGCATCGACGCCGACCTCGCGGCGCTGATGGACGACGGCATCTCCGGCGCCATCCTCTTCAAGCGCAACGTGGGCACGGCGGCGGAGACCGCGGCGCTGTGCCACGAGCTGAAGGTGCGCGCGGGCCGGCCCTTCATCCTCTCCGTGGACCAGGAGGGCGGCCGGGTGGCGCGGCTTCGCGGCGAGCCCTTCACCGCCCTGCCCCCCATGCGCGAGCTGGGACAGCGCGGCGACGAAGCCCTGGCGGAGCGCGTGGGCCGGTTGCTCGCGCACGAGCTGCGCGCCGTGGGCTTCGACTGGGACTTCGCGCCGGTGCTCGACGTGGACACCAACCCGGCCAACCCGGTGATTGGCGACCGCAGCTTCAGCCGGGACCCGGCGGAGGTGGGCCGGCTGGGCGTGGCGCTCGCGAAGGGCCTGGAGGCAGGGGGCGTGGCGTCGTGCGGGAAGCACTTCCCGGGACACGGCGACACGACGACGGACAGCCACCTCACCCTGCCCCGCCTGCCGCACGACCTGGAGCGCCTGCGCCGCGTGGAGCTGGTGCCCTTCCACGCCTTCGCGAAGGCGGGGCTCGCGTCGCTGATGACGGCGCACGTGCTCTTCGACGCGCTGGAGCAGGGCGTCCCCGCGACGATGAGCCGCCGCGCGCTGCACGGCCTGCTTCGCGAGGAGGTGGGCTTCGACGGGGTGCTCGTCAGCGACGACCTGGAGATGAAGGCCATCGCGGACCACTACTCCGTGGCGGAGGCCGCGGTGCAGGGCACGCTCGCGGGCGTGGACCTGTTCCTCGTGTGCCACAAGGCGGACGTGCAGCGCACCGCCATCGAGGCGCTGGTGAAGGCGGTGGAGTCCGGCCGCGTCCCGCGCGAGCGCATCACCGAAGCGCACCGGCGCCTGGACGCGCTCGCCGCCCGCTTCGCCCACCCCGCCGAGGACCGGCTCGCCACGCTGGGCGACGCGGAGCACCGCGCCCTCGCGCAGGGCCTCGCCAGTGCGTTCACCGGCAAGGACCCCACGGAGGTCATGCTCGCGTCGCGCTGAAGCGGGGCGCGCGTCACCGCTGTTGCCCTTCGTGGCCCTGGATGAACGGCCGCGCGCCCCCGGGGTCCTTCGTGTTCTCGTTGGGCGAGGTGTAGCCCGGCGCGCCAATCTGGTTGCTCAGGCCCTGCGCGCCCGAAGGCTGGGGCTGCGTGGGCGTGCCCTTCGCGTCGGTGGGCACGTTCGTGCCGGAGCCTCCGGTGCCGGGCGGCGCGGGCTGCGGCGTGTTGACGACCCCCTGATGGCCGCTCGCCGCGCGCGGCATGGTGGGCCTGTCGCGGTTGCAGGCGGGGCCCACCACGGCGGCCGTGGCGACACACACGCCCAGCAGCGTCCAACGATGAAGGGTCTTCGATTGCATGGCCTGCTCCTTCTGGAAGCCGCGACGGCCTCGACAGAAGGAGTGGCCACCCCGGTCTCCCGCCGGGAGTGGCGGAGCCGGAGCGCGGGCGCCCGCAGGCACGCTGGCCGGCGGACGCCGCTGGACCTCCAGGACGGCTAGCGGTCCCGCAGGTAGATGGGCGGGCTGACGTAGCTGTAGGGCTGCTCGTAGCCGTGCACGTCCTCGTTCGCGGAGGACGTCGCCCAGCCGCCCAGCCCCACGGCCGCGGGCGAGTACCCGGCGCCGCCGAGCGTGGCGTAGCGGTGCGCCATCATGCCGCCCGCGTCGTCCCACTTGGAGTTGTTGGACTTGCCTTCCGTGGCCTTGGTGCGCGGGTCGATGCTGGAGCCAATCGTCCCGATGGTCCCGTTGTAGCCGCGGTCCACCGTCAGCACGTGCGGCGGCAGCTTCGCGGCCAGGTCGCCGTGGTGCGCGTCCGCCGGGTTCTCGTGGCCCTGCTGCTCGGCCACGTTGTAGACGGGCTCCGGCTGCGCGCCGCGCTGCGCGAAGGCATTGCCCCGCGACTCGTTCGGCTGCCTGCCGCCCGTCTCCGGGAGCTCACCGCAGGCCGTGCCCAGCAGCACGCCCGCCGCCAGCGCCGCCGCTCCCATCCACCGCTGAATGCCTCGCTCGCGCATGTTCATCGTCTCCGCCATCCCCGAGGAATGGTCATGCCGTGCCCACCAACCACCAGGCATGCACCCGGGGGCTGGCATCGCCGGTCGCCCGCTGTCGGGCCCGGAGGCCCGTGGGGCTGCATCGTGAACGGCCGGTCCCTCCCGGGGGAGCGAGGGGCCAGCCACGGGGGCAGGCATACACGGTCCCGGCCTCCCTGTCCCGCCAGGAGTGCACCGGAGCCCGCCGCCCCACGCCGCCTCAGGCGCGGGTGCCCTTCCGGGCCGGGGCCTTCGCCGGGGCCTTCTTCGCCGCCGGGGCCTTCGCCGGGGCCTTCTTCGCCGCCGGCTTCTTGACAGCCGCCGGCTTCGTCACCGTCGCCGGGGCCTTCTTCGCCGCTGGAGCCTTGGGCGCCGGAGCCGCGCCGGAGGGCTGTTGGAGCGTGGCCAGGACCTCCGCCACGTGTCCGGCCACCTTCACCTTGGGCCACACGCGGACGACCTTGCCCTCCGGCCCGATGAGGAACGTCGCGCGGATGAGGCCCATGAACTTGCGGCCGTAGAGGGACTTCTCACCCCACACGCCGTACGCGTCCGCCAGCGCGTGCTCGGGGTCCGCCAGCAGCGAGAAGGGCAGGCCCTGCTTCGTGGCGAACTTCTGGTGGCTCGCGACGCTGTCCGGAGAGACGCCCAGCACCACCGCGCCGGCCTTCACCAGCGCGGAGTGCTCGTCGCGGAAGTCGCACGCCTCCGTGGTGCAGCCGGGGGTCGCGTCCTTCGGGTAGAAGTAGAGGACGACGTGCCGCCCCTTGAACTGCGAGAGGGAGACGGTGGCGCCGCTCTGGTCGGGGAGCGAGAAGCCGGGGGCCTTGTCACCTGCTTGGGGCATGGGCATGCGTCGGCTCCATACCCAGACCCCGCGGGCTTCTCAACTCCACGCGCGCTTCAGCTCAGTGCGTCGCCTCACCCGGCGGATGCACTTCCTCGCCCGGCGGGTGGGCGTTGGCCTCCAGCCGGACCAGCTCCGCCTGGCAGCTCTCCAGCACGTGGCGCAGCATGTTGCGCGTCGTGTCCGTGTGGGACTCGCCCATCTTCTTGGCCAGGGCCTCGCACGCGGCGCGCTTCGTCTCCACGTCGCTGGCGCCAGCGCCGGTCGCGCCGGGGCGGGCCAGGGGACGCGGTGGGAGCTTCTCGCGGGCGGCCTTCAGCGCGGCCAGCCGCTTCTCGGCCTCGGGGCGGCTCTTGGATTCCTTGGGGACGGCCTCGAACTGGGCGACGACTTCCGTCCAGGCCGGGTCCTGCGGTGCGACGTTCTGGTTGATCAACTCCTGGTAGCGGCCTTCGGCCTTCTGCAGCTGCTCCGGACCGGGATCGGTGGAGCAGCCCGACAGGGCGAGCAGCCCCGCCAACAGCAGCGCGGCGGAGTGTCGTGGATGGGCAATGCGCATGGTGTGGTGCTTCCTCCTGCTGGCCACCCGGTTAAACCACGGCTAGGGTGCGGCGTCGTGGCTCCCATCCTGCTCGCCTTCCTGCTCGGCCTGACCCAAGGCCTGCTCCACGCCCTGGGGCCGGATCACTGCGCCGCCATGGCCACGCTCGGCACCCTGGGTGGCGGCCGGCGCCGCGTCGCGCTGACGACGGCGCTGCGGTTCGCCCTGGGCCACGCGGCCATGCTGGGCGGTATCGCCGCGGTGTGCCTCTTCGCGGGCGTGGGCCTGTCGGAGACCTTCGAGCGGTGGGCGGAGGTGTTCGGTGGCGCGGTGCTGGTGGCGCTGGCCGTCACCGCCCTCATCTTCCCGCACAGCCTGGACCACGGGCACCCGCACCTGCCCGGCCACGACCGCGAGCCACACGAGCACGTACACACCGTGAGCACCGCCGCGGGCGCCTTCATGGCCGTGAGCGGCGTGCGCTCGCTGCTCATCGCCCTGCCCCCGCTGCTGGTGGGCGGCAGCATGAGCCTGTCCGCGTGGACGTACCTGCCCGGCTTCGCGCTGGGCATCCTCATCGGCATGGGCGCGGTGGGCCTGCTGTTCGCCGAGGGCCTGTCGCGCGCCAACGCGCGCATCAGCCTGTGGATCCAACGCGGCGTCGCGCTGGGCTCCGGCGCGCTCGGCCTGTTCTGGATCGGCTCGCGGCTGGGCTAGCCGGCGCGGCAGGAGCTCCGCGCCAGCGCGGGGCGGGCTACCGCTTGTCCAGGATGCCCAGGGCCATCATCGACACCAGGAAGCCGTGGACGACGTGCTCCGGGCGGTTGGCGAACGCGAGCAGCTCCGCCACCACGCGGTTGCCGTCGATCTTCGGCAGCAGCTCCGCCTCCCAGCGCTCCAGCTCCACCTCGTTGAGGCCGTAGGCGGGGGCGACGGCGGGGATGAGCCGGTCCTCGGGCTGGAGCAGGCGGCGCAGGCGCTCCGGCTTGTAGAGCTTCTTGATGCCCCGGACGATGAGGTTCGCCGGGTGCACGTCCAGCTTGATGGACTCCGAGGAGGCCTTCTCCTTGAAGCTCATCACGTACGTGCCCTCCTCCCAGGAGAAGAGCGAGTAGATGATGGCCTTCACCTGCTGTCCCACGTAGTACAGCCGCTCCGTGTCCTTCAGCAGGGCGCGCTCCACCAGCACGTCCCCGGTGCGGCGGTGGCTCTGCGCGGCGACGGCGGACGCGTCCTGGAGCTGCTCGGGTTTGATCTTCCCCACGCGCACCAGGAACTGCCCGAAGCGGTCCGCCAGCAGGTTGGAGAGCGCGAACACCGGGGTGCCGTTCTCGAAGTAGACGACCTTCTTCACCTTCCCGCGCTGGATGCCCAGCTCTCCCGTCTCACGCGACAGGTAGAAGGCGGTGAGCAGCGAGGGCAGGTTGTCCTTCAGCTCACCGCGGCGGCTGCCCGGGGAGCCCGCGCCCACCGGCAGTGGATCCGGCGGACGACCCGGCGTGGGGGCCCGCACCTGGGTGGAGGGCACCTTCTGCATGGGCGTGGCGGTGAGGTTGGCGCCGCGGATCTCCGCCGTGAGGTTGCCCCCGCCCGTGACCTTGATGCGGCCGGTCAACTCCATGGCGTCCTGTGGGCCCTCCTCCTCCACGTCGATGTCCAGCTCCACCTCGAAGGCGTCCTGGAGGGAGGCGGCGGGGACCTTCTTCTCCGCGGGCAGCACCTTGGCCACCGCCTCCAGCAGCTTCTGGGCCTCGAAGGGTTTCTCGAAGTAGCCGGCGGCCTGGTACTTCTGGCGCGCCTCGGTGGCGTGCTTGCCGCCCTTGAAGACGCCGGTGATGAAGAGCAGCGGCAGCTGGGGGTTGTCCTTCCGCAGCGTGTCCGCCAGGTGGTAGCCCATCATGTCCGGCAGCAGGATGTCCAAGACGGCACACCCGGGCGGATGCGCGCGCGCGGCCTCGATGGCCTGCTTGCCACGGCTGGCACCCACCACCTCGTACCCTGCATCCTCGAAGAGCTGCGTGAGGAGGGAGAGGAGCTCCTGGTTGTCGTCCACGACGAGGATTCGAGGCGCCATCGCGGGGGGGACCGTAGCAGATTCGGGCGCCTGGGCGGCCAGCGTTTCCAGGGAACCCCGGATGCCTGCTCCCTTCAGTGGATAGATGCAAGCGTGCCGCTGGGGCGTTAGGGTGGCGCCCGCATCATGTCCTCCCTCTTCTCGCGCATCTTCCCGGCAGGGTTCCTGGCCGGGTTCCTCCTCCTCTCCCCCCTGACAGCCACCGCCCAGTCCCAGTCGGACGCGGGACGGGACGACCCAAACTCCCCGGAGGGCGACGACAACACCGGGCGAGTCCCCACCAACTGTCGCAGCAGCAGCGACTGCGCGCCGCGCTTCAGCTGCGCCGCGGGCACCTGCAAGTACACCGGCGTCCGCCAGGCGGAGACGCAGGGGTGTCTGCTGGGGCCGGAAGCAGCGCTGATGGTGCTGGGCATTGCCGCCGTGGCAGGCTCGCGCCGCCGCCGGTAGCCGGTAGCCCCCGACCAAGGAGCGACGCGCGATGCGGCTGGGCCTCAAGGCGGACAACCTCCTGGAGCGGGTGGCGGACTTCCTCAACCTGGCCCCGCAGCCGCTGGCGCACGCCTTCTTCGGGATGATGGCCTCGCGCACGCTGATGGCGGGCGCGCGCCTGGGCGTCTACGCGGCGCTGGCGGACGGCGCGGCGACCGCGGAGGCGCTGGCGGCGCGGCTCAAGACGAGCACCGAGGGAATGCGGGCGCTCCTGGAGGCGCTGATCGCCTGCGAGGTGGTGGAGCTGCAGCGGGGCCGCTTCCGGCTGGCGCCCCGTGCGCGGCGGTGGTTGGACCCGCGCTCGCCGCAGGCCATCACCTCGTTCCTGGAGTTCAACTACGCCCAGTGGGACTGGTGGGGGCAGCTGGAGAGCGCGGTGAAGAGCGGGCAGTCGGTGGACATCCACCAGTTCGCTCCGGAGGATCCGCGCTGGCGCGACTACATCCAGGCCATGTACCAGCTGGCGCGGCTGGCCTCACCGGAGGTGGCCGCGGCGATTCCGCTGCCCCGGGGCGCCCGGCACCTGTTGGACCTGGGCGGCGCGCATGGCTGGTACGCGGCGGAGCTGTGCCGGATGCACCGGGGGCTGAAGGCCACGGTGGTGGACCTGGAGGGCAGCGTGCGCGTGGGGCGGGACATCATCGCCCAGGCGGGGCTGTCGCACCGGGTGACGCACCGGGAAGGGGACGTGCTGCACGCGGAGCTGGGCGGGCCGTATGACGGCGTGCTGCTGTTCCAGGTGATGCACCACCTGACGCCCGCGCAGAACGTGGCCCTCCTGCGGCGCGTGCGCGGGGCGATGGTGTCCCGGGGCACGCTGGCGGTGCTGGAGTACCTGCGCGAGGAGCGGGACACGCAGGGCACCTCCGCGCCGCTCATCGGGTTGCACTACTTCCTCACGTCCGGGGCGGCGGCGTACACGCCCGCGGAGGTGGAGGGCTTCCTGGATGACGCGGGGTTCCGGGTGCAGAGCACGCGGCCCATCCGCCACCTGCCGCTGCAGACGTTGCTCATCGCGCAGCCGGAGTAGCCGCGCCCGGCGTCTGCTTGTCAGACGGCATTGCTATCTCCACACTCCGGGCATGGCCTATGGCGCGAAACCCCTCGAAGGTCCGGCGACCTTCGCTGACATCGAGGCCCTGCCCGAGGGCGTGGTGGGCGAGATCATCGATGGGATGCTGTACACGCAGGCCCGGCCCCGGGCCGAGCATGGCTATTTCGAGTTCAGGCTCCACCGGGAGCTGGATGACGCCTTCCAGCTGGGCGGGGAAGGACCCGGCGGATGGTGGCTCATGGCCGAGCCCGGCATCCGGGTGGGCGGCTCTCCGGAGTTCAGTCCGGACCTCGCGGGCTGGCGGCGCGACCGGGTGCCCGTGATGCCCCGGGGGCAGTGGACGGATGTTCCCGACTGGGCGTGTGAAATCCTGTCGCCGTCCACGCGCGCGTACGACCAGCGCATCAAGCGGCCGTTCTACGCACGCATCGGAATCAAGCACCTGTGGTTCGTGGACCTGGACGTGCGCACGCTCACCGTGAGTGAGCTGCACGAGGGCCGTTGGCTGGAGCTGGGCGTCTACGGTGAGGGCGATGACCTCATCCGCACGCCCCCCTTCGAGGAGCGGGACCTGCGGCTGGGTTGGCTCTGGAAGTCGCTTCCGCCTCCGGGCTAGCTCGGGCTCAGGCCACCTCGCGCCGGGGCGGAGTCACTCCTCTCGATGTCCCGCCCCGGCCCGTGCGTCCTCTCCGACCGCCAGCGCCGGAACATCGCGGCCCTCGCCGAAGCCGAGCGCCCAGAAGCGCGGCCGCACCTGCTCCTTCATCAGCAGCCGCAGGAGCAGGTACTTCGCCTCGTCCTGGCCGTCGAACGCCATGGGGAAGGTGCCGTAGTGCATCGCCACCGACGTGCCGGAGCGCAGCACGCGGTGCGCCCGGAGCGCGTCCTCCGGCCCCATGTGCACCGGGTGCAGCACGCGCGGACGGAACGCGCCGATGGGCAGCACCGACAAGCGCATGGGCCCGAAGCGCTCCGCGATGCGGTCGAAGTGCGGCCCCAGGCCCGTGTCCCCCGCGAAGAGCACCGGGCCTCCGGAGGTCTCCAGCACGTAGCCCGCCCACAGCGTCTCCTCCTGGTCCGTCAGCCCCCGGTTCGAGCGGTGCTGCGCGGGCACCGCCGTCACCTTCAGGCCCGGAGGCGCGCCCTTCGCGGACTGCCACCAGTCCAGCTCCTCCACGCGCTGGAAGCCCTCGTCCACCAACAGCTCGCGGTTGCCCAGCCCCACCACGAAGAGCGGGTGGTGCGCGGCCTCCAGCCGCCGCAGCGTCGGCAGGTCCATGTGGTCGTAGTGGTTGTGGCTCACCACCACGAGGTCGATGGGCGGCAGGTCCTCGAAGCGGATGCCGGGCGGGCGGACGCGCTTGGGACCGGCGAAGGACACGGGGCTCGCCCGGTCCGAATAGATGGGGTCCGTCAACACGTTCACCCCGTCCGCCTGGAGCAGCACCGTGGCGTGGTTGATGAACGTCACGCGCAGCTGGCCCGCGCCCACGCGCTCCGGGGGCCTGGCTCCAAAGGGCTCCTCCGTGTAGTCGCGCCATGCGCCGCGCGTCTCCTCCAGCGCGGCCTTCACCAGCGTCAGCGGGGCCAGCTTCGGCGCGTTGCCCAGGTTCTGGAACGCCTCGCCGTCGAAGTGGTCCGTGGCCGGCCCCCGGTGCACGGTGCCGGCGAAGCAGCCCGTGAACAGCGCCAGGGACAGCGCGGGCCACAGCCGCGTCACTTGATGATGATGGTCCAGTCGCATTCGAAGGGCTCTCCATCGAGGGTGGGCAGCGCGTAGCGCGAGGCCTGGATGCTGCTGAGCGCGAGCGCCAGCAGGTCCGGCGGCAGGGTCGTGTCGCGCACCTCGCACTGCTGGGGGACACCGCCCTGCACCAGCCGGCAGGTCACGCGCACGTGGTGCTTGCGGCCTTCGCGCCAGCGCTGGAAGGCCTCCTGGAACACCGGGTCGTCCGGTGGACCGCCGCGCACGCGCCGGGGCTCCTTCACGTGCTGGGACAGCCAGGAGCAGGCGTCCTTCACCTGCCCGTCACACGCCTTGCCCATCAGGGACAGCGCGCGCATCCGGTCCAGCCCCCGCGCGTCCGAGGCCAACAGCGTCAGCGCCTGTTCGAAGCAGCGCTTCGCCGTGCGCACCGTGCACTCCTCGGTGGTGACGGGAGGCGTGCCCTCGGAGAAGGCGCCCACGGGCGCGGGGCGCATCCGGTCCTCCGTCACGCGCGCGGGATCGCTCCGGCGCGGGCCGCACGCGGACGCGGCGCACAGCAGCGCCATCAGGAGGAAGGAAGAGCGCCAGGTCATGGCGCCATCGTAGACGGCCCGCGACCGGGAAGGGATGTCAGCCGTGCGGGGCGGTGTCCAGCCAGGTGCCGAGGAGGTCCAGGAGCTGGGCCCATCCCTGGGTGGCGCGCTCCCGCCACGGCTCGCCCTCGGGGCCCAGCTCGTGGGTCAGGGTGAGCACACAGCCCGTGTCCTGGGGAGCGATCTCCACCGTCACCCGGTCAACGTTCGCCGAGTACTTCGGCACGGACAGCGTGAGCACCAGCCGACGGGGCCGGTCGAGCTCCAGGAACACGCCCCTGTGCTCCACCTCCTCGCCTTCACGCAGGTCCGCGAAGCAGAAGCGGCCCCCCACGCGCGCATCGACTTCCGCGCGCGCCAGCGGCGTGTTCGGGCGGGTGACGAAGAGCCAGTGGCGGGCCTTCGCGGGGTCCAGCCACGCGTCGAAGACGCGCTCGGCGGAGGCCTTGAAGCGGTGGGTGACGGTCAGCGTCACGGGACGGGGCGGCGTCATCGGGTGCGTCCTTTCGTGGCGGGACGAGCGGAGGCGGCGGCGCGGTCCTCCTCCTGGAGGAGGTCATCGAGCGCCTGGAGGCGGGCGGTCCAGTTCGAGCGCTGCGCTTCCATCCAACGCGCCGCCTCGTCCATGGGCTTGGGGATGAAGGACAGGAAGTGTTCGCGGCCCTCGCGGCGCCGGCGCACCAGCTTCGCGCGCTCCAGCACGCGGATGTGCTTGGACACCGCGTTGAGCGACATGGCGAAGGGCCGCGCCAGCTCCGTCACGCGCGTCTCCCCTGTCGACAACCGCTGGAGGATGGCCCGCCGCGTGGGGTCGGCCAGCGCCAGCAGGGTCTGGTCCAGGTGATTCGGGGTTCGCATCATTCAACCTATGGGTTGAATATCAACGCGGGCCCTCCACCTGTCAAGGCAGGGACCGTGGAGTTCAGCGTCGGCGCGCGGCTTCGAGCGCCCGGGCCAGGGTGCTGGCTCCGGCGCGGAGGTCATCCGGGCGCACGCCGCCGAAGCCGAAGACGAGGCCGGACTCGCGGCACCTGCCGAGGAAGTAGTCGGACAGGGCCGCCACCTCCACGCCCAGGCGGGCGGCCTCGTCACGGACCCGCAGGTCGGACAGCGGCGCCGCGAGCGACGCGCACACCTGCATGCCGGTGTCACAGGGCCGTGGTGTCAGCGCGCCCGCGCACTCCGCGAGCAGCGCGTCGAGCAGGGCCTCGCCGCGCTCGCGGTAGGCCGCCCGCATCCGGCGCAGGTGGCGGGCGAAGTGTCCTTCCGCGAGGAACGCCGCGAGCGCGGCCTGCTCCAGCGACGAGGCCGGGGCGGACGCGGCGACGCGGGCGGCGGCGAAGGCATCCACCAGGGGTGGCGGCGCGATGAGGAAGCCCAGGCGCAGGCCCGGGAACATCGACTTGCTGAACGTGCCCACGTAGACCACGCAGCCGGACTCGTCGAGTCCCTGGAGCGCGGTGAGGGGACGGCCGCGGTGACGGAACTCGCTGTCGTAGTCGTCCTCGATGATCACCGCGCGCGAACGCTCCGCCCACTGAAGCAGCGCCATCCGCCGCGCCAGGCTCAGCGTGGTGCCCAGCGGATATTGGTGCGACGGCGCCACCAGCGCGACACGGGCCCGAGGCGCCCGGGCGATGCCCATGCCCACGTCGAGCCCCTCCGAGTCCACGGGCACGGGCACGGGCCGTCCCCCCGCGGCGAGCACCGCGCGGCGGGAGCCAGGGTAGCCGGGGTCCTCCACCCAGACGGCGTCGCCCGGGTCGAGCACGAGCCGGAGGACTTCATCGAAGGCCTGCTGGGTCCCCGCCGTGACGAAGACCTGCTCCGGAACGCAGCGCACGCCCCGCGACACGGACACATGGGTGGCGATGGCTTCACGCAGCGGCGCATGACCAGCGGGGTCGCCACCCTCGAGCAGGCCGGTGCTCGCGCGAGCATGGACGCGCGACACGGTGCGGCCCCACAGCGCGGTCGGGAACAGGTCGAGCGCGGGAACACCGGGCCTGAAGGCACGAGGCGCGGCGCCCAGGCGGGGGGCACCGACCGGTGCGGACTTCAGCCGTCGTGCGGCGGCGGCGAGCCGGGGCCCTCGCGACACATGGGGCTTCGTGCTTCGGACCGTCGCTCCGACGGGGGTGGGCAGCAGCCCATGAACTCCTGCGCCTGAACTCGGAGCACGTTGGGAGGCGGCGAGCAGCGGGTTCAGGGGCCGTGCAGCGGGGCTCGGAGGACGAACGGAAGCAGCGAGCAGGGGTCCTCGAAGCGCCGCGCTCCGGCTTCGTGCGTCGGGAACGATGGGCAGCTCGGGGGCGACTCGCGTGCAGGAGCCGGCTCGGGCGACGAGGTAGCCCTCGGCGGTGAGTGCATCCAGGGCTTGGAGGACGGTGCTCCGGGCCACGTCCAGTTCGGCGGCGAGCTGCCGGGAGGACGGAATCCGCAGTCCGGGGGCCAGCGCGCCGGAGAGGATGCGCGCGCGGACCCCATCGAAGATCTGCTCATGAAGCGGGAGGGTGGACCGCGAGTCCAGCCGCAGGAGCAACGAGGTGACGACGCTGGTGGAGGCCTTCAACTGGTAGGGTCGATTCTGTCGAAAGTGGTCTTCATGACCCTACCAGTTCCCTGGCAAGGATGGCTTCCGCACCCGCTCTCAGGAAGCCTCCATGCCGTCTCTGCCCGCCTGCTGCTCGGTCCTCGAATTGCGTCAGTACACGCTGCATCCCGGTCAGCGCGACGTCCTCCTCCAGCTCTTCGAGCAGGCATTCATCGAGCCGCAGGAGGCGGTGGGGATGCACATCGTCGGACAGTTCCGTGACGAGGACCGGCCAGACCGGTTCGTGTGGCTGCGCGGCTTCCGCGACATGGCGTCGCGGCGGGACGCGCTGCATGCGTTCTACGGCGGACCCGCGTGGAAGGCGCACCGAGACGCGGCGAACGCGACGATGCAGGACTCCGACAACGTCCTGCTGCTGCGGCCGGTGCGCGAGGGCTCGGGCCTCTCCCATCCGAGCCCGTCGCGGCCCGCCCCCGGAACAGCAGCGCACCCCGAATCACGAGTGGAGCTCACGCTCTGTTACTTGAAGGCCCCGGCCGAGGAAGGCCTGCGGGCGCGCTTCGAACAGCAGGTGCGGCCGGTGCTCACGGAGCTGGGGGCCACACCGCGGGCACTGTGGGAGACCGAGCCCGCGGAGAACACCTTCCCAGCGTTGCCCGTGCGCACGGGCGAGCACGTCTTCGCCTGGCTCACGGTGTTCCCGGATGCCGGGCACCATCGCGAACACCTCCGACGCCGGGCCACTTCGACGGCGTGGCTGGAGCCCCTTCAGCCGTGGCTGTGCGCACCGCTCGAGCACCTGCTGTTGGCCCCCACCTCCCGGTCGGAGCTGCGATGACCGGTCACCTGAAAGGACCCATGGTCATGAAGCCCCTTCCTCCATTTCCCACAGGCGACGTGCACGACTTCGACTTCCTCATGGGTGAGTGGACCTGTGTGAACCGGAAGCTGAAGCAACGGTTGGTGGGCAGCGACAACTGGGACGTCTTCACGTCGAGGATGCGGTGCCAGCCGTATCTGGGAGGTCTGTCGAACGTCGAGGAGACCGTCTTCGAGCGAGGCTTCTCCGGCATGGCGCTGCGGTTGTTCGACGTGGCACAGCGCCGCTGGTCCATCCATTGGATCGACAGCCGGAACGGAGTGCTCACGCCACCCGTGCACGGAGGCTTCACGGGCGACCACGGCCGCTTCTACGGCGAGGACACCGAAGGAGGCCGTCCGGTCCAGGTCGTCTTCCACTGGCTCCGCCAAGGCACCGACAGGGCAAGCTGGGAGCAGGCGTTCTCCCTCGACGGAGAGACGTGGGAGACCAACTGGGTGATGGAGTTCACCCGGGCGGCGTAGGGCATTCCTGACGCCTGCCCGGAACGGTGTGCGCATGGCACATCACTCTTCTCCGCAATCCAAGAGCACTCCAACTGCTGGAGGCAACTCCCGCCTCACTCGACAGCGCCTCGGCCGGCGGCCACCGCTTCTCGCTCACCCTGATGCAGCCGGGCGCGGCGCCCTGAGACACCGCGGCCCATCCACCGCGCGAAGAGGGAGGGCCCTCGGTACGACGGCTACTCGCCAGCCTGCTCCTTCGCCACGGCCTTGCAGCGGATAGCCCGCGCGCGCAAGGACTCGCCCTCCTTGGCGGGGCAGTCCGTCAGGTACGACTTCTCCACGGGGGGCAAGGCCTGCGCCGCGCCGGCACCGGCGGCGCCGGGGCACTTGTAGGCAATGGCCATCACGGTCGCCGTGGTTGTGGTGCCGCTGGCGCCACCGAGCTGGGGCTGGTTGGCCTGGACGTGCGTGGCGCCCCGCGCCGCCGCCTTGTTCATGACGTCGTTGAGCGCGTACTCCATCAGCTGGTCATTGCTGATGTAGGCGCCGCCAAAGCTGCCGCCGCCCGTACCAATCACCATGCCGAGGTTCTGACACTCGGGCCCCGGCGCCGCGGGCACCGGCGTCACCTGGCTGCCCGCCTTGGAGAGGGCCGCCGTCACGCACCCCGTCATCGGACCCAGCGCCACCACGCCCACCAACATCTGCTTCCAATTCATGGCTTCCTCCGAATCGCTCGCCATGTCCCCTCCGTCCGAGAGCCAGTTCTCCGTGACGTGTGCGAAGGGTTGCGAGCACACCTCCTTACTACATGGAGAGGTCACGTCCCGACTCATGTGTAGTCGGCTGGGAGGGGGCTCGGAGGAGGAAGGCTCCTTGGAGACATCATACAGCAGAGGTTTCAGGGTTTGATTTCAGCCATGAACGCTCGCGTCACCGCGCCGCTTGTAGCGGCCCAGCACTGCCTCCGCCGAGCCGCTGGCCCCGGTCCGTAGTACGGCCACCTCCAGGTGCCCCATGGACGTCAGCAGGCCTCGTCGGTAGCTGCCATTGCGCTGGTCCTTGCGCCCTGCCGCCAGCGCCAGACCGAGTTGGGCGCCTGCCTCGGTCGAGAGACGGCGTCCCAAGCCGCGCCAGTTCACCCTAACTGCGGCGCAGGGGCAGCCTCGACCCATGCCCGTTCGTGGAACGGCACGCGCTATCGCCGCTGCAGGCCGGCCGTTCCACAGAGGGCTACCAGCGAGGGCCTCAAGCAATGCTCACCATTGGAAGACAGGACCCGCATCACTTCGACCAGAGCGCTCCATGCGGGCCGGACAGCAGGAGTTCGAGCCCGTCCAGGAGGTGGCAACCCCGACGCGTTCGTGACGAAGCTGGCGCCGCAGCAGTCGCGAAGTCGGACGGCGCACTTCGGGGGAGGCGTGCCGTCCGGCGGGGCATGGCGGCTGCGTCACCCGCCCGCGTTCGCTCGCTCCAGGGCGGCTTGGAAGATGCGGTCCGTGCCCTGCCCGAAGCCCGCGCCGTCGAACGGAACCTCGACGCTCGGCGGGATGCCCACGCGCTCGTAGATCTGGTGATCCGGCGCGGTGTACAGCTCGACGGAGAGCCCGAACTCCCAGCCATTGGGCAGGTGTCGAGTGGGCACGTCGGACAGCGCCCCCATCGTGCGTTCCCCGATCACAGTGACGTTCGGCAGCCCCCGCATCGCCAGCGTGAAGTTCTCCGCCGCACTGGCGGTCACGCCGCTGGTGAGCAGGTAGACCGGCCGGGTGAACTGCCGAGGCCCCGAAGGAGCGAAGCGGAACTCCCGCTGCGGCGTGAAGCCCGTCGGGGTGCGCGTCTTCTTGTAGAAGCCGGTCCGCTCGACGTCGGTGAAGCGGCCCGCGAGGGCGAGGGCCACGGCGTCATGGCCACCGGGATTGAAGCGCACGTCGAGGATGAGCGCTTGCTTGGTGGAGAGCGCAGCCAACGCGGTGTCCAACGCCTGTCCCGCCGCCGCGACCTCCGCCGCGACGCCGGCCTCCGGGTCGGTGCTGAACTTCTCCATCCGCCCCAAGAAGATGTAACCCACCCGCTCGTTGAGGGATTGCCACGCTACGCGGTTCTCCGCCGCCGTCGTCACGCCAGGACCTCCCAGGTAGTGGGAGAGGACGTACGGGCCAATGTCGGAGAAGTGTTCCTCGAAGTCCGCGGGGAGCGATTTGGGATTGAAGACCTCTTCGCCCGCCACGAGGCGGATGTGTCCATCAGTGAGAGGCGCAAGCATCTCGGACAGGAGGGTGAAGAGCTCGACGTCCGTCGTCGTGGGCGTGACGCGCGACCGGAACTGCGCATAGCGCGCCTGCCAATCCACGCCATACAGGTCGAACAGGGCATACTGCTCGGCGAAGGTGCGCCAGAAGATCTCGAAGTTGAGCACCGGATCATTCGGCTGTGACACCGGCTTCGAGCAGTCCTCCGGCAAGGGCGCGCTCTGTCCGGTGACATGGAGGGTGCCAGGGTCCTCGATAAGCAGCCGGTGGTCCGCGACGCGGAAGTGAAGGTCCGCCTCGGGGAGTGTCCCGTCCACCAGCTCTCCCGAGATCCACGGCAGGCAGCTCGTGGAGGTGATCTCGAAGAGTTCGACCTTCGTGCCCTGGAAACGGATCGCGAGGCCATAGCCATCCGTGCGCCAGCTCCCCTCCAGCGTGTCATCAGGCGAGGGATTTCCACCGCCGTCTGGCTCATCCTTGCCGCACGCGAGGGACAGACAGAGCAATGCCAGGGCAAGCACGGCGGGGTAGCGAGACATAGGCACCTCGAAGCCAGCGAGTCGTCAGGCTTCAACACCGACGTCGCCGCGCCGTGCTACTCGCGTCGTGTGGGGCCCTTCACGCCGCGACAGCGTGCGCGGGTCACGCCCAAAGGGCAGTCGTATTCACGGAGTCCTTGTGGATGCACGTACCCGGCGCCCGCTGACGGGCGTGAGGCTCTCCAGCCGACGTTCCGCCGATGGACCCTGGCAACGCAGTCGGTGGAGTCCGCATCAGCTGGGCAGCCACCAACCAAGGGCCGAACTACACACTCTCACGGGAGCGGATCCAGGAGCCCCGGGCCCCGAAGAGCCACGGGGGCAATGGCCCCCGTGACTGGACTTCCCACCGAGGCGTCCAGTTGAATGCGCCCGAATCTCGCCCTGGCCCGGGAGTCCACTCCATGCGTCGCCTGCTCGCCGCCATTCCGTGGTTCGCCCTGGTCGGCTGCTCCTACGTGGGCCTCGCCACGACCCCGGACAACAGCATCGGTCCTTATTCCTCGCGACCGGGCGCCGCGATCATCCGCGTGGGCAAGCCCGAACCCGAGCCCATCAAGACCCTGGAGACCCCCAAGCCCGAGAAGGCAGAGGAGTCCGCTCCGACCACGGAGTCCCCCACCGCCGAAGCCTCCAGCGCGACGCGGTAGCGGCTCGCCCGGGCGCGGGATTGTGAACGGACTCGCGGAATCCGGTTCGACAGGCCGTGCTCACTGGGGAACCCTCCGGGCGCCCCCGCCGCCTGGAGCCCACCGATGAAGCCCCTCGTCATCTGCCACATGCTGTCGTCCATCGACGGCCGCATCGTCGTCACGCACTGGCCCGACCGGGACTCGATGCACCGCGAATATGAACGCACCGCCGACTCCTTCGGCGCCGACGCGTGGATGTGCGGCCGCATCACCATGCAGGACTTCGCCGCGACGGAGGACGTGCCCAAACCCCCACCCGCATCTCCCCTGCCCCGCACGGACTTCATCGCCCGCGAGGACGCGGAGTCCTTCGCCATCGCCGTCGACGCGCACGGAAAGCTGAACTGGGAGTCCGGCGCCCTCGACGAGGACCACCTCGTCGTCGTCCTCACCGAAGCCGTCCCCGACGCCCACCTCGCCCACCTGCGCGAGCGCGGCGTCTCCTACGTCTTCGGCGGCGCGCGGGACATCGACTTCGCCCGCGTGCTGGAGACGCTCGGCCGCGCCTTCGGCATCCGGACGGTGCTGCTGGAGGGCGGTGGCGGCATCAACGGCACCCTGCTCGACGCGGGCCTCATCGACGAGGTGAGCCTGCTCGTGCACCCCACCGCCGACGGCCTGCCCGGCACCCCCACCCTCTTCGACCGGCCCCAGGGCGCCACCGGCATGGGCGCGGCCCTGGAGCTCACCCACGTGGAGCGCCGGGACTCCGGCATCGTCTGGCTGCGGTACCGCGTGCGCCCCGCCGCCCGCTGAGCCCCGCGCTTACTTGGACGGCTGGGCGCGCAGCAGCGTCGCGGACTCGTAGAGGCTCTGCTGCTGGAAGATGCCCGACGCGGCGGGGTCCTTCTCCAGCTTCTCCTGCACGCTCTTGGGCAGCTGCGCGTAGAGGTCCTGCCCCAGGAGCTCCTCGAGCTGGTCCACCGGAACGCGCGACGACTCCAGCAGCGGGACGATCTGCTCCTTCTTCGACGGGCCGTCCTTCGCGTTCGGAACCAGGTACGCGAACATCGACAGGTTGCCGTTCGGCAGCTCCAACAGCACCGTCTTGAAGTTGTGCGTGGGCACCGCGATCTTCCGGTCCTTCGAGCCCGTCGTCTCGATGGACTCGGGCGGCAGCGGCTTGCCCTTGGCGTCCAGGAACAGGTTGCCCGTGACGATGTACGCCTTGCCCCCGGTCTTCTTCACCAGGTCGCCCACCCCGCGCTCCAACGTGCGCCACACCTGCTGGTTGTGGTTGCCCTGCTGGGGGGCGATGTTGGTCATGTAGTGGCTCTCGTTCATCGCCGCCTGCGTGGGCGAGTCCTCGGCCGGCTTCATGTGCCCCCGGTCGAAACCGGTGTTGTTGTAGTCGGAGTCCGTCACCCCGCCGCTGCGCAGCTCCGGGTCACGCACGAAGGTGCTGGTGAGCCGGCTGACGTCCGCGGGCGTCTCCTTCACGTCCGCCGCGGACAGCATGTAGCTCACGAACGTGGGCACGTTCTTGTCCGTGTCCAGCAGCGTGCGCGAGTACTCCTTCACCAGGTTCAACCCGGGCGTCGCGCCCCCAGCGCCCACGCCCTGGAGCGGATCCACCTCGCCCGCGACCTCCGCCACGCGGCTCTCCAAGGCCGCCATCTGCTGATCCGGCACCCACTGCGTGTTCGCCGCGGTCCCCGTCCCCTTCGCCTGGTTCGCCTTGGACGCGTTGATGTACGCCGTCAGCTCCTCCGAGGAGAGCTGCCCGTCGCCGTTGCCGCCCAGCAGGTCCGCGCGCTTCGCCACCGACCGCTGCCACGGGCTGTCGAAGCTGTCCACCGAAGCCGTCTGCGCGCCCCCCGCGAGCTTCGCGTCCAGCGCGGCGCGCTGCTGCTGCAGGGCCGTGGACGAGAGGAACTGCGCGTCCGTGGGCGCGGAGAGGTACGTCTCCAGCTCCGCCGCGGACACCTTGCCATTGTGGGCCCGGCGGCCCGTGCCACCGTCGTCCGCCGCCTTCAGCAGCCGCCCCTGCCAGCTCTCATCCGTCCAGCCGAACTTCTGCTGGAGGTCGGAGATGGCCACTTCCTTCGCGGCGGAGCGCTTCCAGCTTCCCCCCGTGGGCGCCACCACCGCGTTGCCAGCGGGCGCGTTGGCGGGCAGCTCCGCTCCGGCGGGCACCGCGGCGTTCGCGGGCACGGCGGCGGTGTCGGCGGCATTCGCGGGCGTGGAGCTCGGAGAGAGGGCTCGCGTCGGGATTCGCAGCGACATGCGGTGAACGTCCTCGGGGCCAGCGGGGGAGACGATCAGGGAGAGTGGGCCCCTCCACCCATCGTCGAATCGACGCGTGTCACGGTTGCGTCACACAGGCCTTTTTCTTGGGGGACCGAGCGTTTTTTGGTCCGGCTCTACACGGCTGTCACTTTATGCCGGGCTTCGAAGGGGCCGGAGGGCGGTGGCCGTCGGGGCGGGCGTGCTGGACGGTGTGGACGATGCGGGCTTCGGCCTGGAGGGTTTCGATGACGGGGGTGGGCAGCCGCGCGCGCTCGGCGGCGACGGCGAGGGTGATCAGAAAGGCCTCGCTGACCGGCCCCTGCGAGGAGGTGTCGCGGTTGGCGGGGGTGAACGCATGGGCCTCCACCACGGCGCCCGACGCGGTGCGAACGCGCACGGGGCGCTCCTCGGTGGCCAGGGCGAGGGCGGTCTCCAGGCGGGCCAGGGCGGGCCAGGCCTCGGAGGCGACGGCGCGCAGGCGGCCATACAGCCGGTGTCCGGGCGCATCCACCAGCCGTGCGACCCGGCCGCCCCAGTTGGGCACGTGGACGTCGTAGACGACGTCCACGTCCAGGGCCTCGGCGAGCTCGCCTTCCGGGAAGTCAGGCACCGGGGGCAGGCCATGCAGGTGCCGGCTCGCCGCGGCCGGGGCCAGGTCGAGGGAGAACGCGAACCACGGACGCGAAGCCACGGGGCCAGATGCCATGGACGCGAGTGTCCCCGGCGCGCGGCGATGGGACAAGGGCCAGGGGACGGATCCGCGCGGAGGATCCGGCCTTTCTCCGGAACCCCCGACCGCCGCTCACGTCACCACGGCGGCGAGGATGCGCTCGAAGAGCCAGGGGGCCCGCCCCAGCAGCCGCACCACGGGCCTGCGCAGGCGTGGACGGCGCGCGAGCATCAGCAGGGCCTGCGTCGTCCAGGCGTACTTGCGGAACACCTGCTGGAAGGCGCGCTCGTACGGCAGCAGGGTGTCCCGCGCGGCGCCCCTGGCGAGGGCGTCCGGGAGCAGCGCGCCCAGGGACTCCGCGCAGGCGAAGGCCAGGGTGAGCCCTTCCCCCGTCACCGCGTCCACGTAGCCCGCCGCGTCCCCCACCAGGGCGAAGCGATCCGCGATGCGCGAGCGGGCCATGCGCGCCAGCGGCCCCGCGCCGCGCGCCTGCGAGTCGGCCTCCGCGCCCGCGAGCCGCTCCGCCAGCCGGGGGAAGCGCTCCAGCAGCGTCTCGAAGGCCACGCGCCCCGGGACGGTGCCGTCCTCCCACAGGAACGCGATGCCCACGCGCTCCGCGCCCGCGGGCGTCACGTACGCCTCGACGCCGGAGGCGAAGTGCACCTCCACGAAGGGCGACCACGGCACGCGCCGGAAGTGCCGCCGCAGCCCGAAGCGCCGGGGGCCGGTGGGCTCGACCTCCAGCCCCTCCGCGCGGCGCAGCGGTGAGCCCAGGCCGTCCGCCGCGACGAGGAACCGGGCCTCGACGGCCCCCACGGGCGTCTCCAGCCTCACCCCCGGGCCCATGCGCCGGTGCGAGACGACGTGCGTGTGCTCGCGCAGGTCCACGCCCACCTCCCGCGCTCTCGCGGTGAGCGCCGAGGACAGGGCCAGCCTGCGGACGCCCAGTCCTCCGGGCGCCGGCAGCCGCCCCTCCGCCGTGCCGCCGTCCTCCTGCACATAACGGATGCCCACGAAGGGCGCGCTGTCGCGCCGGTCCAGGTGCGCGAGCGCGCCCAGCCGCTCCAGCGCCGCGAGCCCCGAAGGCATCAGGCCCTCGCCGCACGCCTTGTCCACGGGCGCGGCGGAGCGCTCCAGCACCACCGTGTCCAGCCCCCGCTGGGCCGCCGCGATGGCCACCGCGAGCCCCGCCGGGCCCCCACCTACCACGACCACGTCGTGGCGCTTCACGGGGCGCGCGCTCCTCGCGCCACCGCGCGGCCCAAGCCGTCCGCCCGCGCCGCGACGGAGGCCGCTCCACGCCCGTGCGTCACGAGTCGTGCTCCGCGCGCACCATCGCCAGCGCGCTCTTCGCCATCTCCACCGCGAGCCCCACCGCGCCCACCTTCCTCGGCGCCGTCAGCGCTCCAGCCAGGTAGCGCCGCAGGGCTTCGCTCCGGCGCAGCTTGCCGCTGGACGTGCGAGGGAGCGTCCCGGGCTCCAGCAGGCGCACCGTGTGCGGCTGCACGCCCGTCGCCTCCACCACCGCCGCGCGGATGTCCGCCTCCACCGACGCGGTGTCGCCCCGCTCCGCCCACTCCGCCAGGATGAGCAGCGCTTCGTCCTCGCTGCCCTCGGGCGTGAAGCCCAGCGCCACCGCGCAGCCCGTGCGCACGCCCTCCACCTGGAGCAGCGGCTCCTCGAAGGCCTGGGGCGAGTGGTTCGCGCCCCGGATGATGACCAGGTCCTTCGCGCGGCCCGTCAGGTACAGCTCGCCGTCCGCGCTGAAGCCCAGGTCGCCCGTGTCCAGCCAGCCCTCGCCCCCCATCACGCGCGCCGTCGCCTCCGCGTCCCCGAAGTAGCCGCGCATCAACGACAGCCCCTTCGCGAACACGCGCCCCACCCGGCGCTCCGGCAGCGCCGCGCCGTCCTCGCCGCGCACCTGCACCTCGAAGCCCGCGACCGGCGCGCCCACGCTCACCAGCGTCCGCGCCCCGTCGCGCGCCTGGCCCTCGCGCGCCAGCGCCTCCGGATCCACGCCCAGCTCCCGGGGCCCCCGGCCTTCCGGTGGGAACGTCACCGCCAGCGACGCCTCGGACAGCCCATACACGGGGCGCAGCGCTCGCGCGGAGAAGCCCCAGCGCCCGAACCGCTCCGCGAAGCGGCGCAGCGTGTCCGCGGATACCGGCTCCGCGCCGTTGAGCGCGTGCATCCACGCCGACAGGTCCACGCCCTGGAGGTCCGCGTCCTTCACCCGCTTCAGACACAGCCCGTAGGCGAAGTTCGGCGCGGGCGACACGAAGCCCCGGTGCCGCGACAGCGCGCGCAGCCACAGCGCGGGCTTCGCGAGGAAGACCTCCGGCGGAATCAGCACCAGGCTGCCCGGGTAGTACAGCGCCGCGAGCACGCAGCCGATGAGCCCCATGTCGTGGTACAGCGGCAGCCAGCTCACGCCCACCGGCATCACGCCCGGGGACAGCGGCATCGCCACCTCCAGCGCCGCCACCTGCGCCACCAGCGCCCCGTGCGTCAGCGCCACCGGCTTTGGATCCACCGTGGACCCGGACGAGAACTGGATGAGCCCCAGCGCGTCGGGCGTCACCTCCACCTCCAGGTCCTCGTCGCCGTGCATCACCGCGTCCACGGTGTGACAGCCCAGCGGGGGCCGGGCCTGCTCCACGCTCGGGCCCAGCAGCAGCCGCACGCGCGTGTCCGTCAGCACCACGACCGCGCCGGTGAGCTGGAGCATGCGCGCCGTCGACCGGTGGTACTCCTCCAGCCGGCCCAGCCGCACCGGCGGATAGAGCGGCACCGGCACCGCGCCCGCCAGCAGCGCGCCGAAGTAGGCGTCCATGAACGCGGGGGACGTGGGCAGCAGCAGGGCCACCCGGTCCCCCGGCTTCACGCCCAGCCGCGCGAGCCCCGCGGCCGCGCGCTTCGCCCTCCGGTACACCTGCGACCACGGCAGGGACGTCTCGTGCTCGGAGGCGTCCACGAACACGAGCCCCAGCGACGTGCGCGACGTCGCCTTCAACATCGCGTTCACCGTGGCGTGCTTCAGCGCCGGCAGGGGCGGCCCCTTCACGGGTGCGCTCCCGCGTCCTGCTTCGACTCCGCGACCCGGGCGGCCACGCGCCGCGCCAGGTCCTCCACCGTGCGCACGCCCTGCGCGTCCTCCTCCGACAGCATCACCCGGAAGCGGTTCTCCAGCCCCACCGCCAGCACCGTCAGCCCCAGGCTGTCCAGGTGCAGGTCGCGCAGCAGGTCATGCGCGGGCTCCACCGCGCCCTCGAACTCCAGCTCCTCGCGGGCGATGCGGCGGATCTCCGCCAGCACCTCCGTCACGGCATCAACCACGGCGAACCTCCGGAATGAAGCGCGGACGGTCGGCGAACGCCTCGGAATACACCGCGCCGAGCGCCGCCTCCTCCGCGCGAATGCGCACGAACAGCAGGGCCGCGTTGCCCGCCGTGAAGACCGCCGCCGTCACCCACGCCCCGTGGATGAGCGGCACGCACCACAGCTCCAGCACCACCGCCACGTAATTGGGGTGCCGCAGGAACCGGTACGGCCCGCCCGTCACCGGCGCCAGCCCCGGCACCACGATGATGCGCGAGTTCCACCGGTCCCCCAGCGTCCCGATGGCCCAGTACCGCAGGCCCTGCGCCACCACAGCCCCCGCCAGCGCCGCCCAGCTCCACGCGCCCCAGAAGGGCCGGTGGAAGCCGAACACCTCCACCGCGCACGCCACGAGGAACAGCGTGTGGAACGCCACCATGAACCGGTAGTGCCCCTGCCCCGTCTCCACGCCCCCGCGCGCGAAGGCCCGCGCCGCGTTGCGCTTGGACAGCACCAGCTCCAGGAGCCGCTCCGCGACGAGCAGCCCCATGAAGCCCGCGAACAACCCCTGGGTGCCGGTCACCAGCGCACCAACACCATCTCCGCGCAGAAGCCCGGTCCCATCGCCATCACCACGCCCCAGTCACCCGGCTTCGCGCCCGCCTCCTCCAGCGTCTCGCCCAGCACGAAGAGCACGGACGCGCTGGACAGGTTGCCCACCTGCCGCAGCGACCTCCACGAGCGCTCCAGCGCGCCTGCCTCCAGCTCCAGCGCGGCCTCGAAGCCCTCCAGCACCTTGGGCCCGCCCGTGTGCGCCACCCAGTGCCTCACGTCCCGGCGGGTCAGCCCGTGCCCGGCGAGGAAGCCGTCCACGTTGCCCCGGATGTGCTCGTTCACCAGCTGCGGCACCTTCGCGGACAGCACCACCTTGAAGCCCGTGTCCACGACGTCCCAGCCCATCACCCGTTCAGTGTCCGGGTAGAACACCGACCGCGACGCCACCACGCGCGGGCCCGGGGCGGCGGTGGAGGCCGGGGCCTCCGCGCCCCGCAGCACCACGCACGCCGCGCCGTCGCCGAAGAGGCCGGAGGCGATGATGTTGGGGATGGACAGGTCCTCGCGCTGGAGCGTCAGCGAGCACAGCTCCGTGGCGATGAGCAGCGCCGTCTGCTGGGGGAACGCGCGCAGGTAGTCCGCCGCCCGCGCCAGCCCCGCCGCGCCCGCCACGCAGCCCAGGCCGAAGATGGGCGTGCGCTTCACGTCCTCGCGCAGGCCCATGCGGTTGACCAGCCGCGCGTCCACGCTGGGCGTGGCGATGCCCGTCACCGTGACGAAGAAGACGTGGTCCACGTCCTTCGGCGTGAGGCCCGCGCGCGACAGCGCCTGGCGCGCGACGTGCTCCGACAGCTCCGTGGCCACGCGGATCCACGCGTCGTTGCGCTGCTGGAACGTCGCGAGCGCCGGGTACTCCTCCAGGGGCAGCGCCAGGTGCCGTCCGCCCACCTGCACGTTGCGGTGCAGCTCTTCCAGGCGCCCCAGGTTGAAGTGCTTCGTCGCCCACAGGTCGCGCAGGGCCGCGATGAGCTGATCCTGGCTGGCGTAATGCGAAGGGAGCGCGCGCCCCACCGCGCTCACGGAAGGGGATGGCGCGAGGTCGTGAACGGTCGTGCTGGGCATGAAGTCCTGGAGAGTCCCACCCTGGAGGTCGAGTCCACTGGCTTAATCGGCTGGCGGGCCGGATGCGATGGTCTATCGACAGGCCTGCACGCACCTGAACCCCGCCCCCCACGCATTGTTGCGCACGCGACGCCCTCGCGCACTCCTGGCGCGGCGCTCCTTGCGGTCTCCTGTCGCGAAGGCCCCATCAAGGCAGCGCCGGGCAACGCGCCACCCTCCACGTCAGGCGGGCGGCGGCGCTTCGTGGCCCGCGTCTGTCCTTCCCGCGACGCCAGACAGCGCTCCCGACCAGCGTCGGTTCCAGGGAGGGCTCGCTAGCATCGGGCCGCTCGGGAGCAGGGGGATGCGATGCGGATTGTCTGTGTGGGCGGGGGTCCAGCAGGGTTGTACTTCGCGATCCTGGCGAAGCGGTCCAACGCGCGACACGACGTCACCGTCGTCGAACGCAACCCCGCCGGGGTGACGCAAGGCTGGGGCGTCGTGTTCTGGGATGACCTGCTGGACGACCTCTACCGGAACGACCCGGTGAGCGCGCGGTGGATCGAGAAGAACGCGACGCGCTGGGACACGCAGGAGGTGCACCTGCGGAGCGAATCCGCGCCCCACCTGGGCGGCCCTGGGTTCGCGCTGGGCCGCGAGCGGCTGTTGGACATCCTGGCCCGGCGGGCGCGGGGGCTCGGGGTGGACATCCGCTACCAGTACGACGTCGCGGACGCCTCCGCGTTCACGGACGCGGAGCTGATTGTCGCCTGCGATGGCGCCAACAGCCGGCTCCGCCAGCGGCACGCCAACCATTTCCAGACACAGGTCGAGGAGGGACGGAACAAGTTCATCTGGCTGGGAACGAACCAGGTGTTCGACGCCTTCACGTTCGCCTTCGAGGAGACGCCCGCCGGATGGATCTGGTTCCACGGCTATCGCTTCGACCGCGACACCAGCACCTGCGTCATCGAGTGCCAGCAGGAGACATGGGAGGCCCTCGGCTTCGACACCCTGGGACCCGGGGAGACGCTCCGGCGGCTGGAGGCGATCTTCCAGGGCCAGCTGAAGGGCCATGCGCTCTTCCATCAGCCGCGCGGCCTGGGCAAGGCGCCGTGGCTCCACTTCCAGCGCATCACCAACGAGCGCTGGTACCACGACAACGTCGTGCTCATGGGCGACGCCGCCCACACCACCCACTTCTCCATTGGCTCGGGGACGAAGCTGGCCATCCAGGATGCCATCTCGCTCGCCCAGAAGCTGCGGGCCCACGACCACCTGCCCACCGCGCTCGACGCGTACGAAGAGGAGCGGCGTGCCGCCCTGCTGGCGATCCAGCTCGCGGCGCACAGCAGCGCCCAGTGGTTCGAGAACGTCCCCAGCTACATCGACCCGGACGCGACGCGGTTCGCCTACGCGCTGTTGAATCGCCGGGGCAGCTCCGTGTGGAGCTACCTGCTGCTGATGGCCAGCCAGCGGCCCGCCCTGCGCGGCGCGCTGCGCACGCTCCACTCCTCCCGGCAGTGGATCCGCGCGCAGCGGCGGGACCGCGAGGCCGCCAGGATGATGTAGCGGCGTCAGGGACCGGTCCACCCGGCCCGCCGCGCGGCGCATGCGGCGAACCGGGTGGGCGCGGAGGCGCTGCTACGGGACGATGTAGAGGTCGCCGTTCGTCTGCGTGATGGCGCCGCCCAGGACGTCGTAGACGTCGAAGAGGTCCGCGCTCTTGAAGCTCGCCCCCGCCGGTACCGCGGCCAGGGCCGGGGACGTGGTGAGCTGGCTCAGCGAGGCGCTGACGAAGGTGTTGCCGGAGACCATGACCAGGTTGTCCGCGGGCAGGTTGCCGCTGTTCACGCTGGTGTCAGGCCGCAGCCACATGCCGGAGAGCAGCTGGTTGAACGCCGCCGAGTTGTGGAGCGGCGTGCTGGTGATGGACACGCCAAGGGTGGTGTCCCCAGCGGCGACCGCGCTGCTGACCGTCCCCGCGATGGAGATGAACGGGGTGTAACCGCCCGCGGCGTAGTGCGTCTGGTTGTTGTTGTGGATGAGCAGCTGGCCGTAGCGGACCCCGCCGTGCTTGAGGAACACCGTGCCCGCGCCACCGTCGGTGTACGTGGCGCTGACGCCGGTGCCGCCGCGCGCCTGGACCTGCGCGGTGCCCGTCGGCAGGGGATAGGTCAGGGCCCCGACGAAGCTGGAGGCCCCGCCCGTGCTGACCAGCGCGACCCGTCCCCCTCCGCCCGCGCGCGTGGAGCCAAGGGTCGCCTGCGTATAGGCGGGCGCCCCGTTGGCGGTGATGGAGCCGTTCCAGCCCGTGGTGTCGAAGCCACCGCAGCGCAGGGAGACGGAGCCTCCCGCGGCGCCGTACTGACCGCCGGTGGTCACCGCGCTGGCCTTGACGAGCGAGCTTCCGCCCAGCGTGCAGGTCCCCGCGGCGGTGACTCGGAAGACACCGCCTCCAGGGCTCCGGTACCCGAGGTACGACGGCGAGCCACCGACGGTCGTGCCGCCACCACCAGGGTAGCGAGGGTCGCGATAGTCGTCGTAGACCATGCCGCGAACCACCCCGGCCGTGTACCCCCCGCCGACGCCGCCATGGCCCGCGCCATAGCCACCCGCCACGCCGGTCGTGGCCGAGGGCCCCGTCACGCCAAAGCCATAGACAGTCAACGGCGCACCCTGCGGATCACAGGACGTCGGATAGCCCAGCCCCGCGACGTCGACGGAGCCCCCTGTCAGGGTGAAGGCATCCGCGAGCGTGAGGTCCAGCCCGTACACCACCGCGGCGGCCGGAGAGGTCTTGTACAGCGGCAGGTAGTGCTTGAGGACGCCCCCGGACTGCGAATAGCGGGCCGCGGTGATGGAGTTGGTGGTGAGCGTGCCGCCCGCCACGACCACGTCCCGGGACGCGACGATGGCGGGCACGGTGAGCGCGCCTCCCGTGGAGACGGTCACGTTGTCCGCGACGAGCGTGGCGCCCGCCACCGGGGGCATCACCTGACTGCCCTGCACGACGTTCACCGCGCCGCTGGCGTACTCGATGCGGCCGGTCCTCCCGGCCGTCGTGTCGAAGAGCACCAGCCCGTTCACGGTCATCGTGCTGGCCCCGGAGCTCGTCGTGTTGCCCGACAGGACGTAGATGTCGCCGTTGGTCTCGAGCAGCGCGTTGCCCAGCACGTCCAGGTGGTCCAGCACGTCCACGGTCCGGAAGAACGCGCCCGCCGGGACGCTGGAGGGCACGGCGGTCGTCGTCAGGGCTCCCACCGCGTTGGTGGTGACGCCCACCAGGTTCGACGGGTCGAACAGCGCACCGCCCGCCGCGGTGATGTCGGGCCGCAGCCAGCCGCCCGCGAACACGCCGTTGTAGGCCACCGTGGACGACGGGGACGTGTTCTGGGTGAGCGCGGGGTTCGTGTTCAGCGGCGCGCCAGCGTTCTCATAGTAGGTCGCGTTGAGGCCCGTGCTGGACACCGTGACGGGGAGCGACGTGGCGCCCGGGCTGACGTTCGCGGTGATGGTGCCGGCGATGGCGGGCAGCCGGGTGGTGCCCTCGTTCTGGTAATGCGGGGGCGCGTTGTTCGCGATGATGAGGTCGCCGTACGTCAGGCCGCTGTGCTTGAGGTAGAGGGTGCCCGCGCCTCCAGCGCCCACCACGTAGCTGGAGTTGGCCGGCGTGCCACCGAAGGCATGGACCCGGGCGGTGAGGTTCACCGGCGGGTAGCTCACCGCGCCGGTCAGGGTCGCGGCATCGCCGGTGCTGACCAGCGCGATGCGGCCACCACCGCCCGCGCCCAGCGGAATGGAGGAGTTCCCCGCGCCGGGCCCTCCGTCCGCGTTGATGCTCCCCGTCCAACCCGTGGAGGTGATGCCCCGGCACCGGAGGTTGATGGAGCCGCCCGCGCCATTGGCTGGAGACGTCGCCACGAGGGTGGAGGCGCCGGCGAGCACGCAGGTCCCCGAGGAGGTGATGCGCACGACGCCTCCCCCGTGGAAGCCGGAGTAGGTGCTGTTGGTGGCGCCCGGGAACTTGGGGTCTCGGTAGTCGCCGTACGTGGTGCCCGCGTTGCCCGAGTGGGCGTTGCTGGCCCCGGTCATGTTGATGCGGTAGTTGCCGGACCCCATGCCACCGTGGCTGGCGCCGTAGAGCTGGCTGGGCCCCGCGAGCAGGGACGACGGCACGCCATTGGCGCTGAAGCTGACCAGCCCATTGCCGCTGCAGGAGCCATTGGGATTGCAGGTCATCCCATAGCCCTTGCTGGTGACGTTGACCGAGCCGCCCAGCAGGTTCCAGGAGCCCGTGAGGATGTCGAGCTTGAACATGGCGGCGTTGGTGGCCTGGAGGTGCGTCACCGTGCCGCCGGTGATGAAGACGTCACCGAAGGTCTGTCCCACGGTGCTGGCATCGAACGTCACCGTGCCGCCCGTGATGTAGAGGTTGCGGCCCCCGGCGTTGGCGCTGGTGAGGGTCACGGTGCCCGTGGTGACGGTGGTGCCGCACGCGCCGGCGCAGCTGGCGCCGCCCAGGAACAGGGCCGAGTCGAACGTGACGTCCGCGGTGTCGGGCAGTGTCGTGGTGCCGCTCGCATCGGTGACGGTGGCGGAGAAGGTCGTCGGCACGGCCAGCGCCGTGGAGCTGCGCGCGGTGACGACGTAGCTGCCGGCGCCGGAGTCCACCGCCGTCAGGCACGTCGCGGAGGGCGCGTTGACGGTGCAGGCGGAGGTGCCCGTTCCGCCCAGGGTCACGGACGCGTCACTGCTGAGCACCTCCACGTGAAGCCCCGTCCCCAGGGGCGCCCCGCTCGCGTCGCGCGGCGTGATGGTGAGGGTGACGAAGGCCAACCCATCCGAGGGCGCGTTCACCGCGGATGCAAGCAGTTGCGGCTCCGGCGATGTCAGACGGGAGTCCGCGTGCACGGGGACGCGGCGCGCCACCGAATCACCATCCTCCTGCGGTGGGGGTGAGCAGCTGATCAACGCGGCGAGCACGAGCCAACCGGCTCGCGGACCTGCGAATGGCAGACGCATGGAACCTTCTCCCTTGGCTCTGGAACAGCGGCCCGCTGGAAACACTTCAGTCCGGGCCGCCGGACGTCCGTATGCTTCAGTGAGGCTGTGCAATGGAAGCAGGCATTGGAAACATTTCCCTGACAATGCGGAGGAGCAAATCGCCGTCAGGGATTGCCGCAAGGGGTCGAGGTAAGGTGTGCCCCATGACCCGTGGATGGACAGGTGGGACGAAGCTCCTCGCGGCCGTGGGCATCGCCGGGGGAGTCGGCTTCCTCCTCGCGCTGGACCTGGGCCCCCGGGAGGTCCGGCTCGTCACCAAGGCACTGCCCATGGTGGGCCTGCTCGCGTGGCTGTGGCCTCCCCGCGAGCGCTATTCCCGGTGGATCTTCGCCGGACTGGGGCTGTCACTGCTTGGCGACGTGCTGTTGGAAGTCGGGCCGCACCTGTTCCTCCCCGGCCTGGGCGCGTTCCTGCTCGCGCACGTCAGCTACGCGGCCGCGTACCTCAGCGTGACCCGGCGCCCGGGACTGGCGCGGGCCCTGCCCTTCTTGCTGCTGGGCGTGGGCGCGAGCGTGGCCCTGTGGCCGGGCCTGGGTGACCTGGCGCTGCCCGTGGCCGCCTATGTCACCGTCATCTGCGCGATGGGCTGGCGCGCGGCGGCGATGCTGGGCGGCCCGGGACTCGCCCCGCGTGAGCAATGGCTGGCATTCGTGGGCGCGCTGCTGTTCACCCTCAGCGACGGCCTGCTCTCCATCCGGCTCTTCGTGAAGCCCCTGCCCGGAATGGGCTACGCCGTGATGCTGCTGTACTGGGCCGCGCAGCTCTGCATCGCCGTCTCCACGCGTCCCACCGCCGCGCCGCTCACGGTGCCCGCGGCGTCCAGCCAGCCCGCGGGCTGACCTCAGTCATCGAGCATGTCGCTCAAGACGCCGTTCTTATCCAGCACGTCTGCATCCGGCATGTCCTTGAGCGCGAGGATGAGCGCATCCAGCCGGCCCCTGGCGGCCAGGGTCTTCACGGAGCTCTGGTAGATGCCCTCGTAGTACACCCCCGCGTCCCGCAGTCGCTGGAGGGCGGCCTCACCCGTCCTCGCCCGCTCCTGCTCCCGGGCCAGGCTCTCCTGCTCCTGGATCCTCTTCCTCACGGTCTCCGCTTCGAGCGCGATGCGCCGGTCGTCCTCGGCGATGGACTCCAGCCTCTTGAGCCACTGCACGGGGAAGGTGGTGCTCCGGCACCGGAAGCCGCCCTCCTGCTTGAGCATGTAGTCGCTCGCGTCGAAGGAGCTCCTGGCCATGGGGATGGGCGTGATCTCCACCTCGGACAGCGCCTTCTGGAACCACTCGAAGGCCCGCGCCGCCAGCTTGTTCCGGGTCTTCATGTCGTGGACGACGAGCACCTGGCCCGAAGCCAGGGCCATCCCATTCACGAAGCAGAAGTAGTTCGCGCTCTGGGAGGGGTGGAAGCGGTCCACGTGCGCGTTCCTCACCTTGAGCGGGAAGGTCCCCACCACGTCCACGACCTTGAAGGCGTGTTTTTCGAGCAGGGCCTTCGTCCGCGCGTTCACCTCCCCGTACTTCTCCAGGAGCACGTTGATGTCCTTGAGCAGCGCCTCGCGCACGGGCAGCTCGCTCTCGCTGAAGCTCTCCACCAGCCTGCGCTGCTCCGTGAAGCTGTGGAGCGCGAACCGTCCCTGCCCCAGGTAGAGCATCTGCATGTCGATGTGGTAGGCCCACTGCGGCACGAACAGGACTCGCTTCGTCTTCGAGGAGTGGTCCTCCGCTTCAGCCAGCTCCCCCAGCAGCGTCTGGCGGATGCGCTTCTTGGCGTTCTTCCACAGCAGGTACTGCTCGGGATCGTACCCGGCCCTCGCGGCGCGCCGGGTCAGCTGCTCCAGCTCCATGTCCGTCCCCTGGACCGCCAGCTTCCGGCCAAACGTCTCCGCGTGCCAGACGCCGTACAGCCCCAGCTCTCCCACGACGAACCGCAGGAGGCCCTTCGCGTCGCGTGCCGCGATGATGTTCCCGCCCGCGACCGGGATGTCGTGGAAGCCAAAGCCGCCCCGCTCCGACAGGCGCGCGTTCGCTTCCGGGTTGAGCACCTTGATGCCGTCGAACATGTCACTGGCGACCAGCTCGGAGCGCTGGGAACGGGCGTTGGCCCTGAGGACGGCGCGCGCCCCCATCGTCGTCACACCCTGACGCGCTCGATAGAGCGATGGGCCGTCCAGGGTCCGCAGCACGGGGTCCCGGTTCCAGCCCTGCTCGGCGAGCTTGAGCGGGCACACCGGGACCGGGGTGTCCTCCAGCGCCGTGATGGCCATCTTCGTGAGGTCCCCGTCGGGCGCCATCACCAGCACCGTGTGCCCGGGATAGAGCATGTCCTCGACGTGCCAGTCCGGTGGAAGCGACTCGCTCGAGACCTCGCCCCACCCCCCTCTGGGCGCCGTCGATGTGTCCTGGAGCGCTTCCCCGCTCATGGGCGGCGGCGTGGAGACAGGGGCGTGTGCCTCGCAGTAGCCCAGCATCAGCTTCGGGAAGATGGACGAGGGCTCGAAGCGGGTCGCGACGCTGGGACACATGCGGCAGTTCATGACCCCAGCAGACGTGCGTGCCACTCAGGGTGTCAAGGCGATGCGCCTTCATCCCTCGTCCAGGCCCGCGTCGCCCCGCCAGTCTTTCTCAAATAAAAACAGACTGACAAAAACCTTGCTCGAGCGATGAGGTCCGCCCCTCCTGGATGAAGTCCAATCCACTGAAAAGACAGGGAAAACATCCTCCGCCCCCCGACATGGCACCCCATGCAACAATTTCATACATCCGCAGAACAGTCCCAAGGGCATGGAAACAGTCACCCACCCACCAAAAACGAGTAAGACTTGACTAAAAAGACAATCAATCGCAAATCCATATCAACCGGACATCGCGTGTCCGGTGGCGCTCCCCGGCGCCCATGACTGAAAGGATCCACCGTGAAGAGACTGTTCCTGGGAATGGTGCTGGCTGTGATTCCGCTCGTTGGCTGTGGCGCGGGCGATGAGACGGCCCCGGCGCAGAAGGGCCAGCTGTATTCATCGGAGGCCGGTCTCCAGATGGTCATCGAGCAGCGCGAGGCTCCGACCGAGGCGCCGCCCTCGGAGGAGGTGGCGAACATGTCCGTCGAGCCCAGCGCCGACGTGACCGCCTCCGCCGCGTCCTGCTGGGTCGTGCTCAACTACTGCAAACACCCACAGACGGGGCGGCCCTACTGTACGGCCACCAACTGCACCATCAGCCAGGCCATCAAGAACTGCGAGGCGCTCATCAAGAAGATTTGTTAGCGCCGCGGCCGACGGTGGGGCTCCACCCGGGGCCTTGACGCATCCGGCCATGCCCTGACGTTCGTGGGGCAGGGCCGGCGATGCCTCGCGAGGGGGCGCGCGGTTGACTTCACCATCACTCCGGTGCTGAACCGGAACACCCGGACAATCGCGGGTCCGGAAGGCTTGCCCCTCGCCTGCCGCGGCTGGAGCCCCATCCATGATGCCCTCTTCCCGTCGTCACCGCCGGAGCCCCTGGCTCACGCGGTGGCAGCCCCTCGTCGCCATGGGCCTCGCCTCGGCGCTGGTCTCCTGCGCCGCCTCGGATGCATCTGACACCGCCCCGGCACCGGAGGCCCCCGCCGTGACGGACACCGTGCGGCAGCCGGTGACGCTCACCTGGACGCTGGGCGCGAAGTACGACGCCACGCAGGCCAACATCGACTTCCGCGTGTATTCCTCGCGCGCCACGCGCATCGAGGTGTGGATCTACAAGACGGCTCAGGGCGCGCAGGAGGTCGTGAGCTATGTGATGTCGAAGGGCTCGGACAATGTCTGGAGCAAGTCCGTCTCCGTCAACACGCTGAAGACCAGCTACGGCCTCACCGGCACCGTCTATTACGGCTACCGCGCCTGGGGCCCCAACTGGACGTGGAGCTCCAGCTGGAGCAAGACGAACAACACGGTGGGCTTCGGCTCCGACGTGGACACGGCGGGCAACCGCTTCAATCCGAACAAGCTGCTGTGGGACCCATACGCGCTAGAGCTCAGCCACGATCCGGTGAACCCCTCCAACCAGGACGCGACGGTGTTCGCGTCCGGCCCCACGCACCGCTACAAGGACAGCGGCCCGTACGCACCCAAGGGCATCGTGCTGCTCCCGGACACCACGGCCACCGGCACCAAGCCCACGCGCGCCTTCAAGGACGACATCATCTATGAAGTGCACCTGCGCGGCCTGACGAAGCAGGACACGGGCTCCGGGCTCGATTCCACCTGCCTGGGGACCTACAAGACCGCGGGCCAGAAGGCCGCGCAGCTGGCGGCGCTGGGCATCACGGCGGTGGAGTTCCTGCCGTTGCACGAGACGGACAACGGCAACAACGACACGGTGGTCAGCACCGCGGGCGACAACTACTGGGGCTACATGAACCTCAGCTACTTCGCGCCGGATCGCCGCTACGCGTGCGACCAGACCGCGGGGGGCCCCACGCGTGAGTTCAAGGCCATGGTGAAGGCGTTCCACGACGCCGGCATCAAGGTGCTGGTGGACGTGGTCTACAACCACACGGGCGAGGGCGGCGGCTGGGTGAGCGGCGATCCCAGCACGTACAACGTCATGTCGTACCGGGGCCTGGACAACCCCACGTACTACAGCCTCACGAAGGACATGAAGTTCAACTGGGACAACACCGGCGTGGGCGGCAACTTCAACACCTTCAACCCCACGGCCCAGAACGTCATCCTCCATTCGCTGTCGTACTGGAAGGACACGCTGGGCGTGGACGGCTTCCGCTTCGACCTGGCGTCGGTGCTGGGCAACGTCTACGAGCACGAGACGAACGAGCACTCCGGCTACCTGTACGAGCGCGACAACCTGAACACGGCGCTCAACCGCATCACCGCGCAGCTGGAGCCGCGCCCGGAGGGCGGCGGGGCGGGCACGGACTACATCGCGGAGCCCTGGGCCATTGGCGGCAACTCGTACCAGGTGGGCAACTTCCCGGCGAAGTGGCGGGAATGGAACGGCGCGTTCCGCGACACCTTCCGCAAGGACCAGAACGAGCTGGGCGTGACGGCGGTGAAGCCGGGGGACCTGGCCACGCGCTTCGCGGGCTCGTCGGACCTGTATGGGGATGACGGCCGCAAGCCGGCCGCGTCCGTGAACTTCATGGTGGCCCACGACGGCTTCACCCTGAAGGACCTGTACTCGTGCAACGGCAAGAACAACGGCCAGGCCTGGCCCTTTGGCCCGTCCGACGGTGGCGATGACAGCAACCACAGCTGGGACCAGGGCGGCAGCGCGTTGCTCCAGCGCCAGGCCGCGCGCAACGGCCTGGCGTTCCTGATGTTGAGCGCGGGCGTGCCCATGATGACGGGCGGCGATGAGTTCCTGCGTTCGCAGAACTGCAACAACAACGCCTACAACCTGGACTCGAGCGGGAACTGGCTGAACTACGCGTGGAGCACGGAGCAGTCCAACTTCCGCCTGTTCGCCAAGAACCTCATCGCGTTCCGCAAGGCGCACCCCGCGCTGCGGCCGGCGGAGTTCTACCTCCCGACGGACACCAACGGGAACGTGATGGAGCAGCTGCGCTGGTTCAAGCCGGACGGCGCGGTGGCCAACACGGCCTACTTCGATGACACGAACAACCACGCGCTGGCGTACCGCATCGACGCGACGGAGTTCTCGGGTGAGACGGTGAGCGCCATCTACGTGGCCTACAACGGCTGGTCCGCCAACGTGAACTTCACGCTGCCGTGGCCGGGCACGGGCAAGCAGTGGTACCGCGTGACGGACACCTGCTCATGGATTGAAGCCCGGGGCGCGGACCAGGTGACCCTCAACCCGGGCAGCACGGACCTGATTGGCGGAGAGAACGCCAACTACGGCCTGTGCGGCCGGGGCGTGCTGGTGCTGGTGGCGAAGTAGCGGTGAGCCGTGTGGGACCCGGTGCTCCCTCCCAGCGGGCCCGGGTCCTCGCGGTGGCGCGCATCCTGGATGTCCTGGAGTCGGAGCGCCCCGGTATAACGGCGGCCTCCCTCCTCCAGAAAGGAACGTGCGCCGTGTCCCAGGAAGAAGGTCCCTCCACCGCCCTGCTGAAGCGACTTCAGCAAGAGGACTCCTTCGAGAACGAGACGTTCGAAGGCCTGGACCTCCAGGGCATCCACCTGGTGGACAAGGAGTTCTACCGGTGCACCTTCGTGAACTGTGAATTGCAGCAAGGCCGCTGGAAGGACACGCTGCTGGAGTCGTGCGTGTTCCAGGGCTGCAACCTGACCCGCGCGAACGTCATCGCCCTCCGGTTGCGGGACGTGCGCTTCGAGGGCTCGAAGCTGATGGGCATCGACTGGACGGGGGTGGCCTCGAACCCCGAGGTGGCCTTCGAGGACTGCGGCATGCCGTACAGCTCGTTCGTGGGCCTGAGCCTCCACAAGACCGCCTTCGTGCGGTGCGTGGTGCGGGAGGCGAACTTCTTCGACATGGACCTGACGGACGCGGACTTCACGGGCGCGGACCTCGCCGGCAGCAACTTCCGCGGCTGCACGCTCACGCGGACGGACTTCTCCGGGGCCACGGGGCTCTTGCTCGACCCCGCGCGCAACAAGCTGAAGGACACGCGCATCCCGTCGGAGACGGCGATGTCCGTGGTCCACGCGCTCGGGATGTTGGTGGAGGGCTACCACGCGAAGCCTGCGGGGCGCGGCGGGGGGAAGAAGGCGGGGACGAAGCGCTGACGAGCGTCTAGGTCAGGCGGCGGCAGGCGGAGGACTTCACCGCGAGGAACACCCGCAGCCCCGGTGCGACGGACAGCTCGCGCACGGCGGCCTGCGTGAGCCGCACCACCCAGCGCACACCCGCGACGTCGACGTGGGTCGCGAGCTCTCCCGAACCCGCGTCCTCCAGCTTCACCACCGCGCCCTCCAGCACGTTGCGCGCGGAGACGCCGGTCAGCGGGCCGGTGGACAGGAGGATGTCCTCGGCGGGCACGGCGTAGGTGGCTCGCGTGCCCCCCGGCAACGCGGGCACGTCCGGAACCCAGAGCGACAGCCCCTCCGCGATGCGCAGCCGCGTGCCTCCAACGTCGGGATGCTCCAGCGTGCCCTCCAGGATGTTCTCCTCGGGCTCGCCGGTGAGCAGCCCTCGCGCGACCGTGCCCAGCACCGTGTCCGCGGGCCCCACGGCCTTCACCGCGCCGCCGTCCAGCAGCAGCGCCTCCCGGGCCAGGGCTCGCGCCTCGCCGAGCTGGTGGGTCACGTACAGCAGGGGGACTCGCGCCTCGTCGCGCACGCGCAAGAGGTAGGGCAGCACGCGCTCCTTCAACGCGACGTCCAGCGCGGCCAGGGGTTCGTCCAGCAGCAGCAACGCGGGATCCGTGGCCAGCGCTCGCGCCAGCGCGACCCGCTGCTTCTCGCCTCCCGACAGGGTGACGGGGTAGCGGTGCAGCAGCGGCTCCAGCTCCAGCAAATGCACCGCTTCGTCCACGCGCGACGGCCGCCCGGCGCGCACGCCGAAGCGCACGTTCTGTCCGGCGGTGAGGTGCGGGAAGAGCAGCGCGTCCTGGGGCACGTAGCCCATGCGCCGCGCCTCCGGCGGGACGTCCACGCGCGAAGCCGTGTCGAGCAGCACGCGCCCCTCCACCGTCACGCGCCCGCTCGCGCCCCGCCGCAGGCCCGCGAGCACCTCCAACAGCGAGGTCTTGCCGGAACCCGAGCGCCCCAGGACCGCCACCGACGCGGACGCGAAGCGCGCCTCGACCTCCAGCGTGAAGCGCGCCAGGGGCAGGCGCAGGGACAGCTCCATCACGGACGTGCTCCTCCCGCCATTCCCGATGCCACGAGCACCCGCCGGCGCGGCCCAGCGTGAAAACAGACGGGCTCCACGAGCGCCCGCCCTGGGAGCGCGTGACTCACGCGAGCCCCCGGGCTCCGCGCCGCCGCGTCACCACTTCCGTCACGTACATGGCCCCGAACGCGAGCACCACCGACACCCCCGCGAGCCTCAGCGCCGCCGCGTCCTGGCCGGTCTGCGTGCGCTGGAAGATGGCCAGGGACAGCGTCTGTGTCAGCCCCGGGATGTTGCCCGCCACCAGCACCGTGGCGCCGAACTCGCCCAGCGCCCGGGAGAACGCGAGCAGCGCGCCCGTCAGCACGCCGCGCCAGGCCAGCGGCAGGGACACGCGGAAGAAGGCCCGCGTGCGCGTGTCCCCCAGCGTGCGCGCCACCGCCACCAGCCGGGGATCCACCTCCTCGAACCCCGTGCGCGCGGCGCGCACCAGCAGCGGGAAGGACATCACCGCGCTCGCCAGCACCACCGCCTTCGGCGTGAACACCACCTCCACGCCCACCGCGTCCAGGAACCGCCCCAACACCGCGTCCCGCGCCAGCAGCTCCAGCAGCACCAGCCCCACCGCCGTCGGCGGCAGCACGAGCGGCAGGGCCAGCACCGTCTCCATCACGCCCCGCCCCGGCCCCCTCCAGCGCGACAGCGCGTACGCCGCCGCGACGCCCGGCACCAGGATGAGCGCCGTGGACAGGGCCGCCACCGCCACCGTGAACAGGACCAGCCCTGTGAGCCCTTCATCCATCACGGCGACAACTGCCCCCTGCCCGCATCCGGCGCCACGCCCCGCGTGCCAGCGGGCGCGGTCCGCCGCGCGCCCGCATCCGGCGGTCCCGCCGACGGCGCACTCGGCCCCGCATCCGGCGCCACCTGGCCACCGGCCCCCTCCGGCACCGCCTTCGCGGCGCTCGCGTCCAGGAAGCCCAGCTTGTGGAACTCCTTCCGCGCCTCCGCCGTCTGGAGGAAGCGCACGAACGCCAACCCTCCCTCGGGCGCCTTGCCCTGCGTCAGCGCCGCCGCCGGGTACACGATTCGCGGCACATCCGCCTCCGGCACCGTGAACACCACCCGCACCTTCTTCGAGTGCACCGCGTCCGTCGCGTACACCACGCCCGCGTCCGCCCGCCCCGCCTCCACCGCCGCCAGCGCGGCCCGCACGTCCACCGCGGGCACCACCCGCGGCGCCACGTCCGCCCATACGCCCATCTTCGTCAGCCACGCCTTCGCGTACACCCCCGCGGGCACCGCCGCCGGCTCCGCCAGGACCACGCGCCGGAGGCCCTTCAAGTCCGCCGCCCCGCCCACCTTCACCTGGGAGCCCGCCGGGACGATGACCACCAGCCGGTTGGACAGCAGGTCCACCCGAGTGCCCGGCTGCACCAGCCCGGCCCGCTCCACCGTGTCCAGCTTCGCCTCGTCCGCGGAGAGGAAGGCGTCCGCCGGAGCCCCCGCCACCACCTGACGTGCCAGGTCACTCGACGCCCCGAAGGCGAACCGCACCGGGTGCCCCGATGCCTTCTGGAACGCGGGGGCGAGCGCCTGGAGCGCATCCGTCGTGCTCGCCGCCGCGAAGACCAACACCTCGTCCTCCGCCCGCGCCGTCACCGCCACCAGCGCCAGCAGCAGTCCCCACCCTGTCAGTCGCATCTTCCACACCTCCGGAAGCCGGCACCCGGAAAGCCCGAATGCATCCATCGCAGCCTACAAGTTGACCCACACGCCCCCCGCCGCTAATGAATACTCTGTGTCGCGGAATATCCATAAAGAGGATGAAGCGCTCGCGAAGGACGTCGACCGCATGCAGGAGTTGATGTTCTCGCTGGGCCGTCGCCGTTCACTCCGTGACCCCATCGCGAGCACCTGCGAACAGCTCCAGTTCACGCCACCCCAGGTGCACGCCCTGCTGTGGCTGGGCCTGGACGGTTCGCTCACCATGGGCGAGCTGGCCAAGCGACTGGGCGTCACCGAGAAGACCGTCACCGGCGTGGTGGACCGCCTGGAGCGTGAAGGCCACCTCCAGCGCGAGCGCGGAGAAGCCGACCGGCGCGTCGTCCGCTGCCGCCTGACCGACAAGGGACGGCAGACGTTCACCAAGCTCGACCGCTCCATGCACCGCTCGATGGGCGTGGTGCTGGGCATGCTCGACCCCGAGGACCGCCAGGCCCTCTTCCGCGTCCTGGAGAAGGTCCTCCTCAAGCTGGACACGCCAGAGCCCTCCGGAACCTGAGGCCGCGCGGGCCCCTCAGCGTCCGCCCGCGTTCCCACCGGGTGCCCGCGCCAGCAGCAGGCGCGGATGCAGCAGCAGCGCGAACGCCTCTCGCACCGTCCAGTAGGCCCGGTCCCACGCTCGCATCCTCCCGGCGATGGGAGCGGGGCTCGTGGCCACCTCCAGCCCCTCCAGCCGGAAGCACTGCCGCGCGCGCAGCAGGTGATACGGGTCGGAGACCACGACCACCCGCCGCGCCCCCCGCGCCCGCAGCAGGCTCGCGCTGAACCGCGCGTTGTCGCGCGTGGAGTGGCTGTCCTCCTCCAGCATGCAAGCGGAGGAGGGCACGCCCGCCTCCTCCAGCAGGCCGCGCATGACGCGCGCTTCGGAGGGTGGATGGACGCCCACGCCCCCGGACACCACCAGCCAGGGCGCCGTGCCCCGGTGATACAGCGCCGCCGCCTGCCCCACGCGCGCCACCAGCGCGCCCGAGGGCATGCCCCCTGGCAGCACCCGCGCTCCCAACACCACCAGCGCGTCCGCTCCGCCCAGGTGCTCGCGCCGGCCGAAGCGGTCCACCCAGAAGGCGAGCCCGAACACGCCGCCCGTCAGCGCGCCCGCCGCCAGGAGCACGGCCCGGCGCACGCGTCCGGGCCTGGGGAGCAAGGCAAGAGGTCGCACCTCGGGAACCCTAGCCGCATCCCGGACCGTGCGCGCCCCGGGATGCACCGCCCGTGAAGCACCGTGCCCGTGAGGACAGGCCCCCTCGGGTCATGACTCACACGACCCGGTGAATTGTCGCGATGCGTATCGCCCAGGAGGTGGTCCCGGAGACACAATGCGCCATGACCCGGCCGGGGTCCGTGATGAACCCGGAGCGGCCAGGCAGGCGGAGGCATACGGATGGATGTCAAAGGCGTCGCATTCCTGGCACGGCAGACCCTGGCGGTGCAGGCCTTCGGCGAGCCGGCGTGGAAGACGTTCCTCGCGGAGCAGGCGAAGCGGGATCCGGTCTTCAGCCAACCCATCATGCCGGTGACGCGCATCCCCGCGGATGCCTTCCTGCGCCTCAACGAAGCCTTCACCCAGCGCTTCTACGGCGGCGACACCAAGGCCTACTGGCAATACGGCGTGAAGTCCGCCGAGTACGCGCTCGGCCAGGGCCAGCTCAAGACGATGTTCGGCAAGGACGACTTCCGCCGCTTCGCCCTGTTCACGCCCGGCATCTGGAAGGGCTACTTCACCGAGGGCGACCTGACGGCGCAGCTCCAGGGCGACTCCGTGGAGCTGCGCATCACCGGCGTGCCCCGGCCGCACATCTACTTCGAGCTCGCCGTGATGGGCTTCGCCGCCGGAGGGCTCGCGTACCTGAGCGGCCGGCAGGAGATCCACCACGAGGTCCTCAAGGGCTTCAGCAAGGGGGACCTGGAGGTCCTCTATCGCTTCACCCTGCCCACCTGAGGCCGCGCGGTCAGGGCGCGGCGGCGGCCGTGGCCTCCGCCGCCTGGGGCGCCTTCGCGGGCTGGAGCCGCAGGTCCGCCACCACCGGGTAGTGGTCGGACGCGCCCACGCGCAGCACGCGGGTGGACACCGGCGTGAAGGCGCCACAGGCCATCACGTAGTCGATGCGCAGCGACCGCAGGAACAGCGGCATCGGGTAGGTGCCCGTGCGGTCCGCGTGGGTGACGCGCGCCACGTCCTGGAGCTGGCGGCGCAGGAGGCGCACCGGGCGCGAGTCCGGATCATCGTTCAGGTCGCCCATCAACAGCCGGGGGCGGGGGTCCTTCGCCATCAGCTGGGAGATGAAGGCGCTCTGGCGCACGCGCGCCGCGCCGTTGAAGGGCCGGCGGATGAGGTGCGTGGCGTAGACGCTCACCTCGCGTCCGTCCACGTCCACCACCGCGTGCGCCACCGTGCGCGGCTCCGCGCCCTTCGGCGTGGGCAGCGGGTACTGCTCCAGGGACTCCAGCGGGTAGCGCGACAGGAGCGCGATGCCATAGGCACCGCCGTACAGCGTCGTGGTGCCGAAGTGCGCGCGGTACTTCAAGCCGGTGAGCGCCGACAGCCGCTCCACCTGGTCCTGCCCGCCCGCCCGGGTGGAGCCCACGTCCACCTCCTGCAGCGCGACGAGGTCCGGCCCCTCCTGGCGGATGACGGCCGCCACCTGCTCCAGGCCTCGCAGGCCGGACTGGATGTTGAAGGTCATCACCCGCAAGGCGCCCGCGTCGCGCGCGGGCTCCGAGGCCACGGCGACGGGCGTGGCGCCCGAGGACAGGGTGGGACGCACCGCGGGACCGGAGGCACAGGCCAGCGATCCCGCGACGAACAACGCGGTCAGGAGGGGGCTCGGTCGCATCAAGGGGGGCGATGGTAGGCCGCCCTCCCTCGCGCTGTCGTCCCACCCTCCGAGGCACGGCCGGAGGGCAGCCGGGCGTCAGGCCTTCCGGCGGCGAGCGGCCAGGGCCGCGAACACGGCGATCAGCACCGCGGGCGCGCCGGTGGTGGCCGCGGAGCAGCCGCCCCCCTCGTCTTCGGTCGTGGGCTTGCCGTCGGTGCCGCCGGTGATGACGACATCCAGCGTGGCGTTGGCGTGCGCATCCAACGTGGCCGCGCTGTCGCCGTTCACGGAGTTGCCCGCGCCGTACAGCTTGAGCGTGCCGTTGGTGGCGGGCGCCACCAGCGAGAAGTCGAAGCGCGCCGAGCCGGAGTTGAACGCCTTGGGCAGCGAGTGGGTCAGCTCCCCGTTCATCAGCTTCGTGCCCGCGCCCGCGGTCAGCGTCGCCCCGTCCACGCCGCCCGTCGCCACGTTCATGCCCGCCTTCACGCCCGGGCCTCCGGTGATGATGAGCGAGTACTGGCCCGTCTGGCCCGCGGTCAGCGCCGTGGGCCCTTCCAGCGTCACGGTGGGGGTGCTCGTCCCGCCGCCGTGGCAACCGGACGCGGTGCACGACACGCTCTGCTTGCCGCTGCGCCCGTTGATGCCGGTGGAGTTGGCGAACGCGGAGCCCGCGACAAGGCACACCACGACCGCGCCCACGGACGGAAGAAAGGACCGCATGGAAGGAACCTCCTGGGGGGAAATCAGGGAAGACGAGGAGACTCCCTTTTAGCGCAGCGCGGCGAGGAGTGCAGCAGGCGACACTCTCCTGTGACCTCGGGGAGGGGCACGGCGCGACTCACCGCCGGGTGAAGGCGGCGGGCGAGCGCCCCCACGGTCCGCCATCTGGTGGGCGGATCGTCCGCCCGCGCGAAGGCCGAGCATGGGCGACCCCCAGGGGACGGGGCCGGCCACGGTCCAGCGTTGATTTCCGGAACATCCCAGCGTAGGCAACGCCCCTCTTTCCATCTCCTAGCAAGGTGCCCAGTACATGGCCGATAAGCTCACGCCCCGCGAGAAGGGCTTTTCCGAGTGGTACGTCGACCTGGTCCAGAAGGCGAAGCTCGCTGACTACTCGGACGTGAAGGGCTGCATGGTCATCCGTCCCAACGGCTACGCGCTGTGGGAGAACATCCAGCGGGTGATGGACAAGAAGTTCAAGGAGACGGGCGTGAAGAACGCCTACTTCCCGCTGCTCATCCCGGAGAGCTACCTCAAGAAGGAAGCCGAGCACGTGGAGGGCTTCAACCCGCAGCTGGCGGTCGTCACGCACGCGGGCGGCCAGAAGCTGGAGGAGCCGCTGGTCATCCGGCCCACGTCGGAGACCATCATCAACCGCAGCTTCTCCAAGTGGATCCAGAGCTACCGGGACCTGCCGCTGCTGGTGAACCAGTGGGCCAACGTGATGCGCTGGGAGATGCGCACGCGCCTGTTCCTGCGCACCACGGAGTTCCTCTGGCAGGAGGGCCACACCTGCCACGAGACGGAGGCGGACGCGGAGGAGCGCACGCTCCAGATGCTGGAGGTCTACCGCTCGTTCGCGGAGGACTACATGGCCATGCCCGTGCTGCCGGGGCGCAAGACGGAGTCGGAGAAGTTCGCCGGCGCGCTGCGCACGTACAGCATCGAGGCGATGATGCAGGACAAGAAGGCGCTCCAGGCGGGCACCAGCCACAACCTGGGCCAGAACTTCGCCAAGGCCTTCGACACCACGTTCCAGGGCCGCGACGGCCGCGTGCACCACGTGTGGCAGACGTCGTGGGGCACGTCCACGCGGCTCATCGGCGGGCTCATCCTCACGCACTCGGATGACTCCGGCCTCATCGTGCCGCCGAGGATGGCGGCCACGCACGTGGTCATCATCCCCATCGTGGGCAAGGCGACCGACGCGGAGAAGACCGCGGTGATGGAGCGCACGCACGCGCTGGCCGCGGACCTGCGCAAGGCGGACCTGGGCGTGGTGGTGGACGACGACGAGTCCAAGGGCCCGGGCTTCAAGTACAACGAGCACGAGCTCATCGGCACCTGCCTGCGCATCGAGCTGGGGCCCAAGGACCTGGCGAAGAACTCCTGCGTGATGGTGCGCCGCGACCTGCGCCAGAAGGAGTTCGTGTCGCTGGAGGAGGCCGTCACCAAGGCCCAGGCGATGCTGGACCAGATGCAGAAGGACCTGTTCCAGAAGGCGAAGGCCTTCCGCGACTCGAACACCTTCGAGGTCAACTCCTACGAGGAGCTGAAGGCGCGCGCGGACGACGGCTTCCTGCTGGCGCACTGGGATGGCAGCGCCAAGACGGAGGCGCGCATCAAGGAGGAGACGGGCCTCACCACCCGGTGCCGTCCCTTCAGCCTCAAGCAGGAGCCGGGCAAGTGCGTGCTGACGGGTGAGCCGTCGCAGGGCCGCATCGTGTTCTCCAAGGCGTACTGAGCACGGCCGCGTCCACGGCACCGCGGGGCTGGGAGGCTTCCTCCCGGCCCCTTCGCGTTTCTCAGCCCGCGGAGCGCGGCGCGCGCCTGCGGGGCAGGAAGATGGCCACGGGCTCCGGCTTGCCCGCGACGGGCAGCGGGGCGGCGGCCTCGAAGTCGAAGTCATCCAGGCAGCGCTCGCGCGTGGCGTTCGACACGAGCACCGGGGCGCCCACCTTCTTGGTGAGCCCTTCGATGCGGCTGGCCAGGTTCACCGCGTCGCCGATGACGGTGTACTCGCGGCGCTGGTCGCTGCCCACGGCCCCCACCACCACGCGGCCGGTGTGCACGCCCACGCCGATGGCGAGCGTGGGCTCGCCCCGGGCGGCGCGCTCCTGGTTGAGGGACTCCAGCGCCTCCAGCATGGCCAGCGCGCACGACACGGCGGCGGCCGGGTGCCCGGGCTGCTCCAGCGGCGCGCCGAAGTACGCGAGGATGCCGTCGCCGATGAACTTGTCGAGCGTCCCGCCGTGGCGGAACACCACCTCCACCATGCGCGTGAGGTATTCGTTGAGCAGCGCCACCACCTGGGGGCTCTCCAGCCGGTCCGACAGCGCGGTGAAGCCGCGGATGTCCGAGAACAGCAGCGTCACCTCGCGGTGTTCGCCGGCCTCGCCGTCGGTGCCGCGCTCGGAGATGCGCCGGGCGACCTCCGGGGAGAAGAAGCGGCCCAGCCGTTCGCGCTGCATCTCCTCGCGCACCACGTCCGTGACCAGCCCCAGCACCGTGCGGCTGATGAAGAAGGCCACCGACGACGCGAGCACCATCACCAGCACCATGCCGGGGAGGAACGCGGGCGCCGGCAGGCCCGCGCCCAGCGTCAGGAGCGCCACCGCGAGGATGCCCAGCGCCGTGGCCGCCGCGACGATGAACCGCGACAGCGTCACCATGGACACGACCACCACCAGCACCATGTAGACGCCCATGGTGAGCAGCGCGGTGGGCACGCCGTTGACGGAGCCCTGGATGGACCACGCCTGGAGGAAATAGATGAGGGGCATGTCCAGCAGCGCCACGCCCAGCGCCGGCCGCCGGAGCAGGTCCGGCACCCGGCGAGCCCCCGCCCACAGCAGGACCGACAGCACGACGTAGCAGCCGAGCACCGCGCGTGACACGCGCCAGTCGTCCAGCACGCCCAGCAGCAACCACGCCGCCGTCGCGCCGATGCGCATCACGTTGAGCCACGAGCCGACGTCCGCGCGCCATTCATCCAGGCGGCGCTGCAGGGTGGACTCGGCGCGGGGGAGCAGGGACCGCATGCGCCGCGGAGGCTACTCCAGGCGCGGGGACGCTCTCCAGGCGAGGCCCGCTGCGCTAGGGTCCGGCGCATGGCGAGCATCGGGCACGTAGCGGTGGGCATGGCACTGGGGCGCTTCGAGACGGGGACCGGCGTCCCGTGGCGGCGGCGGGTGGCGGTGATGGGGTTCCTGTCGCTGCTGGCGCTGCTGCCGGACGCGGACGTGGTGGCGTTCGCCTTGCGCATCCCCTACGCGGCGACGTGGGGGCACCGCGGCGCGTCGCACTCGTGGGTCTTCGCGGTGGGCGTGGCGCTCGTCGTGGCGGCGCTGGCGCGGTGGCGGGGCGCCTCCGCGACGAGGTGGGGGTGGCTGGCGTTGGCGGCGGTGGGCAGCCACGGCATCCTGGACACGCTCACCGACGGCGGGCTGGGCGCGGCGCTCTTCTGGCCGTTCTCCCATGCGCGCGTCTTCGCCCCGGTGCGGCCCCTGCCGGTGGCGCCCATTGGCGCGGGGATGCTGTCCGCGCGCGGGCTGTATGTGAGCGGCGTGGAGTTCCTCGCGTTCCTGCCCGCGTGGATCTACGCGCTGTGGCCCCGGCGGAAGGCCCCACCGGCAGGAGCCACAGCGCAGGGCCTGCATCCCGGCGCCTGAGCAGGCGGGCGCCGCGAGCCAATCGGCCCGACCGCGCCAGAAGCGATGTGTGAGGCCGCTGGCGCTGTCAGGCGGGCTCGGCTCGCGAGAGGTCCACCGCGCCAGAGGCGACGTGTGAGGTCGCCGGCGATGTCCGGCAGCGCGGCCCGCGAGGTCCACCGAGGCGGGGACGCGCTCAGCCAGTTCGCGGTGCTGGCACTGTCAGGCGGGCACGGCCCGCGAGGTCCGCTCGCGAACCCTCGGGCGGACGCGATGGAGGGCCGCCCGGTTGGAGCCGAGAGCCCTCGCGTCCTGTCCCTGGAGTCGACCTTGGAAGCATGGAGGAACACCCGATGCGCCTGTTCACCGCCGTGACGCTGGGAGACGCCCTTACCGCTGAAGCCGAGCGAGGCATCGAGCGCCTGCGCGCCCACGCCCCCGACGCCCGGTGGGTAAAGCCCGAGGGCGTGCACCTCACGCTGGTCTTCCTGGGGGACGTCTCGACCGACCGACTGCCCGCGCTGCGCGACGCGCTGACGCCCGTGGGGCCGCGCCACGCACCGTTCGTGCTGTCGGTGGGCGGGGGCGGGACGTTCGGCTCGCCGGAGCACCCGCGCGTGCTCTGGGCGGACGTGCGCGGGGACACCGCCGCGCTGAAGTCACTCCAGGCGGACGTGGCCCGCGTCCTGGAGCCCCTGGGCTTCGCGTCCGAGTACGCCGAGTACACCGCGCACCTGACCCTCGCCCGGGCGAAGCGGCCGCACGGGGACGCGGCGCTGGCGGCGTGCGCGCGGAAGCTGCGGGACGCCTCGTGGGGCGAGGGCCGCGTGGACCGGCTGGTGCTGTTCGAGAGCACGGGCGGCCACTACGCGCCCCGGCTGGAGGTCCCGCTGGGCCGCGACGCGTGACGCGCGCTACCCGGCGCGCAGCGAGCGCGGCTCCGACACGGGCACGGCGGCGGGCAGCGTGACGGTGAGCAGCGTGCCCCGGCCCTCGCGGCTCTCCGCGCGCAGCGTGCCGCCCAGGTCGGTGACGATGGTGTGGCTCACCGACAGGCCCAGGCCCGTGCTGTTGGGGCGCGCGGTGGCGAACGGCTCGAAGATGTGCGCCAGCACCTCCGGGGCCAGCCCCTTGCCGGAGTCCTGCACCTCCACCACCACCTCGCCATCCTCGCTGGTGTAGGCCGCGACGCGCAGCACGTTGCGCGAGGCGTCCTGCAGGTCCATCGCGTGCAAGGCATTGAGCAACAGGTTGAGGAAGAGCTGGGTGAGGCGGGCCTCGTCCGCGTCCACCGTGGGCATGTCGTGGAAGTCCCGCTCCAGCCGCGCGCGGTGCTGGAGTTCTCCGCGCAGGAGCTTCAGCGCGTTCTCCAGCACCGGCTGCACGGCCACGCGCGCGCGGTGCTCGGGCGGCTTGCGCGACAGCGTGCGCAGGTCCTGCACGATGTGCTTGAGCCGGGTCGCGCCCTCCACCGTCTCGCCCAGCGCCTCCAGGATGCCGTCCAGGTCCGGGCGCGGCACGGGGGTGCCCTCCAGCAACGGCTGCGTCAGCCGGTCCAGCTCCTCGCGGACGTAGGAGAGGTTCGCCAGCACGAAGGCCAGCGGGTTGTTCATCTCATGGCCCACCGCCGCCGCGAGCGACCCCAGCGCGGACAGCCGGTCCGCCTGGAACAGCCGTGCCTCCATCTGCTTGCGCAGCGTCACGTCGCGCGCGAACACGCGCAGGCCCGGGGGATCCCACAGCTGCGCGACGGTGAGCTCCCAATAGCGCCCGTCCAGGTGCACCGTGGGCGCGGACTCCCCCGAGGACGCGCCCCGCCACGCCCAGGTGAGCGCCGAGTGCACCAGCGGATGTCGCGAGCCCTTCTCCACCAGGTCCTGGAACGCCGCATGGGTCGCCGGGTTCGCGTACCGCAGCTGCCCATCCATGCCCAATTCCAGCAGCGGCTCCGGGTGCAGCAGCGGGAACGACGCCAGCCGGTACAGCGGATCCTCCAGCGCGCGCAGCCCGCTGACGTCGCGCACCAGCAGGCCCAGGCGCACGACCGTGTCCCCAGGTGAAGGCGCGCAGGGCGTCACCTCCGCGGCGTACACGCGCTCATCGCCGTTCACGGTGAGCCGGTACTCCAGCCGTCCGTCGGAGCCACCCCGGAGGACGGCGCGGACCAGGGACATCAGGGGCTCGCTCGCGGCGGTGCCCAGCGTCTCCTCCAGCTTGCGCCCCTCCGCGCCGCGCACATCGCGGCCAAAGGCCCGGCCGGACGGCGACCACAGCTTGAGACAGCGCCCCTCCGCGTCCAGCTCGCCGGCCAGGTACTCGGCGCCCGACGAAGGACGCGGGCTGGACACGGGCGCGGCGGGACCGGGCGAGCGGACGAAGCCCTCCACCCGGAAGGGGCCCATGAGCATCTCCAGGCCCGCGCCGTCCGTGTTCATCCGGGTGAGGACGGAGGCCAGCGCCTCCGTGTCCTCCTCCGACAAGCGCCGGGTGAGGATGAGCCCGTCCGCCAGCGTGGAGATGGTGAAGAGGAAGGGCGTGAGCAGCGGCGCGTCCGCGCCCAGGTACGTCGTCAGCGTGGCGCGCATCGCGTGCGCGTCGGTGTGGTTGGAGAAGAGGGCGGCCACGTCGGACTCGCCCCGCAGCACCGCGTCCAGCGCCTTGCGGTAGGTGCCCAGGAAGCGCTGCTCGGAGAAGAGCGTGTCCGGGCGCAGGCCCAGCGACTCCAGGTGACGCATCGGCAGCAGGTGCCCGCCGGTGGAGCGCGGCGCCACCCAGGCCGCGCGCTTGCCCGCGAGCGTCTCCAGCGTCAGCGGCGCGTCCGCGCGGCAGATCAGCGCGGAGTGGTAGTGCCAGCTCCCCGAACGCACCGCGCGCAGCACCGCGCGCGCCTGCGGCTCGAAGGCATTGCACTGCTCGGCGGTGCCCCACGCCATCTCCACCCGGCCGGCCGCGAGCTCCGCCTCCAGCATCTCGTAGGTGGGCGCCATGGACATCACCACCGGGCGGCCCATCCGCTCCGACAGCGCGCGAGCGAACAGCTCCACACGGACGTGCTCCCGCACCTCACCCAGGGACGGGTAGAGCAGGCAACGAATGGGCGCGGTCGATGCGGTCACGGCGAGGTCTCCTCCGGTTGCCCCCTCTCCCGAAAGCCCGGATGCCCGGCTCACGAGTGCGAACACCCTATCTGAATCGTTACCACATTGCCACATTATTCTTGAATCACTGCAATAGGAAGGTAGACCAGTTTTACCATGTTCTGACCCTGGGTCGTGAGGGACCGGGAGTGCTCCTGCGTGAATTCCTGTCCTCTGGCCGGGCGGCACCGGGGCTGCATTCAGGGAGGTGGACGGATGCAACCCCTGGAAAGGACTTGAGGATGCGCTGGAGCTGGAAGGGTGTGTGGGCAGGTGCCCTCGCGATGGCGGTGGTGGTGTGGCTGGGGGCCCACGGGGCGCAGGCGGCGCCGCGAGGGGCGCAGGACGTGGCGACGATGCTGCGGACAGGGGACGTGGTGTTCCAGACGTCGGGATCACGCCAGTCGAAGGCCATCCAGGAAGCCACGCACAGCCCGCTGTCGCACGTGGGGCTGGTGGAGGTGACGCAGGAGGGGACGTTCGTGGTGGAGGCGGTCCAGCCGGTGAAGCGCACGCCCTTCAGGCAGTGGAAGGAGCGAGGCGTGAAGGGGCGGCTGTTGGTGTTGCGCCCGGAGGGGCTGGATGACGCGGCGAAGGCGCGGGCGGTGGCGGAGGCGAAGCGGCACCTGGGCAAGCCGTACGACGCGCTCTTCGGGTGGGGCGACGAGGCGATGTACTGCTCGGAGCTGGTGCGCAAGGCGTACGCGGCGGGCGCGGGGGTGGCGTACGGGACGATGGAGCGGCTGGGTGACCTGGATGTCACGGGCCTGAAGCGGGAGATCGCCGAGCGCTACCGCGGCCCGGTGCCAGTGGACCTGGAGCTGGTGACCCCCGCCAGCCTGGCGGCGGATGCCCGGCTGGCGGTGGTGTATTCGGACTTCCCGGAGGCGCGCTGAAGCCCAGCTGAAGCGTCCCACCCCTTGAGGTTTCAAGAGGGGTGGCAAGGACTCACACGCGGGGAGCGGGGCCGGTAGGATGGGCGGCATGAAACGCCTTCTTCTGCTGCTGCCACTGGTCGCTCTCGCGGGCTGTAAGGATCCCCAGGACGGGGTGAAGGTCGTCGTCTCGTACACGCAATTCGTTCCGGGCTGCGTGCGCGTGACGGCCGTGGATGACGCCAGTGGGGACAAGCGCTCCACGGACGTGGCGGTCCGCGAGAAGAAGCCCGCCCCGGACGGCGAAATCGTGGTGGGCATCCTGATGCCGGAGAAGTGGGGCACGGCGCTCACCATCACGGCGGACGCCTACGAGGCGTTTCCGAAGGACGGGCAATGCATTGGCCCTCGCGTGCGCAACAACCAGCAGGGCATCAGCGTCCCGAAAGGCAGCTCGAAGGGCGGCAGCTCCCCGGAGCTGCACCTCGCGGTCGACGCGCCAGACATGGATGGGGATGGCTATGTGAGCACGGGCTCTGGCGGCACGGACTGCAATGACAACATCGGTTCTGGGAAGACGATCAACCCGGGAGCCACCGAGCTTTGCAACGACATCGACGACAACTGCGACGGTGTCACGGATGAAGGCTTCCAGCTCGGAGTGTCGTGCACCAACACGGCCAACGGCTGCACTGGCACCTTCCGGTGCGCGGCCAACCCCCAGCAGAACGAATGCTTCACCCCGGATTTCCAGCTCGCCTGGGCGGACGAGGACAAGGACCTGCATGGCGACGTGAAGCAGGACAAGTTGGTGGTCTGCACGGCGGCCCTCCCGGCGAACCGGCTGCCCCTGACCGCGCCCCACGACGACTGCGACGACACAAACCCCGCAGTGCACCCCGGCGCACCGGAGCTGTGCAACAACATCGACGACAACTGCATCAACGGCGTGGACGAGGGTTTCAACCTTGGAATGACGTGCTTTGACGACCGGACGAGCTGTGACAACGGGACGCGCCAGTGCGACTTCGCCGATGGCGGAACGCAATGCGCGCCTCCCCCCACGGTCGTCAAGACCTGGTTTCCCGATGAAGACAACGACAGCCACGGCAAGGAGGACGCGGGCGTCCTCTCCTGCCCGCAGCCGGATGCCGGCTACATCCTGGACGCAGGAGACTGCGACGACGGCAACCCCTTCATCCACAGGGACGCGCCCGAAATCTGTGACGGTCAGGACAACAACTGCAATAGCAGGACGGACGAGGACAATGTCTGTCCCGCGGGCTCGCCGAGCTGGGCACTCCAATCCGTCGACCTGTCGGGAGGGTTCCCTACTTTTCCGGATGGAGGCTCCCCGGACTGGCGCGCCGTTTCCCTCTATGGGGATGGTGGTGTTTGGATTGTCGGGGCGCCATCGGCCCGCGCGGTGAAGGAAGCGAACAAGACCTCGTTCAAGGCCATCCCTGGTCCTTGCACGAGCCAGCCCGGAAGCATCCGGGAACTTTACAGCGTCTGGGCCATGCCTGATGGAACGGCCTATCTGGGCGGAGATTTCAGCGTCCTTGGTGTCCAGACCCCCCAAAGTACGACCTGTGATTATAAACGCTTCTTCAACAACAACGACGGCCACATCACCACGGGCCTGTTCAACCTCGCCACGAATGGAGGCGTTCAGTTCGCGGCCGTCGCATCTCGCGACAACGCCGCCAACGGCGCGACGTTCGAATGGGACGGAACGCTTCCCCAGCCGCCCAGCATCACTGCGACAGTGCAGCCCAACATCGCCCTGTCGGCGGTCCACGGTGCGTCACCCGATACGCTCTTCGCCGTAGGCGGCGCGGGGAACGGCACGGCGAAAATCATGCAACGCACCACCGCTGCTCCTGTTTGGACAGAGGTGAGTGTCCCGGTCGCCGCGAAGACGTTGCTAGCAATCCATGTCGTCAATTCCAAGCTGGCATACGCCGTGGGAAACAACGGAACGCTCCTGCAGTGGAATGGCCCTGGGACGAATTGGGTCGCCCATGCATCACCGCCAGCATTGCCGCCAGGAGAGACCGAGAACTTCTCCGGGGTCCTCGCCTTCGGAACGAACTCCATCTACATCACGACGGAGTCAGGCAACATCTACCGCTTCAATGGCACGCTCCCCTGGGTGAAGGAGCAGTTCAACACGTCGCTCTACGGCATCGCCGGAAACAATCCTGGCGACATCTGGGTCGTAGGCAGGTTCAACAAGATCCTCCACTACCCTGCCCTGCCCCAATAGCTGAACCCCGAGGCCGGACTTCCTCCACGGAAGTCCGGCCCGCATCACCGCCTCAGCGCTTCACGCGCAGGACCTGAAACCCCTTCCCGCCCGCGCCGAAGCCCTTCAGGTTCTCCGCCCGCACCACCAGCTCGCCGGAGGGCAGCACGCCCCACACATCCGCGCGTGCCAGGGATGTGCTCGAGGCCCGCTCGTAGCGCCGGGCCTCGGTCCAGGCCGTGCCGTTCGTGCTGGTGAAGAGCCGGGCGTACACATCCGACGCGGGCTGGACGTCACCGACATCCGCCCGCGCCGTCCCCAGCACCCAGCCGCCTCCCGGCAGCGCCTCCAGCGAATACGCCGGCCCCGGCAGCGTCCAGAGCGCGTCCACCCTCCCGCTGGCGTACACGCGCAGCAGCTTCGGGTGCTCCGGTTCGTAGAGCGTGGACTGCCCCAGCAGCAGCTCCCCTCCCGACAACACCGCGCCCGCCACCGCGTTGGCAGCATAGCCGCCCATCACCTTCAACCAACTGCGCCCGCCGTCCGTGGAGCGCAAAAGCGCCGACTGCTCGCCCGTGCTCCCGAACGTTGCCCACAGCGCGCCTCGCACGGCGTCCACGACCAGCGCCAGGCCATACCGGTGGCCCTGGAACGTGGCCCGCACCGCCCACGTCGCCCCGCCGTCGGTGCTCGCCCACAGCCGCAGGGGCGTGCTTCCAGACGTGACCGTCTGGTACTCCAGGAAGAACACCGTGCCGCCCAGCTGCGCGAAGCTCGCGGGGGACAGCGCCCGGTAATTCCCCAGCACGACCACGTCCGTCCACGTGCGCCCGCCATCCCTGGAGCGCTCCAGGTGGTAGCCGTCGCTGCGGCTCATCTGCGCCAGCAGCGTCCCGTCCTGGAGCACCGCCATCACCCAGAACGACGCCCCGCGCATCCCCTGCCCGCGCACGCTGAACGTGCGCCCGCCGTCCGTGCTCGCCCACAGCGTGGAGCGGTTGCCGGACAGCGCCAGCCCGTACACCGTGCCCGCGGCGTCCACCGCCAGCACCTCGTGCGTCGTGTTCGTGAACGTCGGCTCCAGCACCACCGGCCCTGGCACCCCGCCATCCGCGGGCGGCGTCCCCGCATCCACCCCGCCGCCATCCGGAGTCCCCGAGCCGCCATCCGGCACGCCGCCACCATCCGGCACGCCGCCGCCATCCGGAGTCCCCGAGCCGCCATCCGGCACGCCGCCACCATCCGGAGTCCCCCCATCCTGGCCAGTGCCACCTCCACCCGGCAGCAGCGGCAGGGCCACGCGCATCACGGTGCCGCTGGAGCTGGCATCCAGCGCGTCGCCGTAGAAGCACGGCACCTCCGTGACACTGGCTGGCAGCACGTCCAGCGCGTTCAGGTAGCCCTTGAAGGTCGGGCGTGAATCCAGCGTCACCGGGTCACTGAAGGTCCCGTTGCGCAGCACCCGCACCCGGATTTCGTAATCCTTCTCGGACTTCATGTGATTGTAGAAGACATACAGCGCATCCCCGATGCGGGTGATGGCGGGCTGCAGGGCCCAGTCCGGCGTCCCCTCCACCAAGGTGCGCGAGCCGAAGGACGTCCCGTCGAAGCGGCGGTAATACAGCCGCTCCGCCTCGTCCTTGTAGACCAGGTGGATGCCACCCTTCCCGTCCTCCACCGCGCTCAGCGCCGCGCCATGGTAGATGCCGTCGGAGAACGCGTCCCGCGTGGGCCCCCAGAGGTCCAGCGGATCCGCCGCGTCGCGCACGCGCAGGCGCGTGGGCTCGTAGCCGTCGTGCATGGCCCAGAAGAAGACGAGCTTCGTCCCCACGCTGAGCAGCCGCCCTCCCCCCCTCTTGCGCACCCGCCCCAGGTCCGGCTGTCGCTGGAAGGTCGCGCCCTCGTCGGTGGACACCGCCACCACCGCCGTGGAGCCCCCGTCCGACTCCAGACGAAACGCCTGGACCCACAGCCGCCCGCGCGAGTCTCGCGCCAGCAGTGCCCGCGAATACGCCGTGGTGGCGTCCGCGTCGAACACCCGCACCGCCGGCCGCGGCGTCCAGGTGTTCGCGTCCTCGTCGTAGCGCCACCACTGGAACCAGACGTCGTGACGCGCCGACGCCTCCAGCGTGGGGCCCTCGTACGCGTAGACGAGCGCCACGTCCCGCCCCACCGCGACCAGCTCCGCCCGGTCCCGGTGCGTCGCGTCCGGCTGGATGGCCGCGAGCTTCACGAAGCTGCGGAACCCATCCTCGGAGCGGAACAGGTTCAACCCCTGCCCCCCCGACCCCTGCTGCTGGATGGCCAGGAGCCACGAGGGCGCATGTCCATTGCCTGTCTCAACCCGCACCGCATGCCGATGCGCCGGCAACGTCAGGGCGTTGCCACCGCCCACCGGCACCATGGGCACTCCCCCCGCCGCCACCACCGTGGCCAGCAGGGCACCAACCCAAGACATCATCTGATTCCGCCCCCCTGTCGTCTCGCCTCCCGAAAGGTAGGGACGCGAGTGCGGTGGGCAATCCGGTGGGCGGGCTCCGGTGGGGGTGGACCCGAAGGCCCGACACTCCCCGCGCGGACAGGTGAACACACCCACGACGCGCGACGCCCCCCAGGACGTGTGGGAGCGTCGCGTCAATGCCTCGTGACGGCGTTGCCTCGCGGCTACTTCGTCTTGCGGCGGCGCGGAGCGGGGGCGCCCGCGTCCGGCACGGCGGTGCCCGCGTCGGAGACCGGCTCCACCGTGCCCGCGTCCGCGCTCGCGGCCGGCGTGGCCGAGGTCAGGGCGGGGGGCGGGTTCACCAGCTTCAGCGAGGTGAGGAACGCGTCCGCCGTCGGCGCGGGGGTGTTCGGATTGAAGAGCACCAGCAGCGTGTAGAGGCGCGGCCCCACCAGGAAGTTGCGGGCCTTGATTTCGCCGGCCATCGGCGAGCTGACCGTGTAGGACTTACCGGGGTAGCCATCCAGGGTGATGTCCTGCTCGTCCTTGAGCGTGCCCTGGACCTCCTTGGCCAGCCCGTCCCGGCCCTCGTTCAACAGGGCCTCCGGAGGACGGCTCGCCACCAGCTTCTCCGGGTAGTCCGCGATGCTGACGGAGTAGAGGACCGCCCCGTCGCGCGCCGAGTACGACGCCGTGTTCACGGTGCCGGAGCCGAGCTGCACCTGCTTGCGGGCAATCTGCGGCTCCCCGGGCATGCCGATGACGAAGCCCTCCGGCGCCTCGTAGGGCTTGAACGCGGCGGCGGACTCCGAGGTGCCCTCGGCGCCCGGGACAGGCTCGTTGGGCACGTCTTCGATGGTGGACGTCGCCGACCGGCCATTGCCCCCGGAGGAGGCGGCGCCTTCGTCGGTCTTCTGCTGGTTGGCGCAGGCGCCAGCGATGAGCGCGAGGGTGGTGAGCGAAGTAAGGAGGAGGCGGGACGACGGACGCATGGGCACGCTTCCTGAAAGGGAAGTGGAAGAAACAGGATGTCCTGTCGGACGCTAGACGAATTGCTCCGCCGCTGACTACCCGAGTTTCAACGCGCCGCGAGGAACTGGCCGCGCGCCGCGCCCGGAAGCGTCCGGGGGCGGACACCGCGCCCGGGCCGGAAAATCGGCCCGGGGGCTACTCACCCAGGTACGCGCGCCTCACTTCGGGGCTCTCCAGGAGCGCCTTGCCAGGGCCCGCCATCACCACCTCGCCCGTCTCCAGCACGTAGCCGTAGTGCGCGGCGTTGAGGGCCAGGTGCGCGTTCTGCTCCACCAGCAGCACGCTGACGCCGGTGGCGTTCACGTCGCGCAGCGTGCGGAAGATGGTCTCCGTCACCTGCGGCGCCAGGCCCAGGGACGGCTCGTCCAGGAGCAGCAGCTGCGGCTTGCTCAGCAGCGCCCGGGCGATGGCCAGCATCTGCTGCTCACCGCCGGACAGCGTGCCCGCCAGCTGCCGCTGACGCTCCTTCAACACCGGGAAGAGGCCGAAGCCCTTCTCCATGTCCTGCTGCACCTGGGCGGTGTCCTTGCGCAGGTACGCGCCCAGCTCCAGGTTCTCCTGGACGGTGAGGTTGGGGAAGATGCCCCGCCCCTCCGGCGCGTGCGCCATGCCGCGCGGCACCAGCTGGTGCGCCTTGAGGCCGGTGATGTCCTGGCCCGCCAGCGTGATGCGCCCCGCGGACGGCTTGAGCATGCCGCTCACCGCGCGCAGGGTGCTCGTCTTGCCCGCGCCGTTGGCGCCGATGAGGGCCACCATCTCGCCCCGGCCCACCTGGAGTGAAACGCCCCGGAGCGCCTGGATGGCGCCGTAGCGCACCTGGAGCCCTTCGACCCGCAGCAGCGGCTCGAATGCGCGCCGCTCGCCCAGCACCTTCACCGGCTCGCTCACGCCGCGCCTCCGTGGGATTCCAGGTAGCTGTCGCCCAGGTACGCCTCGATGACCTTGCGGTCGCTGCGCACCTCGGCCGGGGCGCCGCGGGCGATGGTCTCCCCGTGGTCCAGCACGGTGATGTGCTCGCAGATGCCCATCACCAGCTTCATGTCGTGCTCGATGACCAGCACCCCCAGCGAGAACTCGTCGCGCAGCCGGCGGATGAGCACCATCAGGTCCGCCTTCTCCCGGGTGTTCATGCCCGCCGCGGGCTCATCCAGCAGCAGCACCCGGGGCCGCGTCCCCAGCGCGCGGGCGATCTCCAGGCGGCGCTGTTCGCCGTAGGGCAGGTTCTTCGCCTCCTCGTCGCGGCGGTGCGACAGGCCCATCACCTCCAGCAGGTGCTCCGCCTGACGCGTCAGCTCGCGCTCCTCCGCCTGGAAGCCGGGGGTGAGCAGCAGCGCGCGCCACCAGTCGCGGTAGTTGCGCAGCGCCGTGCCCGCCTTCGCCACGGGGCCCAGCCGCACCGGGTGCAGCGCCCCCTGCGCGCGGCAGGCCACCTTCACGTTGTCCAGCGCGGTGAGCGCGCGGAACAGGCGGATGTTCTGGAACGTGCGCGCCAGCCCCAGGTGGTTGATTTGGTGCGGCACCCAGCCGTTCACCCGCTGCCCGGCCACGCGCACCTCGCCCTCGGTGGGCGGGTACACGCCGGTCAGCACGTTGAACGCGGTGGACTTGCCCGCGCCGTTGGGCCCGATGAGGCCCAGGAGGTCCCCCTGGCGCACGGTGAGGTTGAAGTCCGTCAGGGCCTTGAGGCCCCCGAAGCGGATGCTCACGCCGGACGCCTGGAGCAGCGCGTCTCCTGATGCCGTGACGGCGCTCATGTCAGCCCCTTCTTCTTCCGCGAAAACCAGCGGGGCAGCACGTCCCAGAGCTCCTTGGTGCCGAACAGGCCCTGCGGCCGCAGCAGCATCAGCACCACCAGCAGGATGCCGTACACGGGCATGCGGATCTGATCCACCTTCTGCGCCAGGCTGCCCTCCGCGCCCAGCGCGCCGAACAGCGAGCGCAGGCCCTCCGGCAGCAGCGTGAGGAAGATGGCCGCGACGATGGCGCCCGTGGTGGAGCCCAGGCCGCCCAGCACCACCATGACGACGATCTCCATGGACTTCACGAAGGTGAACGAGCCCGGGTTGATGATGGGCACGAAGTGGGCGAACAGGCCGCCCGCGATGCCCGCGAAGAACGACGAGATGACGAACGCGCGGACCTTGTAGCCGGTGGTGTCCACGCCCATGGCCTCCGCGGCGACCTCGTCCTCGCGGATGGCCCACAGGCTGCGGCCGTGGCTGGAGCCCGCGATGCGCCGGGCCACCAGCACCACCAGGAAGACCCAGAAGTACACCATGGCCACGCTGGAGTACTGCGGGATGCCGGACAGGCCCAGCGCGCGGCCGAAGGCCTCCGTGTTCTGCACCACCACGCGGATGATCTCCCCGAAGCCCAGCGTGACGATGGCCAGGTAGTCCCCGCGCAGCCGCAGCGAAGGCAGGCCCACCAGGAAGCCGCACAGCGCCGCGCAGGCGCCGCCCGCGAGCAGCGCCACGATGAAGAGCACCTGGTCGCTGGCGGCCACCGGCAGGAAGGACAGCGCCACCTCCTTGAGCGACAGCGACGTGACGCCGGCGATGTACGCGCCCACCGCCATGAAGCCCGCGTGGCCAATGGAGAACTGGCCCGTCATGCCGTTCACGATGTTGAGGCTCACCGCGAGGATGATGTTCACCCCCACCACGGACAGCAGGTACGTACCGAAGGGAGAGGCGCCCAACAGCACTTCGGCCAGCGCCAGCACCGGCAGCGCGAGGAGCACGGGCAGGATGCCGCGCAGGGCCGGGGGGATGGGGCCCGTGGTGTCGTCGGAGAGAAGCGTCGCGCCAGGGGCCGCCATCAGACCTTCTCCGCCGCGACCCGGCCGAAGAGGCCGCCCGGCTTCACCAGCAGCACCAGGATGAGGAAGCCGAAGGCCACCGCGTCACGCCAGGTGCTGGCCGCGTAGCCCACGACGAACTCCTCCACCAGCCCCAGCAGCAGCGCGCCCACCACGGCGCCCGGCACGTTGCCGATGCCGCCGATGACCGCCGCCACGAAGGCCTTGAGGCCCACGTACAGGCCCATGAGGGGACTCACGGACGTGTCCTTGATGGCGTAGAGCAGGCCCGCGCCCGCCGCCAGCGCGCTGGAGAGCATGAACGTCAGCGCGATGATGCGGTCGGTGGGGATGCCCATCAGCGCCGCGGTGCGGTGGTCCCAGGACACCGCGCGCATCGCCTTGCCGAAGCGCGTCCGGTACACGAGGAACTGGAGCGCCGCCATCAGCCCCACCGCGATGAGGAAGCTGATGACCTGCCAGTTCCACACCACCACGTCGCGGTCGCCCACGATGAACCACTCGCTCGGGACGATGACCTCCGGGAAGGCGCGCGGGGACGCGCCCGGCAGGAACCCGATGTCCAGCTGGAAGCCGTACGACAGCGCGAACGAGATGCCGATGGCGGTGATGAGCGCGGTGAGGCGCGGCTTCTCGCGCAGCGGGCGGTAGGCGAAGCGTTCGATGAGGAAGCCGAGCAGCGCGCACCCCACCATGGCCACCGCGAAGATGACGACCACGCCCCACAAGGACCGCTGCGCCTCTCGCCCGAGGGCGAAGGCGGTCGCGTACCCCATGTAGACGCCGACCATCATCACGTCGCCATGGGCGAAGTTGATGAGCTTGAGGACGCCGTACACCATCGTGTAGCCCAGGGCGACCAGGGCGTAGATGGTACCGGCGGCCAGACCGTTGATGAGGTGCTGGAGGAGCTGCGACATGCCGGGGGAGGCCCTGACTTACGGTGAGATGGTGGTGACGTAGGTGGACTTGCCGTCCTCGACCTTGAGGACGACGGCGGACTTCACGGCGTTGCGCTGGGCGTCCAGCGTGATGGTGCCCGCCACGCCCGGGAAGTCGCGCGTCTGCGCGATGGCCGCCCGCAGCGCGGGGCCGCTGGTGTCCGGGGCGCGCTTCAGCGCGTCGATGGCGACGCGCGCGGCGTCGTAGCCCAGCGCCGCGAGCGCGTCCGGCACCGCGCCGTTGTAGTCCGCCTTGTAGTCCGCGATGAACTTCTTCACGCGCGCATCCGGGTTGTCCGGCGAGTAGTGGTTGGAGAAGTAGCTGCCGTCGATGGCGCTGCCGCCCAGCTCGAACAGCTTCTCCGAATCCCAGCCGTCGCCGCCCATCAGCGGCACCTTCAGGCCCAGCTCGCGCGCCTGGCGGGCGATGACGCCCACCTCGCTGTAGTAGCCCGGCACGTAGATGCCCTCCGGCTGCGTCTTCTTGATGGCGGTCAGCTGCGCGCGGTAGTCCGTGTCGCCCTGGCTGTAGCTCTCCGTGACGGTGATCTTCCCGCCCAGCTCCGCGAACTTCTGGCGGAACACCTCCGTGAGGCCAATGGAGTAGGCGCTCTTGTTGTCCTGGAGCACCGCGACCTTGTTGAGCTTGAGGTTCTCCCGCGCGAACTTCGCCATCACGAAGCCCTGGAACGGGTCGATGAAGCAGACGCGGAAGATGTTGTCGCCCTTCGCCGTCACGGAGGGGTTGGTGGACGACGGGGTGATCATGGGCACGCCAGCCGCCTGCGCCTTCTCCGCCATGGCCAGCGAGCTGGAGCTGGCCACCTCGCCCAGGATGAGCACCACCTTGTCCTGGGTGATGAGCCGGGTGACGGCCTGCGCCGCCTCCTCGGGCTTGCTCTGGTCGTCATAGACGCGGACGACCAGCTTCTTGCCCTTCACCCCGCCCTCCGCGTTGGCCTCCTTGACCGCCAGCGCCACGCCGTTGCGGGTGGAGATGCCGAAGGTGGCCTGGCCGCCCGTCAGCGCGCCCACTTCGCCCAGGACGATGACGTCGTCGCCCACCGGGGGCGTGCCGCCCTGGGCCGGGGCCTGCGTCTGCGCCGGGGCCTGGCCTCCCGCCTCTCCCGTGGGCTGCGTCTTCTTCTCGCAAGCGGCCGCCAGGACGGCGAGCGCGGCGAGGAGCATCGGGGCAAGTCGTCGCATGCGGGGGCTTCCTCCGGGGGAGATGACGGGCAAAGCCCCGGTTTTCTAGGGGAGCCCTCCCCATGGGTCAAGCGCACAGCTCGCCACCCGAGTCCCGCGAACACCCCGGAACATCGCTGTCGCGAACCCGTTCCCACGCGCGGTGTGAGGGCTCACCCCCGCGAGGAAGGCCCTGGCTCCAGCCAGAAGCGCTCCCGGCCCGACGGGCCCCGGCGGATCCGCGGCGCGGCGCGGTCCAGCTCCCCGTCCTCCTGCTGGGACGCCACGTCCTCGCGCGTCAGGAGCTCCGCGGCGGTCGAAGGCGCCTCGCCGTCCGGCCACCAGACGGGCTCCAGGTCGAAGGAGCGAGGCGGCCAGGGAGCGGGGGTTGGACCGGACTCCACGTGGACCGGGGCGCGGCGGAGCAGGAGCCTGCCGGCCACCAGCATCCCCACGACGCCGGCCGTCCACCCGAGTCCCCAGCCCGGGCTCCGTCGCCTGGCGACACGCTGGGCGTGCCTCCGGCGCCAGCGCGCGCCGCTCCTCCGCCGCCACCCGGGGCCTGGACTGGTGCCGCGCATCGAGGGCTCCTTCCACGCGGGGCCGGGACATCCGGGCTCGCGCCCACACGGTGGGGCGCGGGGGCCCTGACGGCCAGCATGGGGGCGGGGCGCGCGGGCCCTGCACGCTCGGTGTCCGGACAGGAGGCGGGGAGGCGCGGCCAGGGGCCTTGAGGACGGCGTGCGGCGTGCCGAGCCCCCGGATCATCCAGGCTCAGGGGTTTCCATGTCCATCACTGGACGCACTTTCCTGGTGATGGCCGTGGCGGGCACCTCGCGTCCCTTTCCCCCAAGGAGCCCCTACTCAGCGCGACGGACGACAGCGGCGCTCCGCTTCCGACCACATCCGACCCGACGTGAAGGCACAAGGAGCCAAGTCCATGATGATCAAGCGCAGCGACATCAAGGAAGGGATGACGGTCAAGAGCATCGACGGCGAGAAGCTGGGCAAGGTGTTCGCCGTGAGCGATGGCGAGTTCCACATCGAGAAGGGCATGTTCTTCCCGAAGGACTACCTGGTCCGCTACGCGGAGGTGAGCGACATCCGCAACGGGGAGATCTACCTCAACCACGGCCGCGAGGCGCTGAGCGGGCTCGCGGACGGCGGCACGCTGGCGGGCCAGGGCAACGGCGCCCTGGGCGCGACGGCGGCGACGGCGGGAGGCATTGGCGCGGGCCTGAAGACGGGCGCCCAGAAGACGGTCGAGGTCACCCGGACGGGCGCGGAGAAGGTGGGCCTCCGGGAGCGCGAGCTGCGCACCGACGTGCGAGGCACCGAGCGCATCGCGAGCGACGACGTCACGCTGCGCACCCACCACGAGGAGCTGGGCGTCCAGAAGCGTGAGCGCCGGGCGGGCGAGGCCCAGGTGAGGAAGATCGTCGTGGAGGAGATGAAGTCCGTGGAGGTCCCCCTGCGCCACGAGGAGGTGGAGGTGGTGCGCCGCGCGGTGAAGGACAGCACGCCCGACGACCGGGCGGAGTTCCGCGAGGAGACCATCCGCATCCCCCTGAGCGCGGAGGAGGCGGAGCTCACCAAGCGCGCGTACACGGACGAGGAGATCACCATCCACAAGCGCCCCATCGAGGAGCGCCGCCGCATGGAGGGCCGCGTCCGCCACGAGGAGCTGGGCGGCGTGGAGGTGGTCCGCACCGAGGCCGACCTGGACGAGGAGACGCGTCGCACCGGCTACAGCGCGAACCCGGAGGTCGATCCGCTCAAGCGCACCTAGCGCCGGACGACGAACGGCCCCCCTTGTGCTCCGCCCCCGCATGCCGCGCTTTCTTCGCGCGCGGTGTGCGGGGGGGTGCTCACCGCCCGCCTCTCTGGCGGGAGGCCGGCGTCGCGCGGGTGGGCAGCTCCCGCGCCCGGTCCACGACGGCGGTCTCCAGCCGCTGCGATTCGCGAAGCCGCTCCGGGAAGAGCCGGGCCGTCAGGGCCGCCAGCGCCGTGTCGCGCGCGGGGGGACACGCGGCCGTCAGGCGATCCGCCATGGCGTGGGCGCTGTCGAAGCGGGACTCGGGGGCCTTGGACAGCGCCACCGACAGCACGTTCCACAGCGGCACCGGCACCTCGGCGGGCCGCATCAGCTTCTCCTGGCAGATGGCCTTCATCGTGGCCAGCTCGTCTTCGCGCTCGAAGGCCCTGCGGCCGGTGAGGGCCTGGTAGAGGATGAGCCCCATGGAGAACAGGTCGCTTCGCGCGTCCAGCCGCTGGCCCAGCGCCTGCTCCGGGGACATGTAGAGCGGCTTGCCCTTCACGATGCCCGGCAGCGTCACCGTGCGCTGCGCGCGCACCTTGGCCACGCCGAAGTCCAGCACCTTCACCTGTCCGTCGAAGGCCACCATCAGGTTGTGCGGCGACAGGTCGCGGTGCACCAGGTCCATGGGCGCGCCGTCCTCCCCCCGGAGCGCGTGCGCGGCGTGCAGCCCCATCAGCGCCTGCGACACCACGGCGGACGCCACCGCGGGCTCCAGCGGCCCCTTGAGCGCGCGCAGCAGCCGGTCCAGGTCCACGCCGTTCACCAGCTCCATGGCCATGTAGTACGCGCCCTGCGCCTCGCCGAAGTCGTAGACGTGCACGAGGTTGGGGTGCGACAGCCGCAGGCCGATGCGCGCCTCGTCCAGGAACTGCTGCACCATCTCCGGCTGCGCCGTCAGGTGCGGCAGGATGCGCTTGAGCGCCACCAGCCGCCCCAGCCCCTCCGGCCCGCGCGTGCGCGCGACGAGCACCTGCGCCATGCCGCCCGTGCCCAGGGGTTTGACGACCTCGTAGCGGCCAATGCGCCCGCGGTGGACGGGCGTGCCCTCCACGTCCAGGTCGTCCAGCCGCTCCAGCGGCCCCCGCCCGTCCGTCAACGCCAGGAAGGACAGCACCGCGGAGTCCAGCTGTTCGCCAATCGCCTCCACCAGCCCCATCACCCGCGCGCCGCCGTCCTCGAAGGCGCCCTCCACCACCAGCCCCAGCCCGCCCAGGTTCAGCCGCCCCAGGGTGAGCTGCTGGCAGAAGAGCATCCGGCCCTCCCCCAACCGCTTCGGGCCGCTCCAGTGCGCCGCCTCGAAGACGTCCACGCCCAGCTCCCCCAGCACCCGCGTCAGCACCGGCCCGCGCGTGCCCCGGAGGGACACGAAGCCCGCCCGCGCGTGCACCATCCGGGCGCACTGCGTGAGGAACACGTCCAGCCCTGTGTCGAGGTCCAGCCCCCGCTCCAGGCAGTCCTCGAGGATGTCGTCGGCCATCCGGTTCACGGCCGTCAGGCCGCGCAGGAAGGCGAGCTCTTCTTCCGGGGATTGGAAAGCCACGCACCCATCAATACCCGAAAATCCAGCGCAATGAAGCGCCCCAAAGTTCAGGGTCAGACGCGCTCGCGGTCGATGCGCGCCACGGTGGGCAGGCGCTCCGGCAGTTCGGAGCTGGAGCGGGCGAGGCTGGGGCGCTCCAGCAGGCCGTGCAGCTCCAGCATGTGCTCCAGGTGCACCACCCGGGCGCGCAGCGCCTCCAGGTCACTGGAGGCGGCCCCGTGGACCTGGGCCTCGCGGACGCGCAGCCAGGCGTCCACGAGGGGCTTGAGGGCGAAACGCAGCGTGAGGCCCAGGAATGGGATGCCGACGACCATGGCCGTGACGAGGATGGTCACGATGGCTTCTTGGGTCTGCATGACGGAGGCTCCGGGGGACGGAAGAGAGGCGGGGTCCCCCAGGCCTACGCGCAGGGGTGCCGGACGATTGCGTCGCCCGGCACCGGCCGCCTCCGCCGGGGGGCGGAGGCGTCAGCCGGACTTGGCCTGGTCGGTGTAGATGGCGTCCGCGATGCGGTAGGCGCTGCCCTCCAGGCGCTGGAAGGCTTCGCGCAGGGTGCCGACGTCGGAGGTGTTGAGCACGGAGCGCAGGCGCTCCAGGTCCGCCTGGATCTCGCCGCGGTCCTTCTCCGACAGGAGGTTGGCGTACTCCTCCAGGCTCTTCTCCGTGGTGTAGATGAGCCCGTCCGCGTTGTTGCGCAGCTCCGCCAGCTCCTTCTTCTTCTTGTCGTCCGCGGAGTGCGACTGGGCGTCGGAGATCATCGCCTGGATCTCCGCCTCCGACAGGCCGGAGTTGCCCACCACGCGCACCTGCTGCTGCTTGCCGGTGCCCAGGTCGCGCGCGCTCACGTGCACGATGCCGTTCGCGTCGATGTCGAAGGACACTTCAATCTGCGGCACGCCGCGGGGCGCGGGCGGGATGCCCACCAGCTCGAAGCGCGCCAGCGTCTTGTTGTCCGCCGCCATCTCGCGCTCGCCCTGGAGGACGTGCACGGACACGAGCGGCTGGTTGTCCACCGCGGTGGAGAACACCTGGCCCTTCTTGCAGGGGATGGTGGTGTTCTTGTCGATGATCTTCGTGAAGACGCCGCCCGCGGTCTCCACGCCCAGCGACAGGGGCGTGACGTCCAGGAGGAGGACGTCCTTCACCTCGCCCTTGAGCACGCCGCCCTGGATGGCCGCGCCCACGGCGACGACCTCGTCCGGGTTGATGCCCTTGTGGGGCTCCTTGCCGAAGAACTCCTTCACCTTCTGCTGCACGCGCGGCATGCGCGTCATGCCGCCCACCAGGAGGACCTGGTTGATGGCCTGCGCGGTGACGCCCGCGTCCTTGAGCGCGATGCGGCACGGCTCGATGGAGCGGTCGATGAGGTCCGCGACGAGCGCCTCGAAGGTGGACCGGTCGACGGTCTCCGTGAGGTGCTTGGGGCCGGACGCGTCCGCGGTGATGAACGGGAGGTTGACCTCCGTCTCCGGCGCGCTGGACAGCTCGTGCTTGGCGCGCTCGGCCGCTTCCTTCAGGCGCTGGAGCGCCATGCGGTCCTTGCGCAGGTCCATGCCGTTGTTCTGCTCGGCGAAGCGCTTGGCCAGGTAGTCGATGAGGCGCTGGTCGAAGTCCTCGCCGCCCAGGAACGTGTCGCCGTTGGTGCTCTTGACCTCGAAGACGCCGGCGTTGAGCTCCAGGATGGAGATATCGAACGTGCCGCCGCCCAGGTCGTAGACGGCGATGCGCTCCGTGGCGCTGTCCTTCACCTTGTCCAGGCCGTACGCGAGCGCCGCGGCCGTGGGCTCGTTGATGATGCGCAGGACGTTGAGGCCCGCGATGCGGCCCGCGTCCTTGGTGGCCTGGCGCTGGCTGTCGTTGAAGTACGCGGGGACGGTGATGACGGCCTCGGTGACGGGCTCACCCAGGTAGTCCTCCGCCGTCTGCTTCATCTTCATCAGCACGATGGCGCTGACTTCCGGCGGGCTGTAGCCCTTGCCGCGGATCTCCACCCACGCGTCGCCGTTGGGGCTGGGCGCCACCTTGAAGGAGGAGACGCCAATGGCCTTCCTCGCCTCTGGCGAGTCGTACTTGCGGCCGATGAGGCGCTTGGCCGCGAAGACCGTGTTCTCCGGGTTGGTGATGGCCTGCCGCTTGGCGATCTGCCCCACCAGGCGTTCACCGGAGTCGGTGAAGCCCACCATGGAGGGCGTGGTGCGGCTGCCTTCGCTGTTGGGGATGACCACCGGTTCGCCGCCTTCCATCACGGCGACGCAGGAGTTGGTGGTGCCCAGGTCGATTCCAATCACCTTCGCCATGACTACTGACTCCCCCCGGAGGAACTCTCGGAATCCGCGGATGCCGCGCCGCCGCCCTCGACCGCTGCTTCGGTGGACGCGGGCGCGGCGGGCGCGGGCGCCGCGGCGGCCTCCGGCGCACGGGCGACCACGACCATCGCGGGACGCACCAGCCGGTCGTTGAGGTTGAAGCCGCGCGTCACTTCATAGACGACGTGGCCCGCCGGGACGTCGGCGGTCTCCACCTGCTGGATGGCCTCGTGCAGGCGCGGGTCGAAGGGCAGCCCCTTGGCGCTGAAGCCCTTCACGCCGTGGCGGGCGAGCGCGTCCTCGAAGGACTTGCGCGTCATGGCCACGCCCTTCTGGAAGCTGTCGAAGTCGGTGGACTTGCCCGCGGCGTCGAGCGCGCGGTCCATGTTGTCCACGACGGGGAGCAGGTCCTTGAGGAGCTTCTCCACGCCGAACTTCTGGACGTCCTCCTTCTCCTTCTGCGCGCGCTTGCGGTAGTTCTCCAGGTCCGCGGCGGACCGCAGCGCGCGCTCCTGGAAGTCCTTGGCGCGCTCGTGCGCCTCCTTCAGGCGCTCCAGCGTCTCGCGGGCCTTCGCCTGGCTGAACTCCAGCTGCGCGCGCAGCGACTCCACCTCCTGGCGGAGCGCGGCCGCGTCCTCGGTGGGGGGAGCGACTTCGGGGGTGGGGGCGGGGTCGTCGGCGGGCGGGGCGGAGACGTCCAGCTCCACCTCCACGCCCGCGTTGTCCCCGTCATGGTCCAGCCGACGCTCGACGCTGCGAACCGCGTCGTCGATCACGTCCTGCCCGATGTCCGTCTGGATGCTGCCCTTGTCATTGGTACCCGACACGGCGCGCACTATCTCACGCACCGGGGAGCGATCCAACAGGACCCAAGGGGGGCACGCGGGTCCGTGCCCGGCATGCGGGCAGGCCCGGCTTCATGCGCAACGGAACTTCACGCTCCTGGCGCGGGTTTCTTGCGGCCCAGCGTTTTCTTGGAAGCCGATTTCTTCGTGGCCCGGGCGCCCTTGGGCGCGGGGGCGGAAGCGCCAGCGGTCTTCTTCTTGCGGCCAATGGACTTGTTCGCGGCCTTCGTCGCGCTGGAGGCCTTGGCGCGGGCGGGGCGCTCCGCCGGGGGCGGCTCCGAGGCGGATTCGGAGGCGGCGGGCGGGGTGGCGGAGGCGCTGGAGCCGGGCTTGAAGGCCTCCTCCACGGTGGTCTCCACGCGACGCACGGCGGTCTCGATCTTCTCCGCGGCGGTCTTGGTGGTGGCGGTGGCCCAGGTGCGCAGTTGCACGAGGCCCTCCTTCACCTTGGCCTGCTTCTCCGGATCCTTCACTTCCTTGAGCAGGCGTTCAGCCTCGCCGCGCAGGTCGTCCGTGGTGCGCTTGAGGTCCTCGCCGGTGCGCTTGAGGAAGTCCATCAACTGCCTGTCCCACTTCTCGGCCATGACGCGTCTCCTCCGTCTGCTCGTCCCCATCCAACAGCACGTCCGACAGGAGCGCAAAGCCTTCCGCCCTGTCCAGACAGGACGGCGGAGCGCGCCATCCATTGCCATGTGGCGTTGCGTCAGAAGCCCCCTGGGGCCGCAAGCTGGGGGACGCGCGACAGTTGGATGTCAGACACGTTACAGTGCGTGCCCTCTTCCGGGAAGGCGCCCTGAGGGCGCTCCCGGTGCTGGAGCGTTCTTCTATGTCGCGGTCCATCCGGGCGCTTTCGTCGCTCGTCCTGCTTACCTCCCTCGTCACGCTCGCGGCATGCTCCTCGGAGGAGCCGGAGGCGACGGGGCTGACGCTGCCCTCAACGGAGCTGCCCGCCGCGACGGTGGGCGGGGCCTACGAGCAGGTGCTGACGGCGACGGGGGGCACACCTCCCCTGACGTACTCGGTGGACAAGCTGCCGCCGGGCTTCTCCTTCTATGGGAACGCCGGGCGGCTGGTGGGGCCCGCGACGACGCCCGGCGAGTGGAGCATGGTCGTGGGCGTGCGCGACGCGAAGGGGGCCGCGAGCTCGCGGAGATACTCGTTGCGCGCGTGGCCGGCGCCGGCCATCTCCACCACGTCGCCGCTGCCGGACGCGACGGAGGGCAGCCCCTACACCTTCACCTTCACCGCCACGGGCGGGACGCCGCCGCTGACCTGGTCGCAGGCGGATGGCGCGATTCCGGAAGGCCTGGCGTTGTCCGCGGCCGGCGTGCTGACCGGCGTGCCTCGGGGCCCCGCGCTGTATGAGTTCACGCTGCGGTTGGAGGACGCCAACGGCGTGCGCGCCGAGACCATCCTGCGGCTGCCCGTGCTCACCATGTCCGGGGAGCTGCCCGACGGCGGTCCGGTGACGGACGGCGGGACCAAGACGGACGGCGGGACGGATGGGGGGACCGATGGCGGCACGGATGGCGGCACGGGAGGGACTCCCGCGCTGCTGAAGGTGGGCAATTGGAACATCGAGTGGTTCGGGGACACGACGCCGGGCAACGGCCCGAGCGACGAGGCGTTGCAGCTGGCCAACGCGACGGCGGTGATCGCGGACGCGGGGCCGGACGTGATGGGCGTGGCGGAGATCGTCGGCGTGGATTCCTTCAACGCGCTGAAGGCGGGGCTGAGCGGCTATGGGGGCCTGCTCGCCAACGACTCCACGCGGGTGGGCGGCGCGACCTACTACTACGGGGCGGCGGACCAGAAGGTGGGCCTGCTCTACAAGACGAACGTGGTGGAGGTGGTGAGCGCGAACGTCGTCCTCGCGTCCTGTTCATATGACTTCGCCGGGCGCCCGCCGCTGCGCGTGGACCTGCGCGTGACGCGGGGCACGACCAAGGTGGACCTGACGGTGATGGTGCTGCACATGAAGGCGTTCGCGGATTCGGATTCCTATACGCGGCGCCAGAACGCCTCGGTGTGCCTCAAGGACTACCTGGACACGAACCTGCCGACGCAGAACGTGATGGTGATGGGGGACTGGAACGACGACGTGGATGTGTCCATCTACACGCCGTATGCGTCGCCGTTCCAGAACCTGGTGAGCGACACGGCCCGGTACAAGTTCCTCACCCTGCCGCTGTCGGAGGCGGGGGTGCGCTCGACGGTGAGCAACAGCCAGTTCATCGACCACCAGATGGTGACGAACGAGCTGGTGCCGTACCACGTGGCGAACTCCACGGAGGTGCTCAAGCCCAACATCGCCAACTACAAGAGCAGCACGTCGGACCACTACCCCATCTTCAGCCGGTTCGACTTCGGCACGCTCACGCAGGCGCGCAGCGTGAGGGTCACGGCGCCCAACGGCGGAGAGACGCTTCAGGCGGGCCAGACGTTCAGCATCACCTGGGTGTCGAGCAACGTGGCGGCGGTGGACATCCAGTACTCGCTGGACGGGGCGACGTGGCGCGCGGTGGCGACGAACGTGGCGGCGGCGAGCGGCCGCTACACGTGGACGGTGCCGAGCGAGTCCTCCACCACGGCGCGCGTGCGGGTGACGGACACGACGCGCGCGGATGTGGCGGACGTGAGCGACGGGGTGTTCACGATGACGCGGCCCACGCCGCAGGTGTTCATCAACGAGTACCTGGCGCAGCCGTACAACGGCGCGGCGGGGACGCCGGACTACGATCAGCAGTTCGTGGAGCTCTACAACGCGGGGCCGGGTTCAGTGGACCTGAGTGGCTGGAAGATCCACGACGCGGCGTCGTACCAGGGCACGGCGACGGCGCGGCACACGTTCGTTTCGGGCACGATACTGCCCGCGGGCAAAGGCTACGTCGTGTACTCGGGGGCCACGGCGCTGCCGACAGGCGCGACATACGCGACGGTCTCCAACGGCGGCCTGGGGCTCCGGTTCGACCGTGGCCGCAACCAGGGGGGCGCGGGCGACGTGGTGTACCTGGTGCGGCCGGACGGCACGGTGCAGGACAGCCACTCGTATCTGGACCCGAGCGTGCTCGTCTACCAGGGCTATTCGTTCAACCGCTCGCCGGACAGGAGCGCCAGTGGGGGCTGGGACCTCTGCTACAACCTCTACTCCCGCGACGCGACCCCGGGCCTCCGGGCGGACGGCACGGCGTTCTGACAGGCCACGGGTGACACGACTTCCACCCGGCGATCCGCTTGGGTGGAAGGATGATTGTCGGGTCCGAAGGATGCAGGCAGCGCTGAGTGTGCTGCCAGCGGCCCGTGTGGCGATGGCCCACCGCCATCCCCTCCCCGCCCCCACGCCGTCTTCGCGGGAGGCGTGAGGGCAGCGGGACGGACTACAGCCGGAACTGCACGCGCACGCCGGGCTGGATCCAGACGTGGAGCTTCTTCTGGTCGCTGGCGATGTCCGCGCTGATCTCCGCGGCGCCCCCCAGCCGGAGCGAGTTCTTCGAGTACTGCCCCAGCGAGGCGGAGATGTACGGGCCTACCGCGAGGGACCGGGTGAGCTGAAGGTCCACGCCGAAGTGGGCATGCCCCAGGTCGTAGCCCTGCAGCTTCAACCGGAAGCTGTCGTCCTCGCCGACCCCCAGCGTCCCGATCTCATAGCCCACGCCCACGCCCACCCAGGGCGCGATGAACCCGTCCGGCCGGAAGTGGTAGTCCAGGTCGATGCCGAACCGCAGCACCTTGCTCGAGCAGGAGCCCCCGTTCGAGCACTGGTCGTCGGGCCCCGACGCGATTCCGTACTGGAAGTAGGCGCCCAGCGAGAGCTGCCGGCTGAAGAAGTAGGAGAGGTCCACCTGCGGCGCCACCGAGTCCCCGAACGTGTCCTTCAGCGACTGCGCCTGGGTGGCGTCCCCCACGGGAATGCCGAGGGCGGCGCGCACCCCCAGCGCGAGGCCGGAGCCCGAGGGCTCCTGGGCCGCGGCCGGCAGCGCGCCCAGACAGAGCAGCAGCATCAAGGATGGGATGAAGCGTCGAGCAGTCATGGTGTCCAGGGAGCAAGGCCGTCGTCGGACGGCGGTGGGAGGTGCGGCGGCGCCACGCATCGCAAGGCAAGCATGCGACCATGGGACCGGATTTGCAGCGGTCCCGTTTTCACACCCGTTGTTTCCGCGAAGGAACAACGAAGCGCGACAGGAATGTCAGTCTGGCCCGCGCGGAGGCCGGACTTCATGCAAGGGTCCCGATGAAATCCGAGCCCCCGCCATGTCCTCCTCCCTGAACGAAGACTCCGACGTCGTCCGCTGGCTGCGCGCCGAACGCGAGGCCCGCGGACTGACGCGCATCGAGCTGTCCGCCACCTGGAAGCCGCAAGAGTCACGCTACGACGACACGGTGAGCGCCACCGGCCCGGATGGCGCGCGGACGTCCAGCGCCCTGCCCGAAGCACAGCGCGTGCAGGTCCAAGCGCTGCTGCATCAGCACCCCACTCGCGGAAACGTGGAGCTGTCCATCCTCTGCGACGCTTCGTCCCCACCGCGCATCCGGCTGACGGACGGCCCGCGACGCCGGGAGGACGCGAAGGAGCCACCTCAGGAGACTCCCGCCCTGGATGCGCGGCCCTACGGGCGTGCCCTGGCGCAGCGGGTGGTGGAGCTCCTGGACGCGGGAGCGGACCTGTCCGTCACCGTCGACCCTCGCGAGGGCGTGGCTCGGGCCCTTTGGAAGCCCGCGGACGGCACGTATGCCCAGGGCCTCCGGTTCAGCCAGGGCGACTCGCGGCCCCGAAGGACCTTCGCGACTCGGGAGGACTTCATCCGCTGGCTGGCGGGACACAGCGACCTCTCACTCGCCAGCGAGGAGCACCCGGACGACCCGCGCCAGTGGGGCCTGCCGAACTTCAGTCGCGCCTACTTCGCCCGGAAGACGGGCCGGCGGTCGTAGTCCGCGGCGGGTGGATGTCCCTCAAGGTAGGGCTTCTTCTTCAGAATCCTTGAGGTAGGCTGGGTTTGCCATCTTCCGCGCATGTGCATGCAGGCTTCCCAGGCCATGGACCTCCGTTTCGTGTCACCCCTATCTGTTAGGTTTGAAGGATGGAGGTGACCTGTGATGTCGCGGTTCGTTTCGGTCATTCCCGTGGTGCTGGGGATCCTGTTGGGAGCGGTGGCGGTGGCACAGCCACGTGTCACCGGGGTTCGGGAGCGCAAGGCCCGGCAGCTCACGCTGCGCGTGGAGGAGCCTCCGGTGCCGCATCCGCTGCATGTCGCCGCGGCGGAGGTGACCACCCTCACGTTCGACGCACCCATCGAACCGGAGTCCGTGGACCGGGCCGCGCTCGCGCCCTACTTCTCGCGGGTCGCGGTGCATGAGGACGTCGTCGTGCTCAAGGCGTCCATGGACGTCCCCGCTGGGAAGGAGCCGGTGCTCACCGTGCGCTTCGCGGGCGCGGGGGCTCCGGAGCGGGTGACCTTCGTGCTCTCCACCGTGGAGGCCGAGGTGGACTCGCAGGTGGAGGTCTTCCGGCAGGGGCGCAGCGCGCAGGACCTGGGGAAGGAGCTCGCGGACCTGCGGGCCCGGTGCGCCGTCACCGAGGCGGGGATCGCGACGCTGCGGGCCCGGTGCGCGCTCAGTGGACTGGGCGGCGCGGTGCTGTCCGGAGCAATCACCCGGAAAGGCGTCGCCGTGGTGTATCTGCCGAACCCCTCCGAGAGCATGGGCCTGCGGGCGGGAGGGCCGCATGCGCTCTACCGCTCCGGGACGGCGCGAGCGCTCGCCACGCGCCTCTTCAATCCCCCGGGGAGCGACCCCTGGGTCCCGGGGCTCGCGCGCGTGATCGCGCAGACGGCCGACGGCAGGGCGCGGGTGCTCCAGGAGCCGCCGCTGCTCATGCATGAACAGCGATTGGAGGCCGGTGCGCAGGCCTTCGTGGTCGTGGAGTGGCAACCCCCGCTGGAAACACCTCCCGGCACCCACCTCACGCTGGAGCTCTGGGATCGCGAGGGCAAGCGCGGTGTCCGTTGGGAGCAGGTGTCTCCATGACAGGCCCTGACAGACCGCTGAACGGAGCGGGCCATGCAGGGTGAGGGGTCTTCCGGGGACGTCTCGCCCCAAGGGAGGGACGCCTTCATCCCCACGGTGTTGGCGGTGGAGGCGCTCCCGCCTGGGACCCTCGTGGGCCCATGGACGGTCCTGCGACGGCTGGCCGCTGGCGGCTATGGCACCGTCTACGTGGCGCGGCGGAGCGACCGCGTCCGCGCCCCATGGGCCGCATTGAAGCTGGCCCGTCAGTCGGACACGCCCTGGTTCTCACGCGAGGCCGAGATCCTCTCGCGCTTGCGCCATCCCGCGGTGCCTCGACTGCTGGCGACCGGAGCATGGCGGCTCGGCGATGGGAGCCATCCCTTCCTGGTGATGGAGTACGTCGAGGGAGAATCGCTCTACGCCTGGTCCCGCGCTCGCAACCCCACGGCCCGTGACGTGGGAGCCCTGCTCGCGCAGGCCGCGGAGGCGCTTGCCTTCGCGCACCAGCGCGGCGTCCTGCACCGTGACTTCAAGGGCGACAACATCCGCATCCGGCCGGGTGGGAAGCTCGTGCTCCTGGACTGGGGCGCGGGCTGGCACCCGGAGGCCGTCCCGCTCACCGGCACCGGCCAGCTTCCTCCGGGGACAGCGCACTACTACAGCCCCCAGTTGCACCTGCGTCGCGTCCGCGCCCTTTCAGGACAGGTGCTGGAGGGTCCCAGCTACTCGGTCGCGGATGAGTTGTACGCCGTGGGCGTCACCTTCCACCGGCTGCTGACGGAGACCTATCCCGCCCCCGCGATGATGGAAGCGGGCGCCCTCCCTCCTCGAGGCCCCGCGACCTCCGCCGTGTCGCGGCTCAATTCGCGTGTACCGGAGGCGCTGGCATCGCTCATCACCCGGCTGCTCGCCTTCGCTCCCGACGCGCGTCCCCCGCATGCGCTCGCCCTGGCCTCCGAGGTCCAGCGGCTCCTCGCGGATGCCCCTCTGGACTGGGACGTGCCCTTGTTCGACTGGGCCTGTCCCCCCTCCCCTCAATCCCGCACCACCCAAGGAGATCCCCGCGCGGCGGGCCCGGTGGCGCCTGGCCAGGAAGCGGCGCTCCAGCACGCGCGCCGCCAGCGCATGGACCGGCTCCAAGGACTGCGCGCCGCCCGGGAGCTGCGTCGCCGGAGCCCGGCACAGGTCGCCGCCATGGAAGCGCGGTCCATCCGCGCCGCCGCTCCATGGCGCCGCGAACAGGTGCGGCGGGCCCTCTGGCGCCGGAGTGCAACCGGAGCCCTCTTGCTCCTGGCGGCGGTCGGGCTGCTCTGGGGCCTGGGGACACCGCGGACGCGGGCCTCCGAGGATGCAGCCCCTGTCAGCGCACCCACCGCGAGGTCCGCGTCACCGTCCATGGCGCGGCCGTCGGGGTCCGACCAAGCTGCCGCGCCCGGGGCGGCCCCTCCTTCCCATGCGCCGCTCCCTCAGGAGACGAGCGCCATGAAGGTTTCACCGACGAAGCAGGCCCCTGGTTCCCTCTCACGCACCCTTGCCCGACGCTGCACGCTCGCGGTCGGCGCGGGGGCCACCCTCCTCTCCTGCGCGGGCGCGCCCCTGGTCCCCAAACCCCAATGCTGCCCCCAGGAGGCGCTGGAGGCGATGAAGGCACTGAACCTGGAGCGGGATGGGAAGGCGACCATCACGCTCGACGCACGTCATCCCTGGAGCCTGGACGCCGAGACCCTCACCGTCTCCGATGGCGACATCATCAGCGTCCAGGAGGAGGGCTACGGCCGGCTTCCCGAAGGCACCCTGCTCTACGGACACCTGTGGACCGGCGGGGAGCGCGTGGTGGGCCGCTACACCCGGGCGCGGACGCCCGACGGCCGCACCTATCCGGTCTGCATCATCCTCGGGAACCCCGAGGGCTGGTGGAAGGAGAAGGGCTCCAAGCCCGGCGCCGCCATCGTGGACCGGCGCGTGGGCTACACCGTCGTGGACGCGTTCCCCTGAGCCACGTGCGGACAAGGCCTCGCCGATGAGGCCCGCTCGGGAATGAGCGTCGGCTCGAAGCACTCGCGTTGCGCCCGTGCCCTTCGGGGAGGCACGGGCCTCGTTGGAGCGGACGCAAGCCGAGCGCCCCTTCCGGATGGCGAACCCACCGGGAGGGAGGACGGGTCGAGTGATGGATGAGCCCACGGGCCCGGCGTGAGAGGGTTTCCCGCGCGCCGGGTTCGTGGGAGCGGAGCCGAGCCAACCATGAACAGCGCTGTCCGGCTCACCGTCGTTCCTCTCCACGCGGGCCCTTGGGGGAGAATCCGCCTACGCAGGTGTGCAGCCCCGTGCACACGCGGCACGCCACCCTGGCGTCCTTCCGCGTGTTTGCGCGTGGCACGCAGGGTGAACGGGTGGCGGCCATGATCAACCGCCACGTCGCTCGTTCCTGCGTCCTCGCTGGCTTCTTCACCGCTCCGGGCATGGCGCTCGCCCAGGAGGAGACGGCTCGCACTCCGCGCCCTGGCGAATCCGCTCGCTCACGCGGCGCGCTCGCCATTGGCATTCGCGGCCACTCGCTCTCCGTGGCGGCCTCACCCGACGCTCCGACCATCGCCGGGGACTTCGAGTATCCCGTGATGAGATACCTCACGGTGTTCGGAGGCCTGCAGCTCGGCGTGGACATGAACGCCCTGGGCCTCCAGGCCGGCGGACGCCTCTATCCAGGCGGACAGCCCTTCCAGGGATTCTTCCTGTCGGTCCAGGCGGAAGGCGCCTACTTCGATGGAGCCGGGCCGGTGAGCGGAACCCGCAAGTCAGTCGGCGGGCTGCTGGGCTATTCCCAGGTGCTCGGGAACAGATGGTCCATGTCGCTCGGCGCGGGCGCCGATGTCAGCCAGACGCGCAGCGAGACCGTCGTCCCGCCAGACCCGGTGTGCGTCCTCTTCACGCCATGTCTGCTGACCCATCACGAGACGCGTGTGGAGACGCAGGAGGGGGTGAGGCCCCTCGTCCGGGTGGGGGCCGCCTACCGATTCTGAGCGGCCTCTGGATACCCCCGGGTTCGCAACCACCCCGAGCGCCGGACTCAAGAAAAAGCGCGCCGTGCGTGTAGCCACGACCCGATTTTCAGGGTCATTTCGTATCTCATTTCCAGAAGGGGCCCGGGAGGGCTGGGCGCGGTGCCCGGCCGGGCACCCACCCGGGACGGAGCCTTCCACGTGCTTCCAGGAACCGAGCGGTCAGTCTTGGAAGCCTTCCGCCGGGGCGACACCGCGGTGCTCACCCAGGTGTACCGCACCTATTCGACAGAGGTGCTGCGCTATCTGTCGCGCAGGTTCTCCGTGCACTCGGAGACAGGCGTGCGCTCCGTGGCGCTCACGCCCCTGGACCTGGACGCGGCCCATCAGGAGACGTTCGTGCGGGCCTTCCGCCCCCACATGCGCCAGGCCTACGACGGCGTGCGGCCCTACCTGGGCTTCCTGCTCACCGTCGCCCGCTCCACCGCCATTGATTTGATGCGCGCCTCCGGCCGCGTGGCCCGGGAAGCCATTCCGCTGGATGACGCGCCGGAGCTCGTGCACGCCCCCACCGACGGGCGCAGCCCCGAGGAGGAGGCCCTGGGCGCCGAGATCCGCTCGCTGGTGCGCCGCTTCCTGGAGGCCCTGCCCGCCGAAGGCCGCGCCCTGGCCCAGCTGCGCTTCATGGACGGCCTGTCGCAGGAGTCCGCCGCGGACCAGCTGAAGCTCACCCGCGGAGAGGTGCGGGTGCGCGAGCGCCGTCTGCGACTGCAGTTCACCGAGCACCTGAAGAACTCGGGGTGGTTGGACAGTGACGCCGCACCGGGACGTCTGGAGCTGGGCGCCCTGCTGGCCACCCTGTCCCTGTGCGCCCTCTCATCCGGGAGCCTCCCATGAAGTGGTACGAACGACATGCGGACGCGGGGCTGACGCGCTGGTCCCTGGGGGAGCTATCCGCTCCCGAATCCTCGCGGCTCCTGCGCCACGCGCACGCCTGTGCCCGCTGTGGCGTCCGGTATGACAAGTGGGCCCACGCCCACCGCGTCTTCGAGTCCGGCCAGACGGACACCCCCACCGCCCTGGAGCTGGAGGCGCTCACCGCCGCGGGCCTGGAGGCCGCCCTCGGCGCCGCGGTGCCCTCGGACGCGACCCCGGCCCGGTGGCCCACCCTGGCGGTGCTCGGCGCGACGCTCGCGGCCCTCTTCCTGTCGGTGATGGTGACGCCCACGTCCGTCGGCCCCACCATCGCCGCGCCCACCGAACCCGAGTTCAGCCCGCGGGGGGCCGTGCATGACCCGGCCCCTCCCATCCTCCTCCCGCTGGCGCAGCCGGTGCTGCGCATCTTCTGCTCGGCGCCAGGCGAGCGGATGCGCGAGCTGCACTCCGGGACCGCCTGTGCGCCGGGGGCCAAGCTGGCGTTCGCGGCCGGGGCCCGCACGCCCTACGCCCACGTGGCGGTGCGGGTGCGCGCCGGGGGCCATGAGGAGGTCAACGGCCCCTACGCGCTCAGCGGCAAGGCAGGCGAAGAGGGTCCCCTGGACCTGACGGTCGTCCTGCCCGCGACCCCCGATATGGCCGAAATCACCGCGACGTTCTCCGAGCACCCGGACGCCACCCTGGCGGCCCTGCGGAGCGGAGTAACGGAGGGGGTGGTGGTGCTCAGGCAGGAGGTCCAGGTAAAGGATTCTCCATGAAGAAGCTGGAAGTGCTCCTGGGAGCGGCCCTGCTGATGGCGGCTCCCGAGGCATTCGCTGAGACCGTGCGACGGGCGCTCGTCATCGCCCACAATGGCAGTGACGACCCGTCGCTCGCGCCCCTGCGCTACGCGGACGACGACGGCGTGCTGTGGGCGGAGACGCTCAAGCGGCTGGGCGTGGAGACCACGCTGCTGGTGGATCCGGACGACTCCACGCGCCAGGCCGGCAGCCTGATGCTCCAGTCCGCGCAGCCTCCCACGCGCGCCGCGGTGGAGCAGGCGGTGAAGCGGCTCCAGGCCGCGGCGCTCGCGGACCGCGCGGCGGGGCGCCAGACGGACGTGCTCATCGTCTACGTGGGCCATGGCAACACGGACAGCGCGGGCCGCGCCTACTTCACGCTCGCCGACGCGCGCCTGGACCGGACCAGCCTCTACGCGGAGGTCGTGGATCCGATGGGCGCGGACTACGTCCACGTCATCGCGGATGCCTGCCGCGCGTCGGGCGTGGTGGGCCGTCGCGGGGGCACGCCGGACGCGGCGGTGCTGGCGGAGCTGCGCGGGGTGCTGGCGCGCGAGCAGCTGGCGTCGCGGCCGAACGTGGGCGCCCTCTTCGCGGAGAGCGAGGACGGGGAGACGCACGAGTGGTCGCGCATCCGCGCGGGCGTCTTCAGCCACGTGGCGCGTTCGGGCCTCCTGGGCGGCGCGGACATCAACGGCGACGGGCAGGTGGAGTACAGCGAGCTGGCCGCGTTCGTGGCCGCGTCGCTGCACGGCGTGAAGGGCCTGCCCGCGCGCCTGTCCGTCAACGCCTTCGCGCCCACGGCCGCGCCCCGCCGCCCGCTGGTGGGCCCCGCGCCGGAGGGGCCCCGCGTCACCTTCCCCGCGGGCTTCGCGTACGCGCGCATCTCCGTGGAGGACGCGGACGGCCAGCGGCTGGTGGACGTGCGGCGCTCGGAGCAGCAGTGGACGCGGATCCTCCTGCCCCCGCGCGACGTGTACTGGGTGCGCGCGCCGAACGCGGAGGCGCGGCTCACGCTGGCGCAGCTGTCCGCCGGCACGCCCGAGCTGCGCCCCCGGGAGTTGCAGGAGCGAGGCCCCGCGGAGGAGGCGCTCCGCCGCGGCCTGTTCTCCGTGCCGTTGGACCGCCCCTTCTACGAGGAGTACGTGGCCGCCGCGGGGCTGGTGCCGGTGGACTTCACCGGTCTCCAGACGCCCGTCATCGGCGGGTCCCTGTCCCCGCTGGCGGCGGCGCCGTCTGGCTGGACGTCCGGGCTGGAGCTGGGCCTGGGCGCGGGGCGCTCGCCCCTGGGGCTGGCGAAGTTCGCCACCGGGCCCAGCCTGTCGTGGCGCACGCCGTCCTCGGTGCACCTGCTCTACTACGGCGCGCGCGGGGCGTATGGCGTGACGCCGCTCGCGAGCCGGGACGGCATCCGGCTGCACCGCTTCACCGTGGAGGGGCTGGTGGGGTTGGAGAGTCCCACGCGCGTGCCGCTGTTCGCGGAGGTGGGCGTGGGCTGGGGCCTGTTGGGCCTGACGGCGCCGGGCTTCCGCCAGGCGGACCCGCTGCTGCTCACCGGCCACGTGGCCGCGGGCGTGATGGGCCGGCTCGCGGGGATGAAGTTGCGGCTGTCGGCCCAGGTGGGCCTGGACCGAGTCACCGCCAACGGCCAGACCGGGACGGATCCGCAGTACGGCCTGGAAGTGTCCCTGAGGCGCTAACGGACGCGGGCCGGAGCCGTGGGCCGCGCCCTGTCCCGCGCACGCCGCGCCCACCCCGAGCCCTTGGCGGATTCTTTCCATGCCCCGTTCGCGCCTCCTGCCCACCGCGTTGTCGAGCGCCGTCCTGGCCGCGGCGGTGCTCGCCAGCTGTGACCCCATCTGCCTGGACGGGGTCTCCCCGCCCGGACCGGGCCGCGAGTACCAGAGCGTGTCCGGCGCCTGCGTGGCGGTCGTGGTGACCAGCCCCGACGCTGGCGGGAGCGACGGCGGCACAGACGCGGGCGACGCGGGTGAAGACCCCGACGCCGGCCCGGGCGAGCAGTCCTGCGGCAAGTCGGGCTGGACGACCCAGGTGCTGGATGAAGGCCTGGACAGCCTCAGCGCGACGTTCGTCTTCGACGCGCGGGGCGTGGGCCACTACGCCTATTCCAAGGACTCACACCTGTACGTGGGCACGACCCGGCCGGGGGACGCTCCGATGCAGGTCGGCGGCGTTGCGACGGCCTACGACGTGAACATGGCGGTGGCCGCGGACGGCACGCACCATGTGCTGTTCCAGCAGGGCGACTCCTTCGGCTACGCGCACGACACCGGCGGTGTCTGGCATTCGGAGCTGTTGGGAAAGGGCTGGATCGGCGCCATCGCGCTCGATCCCCAGGGAGCGCCGCACCTCTTCATTGGCCAGCCCTCCATGCTGATGGGCTATCTGTACGGGACGCGCTCCGAAGACGGAACCTGGAGCCTGACCCCGCTGAATGCGCTTGGCATCGCGGGCGATCGCGAGCGGCTGGTGGTGGATGCCGCGGGCCACCTCCACACGGTGTTCGTGCGCACGCTCAGCGGGAGCTTCCAGGCCGTGTACGCGACCAACGCGGCGGGAACCTGGACCGAGGAGCCGCTGGACTGGACGATTCCCAATGGCTCGCCACGCTTTCGAATCGCGCTCCGGGTGGACGCGGCCGGGCAACCTTCCCTTCTGGGCTCCGACAGCCAGGGCGCGTCTCTGTGGGTGAAGGATGGCAGCGGCTGGAAGCAGCAGAGGCTCGGGGGCCTCTTGAGCCGCGGCCCCTCGCTGACGGAGAGCCCTTCGGGGCTGGGGGTGGCCCTGCTGGATGACGCGGCCCCGGACGCGAACTCGAGCGGAAGCCCCAGCCAGTGGGTCGTGAAGACATGGGACGGCCCGAGCGTCGTCGGAACGACGCCGCCCGCGCTCCTGGAGACGCGGGATGGCGGGAACACGCTCCTCGGTGACTCCGCGGTGCACGTGGACGCCCAGGACGCGGTGCAGGCAGGCCTCTTCTACATCCACTACACCTCCCCGGATGGCGGCGGCCTGCCCCAGATGACACGCGGCCTGCGCTACGCGCGCTACTGCCCATAGGCCCGCGCACGCCGCGCCCCTGGCGGATTCTTCCCATGCCCCGTTCGCTCCTCCTGCCCACCGCGTTGTCGAGCGCCGTCCTGGCCGCGGCGGTGCTCGCCAGCTGCGACCCCATCTGCCTGGACGGGGTCTCCCCACCCGAACCGGGCCGCGAGTACCAGAACGTGTCCGGCACCTGCGTGGCGGTCGTGGTGACCAGCCCTGACTCCGGAGGGAGTAACGACGGAACGGACGCGGGCGAAGACCCCGACGCCGGCCCGGGCGAGCAGGCCTGCGGCAAGTCGGGGTGGACGACGTGGGTGGTGGACGAGGGGCTGGATGTCATCACCGCGGGCTTCGCCTTCGACGCGCAGGGCGTGGGCCACTACGCCTATTCGAAGAACTCGCGCCTGTATGTAGGCACCACCCGCCCGGGCGACGGCCCAGCGCAGGCGGGCGACGTCTCGCCCCTCTATGACGTGCACATGGCGGTGGCCGTGGACGGCACCCACCACGTGCTGTTCCAACAGGGAGACTCCTTCGGCTATGCGCATGACACGGGAGGGGTCTGGCGCTCACAGCTGCTGGGGAAGGGCCGGGCCGGGGCCATCGCGCTCGATCCCCAGGGAGCGCCGCACCTGCTCGTCGAACAACCCGGCTCCGAGAGACAGACCTACGTGCATGGCGCCATTGGCGACGGGGGAACCTGGACCCTGAACCCGCTCCCAGTGCCAATCCCGCTGGGCGATCGCGAGCGGCTGGCGGTGGATGCCGCCGGCCATCTCCACGCCGTGTTCCTGCTCACGCTGGGCCTCGACGAAAGCCAGGTCGTGTACGCCAGCAACACGTCCGGGACCTGGGCCACCGAGCCTCTGGACTGGATGGTTCCCCTGGGCTCGCCACGACTGCGCGTCGCGCTCCAGGTGGACGCGGACGGGCGGCCCGCCCTGCTGGGCTCCAACAACCAGGGAGCGTGGCTGTGGCGGAAGGAGGACAGCGGCTGGAAGGCCCGCGGGCTGGGGCCCTTCATGAGCCGTGGCCCCGCGCTGCAGTTGGGGCCCGGGGACCAGATGTCGACCCTGCTGGATGACGCGGACCCGTTCTCGAACGTCGACGACAGCAGCGGCCAACTGGTCGTGCAGTCGCTGACGGAGTCTGGCCGCGTCGGCTCGACACCGCCCCTGACCCTGGAGACGCTGGATGGAGGAAACGCGCGCGCCAGTGCTTCCGCGGTGTACGAGGATCTCGTGGACGGCAGGGCCCGGAGACAGGTGGGCTTCACCTACGTGCGTTTCTTCCACCCCAAGGACGGGGGCACCTCCGTGACGACACGCGGCCTGCGCTACGCGCGTTACTGCCCGTAGGCCCCGCGCGGACAGCCAGCGGTTGCGGGGCGCGGAAACCGGCGCCTACAGTCGCCGCGCCTTGAGCGAGTCCGTCCCGAACCCGAGTCCCCCGTCCCCCTCCCCCGCCGCGTCCCACCGGGCCCTCGTCGTCGCTCGAGTGCTGGCGGTGCTCGGAGGGCTGGGCTGGTTCCTGTGGATGGGCGGAGGGCCGGTGCTGCCGCCCACGCGCATCGACTGGATGATGCGCGAGGACTGGGCCGCGCACATCTTCGGCTGGCTCTTCTTCCGCAACGCGGACTGGCAGCTGCCGCTGGGCGCGGCGCCCAACCACTTCTATCCCTACGGCTCGTCGGTGGCGCTCACGGACGGCAACCCGTGGTTCGCCGTCCTCCTCAAGCCCTTCAACGGGCTGCTGCCCGTGGACTTCCAGTACACCGGACCGTGGCTGGGCCTGTGCTACGCGCTGATGGGCTACTTCGGCGCCCGGCTGGTGGAGACGGTGTCCCCCCGCCCGGTGCCCGTGGCGCTGGGCGGCGCGCTGCTGGCGCTGTCGCCGGTGATGGCGGCGCGCTTCGGCCACCCCACGCTGTGCGCGCACTGGCTGCTGGTGGCGCTGCTGTGGCTCAACCTGCGCGACGTGGCGGACGCGCGCGCCGCGACGCGGAGCCTGGGCCTCGCGGCCCTCTTCAACGCCATCGCCTCCGGCACCCACCCGTACTGGGTGGCCATGCTGATGCCGCTGACGCTGGCGCTCGGGGTGCGGCTCGTCTGGAGCCGGAAGCTCGGCCTCGCGCGCGTCGCGGGGGCCTGCGCGGGCATCGCGGCGCTGGACGTGGGGCTGTTCGCCCTCTTCGGCTACTTCGGCGGGAGCGGCCTGGGCGCGGAGGGCTTCGGGGACTTCTCCGCGGACCTGGCCACGCTGGTGAACCCGCTGGGCTGGTCGCGACTGCTGCCGGACCTCCCCGCGGCGCCCCGGCAGGGCGAGGGCTTCGGCTACCTGGGCGCGGGGGCCTTGCTGCTCCTCGCGCTCGCGGCCGTGAGCCTGCCGCTGCGCTCGCGTGAAGCGCGCGCGCTGGACTGGCGCCGGGGGCTGCCCGCGGCGGTCGTGGTGCTGCTGATGGCCGTCTACGCGCTGTCCTCGCGCGTGACGTGGCTGGGCCAGCCGGTGGCGGACCTGGGCGCGCTGTACGCGCCGCTGGTGAAGGCCACGAACGCGTTCCGCGCCTCGGGCCGCTTCGTGTGGCCGCTGGACTATCTGCTCGTCGTCGGCGCGGTGCTGCTGGTGGTGCGCCTGTGGAGGGGCGTGCCCGGCGTCGCCGGGGCCGCGCTGGCGGTGGCGCTGGCGGTGCAGGCGTACGACGCGCGCGAAGACAAGAGCGCCCTCTTCAAGCCCGTGCGCTTCCAGCGCCTGCGGTCTCCGGACTGGGCCGCGCTGGAGGGCCCCTACCAGCACCTGGCCCTCTTCCCACCGCATGTGCAGTGGGTGTGCCGGTACGACGAGCCGCTGGTGAACGCGCTGGCGTATCAGGCGTACCGGCTGAAGCTCACCTTCAACAGCGGCTACGCGTCGCGCACGCCCCAGGCCCTGGAGGCGGAGTGCCACGCGCCGCTGCCCCCGGGCGGACTGGACGCGCGCACCGCGTACGTGGTGCTGCCCGAACACCTGCGGCCCTTCCTCGATGCGGGCGCGAGGTGCGGCCGGGTGGAGGGGCTGCCGGTGTGCGTGGTGTCCGGCAACACGGACGCGTTCGCCCAGGGGCTCGCGCGACAGCCCCTCCGTTGATGCGCCGCGACACTGAATTTCCTTTCAGTGTCCCTCGCCAGCGCTGTTACCTTCCAGGTAGCCCGGATCACCCGGGCGCACAGCGAGGGGAGCAACCATGCCGACGATGACGAAGCACGCCGCGGGGACGGTGTCCTGGGTGGACCTGATGGCCTGGGACCTGGAGAAGGCCCAGGACTTCTATGGGGCGGTGTTCGGCTGGACGTTCGGGCCCAGTTTGAAGGAGAACGGCTACTACACGATGGCCCGCACGCAGGGCAGCGAGGTGGCGGCGATGATGCCGCGCCCCAAGGACTCGCCCGCCCCCTCGGCCTGGAACGTCTATTTCGCCGTGGAGAGCGTGGACCGCTCCGTCGCCCGTCTGAAGGAGCTGGGCGGCAAGGTGATGATGGAGCCCATGGACGTCAGCGAGGCGGGGCGCATGGCCTTCTGTCAGGACCCGACCGGGGCGGCCTTTGGCTTCTGGCAGCCGAACAAGTTCCCTGGCGCGGGCCGGGTGAACGAGCCCGGCACCATGGCCTGGCACGAGGCGAAGACGCGCGATGGCGAGAAGGCCGTCGCCTTCTACAAGGACCTCTTCGGCATGACGGCGGACAAGATGCCGGGGGAGCAGATGCAGTACTGGGTCCTGAAGAAGGACGGCGGTGAGGCGGCGGGCGTGATGCAGCTGGACGCGAAGACCCCCGCCAACGTGCCGGCCCACTGGATGGTCACCTTCGCCGTGGGCAACACCGACGAGACCGCGGCCACCGTCGCCCGCAAGGGTGGCACGGTCATCATGGCGCCGTTCGACTCGCCCTACGGCCGCATCAGCATCGTCGCCGACCCCGGCGGCGCGGCCTTCGGCATCATCACCCTGGCGCGACCGCCGAAGCCGTAGTCCGCGGCTGCCGCATCAAGGCGTGAGGGCCGCCATCGCGGCGGCCATCACCTGCTTCACCGGCACGCCGGCGGCCCGCGCCACGCGGACGCAGTCGTCGAACTCCGGGTGCGCGTTGAGCACCCGGCCGTCGCGCAGGCCCCGCTTCACGCGGACCTTGCCCCACGGCGTCTCCACCTCCACCCAGTCGCGCTCCAGCGCGTGGCGCTCCACCCGGTGGTAGCGCACGCCCAGCGACGTGGACTCGTGCAGCACCGCGTCCACCACCGCCTCGCGCAGACCGCCCTCCACCAGCGCGCCCAGCAGGTGCGCGGGCCGGCCCTTCTTCATCACCACCGGGGACACCCACGCGTCCTTCGCGCCCACCTCCAGCAGCCGCTCCACCAGATAGGCCAGCAGCTGCGGCGTGGCGTCATCCAGGTTCGCCTCCACCACCCACAGCCCTTCGGTGGCCTGCGCCTCCACGCGGCCCAGGGACGCGCGCAGGACGTTGGGCCGGTCGCGGAAGTCCTTCGTCCCCACGCCGTAGCCCACCTTCTCCACGATGAAGTCTGGCGGGTGGCCAATCCGCGTCAACACCTTGAGCAGGGCCGCGCCCGTGGGCGTGGTCAGCTCGCCCACGCCCTCGAAGCGCACGGGCACGTCGCGAAGCAGCTCCAGCGTCGCGGGCACGGGGATGGGCATCTGCCCGTGCGCCACGCGGATGGTGCCGCTGCCCAGGGGCGGCGGCGCGGCGTGCACCTCCGGGTCCCCCAAGAGCTCCAGCACCACCGCCGCGCCGCAGATGTCCACGATGGAGTCCACCGCGCCCACTTCATGGAAGTGGATGTCGTCGATGGACACGCCGTGCACCTTCGCCTCGGCCTCGCCGATGGCGCGGAACACCGCCAGCGCCCGCGACTTCGCGCGCTCCGGCAGCGTGGGGGCCGCTTCGATGAGCCGGCGGATGTCCGCGTAGGCGCGGTGCGGGTGCGCCTCCTTCGCGTCCAGCACCACATCCAGGTGCGTGCCGCTGATGGCGTGGCGCACCGCGCGCGACACCGCCAGCTTCCAGCCCGGCACGCTCAGACCGGAGAGGGCCTGGGCGAGCGCATCCGGCGACACGCCCAGGTCGATGCCCGCCGCCAGGAACATGTCCCCGGCGATGCCGCCCACGGGCTCCAGGTAGAGGATGCGTCGCATGGCTCTCAGCGCCGTCCCTTCGTGCGGGAGATGAGCGCCGCGTAGAAGCCGCCGCCAAACCCGTTGTCGATGTTCACCGTCGCCACGTTGGAGGCGCACGAGTTCACCATCGCGAGCAGCGCGGAGATGCCCTTCAGGTTCGCGCCGTAGCCCACCGACGTGGGCACCGCCACCACCGGGATGCCCACCAGGCCGCCCAGCGCGCTCGCGAGCGCGCCCTCCATGCCCGCCACCACCACCGCGACGTGGCACTCCTGGATCTCCTCCCGGCGGCGCAGCAGCCGGTGGATGCCCGCCACGCCCACGTCGTAGACGCGCCGCACCTGGGCGCCCATGGCCTCCGCGGTGAGCGCGGCCTCCTCCGCCACGGGGATGTCGCTGGTGCCCGCCGTCACCACCGCGATGAGGCCCGCCTTCACCTTGCGCTGGCGCAGGTGGAAGATGCGCGCCACCGGGTGGTACTCGGCCTTGGGGAAGCGCGCGAGCAGCGCCTCCGCCTTGTCCGGCTGCAGCCGCGTCACCAGCACCGTCTGCTTGCGCTCCACCAGCGCGCCCACGATGCCCAGCAGCTGCTCCACCGTCTTGGGCTCGCCCAGCACCACCTCCGGGAAGCCGAAGCGCAGGTTGCGGTGCGTGTCCAATGTCGCGTAGCCCAGCTCCGCGTACGGGAGGTCCTTGAGCTTGCCGACCGCGTCGTCGAGCGTGACCTTGCCCGTCTTCACCTGCCCCAGCAGGGCCCTGAGCGCCTTCTCGTCCATGGGCGACCCTCTACCCCACCCGCCCCCGGTCCTCCAGGAGCGCGGTGGGGGGAGGCCCCCGGCGGACTACAGGCCCAGCCGGGACAACAGCGCCTGGGCGCTCCCGCGCTCCAGCACCAGCAGCATCTGACCGCCCAGCGACGTGGGCCCGGTGGCCGCGAAGCGCGCGGCCAGCACCACGCCCGGCCCCGGCTCCACGTCCCCCAGCACGTCCGCCAGCACCGGCCGCACCGGGCCGCGCTCGAGCCGGGGCACCGTGGGCAACAGCCGCCAGCCCGTCAGCCGTCCGATGGCGGAGAGGCACGCGCTGGCGAGGATGTTCGCGGCCTCCGTCAGCGCGCTCTCGCGCTCCGCGGGGGAGGCGGGCTGCCCCCGCACCAGCGCGGACTCCAGCGCCTCCGCGTCCCGGGGCGGCAGGGCCAGCACCAGCGCGCCGCGCAGCTCGCCCGTCATCCCCAGGCGCACGGCGACGGCGGGGGCGTCCTCGGCGAGCAGCGCGGGGCCCTGCGCCGCGTCCGTCACCCGCACCTCGGGGACGGACAGGTCCACGCGGCCTCCCACCAGGCGGGCCAGGGCATTGGCGCCGTGTCCGCAGCCGATGTTGGCCACCTCGCGCAGGGCGTCGAGCTGCGCGTCACTGGGCAGGGGGGGGCTCACGCGGTCAGTAACCTCGGGACGTCCAGGATGAACACGGGCCGCCCGCTGCCCAGGATGGTCACGCCAGACAGGCCCGGCAGCAAGTCCAGGGGCCGGGACAGGGGTTTGAGCACGACTTCCTCCTGCCCCAGGAGGCGATCCACCGCCAGCGCCACCTTGCCGGTGCCGGCGTCGCCCTCCATCACCACGAAGGGCCGGAATCCCGGCCTGGGCGACGCGGGCACCCCCAGCAACACCTCCAGTGCGTGCACCGGCAACAGGCCGTTGCCGTGGGGCAGGAGCGCCGTCTCGCGGCTCTTGCTCAGGGCCTGCGGGTCCGCCTCCGTGGCGCCCACCACCTTGGCGATGGGCAGGCCGAAGACCTCCTCGCCCACCTCCACCAGGAGCAGGTGCACCACGGCCACGGTGAGCGGCAGGCGCAGGGTGAAGACGGTGCCCCGGCCGCGCTCGCTGTCGATTTCGAGGGTGCCGCCCACGCTCTCCACCACGCGCTTCACCGCGTCCATGCCCACGCCGCGCCCGGAGATGTCGGTGATGTCCTTCGCGGTGGAGACGCCGGGCAGGCACGACAGGAGGAAGGCGTCTCGGTCCGCCATGCGCTGGGCGGCGTCCTCGGTGATGAGCCCGCGCTTCAACGCCGAGGCCTTGAGCTTCGCGGGGTCCATGCCCCGGCCGTCGTCCTCGATGTCGATGATGACGCGGTCGCGCGCGCGGCGCACCGTCACCAGCACGCGGCCGCGCGTGGGCTTCTTCGCGGCCAGCCGTTCGTCGGGGGACTCCAGGCCGTGGTCGATGCAGTTGCGCAAGAGGTGCAGCAGCGGATCCGCCAGCTCGTCGAGGATGGCGCGGTCCAGCTCGATTTCGGCGCCGGTGATGACCAGCTCCACCTCGCGCTCCTTGCGGCGGGCGAGGTCGCGCGCGGCGCGGGGCAGCCGGTCGGTGATGAGCGACAGCGGCGTCATGCGCGCGCTCATCACCTTGTCGTGCAGGTCCTTCACCAGCGTGTGCAGCCGGTAGACGCCCTCCTCCAGCGCGGGGCGCGTGTTCTCCGGCAGCACCTTGCCCACTTCACGCAGGCGGGCGGTGGCGAGCATCAGCTCCCCCACCGTGTCGAGGAAGTAGTCGAGCAGCTCCGTGCGCACGCGCACCGTGCGCGAGCTCGCGTCCGCGCTGGCGCGCGCGCTGTCCGACGCCGGCGCGGCGACGGGCAGGACGGGGGGCTCCGGGAGGGTGGGGGCGACGGAGACGACCTCCACCTCGGCCACGTTGCGGAGGGCGGCCTGGATGCCGGCCTCGCCCACGGGGGTCTCCACGTCCACCTGGATGTAGCCGTCGGGGATGCGGCCGGCCTTGAGCTCCTCCAGGGGGGGCCGCAGGTCCACGAGCGTGCCCAGGGTGGACAGCCGCTTGTGCACGAGGAACGCGCGCACGCCGGGCACCTGGCAGGTGGGCGAGATGCGCAGCCGGACGGACCAGCGGGGCGCGCTGGCCCGGAGGTCCGCGGCGCTGGCGACGGCCTTGAGGCCCGCGGCCAGCGCGACCACGGAGGCGGAGGGGTCGGAGTCCGCCCGCACGGCCGTGAGGGAGCGCGCGCCGGGTGCGCCGTAGAGGGATTCCGGGCCGCTCAGGTCGCGCGGCGGCATCAGGCTGGCGGGGGGAAGCGCGGACAGGCCGGAGGGCGACAGGCCACCGGGAGCTCCGGCCTCGGGACCCGGAGCGCCACGCGAGGCCTCCGGGGCTCTCACCACCGTCAGGCCTACCGGGCTTCCCGGCACGCCCGCATCGGTGGACCCGGCACCGCCGCCGGAGGACTCCGAGCGCGGAGTGGAGGGCCCCTGCGAATCACCCGGCACCGGTGGGCCAGCGGTGCCGCCCGGGCTTCCCGGGCCGGCTGGCTCCGGCCCCGAAGCAGCGGAGCCACCCGGACGCCCAGGGGCGGATGCCGCCGAACCCGAAGCAGCAGAGTCATTCGGACTCCCAGCACCAGAGCTTCCCGAACCCGAAGCAGCGGAGTCACCCGGACTCCCTGGGGCCGATGCCGCCGAACCCGAAGCAGCGGAGCCACCCGGACTCCCGGCACCGGAGCTTCCCGAGCCCGAGGCTCCGGCCCCTGAAGGACCGTCTGCCCCGCCCGGCGGCGAACCGGACCCCTCGGGTCCGTCGTCACCGGCTGGCGGCGTCGCGGGCTTGAGCGCGGTGACTTGCGCCACGCGCGTCGCGGCGGGCGCGTGGCCGGTGAGCGCCTGCACCCGGACGCCCAGCTGTTGCAGCAGGCCTTCGGCGGGCTCCGGCTCCCGACTGGACGCGACGGCGCGCACCTGGGCCGACAGCGTGTCCGCCGCGCTCAGGAGCAGGTCCACCAGGTCCCGGTCGAGCAGCTTGCGGTCCTGCCGCACCGCGTCCACGAGGTCCTCCACCCGGTGCGCCAGCATCGCGATGGGCTCGAAGCCCATGGACGACGCCATGCCCTTCACCGAGTGGGCGTGACGGAACATCGAGTCCACGGTGCTGGCGGTGGCCTCGCGTTCCAGCTCCACCAGGTCCCGCCCGAGCGCCTCCAGGTGCTCGGTGGCCTCCGAGATGAAGAGGCCCAGGTACCGGGACATGTCCATCGTCATGACCCGGCACCTCCTTCAGGCGGATGAGGCCGCGACCCGGGCGGGCGCGGCCTCATGCACCGCTCAAGCCTCTCCCAGCACCTTCTTGACGACCGCCAGCACGTCCTCCGCCCGGAACGGCTTGACGATGAAGTCCGAGGCGCCCGCCTCGATGGCCTCCATCACCAGGCTCTCCTGCCCGAGCGCCGAACACATGATGACGACCGCGCTGCTGTCGGCCTTGATGATTTCCCGCGTCGCTTCAATGCCGCTCTTGAAGGGCATCACGATGTCCATCGTCGTGAGGTCCGGCTTCAACTCCTTGAACTTCTCCACGGCCTCCAGGCCGTTGGCCGCCTCACCGACGACCTCGAACCCTCCAGACGCAAAGATGTCCTTGATCATGTTGCGCATGAAGATGGCGTCGTCGACGACCAGCACCCGCTTAGCCATGTGAAGAACTCCGCCTCCGTTTCAGGCCTAGAGGGAGCGCACCCTATCACCGGCCGTTTCCAGGGGGCTACTCACTTGGAGGGAGTGAACAAGGCAACGACCGCCGCATCAAGTCCTTCCGGATCCAGCACGGTCACTCCCAGACCGCCCAGGCGGGCAACGCCGCGAACCGCGGGCATGGCCTTGCCCGGCGCGGCGCTGACGCGCTCCACCGCCTCGATGCCGTCCACGTCCGTCACCAGGAGCCCCAAGTCCCTGCGACCCCGGTCCAGTAGCACGACGCGGCACAGCGGCGTGGGACCTTCAGGCAGGTGCAAAAGCTGCCGTAGCTCCACCACGGTCACCACCCGGCCCCGCAGGTTCATCACGCCGGTGATGGCGGAGGGGGCGCGTGGAACACGGGTGTAGCGCTCCGGAGGCACGACGACCTCCCGGACCGCCGACAAGGGCAACCCGTAGCGTTCCTTCTCGACCCGGAAGATGACGTGCCGCACGGTGGAGGCCCTTGTGCCGGAACGCGGCGCAGGCGCGGGGTGGAAGAAGGGGCGCTCAGGGCCCCAGGCGGAAGCTGCGCACCACGCTCTGCAGCTCCACGGAGAGGTTGGTCAGCTCGCTCGCCAGCGACGTCATCCGCGACACCGCGGCCGTCTGCTCCTGGATGACGGCCTGGATGGCCTCCGTGGAGCTGGCGTTGTTCTTCGCCACGAGCTTGATTTCCTCGATGGCCTTCACCATCTCCTCGCTGCCCTTCATCTGCTCGCGGGTGCTGTCGGAGATGAGCGTCACCTTCTCCGCGCCCTTGCGCGCGGTGTCGGTGATGGCGCCCATGGAGCGCATGATGTCGGTGAGGTCCTCACGGCCCTCCGCCAGCTCCGCGATGCCTTCCTTCATGGCGCTGACGACGGAGGTGGACTGACCGGAGATGTCGCGCGCCAGGCGGGAGATCTGCTCCGCGGAGCGGCCCGCGCTCTCCGCCAGCTTGCGCACCTCGTCCGCCACCACCGCGAAGCCGCGGCCGTACTCGCCCGCGCGCGCCGCCTCGATGGTGGCGTTGAGGGCCAGGAGGTTCGTCTGCTGGGCCACCTGGGTGATGGCGTCGACGATCTTGGAGATCTCCTGCGTCTTCTCGCCGAAGGCGAAGACCTGCTGGCTGGCGGACTCGATGCGGTTGAAGACCTTCTTCACCTTGTCGCCCGCGAGCCGCGCCGCCTTGGAGCCGTCCTCCGCGCTGCTGCTGGTCTCCGCGGACGTGCGGGCCGCGTCCAGCGCGCTCGCCGCCGTGCGCTGGATGCTGCCGGCCATCTCCGTGATGACCTTGGAGGCCTGGGAGACGAGCTGCGACTGGGTCTCCGCGCCGCTGGCGATCTTCTCCATCGACGAGCCCACTTCCTCCGTGGACCCGTTGACGTTCTCCGCCGACCGCTGCAGGTCGATGGCCGTGTCCGCCACGCTCTTGGCGGTGTCCTGGATCTTGCCCACCAGCTCGCGCAGGTTCTCCTGCATGCGGGAGATGGCGCCCGTCAGCTCGTCGATTTCGTCGCGGGTGCTGTGCACCTCCGCGGCCACGGGCTTGGACAGGTCGCCCTGGGAGATCTCGAACGCGGAGCGGCTGAGCACCTTCACGCGGGTGACGCGCGCCAGCAGGGACGGCAGGAACGCCGCGCCGCCGAAGGTGATGAGCACGCCCACGCTCACCCGGATGACGGAGCTCCAGTGGCCCCAGGACGTGTCGAAGAGGTTCTCCGTGCAGAGCAGCCAGGTGCCCAGCAGCAGGCCCAGCAGGATGTACCCGGTGGTGATCTTCCGGTGCAGGGACTGCTCGCGGACCGCCTTGGGGCCCTCGACGGCGCGCAGCAGGCGCTGCACGGGCTCGCGTCGGGGGGTGAGGCCAGAGGATGGGTCGTCGCGAAGGGGGCGGCGCACGGAGTGCTTTCAGCGGGAGGGGCGGAAAACAGCCCAGGGGTTTAGCCTTGCTGTCCGGTACGGGTCAATCATCCGGCCGGATCTGCTTGCCTGACCGGGCGAAGTGATCGAATCCGGGGGGAGTCACCCGCGGGCGTCCTTCGGCGTCACGGATGCGCCACGCGCGCTCCCGGGTGAGCACCCCGACGCGCGTCACCGCCTGCCCGGCGCGGGCACACGCCCGCTCGAACGCCTGCACGCGCGGAGGGGGAACGGCCAGGAGCAGCTCGTAGTCCTCCCCGCCCTGGAGCGCCCCTTCAGGCCCCAGGGCCGAGCGCACGGCGGGGGACAGGGGCAGCCGGTCCAGCTCCAGCACCACGCCCACCCGGGACGCGGCGCACAGGTGCCCCAGGTCCTGGGCCAGCCCATCCGACACGTCCATCCCGGCGGAGGCGAACCGCGCGGCGACCTGTCCCAGGGCGACGCGGGGCTCGGGGCGGCGCTGGCGCCTCACGGCCGCGCCCCGCCGGACGCCGGCCTGGAGCAGCTGGAGGCCCAGGCGCGCGTCGCCCAGCGTGCCGGAGACGTAGAGCAGGTCCCCGGGCCGGGCCCCCGAGCGGAGGAGGGGTGGGTGGGACAGCTCGCCGGTGACGGTGAGGGTGACGGACACCTCGCGCGCGGAGGTGAAGTTGCCGCCCACGAGCGCGATGCGGTGCGCCTTCGCGAGCGCGGCCATGCCCCGGCCGAGCGCGGACAGCTCGCGAGGCGGGAAGTCCCGGGGCAGCGCGAGCGCGCAGACGAACCAGCGGGGCACGGCGCCCATGGCGGCCAGGTCCGACAGGTTCACCGCGAGCGCCTTGTGGCCGATGTCCGCGGGCGAGAACGTCGCGCGGGTGAAGTGCACGTCCTCCACCACCGCGTCGGTGGTGACGCACAGCGCGCCCTTCGACGGAGCGAGCACGGCGCAATCGTCCCCGGGTCCCACCGGCACCCGGGCGCGCGGAAAGCAGGCGAGGAAGCGTTGGATGAGGTCGAACTCACCGGGCATGGGCGGCACAGAGACCACGCCGTGCCGGGTGACGCAACGTCCCCGCGCGCCGCGCGGCCCAGCGTCGGCCACCGGACCCGTGAGCGGGGCGCGTGCCCTCGGCGTTGACGGTGTCAGACCACCCAGGCATAGGAACGGAGGTGCATTCCTCCTCCACACCCATGGACCTTCGCCGCCGGCTCGTGACGGAGGCGCTGGGCTGCGGGCTGGTGGTGGTGGCGCTGGAGGGCTCGCACCACGTCGCGGAGCACCTGGGCGCGAGCGCCACCGAGGGACGCCTCTTCATGTCCCTGTCGTGCGGCGCGGTGCTGGCGTGCCTGCTGTGGGTGCTGAGGCCGCTGTCGGGCGCGCACCTCAACCCGGCGCTCACGTTCGCTGACGCGCTGGGGGACCACACGCCCTGGCGCGAGGTGCCGCTGTACGCGCTGGCGCAGCTGTCCGGCAGCCTGGTGGGGCGGCTCGTCGCGCACCGCATGTGCAATGAGCCGCTGCTGCTCACCGCGAAGCTGCCCGTGGCGGACGGGGCCCGGTTCCTCACGGAGATGGTGGCGACCTTCGGGTTGCTGGTGGTGGTGCGAGGCTGCGTGCGCACGCGCCCATCCGCGACGCCGCTGGCCATCGCGGGGTACGTGGCCGCGACGGTGTGGTTCACCGATTCGCGCTCGCTGGCCAACCCGGCGCTGGTGCTGGCGCGCGCGGCGAGCGCCCACGTGGGCGTGATGAGCCCGTGGGAGGTGGAGTCCTTCGTCGCCGCGCAGCTCCTGGGCGCGGCGCTGGCGGTGTTCCTGTTCCGCTGGCTGCTGGGCGGCGCGCCCCGGCCCGAGCCCCAGGCCGTGGAGACGGTCGTCTTCGAGTGCGCGGAGGCAGGTCCCGCGCACCTGGCCGCCGCGCTCTTCAACTCGCTGGCGCACCCGGAGCGGGCGCGCGCGGTGGTGTCGCCGCCCCCGGCGCGGGACGACATGGGGCCGCCCGGGGCGGTGGACGCGCTGATGGAGGAGGCCCACCTGCGCGCCGCGCCCACGCGCGACCGGGGGGTGCCCGCGTCCCACTATGTCCTCATCGAGGTCGCGGGTCAGGCGCCGGGCATGGACGCCCGGGTGCGCGAGCGCTGGTCGCTGCCCGCGCTGTCCCTGAAGGACGAGGCTGGCGCGAAGGCGCTGCAGGCGGCGTTGCGTCCCAAGGTGCATCAGCTCCTCGCGCGACAGGGCTGGGAGCGGCTGCACGTCGTGAGCGGAGCCGCCCCCGAAGGCCCCCGCGCGCTGACCTGAGGTGGCCGAAGCGGACATCCCGGCTCGCACCTCTGGTCCCGCTGACGAGGGGGGAATCGACGAGCCGGAGCGGCGGCACCACTCTGCGCGGATGCTCTTCATGGCACCGGGTGCTCCGACAAGCCGGAGCGACGGCATCGCCCTTCGCGGACGCCCTCCTTGGCACCGGATGCTTCGGCGAGCCGGAGCGGTGTCCCCCTGCGGATGCATTCCATGACATCGGGTGCTTCGGCGAGCCGGAGCGACGGCATCGCCCTTCGCGGACGGGCCCTCCATGGCTCCGGGGCACCTCCACGCGCGGACGCGGCGTCACGACGCGGGGACGCTCCTTCCCTGGGGCGCGGACGCAGCCACTCGCGGAATGGGACGCGGGAGGTGCCGCGCAACGGTCCACGCAGGAGTGACGGGGTGCGGCGTTGACGACGGGGCGACGGGCGAGCATGACAGCAGCAGAGAGGTTTCACGCATGATGGAAGGTCTTCCCCCTGTCGTCTCCTGGCCCCCGTTGCAGACGCTGATGCGCTTGACGCTCGCGCTCGCGGTGGGGCTGTTCGTCGGGCTGGAGCGGGAGTGGCGCGGCAAGGAAGCAGGCCTGCGCACGTTCGGCTTCGCGGCGCTGCTGGGTGGCATGGGCGGTCTCTTGGGCCCGAATTTCGCGCTGCTCAGCCTCGCGCTCCTGGGCGTGCTGCTGTGCTTCCTCAACTGGCAGTCCCTGCGCGCCAACGGCGGCGCGGAGCTGACGACGTCCGCCGCGCTGCTCGTCACGGGCTTCACCGGCGTGCTGTGCGGCCTGGGCCACACGGTGACGCCCGCGGCGGTGGGCGTGACGACCGCGGGCCTGCTCGCGTGGAAGGAGCGGATGGCCACCTTCAGCCACAAGATCACCGCCGAGGAGCTGCGCTCCGCCATCCTGCTGGCCATCCTCGCCTTCGCCATCTACCCGGTGCTGCCCTCGCAGCCGGTGGACCCGTGGGGCCTCATCGAGCCGCGCGCCGCGTGGGTGACGGTCATCCTCATCGCGGCCATCGGCTTCGTGAACTACCTGCTGTGGAAGGTGTTCGGGACGCACGGCGTGGAGGTGACGGGGTTCCTGGGCGGGCTCGTCAACAGCACCGTCACCGTGGCGGAGCTGGCCAACCGCGTGCGCGAGACCTCCGGGCGCCTGCTGGACGTGGCCTACCGGGGCGTGATGCTGGCCACCGCCGCCATGGCGCTGCGCAACGCCGTCCTGCTGGGCCTGCTGTCCTTCCGCGCGCTCGTGGACTCCGCCATCCCGCTGGTGCTCATCCTCCTGTCCAGCACGGGGCTGGCGCTGATGCGCTCGCGGGTGGAGGCCACCCCCGGCGCCGAGCCGCCCGCCCTGCCCCTGAAGTCGCCCTTCTCCCTGCCGTCCGCGCTGAAGTTCGGCCTCATCTTCCTCGCGCTCCAGGTCGTGGGCACGGTGGGACAGACGCTGCTGGGCCGCTGGGGCTTCTACGCGGTGAGCGCCGTGGGCGGACTGGTGTCCAGCGCGTCCGCGGTGGCCTCCGCCGCGTCCCTGTGCGCCAACGGGACCATCTCCCCCACGACGGCCGGAGTGGGCGCCATCATCGCGTCGCTCGCCAGCGCCGCCATCAACTTCATCCTCGTGGCGCGCGTGTCCGAGCAGCGCTCCCTCACGCTCCGACTGGGCCGCGCCCTGGGCGTCGTGATGCTGCTGGGGCTCGTGGGCGCGCTCGTCCAGACGCACCTGCCGTCGTTCATGCCTCCCGACGCCGGCGGCGCGGGGCTGCTCAAGCCCCACACCCCCGGACAGTCCACCGCGGACTAGCTGCAGTCGTAGGTGCTCAGCGTGTAGCCAAACAGACCCGACGCCGGGTGATAGGCATAGAACCAGGCGCCGCTCACCCCGGACACGTCGATGGCCTGCCCCGTGTACACCTGGGCGATGGGCGTCCCACCCGGGGCCTCGCCCTCGGGTGCCGTCATGTCCTCCGGAGCGCCGCCACAGCCCACGGTCAGCCCGGCAATAGCAAACACAGCCGCGCCGAACGCGCGGATCGACAACGTCTTCATCTGGAACGCCATGCCTGGGGATTGGACGACGAAAGACAGACCATCCGACCCCAAAGCATAAATCAAAACAACACAGTAAATTCCTGCAAAACCCATAAAATTCCAGACGCACGCCAACTCCATGGCGCTGGACCTTCGGCGGACGTGGCGGATGGACGCGGCGTGCGAACGCACCGCCGCCCACACCTCCGGGCCGGGCGTCTGCCTTTAGAAGCGGTCCGGCTCCGGCATGGGCGGCGCGGCGGTCAGCCCGCGGTCCTGCATGGGCGGGTGCAGGGGCAGCTGGACGATGAAGCGCGAGCCGTGGCCGAACTCGCTCTCCACCCGCACGCGGCCGCCGTGGCCCTCCACCAGGCTCTTCACGATGGCCAGGCCCAGCCCCGCGCCGCCGAACTCGCGCGTGGAGCTGCCGTCCACCTGGTAGAAGCTCTGGAAGATGCGCTCGAACTCCTCGGCGCGGATGCCCACGCCGGTGTCCTCCACGCTGATGCGATAGCCGGGCACGCCCAGCTCCTGCTGCATCGCCGCGTCCGACAGCGTCACCTTCACCCGGCCGCCCGCGGGCGTGAACTTCACCGCGTTGGCCAGCAGGTTCACCACCACCTGCCGGAGCTTGTCCAGGTCGCCGGCCAGCCGGGGCTGCGGCGTGTGGGGCAGCCGGACCTCCAGCTCCAGGCCCTTGCGCTGCGCTTGCGGCAGCACGCTGGAGACCGCCGTCTGGATGACGTAGCCGGGGTCCACTGGCGCCATGGACAGGCGCAGGCGGCCCGCCTCAATCTGGCTCAGGTCCAGGAGCGAGGAGATCATCGAGAGGAGCGTTTCGCCCTTCTCCACGATGGTGCGCACGTACTGGAGCTGCTCCGGGTTGAGCGGCCCCGCCAGCCCCTCCGCCATCATCTCCGAATACCCGAGGATGGACGCGAGCGGCGTCCGCAGCTCGTGGCTCACCGTGCCCAGGAAGGTGGACTTCAGCCGGTCCAGCTCCTTGAGCCGCGCGTTCGCCTGGAGCAGCCGCGCGTTCTGCGCCTCCAGTTCGCGGTGCACCTCCAGCGTGGACTCCAGGTGCAGGTGCGTGGCCAGGTACGCCTTCTGCCCGCTGGCCACGAGCGCGCCCAGCACCTGACCGAAGTGGCCCAGCACCTGCGCGGCGGTGCGCTCCGGCACGCGGCGCACGCGGCCCAGGAGCTCCTGCGCCCGCTCCAGGTCCAGGCCCTGGATGCCGGTGAGCGTGGCCGGGAAGTCCGCCAGCTCCTCTGGCGTGAAGGGCCCCAGGATGACCCGGCCCAGCAGGTCGCCGTCCCAGCGCACCGGCATCACCACGTAGCGCAGGCCGGTGAAGCACGTGAGCGCGATGAGGCCCGACGCCTCGGAGGTGTCGCCGTCCGCCACCCGTCCGCCGGCCTCCGGCAGCACGGGGCCGTCCTTCACCCGGCCCACCATGGCGGTGCACGCCTGGCGCCCGTCCGGGAAGGAGAAGACGTAGGCGCAGAAGTCGCCGTGGCCCACCTTCACGTCCGCCAGCTTGTTGCCGCGCGTGTCCAGCACCTTGATGCCCACGCGGTACAGGTCGCTGAAGCCCTTCACCACCTCCGTGAAGGACGGCAGGTCCAACAGGTCCCCGAGCGACAGCCGCCGCTGGAGCGCGGACTCACGCCGGGGCGAGCCCGCGGCGTTCCGGGGGCCTCCGCTCGATGGGCCGCTCATGGCGCCCTCCCGCTCTCCCGGATGCCGGGCGGCGGGCTGTAACGCCCCTCCAGCGCCGTGCCGCTCAGGTCGATGTGGCGGAAGATCTGCCCCAGGAACTCGTCTTCACTGAGCCCCACGTTGCGCGACAGCTGGGCCCGCAGCTCCAGCGCGCGCCAGGCCGCCTGGGCCACGGCGTGGAAGGTCTCCACCACGCCCTCACCCCGCACCGCGACGGAGCCCACCACCGGCTGGCTCCCCCGGCGCTGGACCTCCGCCAGCTCCGCGTCCGTCAGGCTGTCCGGCAGGTCCCGCTTGTTGAACTGGATGACCACCGGCACCTGCTGCGGGTCCAGCTCCATCTCCCGCAGGTTCTCCTGCAGGTTGCGCCAGTAGGCGTTGTTCTCCGGGGCCGCGTCGCGGCGGCTGTCCGCGATGAAGACCACCGCGTCCGCGCCCTGGAGCACCACCCGCCGCGTGGCGTTGTGGATGACCTGCCCGGGCACGGTGAAGAGCTTCACCTTCACCTTGAAGCCCGTGGAGGTGGAGAAGAAGACCGGCAGCAGGTCGAAGAACAGCGTCCGGTCGTCGTGCGTGTCCACCGACAGGAGGCGCCCTCGCACGTCCGCCCGCGCTCGCGCGTGCAGCTTGCGCAAGTTGGTCGTCTTCCCGCTCAACCCGGGGCCGTAATAGACGATCTTGAGCGTCAGCTCGCGCTGTGCGTGGTTCAGTTGCAAGGGGGAGGACTCGGACCGAGGGGGACCCGGACAGGCGTTTTATAATGGGCTCACGTCCCGCGCGGAAGGCCGGTCGCACACCAGACGGCAGGGCAGGACGTTCCCTCACGGAATGACGCGCTTGCGTGTGACGTTCCGACAAGTTCCTGCTCCTCGCCAGGAGGAGGACGTCTCCCCACACGGAAAAGAGGACAATGCGCGCGGAATGATCGCGTGCATGGGTAAGGGGGGACCGGTTAGGATCGCGGACGCGACGGAGGAGCAAGGCGATGACGATGAAGCAGGTGGACCCAGGCGTCGAGGTGGCGGCCCCCACGCCGGTGCTGGAGGGGGCGACCCTTCCGAATGATCTGGTGAACGGGGTCAAGTTCGGTCCGCCCACCGACGAGGACCTGACCACGGTGTCGGCCTTGCGCGCCAACTCCGAACCCTGGAAGGGACGCGGAGAGAGCCAGGAAGAGAGCCTCAAGGCGCTCACCCAGCTCAAGCCCTTCCTGCACGTGGCGCGGATCCAGAACCAGGTCGTGGGCTACGTGACGGTGGAGCGTGACGGCCCGGTGCCGGGCGCCGCCTACCTGCGCAACATCGTGGTGAAGCCGGAGCTGCGGCGCCACGGCGTGGGCGCGATGCTGCTCGACAAGGCGCTGGACGCGGCCCGCGACATGTACCGCAAGACCATCGCGCTGCGCGTGGATCCGGCGAACGCGCCGGCGGTGGGCTTCTACCGCAAGGCGGGCTTCACCACGGTGGCCACGGTGGTCTCCAAGAAGTCCGGCAAGCTGCGGCTCCTGATGTCGCGCGAACTCTAGTCCGCCAGCCCCACACAGCAGGTTGTTCCCGACGGGAGGGGCCCTCACACGGCCGCTCCCGTCGCGCTTTACGGGGCGGGCCCGATGACCTGGAACGTCGCGGTCGACTATCCTCGGGGGCGTTCCACCCCGCCGGGCCTGACGCCACGGCAGCGGTGGCACCCACCCCCTGCATGAAACCGCTCGCAGAGCTGCTGCGTCACCTGTCACGTCCCGGAATCACCGAGCTGGCCCTGGCCAGCGGTCGTCCTCCGATGGTGCGCGGCGCCACCGGCTACGAGCCCGTGGATCCCGGCGCCCTTTCCACCGACGACCTCGTGAAGGCGCTCCAGGCCATGGTGGGCATGGCGCGCGCGTCCACGGTGGCCGAGACGCCCGTGCAATGGACGGTGAATGCCACCGGCCTGGGGGCGATCTCCATCGCGGCGGTGCGCCGGGGCGACCTGATGAACGTGCGCCTCACGCGCGGCGCGGAGGGCGCTGCGCAGGCGGCCCCGGCGCAGGCAGCGGCCGCCGCCCCGGCTGCCGCCGCGCCCACGCGGACGCCCTACGCGGGGGTGCCCGCGGCGTCGGCTCCGGTGGCAGCACCCACGCGGACGCCCTATGGGGGAATGCCGGCGGTGTCGGCTCCGGCCGAGGCGATGGCTCGCGCCGTCCAGGCCGGTGGGCCTGGGATGGCGGACCCAGGACGTGGATCCGCGGGAAGCGCCACCGCCGCGCGAGGGATGGCCGCTCAGGCGGGCGCCTACGCGGGGGCGGCCTCGGCTCACGCGGCGTCCACCCATGCAGGCGCGGCGTCAGCTCACCCCGGTACGACAGGCCACTCGGGCGCGGCGTCAGCGCACTCCGGCGCGGCGGGTCATTCGGTCTCGGCGTCCGTGCACGCGGCACCGGGCCACACGGGCCATGCAGGCGCATCCTCCGTGCACGCGGCACCGGGCCACACGGGCGCGGCCTCCACCCCGGTTCCTTCGCGGGTCATCCCCATCTCGCGCACGGCCGCCGCGCCGGGCCGCGACCTGGCCGTGCTGCTGGAGCAGGCGCGCAGCATGCTCGCCAGCGACCTGCACGTGGTGGCTGGACGGCCGCCGCTGATGCGGCTCGCGGGTGAGTTGCAGCCGCAGGACACGCCCCTGTCCCCGGAGATGGTGGAGCGGTTGCTGCTGCCCATCATCCCGGAGCGCCTGCGGCCGGTGCTGGAGCGCGACGGCAGCGTGGACTTCGCGCTGGACTCCGAGGACACCGGGCGCTTCCGCGTCAACGTGGGCCGCCAGCGCACGGGCCTCAAGGGCACCTTCCGCGTCATCTCCCGGGAGATCCCCACCCTGGAGTCCCTGGGGCTGCCCCCGGACATCGCCAAGGCGACGCACCACCACCAGGGCCTCATCGTGCTCACGGGCCCCTCCGGCCACGGCAAGACGAGCACGCTCGCGGCGCTGGTGGACATCATCAACCGCGAGACGACGCATCACGTGCTCACCGTGGAGGATCCGGTGGAGTACGTGCACCCGCGCAAGCGCGCCCTCATCAGCCAGCGCGAGGTGGGCACCAGCACGCGCACCTTCGCCAGCGCCCTCAAGGGCAGCCTCCGCGAGGACCCGGACGTCATCGTCGTGGGCGAGCTGCGCGACACGGAGACGGTGCGCATGGCGCTCGCGGCCAGCGAGACAGGCCACCTGCTCATCAGCACCATGAACACGCCCAGCGCGGCGAAGACCATCGACCGGCTCATCGACCTCTTCCCGCCCGGGGATCAGCAGCAGGTGCGGCTGTCGCTCTCCAGCGGCCTGCGCCTCATCGTCAGCCAGCGGCTGATGCCCTCCGCGGATGGCAAGTCCATGGTCGCCGCCGCCGAGGTCCTCACCGGCTCCGTGGCCCTGGGCAACCTCATCCGCGACAACAAGACGTATCAGATCCCCTCGCTCCAGCAGCGCGGCAAGTCCCTGGGCATCATCCGCTTCGAGGACTCGCTGTCGGACCTGGCGCGCTCGGGCAAGGCGACGCTGGAGACCGTGAAGGGCTTCGCGGAGAACCCGGACGAAATCGAGGCCATGGTGACGGGCAAGCGGCCCGGCGCCGCGACCGTGCCCCCGCCCGCCTCGCCCCAGGAGGGCGCGCGGATGCTGTCCAAGGTGGGCTCACTGCTTGGCAAGAAGGGCGCCTGACATGACGGACACCCCCCGCATCGCCACCTGGTTCGACGTGCTGCTCGACCGAAAGGGCAGCGACCTGCACCTGGGCGTGGGCTACCCGCCCCTGGGCCGCATCCGCGGCGAGCTGGTGCCCTTGAGGGACGAGCCCCTGACCTCCGAGGAGCTGGAGGCGCTGCTCTTCGAGATCTGCTCGCCGGAGCAGAAGCGGCAGATCACCGAGGAGCTGGACCTGGACTTCGCCTATGGCTACGGCACCAAGGCCCGCTTCCGCGCGAACTACTTCTACAAGATGACCGGCATCGGCGCGGTCTTCCGCACCATCCCCAGCAAGGTGCTGTCGCTGGAGGACCTGAAGACGCCGGACGTGGTGCGCAAGCTGGCGGACCGCCGCAGCGGGCTGGTGCTGGTGACGGGCCCCACGGGCTCCGGCAAGTCCACGACGCTCGCGGGGATGATCAACCACATCAACAAGACGCGCCCGTCGCACGTGCTCACCATCGAGGACCCGGTGGAGTTCGTGCACGAATCGCTCAAGTCCCAGGTCACCCACCGCGAGGTGGGCCCGCACGCCTCCAGCTTCGCCACCGCCATCCGCTCCGCCGGCCGCGAGGACCCCAACGTCATCCTCATCGGCGAGCTGCGCACCAACGAGACGATGAAGCTGGCGCTCCAGCTGGCCAGCTTCGGCGTGCTCGTCTTCGCCACGGTGCACACCAACAGCGCGCCCGCGACCATCGACCGCATCATCAACGCCTTCCCCGCGGACGAGCAGGGCCAGGTGCGCGGCATGCTCGCCGAGTCCCTGGCGGGCATCGTCGCCCAGCAGCTCATCAAGACCGCGGACGGCAAGGGCCGCGTCGCAGCGCTGGAGATCCTGGTGGGCGGGGCCGCCATCGCCGCGATGATCCGCGAGGGCAAGGTGTTTCAAATCGCATCCAAGATGCAGGCCGGCCAGGGCCAGGGCATGCAGACCCTGGACATGCACCTGGAGCGGCTGGTGAAGGACGACGTCATCGTCCCCGACGCCGCTCTGGAGAAAGCCCAGGACAAAGAGAATTTCGTGAAGGTCATCCAGCGGCTGAAGCCGGACTGGGTGGTGCCAGAGACACTGAAGGCGTGAGTGCGCGCCCGGCCCCCGGGTGAAGGGATTTGCTTTCGCCCCCCTACTTCGCGAATTGTTCGGGACTGAACCGGGGCCGGCCCACTGCCGCGCCCCACACTTCCGAGGGGGAAGTACTTCATGGACGAGCAGCAGCTTCAGATGATGCAGCAGATGCAGGAGCACCAGTCGGCGGGCCCGGGGCCGTTGTTCTGGATCATCTATCTGGCGGTCATCGGTCTGGCGATCGCGGGGATCTGGAAGACGTTCACCAAGGCCGGCGAGCCCGGGTGGGCGGCCATCGTCCCCTTCTACAACATCTACGTGATGACGAAGATCGTCGGCCGTCCGGCGTGGTGGGTGGTGCTGGCGATCCTGCCCTGCGTGAACATCATCGCGCTGTTCATCATCGGCATCGACATGGCGAAGTCGTTCGGCAAGGGCACCGGCTTCGGCATCGGCCTGGCGCTGCTCGGCCCCATCTTCTACGCCATCCTCGGTTTCGGCGACGCGCAGTACCAGGGCCCGGCCGCCGCCTCGGGCGGCATGTCCGCGGCGTAGTTCCCACGCGGGACCGGGCCTTCGGGTCCGGGGCGTGAACGGCGGCGGTGGGGGGCCTTTCCGGGCACTTCACCGCCGTTCGTGTTTCGTGGGGGGATGTCATGACTCGCCCGGAAGTCCGACATCCAGTAGAGCGGGACGCGATGCCTGGACCGCGCGCCATGTCCCGTCTGCTCAGCCCTTCGCTCCAGCGCCTCCGGTCCTGCCTCGGAGTGACGTGGATGCTCTGCGCGGTGGCCTCCGCGCAGGGCGTGGACGGGGACCTGCCCGAAGGCCCGCGGGACGCGCCCAGGGCGGCGCCAGCCGAAGCCCCGAGCGCGCCGGAGACGCAGACCGTGGTCACCGCGACGCGCCTGCCGCGCCCGCTCCGCGACGTGCCCGCCACCACGGTGGTGATTCCGCGCGCGGAGCTGGAGCGCAGCCCCACGCTCACGCAGGACGCGCTCGTGCGCACGCTGCCCTCCGCGGCCACGTTCCGCCGCACGCCGTCCCTGGTCGCGGACCCCACCGCCCAGGGGCTCAACCTCCGCGGCCTCGCGCCGTCCGGCGTGGCGCGGGGACTGGTGCTCCTGGACGGGCTCCCGTTCAACGACCCCTACGGCGGCTGGGTGTTCTGGCGGGCCCTGCCCCGGCTGGGACTGGAGCGCATCGAGGTCGTTCCCACCGGCGGCTCCGCGCTCTACGGCAGCGCCGCGTTGGGTGGAGTGGTGCAGCTGCTCTCACGGCCCATCACGGGCCCCGTGCTCGATGCCGACCTGTCCGTGGGCAACCTGGGCACGGGCTTCGCCGCCGGGCGCGTGGCGGACCGGTGGGGCCGCGTGGGCGCCTCGCTGGAGGTCGAGGGCCTCACCAGCGAGGGCTACCGCATCGTCCCCGCGAACCAGCGAGGCCCCATCGACGGCGACACCCCGTCCCGCCACGTCAGCGCCCAGGCCCGCGTGGAGGCGGAGGCCACCGACAGCCTCTCCCTGTCCGCCCGCGCGGGCGTGTTCCGCGAGACGCAGAACGGAGGCACCCGCTCCACCGTCGCCAGCGTGGACCTCGCCTGGTTCGCTGGCGACGCGCGCCTGCGCACGGACGGCGCGGGCACCTTCGCGCTGGGCCTCTTCGGCCGCACCCAGCACTTCGCCCAGGACCGCGCCCGCATCAGCGCGAACCGGCGCCTGGAGGTCCGCTCCGCGTTCCAGGACGTGCCCGCCAACGACCAGGGAGGGTCGCTCGTCTGGACCGGACCGGCGATGACGCTGGGCGGAACGCACGTGCTCGCCGCCGGGGTGGATGCGCGCCGGTCGGCAGGCCGCGCGGACGAGCTGCTCTTCCCTCCGGCCTACACCCCCACGACGCTCTACTCGCGCGACACGCGGGGCACGCAGCTCTCCGGCGGCCTCTTCGTGCAGGACCTCTACACCGTGTCGTCCGCGCTGGAGCTGGCCGGCACGCTGCGCTGGGACACGTGGAGGAACCGCGACGGCGTGCTGCTCGAAAGCTTCGCCAATGGCTCCTCCCGCACGACCGACTTCGCGCCCCGCACCGCCCGGCAGCTGAGCCCCCGGCTCGCCGCGCGCCTCCTCCCGGTGGACTGGCTCACGCTGCGCGCCTCCGCCTACCGCGCCTTCCGCGCCCCGACGCTCAATGAGCTCTACCGCCCCTTCCAGGTGGGCACCGTGCTCACCGCGGCCAACCCCGACCTGGGCGCCGAACGCCTCTGGGGCACCGAAGCCGGCGTGGAGGCCACCGGTCCGCGCGGCCTCACCGGCCGCGTCACCGGCTTCTGGAACGTGCTCGACAGCCCCGTCACCAACGTCACGCTCGCCGAACCCCTGCCCGACGGAACGACCCGCCAGCGGCAGAACCTGGGCCGGGCCCGCGTGCGCGGCGTGGAGCTGGGCGTGGACTGGCGGCTGTCGCGACAGTGGACGGCCCTGGCCGCCTACACCTTCGTGGACCCCGTCGTCACGAAGGCGCCCGGCCAGCCCGACCTCGTGGGTCGCCAGCTGCCACAGGACCCACGGCATCGCGGCTCGCTCGCCGTCACCTTCGACGCCCCGTCCATCGTCTCCGTCACCGCGCAATTGCGCGTGTTCGGCCCGCAGTACGAGGACGACCTCAACACGCGCGGCATGGGCGGCGCCGCCGTCGTGGACGTGTCCGTGAGCCGCCACCTCTTCTGGAAGGTGGACGCCTTCGGCGCGGTGGAGAACCTCTTCGACCGCCAGTACCTCGCGGGCCGCGCGGGCGTGGACACGCTGGCCCCGCCGTTCCAGGCGCGCGTGGGCCTGCGCCTGCGCGACGTGCTCAGCGAATCGAGCGCACGGGGGGCACCGGCCGCACCGGGCCGTTGAACCAGCGGCTCAGCTCCGTCGTGTCCTCCATCCGCCGCGCGGGCGGCAGGCTGGAGAGGAACACCCGGCCGTAGCCCTTGGTCACGATGCGGCGGTCCAGCATCGCCACGATGCCCCGGTCCGCCTGCGTGCGGATGAGCCGCCCGAAGCCCTGGCGCAGCGCCAGCGCCGCCTGCGGCAGCTGGTACTGGTCGAACGGCTCCTCGCCGCGCGCCTGGATCTGCCGGATGCGCGCGGCCACCAGCGGATCTCCCGGTGACGCGAACGGGAGCCGGTCGATGATGACCAGGCTCAGCGCGTCTCCTGGCACGTCCACGCCCTCCCAGAAGCTGTGCGCGGCGAAGAGCACGCTGGGCGTCTGGCGGAAGGCATCCAGCAGCTGCTGCTTGGGCCGCTCCCCCTGGAGCAGCGCCTGGTAGGGCAGCCGCGTGGCCGTCAGCTCGTAGGCGCGCACCATGTTGCGCAGGGACGTGAAGAGCACGAACGCGCGCCCGCCCGTCACTTCGCACAGCTGGATAATCTCCTCCGCGGCCGCCTCGATGAAGCCCGGGGCGCTGGGGTCCGGCAGGTGCGTGGGCAGGTACAGCGCGGACTGGCGCGGGAAGTCGAACGGGCTGGGCACCGCCAGCGTGCGCACGCGCGTCACGGGCTGGCCCTCGTCGTCGTACATGCCCATGCGCTTGGCGAAGAAGTCGAAGCGGCTGTCCGCCGCGAGCGTCGCGGACGTGAACACCACCGTGTCCAGCGCGCCGTAGAGCCGGTCGCGCAGCTCCTTCGCCACGTCGATGGGGCTCGCGCGCAGGAACAGGCCCTTGCCCCGCGCCTCCGCCCAGTACACATGGTCCGCGGACTCCGCCTTCTCCAGGAAGGAGAGCTGCTCCCCCATCTCCTCCGCGCGGCGGTGGATGGCGGCCAGCTCCGGCTCGCGCTCGCTGCCCGCGAAGGACGCCAGCGCGGCCAGGCCTTCGCGCACCTGCTCCAGCGCGCCGGACAGCTTGCCCATCGTCTCCGGGCGCAGCGCCACGGTGGACTCCTGGTTGGACATGCCCAGCGCGCGCGGCGTCTGGAGGAACAGCGCGTCCGCGTGCGAGCGCACCCGCTGGGCCAGCGCGGAGAGCGTCGCGTGCCGCTCATCCTTCGCCGGCAGGGCCGCCACCGCGTCGCGCGACAGCTCCTCCAGCCGGTAGTTGGACACGCTGCACCCGAAGTGGCCGCTGGCCGCGTCCTCCAGCGCGTGCGCCTCATCGAAGATGACGGCGTCGTAGAAGGGCAGCACGCCCTCCGTGCGCTTGCCGGAGCTGCGCAGCGCCAGGTCCGCGAAGAACAGGTGGTGGTTCACCACCAGCAGGTCCGCGGCCTCCGCGCGCTTGCGCATCCGGGTGACGAAGCACGTCTCGTACTGCGAGCAGCGCGAACCCAGGCACGTCTCCGACGTGGTGGACAGCCGGGACCACGCGGCGAACGACTCCGGCAGGTCCAGCTCCGCCCGGTCCCCCGTCTCCGTCTGCGTCACCCACTTCTTGAGCAGCGGCCACTGCTTCGCCTCGTCGCGCGAGACGAACTGCGGGTCCTTCTCGAAGGACTCGTAGCGGTGCAGGCACAGGTAGTTGCCCCGGCCCTTGAGGTAGGCCGCCTCGAAGCGCAGGCCCAGCTTCTCGCTGAGCAGCGGCAGGTCCTTGAAGAACACCTGGTCCTGCAGCGTCTTCGTGGCCGTGGACACCACCACCTTGCGGCCCGCCAGGAGCGCGGGCACCAGGTAGGCCAGCGTCTTGCCCGTGCCCGTGCCGGCCTCCGCCAGCAGGTAGCTGCCCTCGGAGAAGGCCCGCTCCACGGCGCGCGCCATCTGGAGCTGCTCCGGGCGGTGCTCGTACGCGGGCAGCGCCTCCTCCAGCGCGCCGCCAGGGCCCAGCAAGCTGTCGACAGAGAGAGGACGGGGCGCGGGCGCGGACATGCGGCGGTTCGGGGCAGGAGGACGCGGGGAAGAGGGCCCCGCAGGATAACAGCGCCGGGAGCCCCCCGCGCGTTCCCGGACATCGCCGGGAGACCGCCGCTCCCGCCCGCCCGGGAAGCGGGCCGGCCAGCGCTCGCGGAGGGCCCGTGGCCCTAGAACGAACCGCGCAGGATCTGGAAGAGCACCAGCACCATCACCAGGGCCACCAGCAGCACGGCGCCCATCACCATGTTCTTCACCTTCCGGGCGAGCTCCGGCGACGGCCCGTCGGAGGCGAGCGGCACCGCGGAAGTCACCCGGCGCACCACCTCATCCCGTCCTCGCAGCGCCTGCGCGTCGTCCGGCGCCCGGGCGAGCCGCAGGCGATACAGCCGGCCCACCATGGCCAGCTCTCCCCGCCCCATCGCCAGGGACAGCAGCCGGTCATGCGCGTCCCAGTCAGCCCAGGTGTCCATCAGCGCGCGCCACCCGGTGGCCAGCGCCTCGGAGGGCTGTTGCTCGTCCGGGATGAAGTTGGCGTAGACCAGCCCGCACTGCGCGCAGGCCTCCGCCCCCTCTCGCATCGGCGCCACGCACTTCGGACAATGACCCGCGGGCGCCTGGAAGGGGTCCCCGTCCAGGGCACGCACGTCGCCGGACGGCGCGTCGGAGCGCACCACCCTCAGCGTGGCGACGCTGGCCCGAGCGGGAGCGGAGCGCACGAAGTCCTCCGGGGCGGACACCGCCACCGCGGCGCTCTCGCCCCCACGCGGCCCCGGCTCTTCCACGCGGGGCGGCGCGTCCTGGGCCACCACGGACGCTCCCGGGGCCGACGCAGGCACGGCGGGAGCCAGCTGGGACGTGGACGCGCCCGCGAACGTCTTCGCGCCGCACATCCGGCAGGTCACGGCGAGCCGGCCGTCCTCGAGGTGGAAGGACTCCACCAGGACCAGCCGCTCGCACCCTTCGCACTGGTACTTCATGACCACACCTCTCGCAGGGGGATGGGCATCGCGCAACCGATGAGCGCCAGCAGGCACAGCGCGCAGATGAGCTTGCGCAGGGGGCTCAGGGGCTCCTCTGGCTGGACCACCTCCGGGTGGCCGAAGCCCACGACCTTGCTCGCCACCACCAGCCACAGGCCCCAGGACGCGGTGACGAAGACCGTGAGGAAGAGCAGCACCAGCGCCACGCCCTGGCCCAGCGTGCGCGCTCGGGGCCCCAGCACCGCGAACGTCAGGTGCCCCCCGTCCAGCTGGCCCACCGGCAGCAGGTTGAGCAGCGTCACCAGCAGGCCGAACCACGAGGCGATCACCACCGGGTGCACCACGACGTCCTTGCCCTCCGGCACCGGGCCCAGGGCCAGCCACGTCAGCGCCTTCATGATGAGGTTGTCGCCGAACACCGTCTGGTGCTGGGTGAAGGTGGCCGGCGCCGCGGCGGGCGCCTGGGTCACTTTCTCCGCGACCCAGTGGAGCAGGTTCTGCCCCAGGACCCAGAGCGACGAGTCCCCCGGGAACGAGGACGGCACCGGCGGCGAATCCACCACCGTGGAGTGCAGCAGCCCCCAGTAGAGCAGCGGCAGCGCCACCACCAGGCCCGCCAGCGGCCCCGCGGCGCCAATGTCCACCAGCGCGTTGCGCGTGGGGATGCGCCCTCGCAGCCGGATGACCGCGCCCAGCGTGCCCAGGCTCCCGGGCACCGGCAGCGGGATGAAGTACGGCAGGGACGTGTCCACCCGGTGCCACCGCGCGAGCACGTAGTGCCCCATCTCATGCGAGCCCAGGATGGAGAGCAACGACACGCTGAAGGCCAGCGCCTGCGTCCGGTCCTCCGGCAACAGCCCCCCTTCGCTGAAAGGGAACGAACGGCCGAAGAGCAGCAGGTAGGCGAGGAACGTCGTCCCCAGCGTCACCGCGAACAACAGCAGGTGCAGCCAGACGCGGGGCGGGGTGGGACGTGGAAGGGAAACCGGGTGCATGCGCGAAGATGCCTCACGTCCGCAAGAGGGGCGACCGGTCCCAGGTCACCGAGCGGATGAAGTGTAAAACACAACTCGGATTACCCAGACCCGGGTCCTTGACTTGAAGTTGACTTCTGCTACGAACCGCGCCGCTTGAGGTTCCTTCTAACGACTGAGCGTCCGTTCAGGTCGCCCGGTCACCATCCAAGCCACCGTCAGTTGGGGAGAAAACCATGAAGAAGCTCATCCTGTCCGCCGTTGCCGCTGCCTCCCTCGTGGGCTGCACCAGCGTTGAGTCCGCCGTTGTCTCCGGTTCCGAGATCGCCGCCAACGGCGAGGCCGTGGCCGTCATCCAGGGGAGCTCGCTGGGCCTGACCGCGATCTTCCACATCATCGACATCGTGCAGAGCGACCTGGACACCGTGGTCAACAAGCTCCTCATCACCGAGGCGAAGGCCATGGGCGCCTCCAAGGTGGACCTGAAGACGGCGAACACCACGCCCCGTCACGGCATCTTCGCCCTGTTCGGCACCATCATCGGCGTCACCAGCTCCTCCGCGACCGGCGTGGCGGTGAAGTAGTCCCTGCTGCCTCCTCACCGAGGCAGTCCGAAGGCCCCCCTGGGAACAGTGGGGCCTTTTCCATTTTGAAAGAGGTCCTTCACCATGCGCGCCCTCCTGCTGCTCCCCCTCGTGTGCCTCGTCGCGTGCCGTTCCTCTTCGGGGAGCGGAGACGACGCGCAGCGGATGGCCCGCGTGCGCGAGCAGCTGGCCGCGCGTGACGCGAAGCTCGTGAACTACCAGCTGGAGGGGACGCAGACGGAAGGGGACACCGCGTCCGCGGGCTTCACCTTCGCGTACCGCGCGCCCCAGAAGATGCGCGGCACGGTGTCCGCGCCGCGGGCCCGCACGGTGTCGTGGGATGGCAAGCACCTGTACGAACAGGTGGACGCGAGCAGGCAGTTCACGACCTTCACCTCCCAGGTCTCCGCGCAGAAGCTGTCCGCGTTCCTCACCGAGGTCTTCACCCCCTTCGTGCCGGATGGCTTCCGCGCGCCGCTGCTCCTGCGCAGCACGAAGGCCCGCCGCGTGACGGACCTGCCCCAGGCGAAGGAGGCCGTGGAGCTGTCCATGACGCTGGAGGGCGAGGCGGGCGCGGGCGTGGAGGTGACGTACGTGCTGCGCTGGCCCGCCCTGGACTTCCTGGCCAAGCGCACGCGCGCGCCGGACGGCACGCAGGCGGAGGTGCGCATGGAGGAGGAGCACTGCGACGCGGCGCTGGGGCTGTGCGTGCCGCGCCGGCTGTCGCGCTGGGTGGGCGGCGTGAAGCAGGGAGAGACGGCGCTGTCGAAGGTGGACCTGAAGGCCGCGCTGCCCAACGACGCGTTCACGCCCAGCGCCCCGGACGGATACAGCGTGCAGACCCGGACACTCGTGGACAGCGAAGCGCAGGAGAGTGGACCGAATCCACCCGCGGGCGGTTGACCGTCTCGCGGCCCATCGCCACCTTGGACGGCGGAGGTTGCCGCGCATGGTCGAGAACGTCATCTTCGACGTCGATGGAACGCTGATGGACTCCGTGGACGAGCACGCCGAGGCCTGGCGCCGGTCGTTCATCGAGTTCGGCCGGGACATCCCGTTCGCCCACGTGCGCAGCCAGATTGGCAAGGGCGCGGATCAGCTGCTCCCGGTCTTCTTCAACGACGAGGAGCTGGAGCGCTTCGGCAAGGACCTGGAGGAGTACCGCTCCGCGCTCTTCAAGCGCGAGTTCCTGCCCAAGGTGCGCCCCTTCCCGCGCGTGAAGGAGCTGTTCCAGCAGCTGCGCAAGCGCGGCCGCAAGGTGGCCCTGGCCTCCAGCGCGAAGGACGACGAGCTCAAGCGCTACGTGGAGCTGTGCGGCATCGACGGCCTGTTCGAGACGAAGACGAACAAGGACGAGGCCGACAAGAGCAAGCCGCACCCGGACCTCCTCGAGGTGGCGCTCGCGAAGCTGGGCAAGCCGGCCCCCGCCACGGTGGTGATGGTGGGCGACACGCCCTTCGACGCGCTGGCGGCCGGCAAGCTGCACCTGGCGGCCGTGGGCGTGCTGTGCGGCGGCTTCCGCGCGGAGGACCTGCGCACGGCCGGCTGCCGCACCCTGGTGAAGGACCCCACGGACCTCCTGCACCGCCTGGAGCAGGACCCCGAGGGTTGGCCGTGGGACGCGGCGCCGAGGGACACGCCCAAGGACGAGGAGTCGCGCTGACGCGCGCTCCGGGGTGACGGCGGCCACGAGCCCGTGGCCACCGGTGTCCGCCTTCACGCCACCGCTACCGGCGCGAACCGCCGCGCTTGGAACGCGAACGGGACGGGCTCTTGCGCACGGGCGCGCGGCGCGCGGTGCTCTTGCGGACCGTGGAGCGCTTGCCCGCGGTGCCGGTGCGCGACGTGGCCTTGCGTCCGGTGGTGGTGCGCCGGGCCCGGCTGGGCGCGGCCTTGCGGCGGGAGACAGCGCTCTTCTTCGCGGTGGCCACGCGGCGCTTGCTGGCCACGCGAGTGGCCTTGCGCGCGGCCTTGCGGGCCGCGGGACGGCGACGGGCCGCCTTCGCCTTGCTGCCGGAGCCCCCCTTCAGGCCGCCCCCGGTGAGCTTGTTGACGGTGGCCCACGCGCGAGCCTCCGCCGTCTTCTCGCCGGTGCCCCTCGCCTCGTAGCCCTGCTCGATCTTCCCGGCCATGCGCTTCTGCTTCGCCGAGTACCGGGTCTTGCTCCCTCGTGCCATGCATCACCCTCCTGGAATGCGTTCCGGCGCGGGTCCGTGGCACGGAGCCGCGTCACCGGGAAGGTGAACACGCCAACCCAGGCAGAGAACCCGCCAGCGCCCTACCCCTGTCCACCCACGGAAGCTCCCGCACCGCCAGGGTGGGGAATGGACAGAGCCCCTGCCCTTTTCGCATGGGGGCCGCTGGTGCTGGAGCGCCCTCGTGCGCAGGTTGGAGGCGCCGCACAGAAAGCCGAGGCTTCCCTCGTGGAACCCGCACTCAACGCACCGCCGCGCATGCGCCACCTGGACGAGGGGCCCGCGGTCCTGGTGGTGAATACCCGCTCCCGCTCCGGGCGCGAGGCCTTCGAGAGCGCCCGCGAGCTGCTCGCCGCCCATGGCATTCCCCTCCTCGCCGCGCACGCGCTGACCCGGCCCAGGCGCCTGCGCGCGGTGGTCGGGGAGGCCATCGCTTCGGGTGCCCGCCGCGTGCTCGTGGGAGGAGGCGACGGCACCATCAGCTGCGCGGCGCAGGCGCTGATGGGCCGCGACGTGACGCTGGGCGTGGTGCCCCTGGGCACCGGCAACGACTTCGCTCGCTCGCTGGGCATCCCGGACACGCTGGAGGCCGCGTGCGGCGTCATCGCCGGCGGCTACACGGCGCGGGTGGACGTGGGGCTCGTCAACGGGCGTCCCTTCCTCAACGCCGCCAGCCTGGGGCTCACCACCGCCATCGCGAAGCGGCTGACGCGGGAGCTGAAGCAGCGCGCGGGCAAGCTGGCCTACCCGGTGGCCGCCGCCGTGGAGATGCACACGCTGCAGCCCTTCCACGTCCGCATCCAGGCGGACGCCCGGACGCTGGAGGTGGACGCGCTCCAGCTCGTCGTGGGCAACGGCCGCTACCACGGCGCGGGCAACATGGTGGCGCCGGACGCCACGCTGGACGACCGCCAGTTGCACGTCTACGCCGTCACCGCGCCGTCGGCGGCGGACGGCGGCGAGCGCACCGGACTGGGCCACCTGCACGACGTGGCCACGCTGGCGCGCGTGGCGCTGGGCATGCGCAGCGGCGGGCACCTGGAGCACGCGTCCGTCGTGCACCTGCACACGGCCCGGCTCGTGGTGGAGACGCGGCCGCCCATGGAGGTGAACGCGGACGGGGAGAACGTGGGCATGACGCCCGTGCGCTTCGAGGTGGCCCCCGGGGCGCTGCGCGTCTACGCGCCCCGGCCGCTGGAGGGCGCTACACCTTCTCCAGCACGCTGGAGAGCACCTGGGCGGTGAAGTTCACCAGGGGAATCACGCGCCGGTAGTCCATGCGCGTGGGCCCGATGACGCCCACCGTGCCCAGCACCGCCTCCGCCGTGCCGTAGGGGCTGGCGATGACGGTGACGTCGCCGGCGGCGGAGAACTCGCTCTCCGCGCCGATGAAGACGTGCATCTCCTTGGTGCGCTGCACGCGGTCCAGCAGGTGCAGCAGCTTGTGCTTCTCATCCAGGGCGCGGAACAGGGCGCGGATGCGCTCCACGTCCGCGAACTCCGGCTGCTCCAGGAAGGAGCCGGTGCCTTCGATGAGCACGCGCTCCGGCGTCTGGAGGTCGGTGGCGGCGGCGCCCAGCCGGAGGGCCTTGGCGGTGAGGGCGTTGTAGAGGGCCTGGTCCTGGTCCATCTCCGCGCGGATGCGCTCGCGCGCCTCCTCCAGCGGCACCTGGTGGAGGAGCTCGGAGAGGTAGTTGCTGGCCTTGACGAGCTCGTCGGACGTCACCGGGAAGTCCACGGTGAGGGCCTTGTTGTGCACCTGGCCGTTCTGGCCCACCAGGATGGCGAGCACGCGGTTCTCGCGCAGGCGCAGGAACTCGATGCGCTGGAACACGGCGGCGTCGGGGCGGGGCGTGAGGACCACGCCCGCGTGGCGCGTGAGCGAGTGCAGGACGCGGCTGGCCTCCGACAGGATGTCGTCCAGGCTGGACTCATGGACGAGCCCGGCGTGGATGAGCTCGCGATCGCGGGGGGCGGGGTCGCGCAGCTTCACCAGGGTGTCCACGTAGAAGCGGTAGCCTCGGTCGGTGGGCACGCGCCCCGCGGAGGTGTGGGGCTTCTCCAGGAAGCCCAGGGCCTCCAGGTCGGCGAGCACGTTGCGCATGGTCGCGGAGGAGACCTCGAACTCTCCGCGGCGCGTCAGGTGCTGACTGCCGACCGGACCGCCCGTGGTGATGTACTCCTGCACCACGGCCCGGAGGACTTCCTTCTCGCGCTCACCCAGCTCGTCGGGCATTCCCGCTCACGCTCCGGAAACCATGGGCCCGGGCTTCGGGCATCCACGCTTCCTGTAGAATTCTAAAAGGGACGCTCCGGGCATTCAATCCGGCGGGGCTGTTTGGGAGGGCAGGCAGGCGGGGGACTGGCCCCCGGGACCGAGGAGGGTGCGGCAAAGCGCACATCGCCCCGGGGCGGAGCGGGGGTTAGAAGTCCGCCCGCCGTGACCACCGCCACCGTCGAAGTCGCCGAGCCCGCTCCCCACCGGGGGTGGATGCTGTTCAGCCTCTTTTCGCTCTACGTCATCTGGGGGTCGACCTACCTGGCGATGCGGTTCGCCCTGACGGGGTTTCCGCCGTTCCGGATGGCCGGGTTGCGCTTCCTGATGGCGGGCGGGGTGCTGTTCGCGGGGTTGCGGCTCAAGGGCCAGCCGGGGCCTGGGGCGCGGCAGTGGGGCGCGGGGGCGGCCACGGGCTTCCTGTTGCTGGTGGTGGGCAACGGCGGCATCGCGTTCGCGCAGAACCTGGGGGTGCCGTCCGGCGTGGCGGCGCTGGTGGTGGGGAGCATGCCGTTGTGGATGGCCATCTTCGGGGTGGCGTTCGGGCAGCGGCCGGGCCGCGCGGAGCTGGCGGGGCTGGTGTTGGGGTTCGCGGGCGTGGTGCTGCTCAACCTCAGCGGGGACATGGGCGGCGGCGGCGCGGCGGCGCTGGCGTTGCTGGTGGCGCCGATGAGCTGGGCGTTCGGGTCGGTGTGGAGCCGGCGGCTGCCGATGCCCTCGGGGCTGATGACGCCAGCGACGCAGATGTTGAGCGCGGGCGTGATGATGTTGGGGGTGAGCTTCGCGCTGGGGGAGCGGATGTCGGACGCGGTGCCCCGGCTCGCGGTGGCCTCGTTCCTGTATCTGGTGATCTTCGGCTCGCTGGTGGCGTTCAGCGCGTATGGCTATCTGTTGCGGCACGCGAGGCCGGCGCTGGCGACGAGCTACGCGTACGTGAACCCGGCGGTGGCGGTGCTGCTGGGCGTGGTGTTCGCGGGAGAGACGCTGGGGCCGCTCACGCTGGGGGCGATGAGCGCCATCCTGGTCGCGGTGATGCTGTTGGCGCGCGGGAAGCGGTGAGCCGGCTCGCGCTCCTGTGCGTGACGGGGGCGCTGCTCACGGCGTGCGCCGGGAGCTCGCGGACGTCCAGGCACGGGGAGCTGGGCTTCGTCGATTCGGACACGGCCGCGCGGGCCCGGTATGCGGCGTACGTGGCGGAGCAGGCCTCCGCGCAGGCCGCGACCCGCGCCGTGGCGTCCACCCTGGTCCGGTACATTCCCCCGGCCGTGCTCGCGTTGATGCAGCACGAGCATGCGGTGGACGAGCTCGAGGAGCGCCTCGCGGCATGCGCCGTCCAGGCCGAGCGGCTTGGCAACGCGCGCTTCTTCCGCGACCGTCCTCCGACGCGACAGGAGTGCGGCGAGGTGGTGGAGCATGACGCCTGCGGCAATCCCATCACCCGGGCCATGCATCTGGGGAAACAGAAGCATGTGCTCGCGCTCCAGTGCGCCGAGGAGGCGTTGAAGGCGCTGTGGCCCGCGCCCTTCAGCATCGAGCAACGCTACCGCTACTATCCGAACGCACGGATGGTGGAGACCGTCAGCCGGCGGGAGGAGGCGCGGCTCATCGCCGACGGTTGCACCGATGAGCTCCGCGGAACCATCAAGCCGGACCTCGTGCTCCATGCGGACCGCGACCTGCTCAAGGCCGCGCTCATCCTGGACTTCAAGTTCCCCTGCCCTCAGACCAACGTGGCGCGATGGACGGAGTATGGGAGTAACAGCGCCTATGCCAACGAGTCCCAGCGGGTTATCTACGAACGAGCGCTGGGTGGACGAGCGATGCTCGTGTCGCCACGAACTGGTGTGAAGGCATCACCGCCATGAACAAGGCTTTTCCCGTCATCCGACTTCGAGACAGAGGCAACTGGCTCGTGGGGCGTGATGGCGTCGTGCTGTGCTTCTTCCTCCCTCGGAATCACATCGAGGTGGGACCCGCGATCTGGCGCGCCATACGGACCTACGTTCATGCCATCCCGCCTGGCTCCCTGAGTTGGTACACGTCATCCGACGGCGACATGGTCCCGCTCGATGACAAGGGATGGGAGCACAACCACCAGGAAGTGGCTGTACGACAGGGAAGTGGCAGCAGGAACATGGAGCTGAGAGAAAGCCCCAGCGAAACCGGTGGCTATCAGGTCGAGTACTACGGGCGACAGCTCGACAGCCCCTTTCATGATGCCCCCGCCACGACGCTGTCGTTCACGTTCCCGACCGAGTATCTCCTTGAGCACGGCGCTGCTCACTTGCGAATCCTGGCCCTTGAGCTGGCTCGCGAGCTGCCATTCAGCTTCGGCTACGCCAGCTTCGCCGTTGTCTCGTCACAAGGTTCCTGGGCAGAGGGGGATTGGAACCTCCTCGAAGCGCTCCTTGCTCGCCATCCAGGCCTGGATGCTCCCCATGCCAGTGAGTTCAGCTCGGTCATCGGCACCCACGCACTGGGGGCCTACTGGCTCACGTTCCTGGGCCAACCGCTGCTGGGACAGCTCGGCGGCGTCGAAGCACTGCGGCAGGCGCTGCCAGATACCTCCCTGCTGCCCCTGGAAGACGAACGCCTGCTGATCACCCTGGGTGAATGGCCTGACGCCATCGACACCGAGAAGGCAGCCGTTCCCCCGCAGTACAGTGCATTGGCCTCCCTGCTGGCCCCCTACGTCTTTGAATACAAGGGAGACCTCAACGGCTTCGAGCGCCTCATGAATCAGTGGCACCGACGGCTCTGCCCGTAACCCTACGGTTCCCCCCACCACGCCCCATCACACGTCGAACTTGAACGTCGTCTCCACGGCCGAGGCGCGTGCTCCGAAGCCGCGACAGAAGGCCTGGAGGTTCGCGTACCCCGCCATGGGCAGCACGTCGCGGAACTCCAGGTGCATGACGAGGCAGTACAGGGTCACTTCGAGGAAGCTCAGGTCCCGTGCCGGCAGCGCTTCGAGCCCCGCCTGCACGTGCTCCTCCAGCCAGGCGAGCATCCCCGTCAGGCTCTTGCGCAGCTTGGCCTGATGAGCGCCGTCCTCGCCCGCCCCACCCAGCCGCCCCATCACCAGCGACACCTCCGTCGCCATCGCTTGCTGCGCGAGCTCCAGCAGGTTCGCGAGCACGGGCAGCTCATGGTCCTCCGGCCACACCACGCGCAGGGCACGCCCTGAGCGCCGCCACAGCTCGCGGCTGATGTTCAGGGCTCCGAACCAGGAGCCCTCGGAGGTCCTCAACACCGGAATCCTGAGCGCGGGGTTGCCCCCGTAGTCCTCTGGATTCGAGGACATGAGGTCCCGCACCACCTGGAAGTCATAGGGCGCGCGCAGCTCGGCGGCGAAGATGCGCGGGATGCGGGTGAAGTGCGAACTCGAACGGCCAATCAGTGTGACGGACATCCAGGCACCTCCAGGAGACACGGCTCGCGAACGACCGTGGACATACTCCTGGCCAGCGCGCGCCGGAAGCGCCTACCCCTTCCGCAGTCCCACCACCTCGCCGTAGCCGCCAGGAATGAAGAACTCGTGGGCCTCCATGCCCATGATGCGCAGCGCGGTGGTCACGACATCTGCGGACCGGGGGACTCGCTTGGACGGCTGCCCGGTCTCCTCGATGAGGTCCACCGGAACGCCGAGCCCGCGCGTCGTGTACGAGCCCACCTGGCGGTTCGCCGCCACGTTTCCGCCCGCGAAGCAGACCGACGTGTAGGGGTGGTGGTCATCCGGCAGGTTGTAGCTGCCGTCATTCGCGCGCGACGCCCAGCTCCGGCCGAACTCGCTCATCACCAGCACCAGCGTGTCATCGAGCAGCGTCTTGCCCGGCTTGCCCGGGGCTGGCGCGGCCTTCATCTCCCCCAGGAAGCGCGCCACGCAATCCATCAGCCCGCGACCGTGCGCGCAGCTAAAGGCGTGGCCCGCGCCGTTGTGCGTATCGAAGTCCAGCTGCAACGAGACATGCACCGAGGTGCACAGGTCCGACTTGAGCAGGCGCAGCGCCATGTCCATCCGCGGGTCGAGCCCGACGAGGTGGAAGTTCGCGTTGCCGAAGGTGTAGGTGAACGTCTCGTTCAGGTAGCTCGACAGGTACGAGGGCCGGTTCGTCTTCAGCGTGTCGATGCCCTTCGTGCTCTCCAGCACGGACACCACGTCCGTCGCCAGCACGCGGGAGACGGACGCCAACGAGCCGTGAAGGCCTTCCAGGTAGTTGTCCACCTTCACCGTCGACCGCCCGAGCAGCTGCTGGGCACGCGACAGGGTGAAGCGCTCCACCGTGGTCGTCTTCAAGGTCGCCCCGGTGGGCGCACCGCTCGCGTTCAGCTCGGCCCCCTCCGTGCGCGCGTCCAGCCCCGTCCACCAGGCGTTGTCCGCGGGCTTCGCGGAGAGCATCGGCTTGAGGGCTTCGATGGACGGAACGCCGATGGGCGAGGCGTGCGAGGGCAACCCCATGCCCACCGGTGTCCCCCGGTCTCCAGAGACGACCACGAACGGCAACGGCCGACTCTCCCGGTGCTTCTCATACAAGTGGTTCGCGATGACCGAATGCACCGCGGGCGCCCGGTAGTCCGCGCCCGCGACGCCGCACATCGCGGAGATGAAGGCGCTCGCGTGGTCGTTGGTGCCCTGGTCGACGCCGTGCAGCACGCTCAGCTGCTCATGCAGCGCGAAGTGCTTGTAGCCATACATGAGCGGGCTGAACTCGGCTCGCGCGGCGGGGTTCTGGGGGTTCCAGGACTGCCAGGTCCGCAGCGGCTTGTAGGGGCCGTTCGCGGGCGCGAGGTCCACCACCTTGCTCGCGTCGAAGAAGACGGGCTCGCTGTTGTAGCCAGCGGCCCCCGGGACGCAGAGCGGGATCTCCGCGTCCTCCATCGGGGTGAAGTAGTACGCCGGCCGGAAGCCCCCCGGGATGTAGATGACCACGAGCCGGGAGGGCAGGTCGGACTGCGCGGCCTGCGCGACGCCAGAGCGCAGGAGCCCCGCGCGGTCGAGGAGGGCCAGCTGCCCTGCGCCAAGGGCCCACTTGAGCAACGTGCGTCGAGAGGTGTTCGGCATGGGGTCCTCGGCTCAGTAGGTGATCCACAGCGGGTGACGGATGAGCGCCGCGCAGGTGCCCACCCAGGCCAGGCGCGTGCTCTGCGCTTCGAGCGGGAGATAGACCTCCTCGTACAGCGCCTTCAGCTCCGCGTCCGCGGGCGGCTGCCCCAGCATGCGCAGATAGAGATTGCGCAGGTTCTTCTGGACCGCGTCCGGGTTCTTCGCGGAGGTGTCCGCGAGCGTCGCGAAGCGAAGCACCGCCTTGTTGTTCTGCTTGTCCACCGCGCGCGCGCACCAGGCCTGCGACATCTGGACCAGCGCCTGCGCGGCGGAGGGACCGAACGTCGCGTCCTTCTTGCGGTACAGCAGCGAGTTGCCACCGCCCAGCGACTCGAAGCGTTCGACGGTGCGTGGATCCGACACGTACTCGCCCGAGATGCCGGGCGCCCGGTCTCCAGGCCACACGAAGAACCGGTTCCAGCCCACCACGTACGGCCTGTCGCGCCAGTCGGGGTTGCTGGTGCTGACGAAGTCCTCCAGCGTGAGCCCCAGCTGATCCATCAGGCTCACCACCATCTCCTCGGCGGTCAGCCGGCGGACGCGGAACTCCGCGGGTGACGGCGTCTCCAGCTGCGCGGGCGGCTCCTTCAGGTCGCGAATCCACTGCTCCACCTGCGCGATGGTCATCGTGACGCGACCATTGGCGAGCAGCTGGTCATAGGGCTGTCCCGGCGGCATCTGGGGATAGCTCCCCGGAGCGCTGCCCTTGAGCATCTGGATGAGGAGGCTGTTCTCCGGGTCCCCGCGCTTGACGTACCGCTCGTTGTAGACGAGCCCGCTCTCGAACGCGGCGAGCGAGGCGAAGAAGGGCTTGTTGCCATTGACGTGGCAGCCCTCGCAGGCGGGCGCGAGCGCGAGGCGGACGGCGTCGTTGTCGCTGGACGCGGCGCAGACGGTCCCCGAGTCGGGTGGATCATTGCTCGCATGATTCGCCGGGCCGATGACCCCCTCCCCGAAACAAGCCCCCAGGTTGAGCGCGAGCGCGACCAGCGCGCCAGGCAGCAGGAACGAACGCACCGTGCGCATCACAGGCCCCTCCGCAGCTCGGACTGCTCGAAGAGATAGCGGATGAAGGGCCGGAGCTTTCGCTCCCTCGCGGCGAACTCCCGCCCGAGCTTGTCGATGAAGCCCTTCTCCGTGGCCGGGTTCAAATCCCGGCCGACGAACATCGCGTAGAGCCTGCGCGCGGCGCAGCGGTCAAACTCACCGGAGCGGACCAGGAGCTTGCCGAAGCCCAGCGGCCCCATGGTGCCGTCGCCGTTCACGCCGAGCAGCGTGTAGGACTCGGGCATCGTGTCCAGCAGCACCGACTCCGGGTTGGCCTTCAGCTCCTCCGGGGTGATGGGGGTCAGCATGGTGTTGGGGACGAAGGCGTTCCTCCAACGCAGCCCCGGGGCGTTGCCCGTGTGCGGATACTGTCCGGACAGCCAATCCTTCGTGATGCGCTGGTTGCCCACACCACCAATGAAGGGCCACGGGACGTAGTAGCTCGGGAACGGGGTGAAGTCCCACCGCTTGAAGGAGATGGCCGCGGGGTCCAGCGTCTTGTGGCAGTGCAGGCACGTCCCGCCGGTGGCGGGGTCGATCTCCAGCGGAGGGAAGTGAACGTCCGCGGGCGGCGGCGAGAAGTTCTGGCAGGCGAAGATCTCCAGGAAGCGCGCGGCCCGGACGCGCTCGCGAGGGAACGACGACATCGCCCCCATCATCGTGAGCACACCGGCGGTGGGCAGCCCCTTCGCGGGTTCGGTGGTGGTGCGCGGGTCGAAGCGATAGGTGCGCTCGAGGCTGCCGGAGCGCGACTTGTCGTTGGTGAGCGAGAGATGGAAGGGCTCCAGGTCCTCCACCACGAACTCGCGCCACGCCTGCGGGTCGTTGGGATTGGGGTGCAGGGGGTCGCGCGGAGCGCTGTCCGCGTCCGGGCGCCACCAGGTGGTGTTCGCGTCGACCACGCTGCTGCCCATCTGGCGGCCGAAGCGCACATACAGCGCGCGCAGCCAGTTGGTTCCGACCGAGTAGTTGCCGACGACGAGGTCGGACAGGGGCCTGTCGTACCACGCGAGGTGCGCGAACAGGCGCGCCGGCTCCTCGTACGGGTGGCGGCGCTGACCACTGAGGGACGAGGTGCCCGTGCTGTTCAGACCGACGAGCGGCGAACACCACACCAGGTTCGGCCCGCAGCCACATCCACGGGGGATCGCGGGGTCATAGTAGCCACCGGAGGCGACGCCGCAGTCGTAGACCTTCCCGGTGGAGGAGTCCGTGACCTGCTTGACGTCGGAGCCGGCCTTGCCCAGCACCTGGACCGTGGTCCCAGGGGCCCACCAGGGCTCGACGGAGCGCACCTCGGGCACGGCGGGAGCGCCGGTGCCGTCCTTGTCCGCGCACTGGTTCCTCGGGTCCTGTGACGAGAGGAACTCGCTCACGGAGTAGTACGCGCCGGGATGCAGGCTGCCGTCGTCGCACCGGTGAAGGTGACCCGACATGTCACCCTGATACGCGTCGCCGTTGGCACCGGTGGTGTAGGCGCCCACCGCGATCCACTCGTGCCCGAAGCGCAGCATCCGCTCATAGAACTTCGGAGATGCGAGCGCCTCGTCCAGCGCCGCCCGCAGGAGCGTGGCGCGCGCCTCGGGCGTGGCCGCGGCGCCCATGGCCTCGTACTGCTCCACGGTCGGCGTGGTGCCGGTGAGCCCCAGCACGATGCGCCGTAACAACCGCGTGTCACTCAGCTGGTCGTTGGTGGGCTTGACCGGATCAGACGGCTTGGGTTCGCATTGCTGCGCGTGCGCATCGGGCCCTGTGAGCCCGAACATCGCGAACAGCACCGCCGCGAGGGCCGCGCTCTTCAGGTGCAGGTGCCAGTGCATGCATGAAACAATAGCATTTCCTGTCGCATCCGCGAATCCCTGATTTCGTCTGCCATTCCGAGAGAAGAGGGGTGGACTCCCCTCTACAGTCCGCGCCATTCGTGGTGACGACTCCCCCCACTTGGGACGTCAGCTCGGCGTGCGCGAGGCCTCCACCGGAGAGGCCGCCTGGGCCTCCGTGCGGCGGGGCAGCCAGACATTGAAGGTGGAGCCCTGGCCGGCGGTGCCGCTGGACTCCGCCCAGATGCGGCCCCCGTGCTGCTCCACGATGCCCTGGCTGATGGTGAGCCCCAGCCCCAGGCCCCCGTACTTGCTGCCGTGCGCGCGGCCGAAGCGCTCGAAGATGAGGCGCTGCTTCTCGCTGGGGATGCCCACGCCCTCGTCCTTCACGGACAGGTGCACGCCGGTGTCGCCCTCCGCCGCCACGCGCACCAACACCTGGCCGCCTTCGGGTGAATAGCGGATGGCATTGGACAGCAGGTTCGTCAGCACCTGATCCAACCGCCCCCGGTCCCACGTGCCCTCCAGGTGCTCCGGCACGTCCACCTTCAGCTCGTGTGTCTGGGACAGCACCGCCATCCGGTCCCGCGTCTCCAACACGAGCTGCGACAAATCAAACGGCTCCAGCTCCAGGGACAGCCGCCCCGCCTGCAGCCGGCTGATGTCCAGCAGGTCCTCCACCAGCTTCGCCATGCGGTCGATCTGCCGGTTGATGATCTGCAAGGACTTGCCCGGGCCAGCCTCCGTCTGCCCGCCCAGCTTGAGCAGGGCCAGGTGCGCGTGGCCCTTCGCCGCGGCCAGCGGCGTGCGCAGCTCATGGCTGGCGGCGGCCAGGAACGCGTCCTTCGCCTCGCTCGCCAGCCGCAGCGCCGTCTCCGCGCGCTGGCGCTCGGTGATGTCGCGCGCCACGGAGATGAAGCGGCCCGGGCCGTCGCCTTCCGCCACGTACTGGAGCACCACCTCCACCGGGACCTCCGCGCCGTCGCGGCGCCGGTGGTTGGTGGAGTACGTCTGTGACGGCAGCGTGCCGGACATCAGCGGCGCCAACAGCTTGCGGAAGCCCGTCTCGTCGAAGGCGCCCTCCACGTCCAGCACCGACAGGCCCACCAGCTCATCCGCGCCGGCGGAGAGCTGCTTGGCCGCGCCCGCGTTGGCGTACGTGAGCGTGAGCGTGTCCGGGGAGAACATCAGGACGCAGTCCAGCGTCGCGTCCAGCGTCGTCTTGAAGCGCCCCAGCGCCTCCTCCGCGCGGCGCTTGTCGTCGATGTCGGTGGCGATGGCCAGCCACCCCACCAGCGCCCCGTTCTCGTCGTGCTCCGGCACCGCGCGCGCCAGGTGCCAGCGATAGACGCCGTCCTTGCGCCGCAGGCGGAACTCCTCCGCGCTGCCCTGCACGCGCTCCAGCGCGTCGCTCCACACGCCGCGCATCCGCTCGCGGTCCGTGGGGTGCACGTCCTGGAGGAAGGAGGAGAGCGACAGCTCATACCCCTCCTGGTGCCCGGTGTAGTCGCGCCAGGCCCGGTTGGCGTACGTCAGCGAGCCGTCCGCGCGCGCGGCCCACATGGGCTCCGGCAGGGACTCCGTGAGCCGCCGGTAACGCAGCGCGCTCTGGCGCTCCAGGGCCTCGCGGTCGCGCTGGCGCAGGAGCGCGGCCTGGCGTTGCAGCTGCTGTTCCTTGAGGAACAGATCCACGAAGACGCTGACCTTCGAGCGGAGGATCTCCGGGTCGAAGGGCTTGAGCAGGTAGTCCACCGCGCCGTGCGCGTACCCCTTGAAGACGTGCGCGGCGTCACGGCTGAGCGCGGTGAGGAAGATGATGGGGATGGTGCGCGTGCGCTCGCGCTGCTTGATGAGCGAGGCCGTCTGGAACCCGTCCAGCCCCGGCATCTGTACGTCCATCAGGATGACGGCGAAGTCGCGCTGCAAGAGCTGCTTGAGCGCTTCCTCTCCGCTGGTGGCCTTCACCAGCTCCTGGCCCAGCGGCTCGAGGATGGCTTCCAGCGCCAGCAGGTTGGCCGGATGGTCGTCCACCATCAGGATGGCCGCGCGCGGAGGGGGCGCGGCTTCCTGCGGACGTTCCGGGGTGTGCTCAGTGGAGTTCATGTGCGCGGCGGGGGAGCGCGTGAGTCAGGTGAGCCGAGACACGGCGAACAAGGCTAGGGCTGCCCCCTTCCAGACGGAAGTGCAAAGGGGGTCCCACGGTGGATCGCCGCCGTTGAGTTTCAAGCACTCACCCACAGCCGGACGAGCTCCAGCAGCTTGTCGGTGTCCACCGGCTTGGGCAGGTAGTCACTGGCGCCGGCCGCCATGCACTTCTCGCGGTCGTCCTTCAGCGCCTTCGCGGTGACGGCGATGATGGGCAGGCTGGCGTACTTGGGGTCCTTCCGGATGGCACGCATGGTCTCGTAGCCGTCCATCTCCGGCATCATCACGTCCATCAGCACCACGTCCACGTCGGGGTTCTGCCCCAGCAGCTCGATGGCGGCCCGGCCGTTCTCCGCGAAGATGACCTGCATGCTGTGATTTTCCAGCACGCTGGTGAGCGCGAAGATGTTGCGCATGTCGTCATCCACCAGGAGCACCTTCTTGCCCGCCAGCGGCGCGTCCTGGTCGTTGCGCTGCGCCAGGGCCGCCCGGGCGCGCGCCGGAAGGTTCTCATCCAGACGGTGCAGGAACAGGGCGGTGTCGCTGAGGAGCTGGTCGGGGCTCTTCGCGCCGCTCTTCAGGATGACACTGCCGGTGTAACGGCGCAGGCGGGCCTCGTCCTTGGGCGTCAACTCCCGGCCGGTGTAGACGACGATGGGCAGGTCGCGGAAGCGCTGCTGCGTCTTCACCTCCTCCACCAGCTTGATGCCGTCCATGTCGGGCAACAGCAGGTCGATGACAAGGCAGTCGTACTCGTTCTGCTCCAGCTTCTCGAGGGCCTCCTGGCCCGTGGCCACCGCGGTGACGAGCACGTCGCCGCCGTCGCTCAAGAGCTGGGTGAGGCTGTTGCGCTGCACGTCGTCGTCCTCGATGACGAGCAGGCGGCGCTCGCGGCGCTCCAGGAAGCGCGACAGCTGGCCGAAGACGCGCTCCAGGCCCTCCTTGCTCACGGGCTTGGTGAGGTAGCCGAACGCCCCCTGGGTGTTGCCCAGGTGCTTGTCCATCACGCTGATGATGTGGACGGGGATGTGGCGCGTGCGCGGGTTGCGCTTGAGGCGGTCCAGCACGCTCCAGCCGTCCACCACGGGCAGCTGGATGTCCAGGGTGATGGCGTCCGGCTGGTACTCGTGCGCCATCGCCAGGCCGCTGTCGCCGCGCGTGGCGACCAGGGCCTTGAAGCCCTTCTCACGTGCCATCTGCACCATGATGCGGGCGAACTTGAGGTCGTCCTCGATGATGAGCAGGGTGCGGTCGCCCTCGCGGATGGACTCACGGTCGTCCTCCACCACGACGGGCGTGTGGGGGCCCTCCACCTGCGGGGGCAGCGCGGCGTCCAGCACGTGCCCCTGCGGCTCCGACATCAGCGGCTGCGTGGGGAGCGGCGGGGGCGTGGCGGGGGGGGTGGCCGGGGGCGGTGGATTGAGCCCCTCCGCCAGGGCGCCCAGCGCGCGCCCGGCGGCGTCGCTGGCCGGGACCTCCTCGTCCGACCCCTGGTACTCCGGCGGCAGGTAGAGGGTGAAGGTGCTGCCCTTGCCGGGTTCGCTCTCCAGGCGGATCTCGCCGCCGAGCAGCTTGGCGATCTCCCGGCTGATGGACAGGCCCAGGCCCGTGCCGCCGTACTTGCGCGCGGTGGAGCCATCCGCCTGCTGGAACGCCTCGAAGATGATGCGCTGCTTGTCCTTGGCGATGCCGATGCCGCTGTCCCTCACGGCGAAGGCGAGCACGTGCCGCGAGCGGCGCAGCGCCTCGTGGTCGAAGCGCATGCCCTTGTCCGCCAGACGCACGGTGAGCTTCACGCCGCCCTCGTCGGTGAACTTGAAGGCGTTGGAGAGCAGGTTCTTGAGCACCTGCTGCAACCGCTGCGGGTCCGTGCGCACGTGGCGCGGCGTCCCCGACAGTACCTCCACCTGGAAGGTGAGGCCCTTCTGGTCCGCCACCGGGCGGAAGCTGCGCTCGATGAACTGGTTGAGCTCCGTGAGGATGATGTCCCGGGGCTCCACCTGCATCTTGCCCGCCTCCACCTTGGACAGGTCGAGGATCTCATTGATGAGGCTGAGCAGGTCCCCGCCGGACGCGTAGATGGTGTTGGCGTACTCCACCTGCTTGGTGGAGAGGTTGCCGTCCTTGTTGTCCGACAGGAGCTTGGCGAGGATGAGCAGCGAGTTGAGCGGCGTGCGCAGCTCGTGGCTCATGTTGGCCAGGAACTCGCTCTTGTACTTGGAGATGATGGTGAGCTGCTCCGCCTTCTCCTCCAGGCTGACGCGCGCCAGCTCCACCTCGCGGTTCTTCTCCTCCACGCGGGTGTTCTGGTCCGCCAGCTCCTTGGCCTTGTCCTCCAGTTCGATGTTGGTGCGCTTGAGCTCGTCCTGCTGCTGGGTGAGCTCGCGCGACTGGCTCTGGAGCTCCTGGGTCAGGCGCTGCGACTCGGAGAGCAGCGTCTCCGTGCGCATGTTCGCCATGATCATGTTGAGCACCACGCCGATGCTCTCCGTCAGCTGGTCCAGGAAGATCTGGTGGATGGCGCTGAAGGTGTGGAACGAGGCCAGCTCGATGACGGCCTTCACCTCGCCCTCGAAGAGGACGGGCAGGACGATGATGTTGAGCGGCGCGGCCTCGCCCAGGCCGGAGGAGATGGTGATGTAGTCCGACGGCACGCGCGTGAGGAGGATGGTCTTCTTCTCCAGCGCGCACTGGCCGACGAGTCCCTCCCCCAGCCGGAAGCGGTTCGCCAGGTGCTTGCGCTCCCGGTACGCGTAGGTGCTGGTGAGCTTGAGGGACGGCACGCCGCCCTCGGGGTCGGAGAGGAAGAAGGCGCCGTGGTGCGCGGAGACCAGGGGCGTCAGCTCGCTCATGATGAGGCGGCTGACGGCGTCCAGGGACTTCTGGCCCTGCATCATGCCGCTGAACTTCGCCAGGTTCGTCTTGAGCCAGTCCTGCTCCTGGTTCTTCTGCGTGGTCTCACGCAGGTTGACGATCATCTGGTTGATGTTGTCCTTCAGCGCCGCGACCTCGCCCTCCGCGACGACCGTGATGCTGCGGGTCAGGTCGCCCTTGGTCACGGCGGTGGCCACGTCGGAGATGGCGCGCAGCTGGCTGGTCAGCGTGCCGGCCAACTGGTTCACGTTGTCCGTGAGCTGCCGCCACGTGCCGCGCGCGCCGGGCACGCGGGCCTGTCCGCCCAGCTTTCCTTCGATACCCACCTCGCGGGCCACCGTGGAGACCTGCTCCGCGAAGGTGCCCAGCGTGTCGGTCATGTTGTTGATGGTGTCCGCGAGCGCCGCGACCTCGCCCTTCGCGTCCACGATGAGCTTCTGGGTCAGGTCGCCGTTGGCCACCGCCGTCACCACGCGCACGATGCCGCGCACCTGGGTGGTGAGGTTGGAGGCCATGAAGTTCACGTTGTCCGTGAGGTCCTTCCACGTGCCGGCCACGCCGGGCACGCGGGCCTGTCCGCCCAGCTTTCCTTCCACGCCCACCTCGCGGGCCACCGTGGAGACCTGCTCCGCGAAGATGCCCAGCGTGTCGGTCATGTTGTTGATGGTCTCCGCCAGGGCCGCGACCTCGCCCTTCGCGTCCACCACCAGCTTCTGCTTGAGGTCGCCGTTGGCGACCGCCGTCACCACCTTCACGATGCCGCGCACCTGCGTCGTGAGGTTGCGGGCCATGAAGTTCACGTTGTCCGTGAGGTCCTTCCACGTGCCGGACACGCCCTTCACCTCCGCCTGTCCGCCCAGCTTTCCTTCCGCGCCCACCTCGCGCGCGACGCGGGTCACTTCGGAGGCGAAGCTGTTGAGCTGGTCCACCATCGTGTTGATGGTGTTCTTCAGCTCCAGGATCTCGCCCTTCGCGTCCACGGTGATCTTCTTGGACAGGTCGCCGTTGGCCACCGCCGTCGTCACCAGCGCGATGTTGCGCACCTGGCTGGTGAGGTTGGAGGCCATGCTGTTCACGTTGTCCGTGAGGTCCTTCCACGTGCCGGCGACGCCGGGCACCGCGGCCTGACCGCCCAGCTTGCCGTCCGTGCCCACCTCCTTCGCGACGCGGGTCACCTCGGAAGCGAACGCGCGGAGCTGGTCCACCATCGTGTTGATGGTGCTCTTGAGCTCCAGAATCTCGCCCTTCGCTTCGACGGAGATCTTCTGGGACAGGTCGCCGTAGGCCACCGCCGTGGTCACCTTGGCGATGTTGCGCACCTGGTCGGTGAGGTTCGCGGCGAGGACGTTCACGTTGTCCGTGAGGTCCTTCCACACGCCGGCGACGCCGGGCACCGCGGCCTGACCGCCCAGCTTGCCCTCCGTGCCCACCTCCTTGCCCACGCGCGTGACTTCCGACGCGAACGCGCGGAGCTGGTCCACCATCGTGTTGATGGTGTTCTTGAGCTCCAGCACCTCGCCCTTCACGCTCACGGTGATCTTCTGGGACAGGTCGCCGTTGGCCACCGCCGTGGTCACCTTGGCGATGTTGCGCACCTGGTCGGTGAGGTTGCCGGCGAGGACGTTCACGTTGTCCGTGAGGTCCTTCCACACGCCGGACACGCCCTTCACGTCCGCCTGACCGCCCAGCTTGCCCTCCGTGCCCACCTCCTTCGCGACGCGGGTCACCTCCGCCGCGAACGCGCGGAGCTGGTCCACCATCGTGTTGATGGT
>NZ_VKLU01000060.1:0-1433 GCF_007352635.1 Corallococcus sp. Z5C101001
TGGCGCTCAGGGGAGGTGAGCAGAGGCAGGTCCATGAGGCGGGAGTCGGGCTTCGAGGCGATGGCCTCGAGCAGCACGCCGAAGTGGCCCGCCATGCGCTGGATGGTCGACGCCTCGAAGAGGTCCGTCGCGTACTCCAGCGTGCCGATCCATTCCCCGCGGTTCTCCCGCAGGCCCAGGGACAAGTCGAACTTGGCGAAGTGGGCTTCCAGTGGGAGTGCCTGGAAGGACAGCCCCGGCAGACGCAGCGCCTCGGTGGGCATGTTCTGCAAGACGAACATGGCCTGGAAGAGAGGGCTACGGCTCAGGTCACGAGTGGGTTGCACGGCTTCGACGAGCTTCTCGAAGGGCAGGTGCTGGTGCTCGTAGGCGGCGAGCGTAGTGCCGCGCACCTGTGCGAGCAGCTCGCGGAACGTCGCCTTCGGCTCGACCTGCGCACGCAGGACGAGGGTGTTGATGAAGAAGCCGATGAGGCCTTCGGTCTCCGCCTGGGTGCGTCCCGCGATGGGAGAGCCCACGCTGACGTCGTCCTGAGCGGAGTAACGCGACAGGAGGACCTGGAAGGCGGCGAGCAACGCCATGAAGGGCGTGGCGCCCTCATGCTGGGCCAGGGCCTTGAGTGTTTCCACGAGCTGCGCGGGGATTCGCACCTCCACAGTGGCGCCACGATGCGATTGCACGGGCGGACGCGGGTGGTCGGTGGGTAGCTCCAGCGCGGCGGGCGCACCTGACAACTGCCGCTTCCAGTAATCGATCTGCGCGTCCAGGGTTTCACCCTGGAGCCACTGGCGCTGCCTCGTCGCGAAGTCGGCGTACTGCACGGGGAGGGGCGCGAGCGCCGGAGTCGTGCCCGTGGTGAAGGCTTCGTAGAAGGCCGCCACCTCCCGGACGAGGACACCCATGGACCAACCGTCGGAGACGATGTGGTGCATCGTCACCAACAGCAGGTGGTCCGCTTCATCCAGGCGCACCAGCGTGCTGCGCAGCAGTGGGCCTCTATCGAGATGGAATGGGCGACGCATCTCCTCGTCGGCCAGTCGGCGCGCTGCTTCCTGCCTCTGTTCGGCGGGCAGGGCGGAGAGGTCCACGAGCGGCAGCGTCCAGTCCCGCGGGGCGTGGATGCGCTGCGAGGGCTGACCCTGATGCTGCTCGAAGGTGGTGCGCAAGGACTCGTGACGCGCGACCAGCGCCTCGAAAGTGCGGCGCAGCGCCTCCACGTCCACGTGGCCGGAGAGCTGGAGCGCGGTGGGGAGGTTGTAGGACGCATCCTCGGGTTGCAGCTGATCCAAGAGCCACAGACGCTGCTGGGCGAAGGAAAGCGGCAGCAGGCCCTCATGCGAAGTCCGAGTGAGGGGCGGCGGCACGCGCAAGGCTGGCGTGAGGGCCAGGATGCGTTCGGCGAGCGCGGCGACGGTGGGGGCTTCGAAGAGGGA
>NZ_VKLU01000061.1:0-1370 GCF_007352635.1 Corallococcus sp. Z5C101001
AAGGCGCCACGCAGTCTGGAGGCCAGCTGCATCGCCAGCAGCGAGTGCCCACCCAGCTCGAAGAAGGAGTCCTCCGCGCCCACCCGCTCCATCCGCAGCAACTGCGCGAAGAGCGTCGCCACCTTCTCCTCCGTCGCCGTGCGCGGTGCCACGTACTCGCCCTGCCCGCTCGGGCCTTCCGGCGCGGGGAGGGCCCGGCGGTCCACCTTCCCATTCGGCGTCAGCGGCAGCCCGCCCAGCACCACGAAGGCCGACGGCACCATGTACTCCGGCAGCCGCTGCTTCAGCCCCTTGCGCAGCTCCGCCGCCTCCAGCCCCGTCCCCGCCACGTACGCCACCAGACGCTTGTCGCCCGGCGCGTCCTCCCGCACCACCACCACCGACTCGCGCACCCCCGCCTGCGACGCCAGCGCCGACTCCACCTCGCCCAGCTCGATGCGGAAGCCTCGCACCTTCACCTGGAAGTCGATTCGCCCCAGGTACTCCAGCTCTCCCGTCGCCAGCCACCGCACCCTGTCTCCCGTGCGGTACATCCTCTCGCCCGGCCGCCCCGCGTATGGGTTCGGCACGAAGCGCTCCGCCGTCAGCGCCGGCTTCTCCAGGTACCCTCGCGCGAGCCCCGCTCCCGCCAGGTACAACTCTCCCGGCACTCCCCGCGGCACTGGACGCAGCCACGCGTCCAGCACGTACGCCCGCGAGCCCGTCAGCGGACGCCCAATCGTCGGCTCCCTCCCCGCCTCCTTCTCCACCCGCGTGTACGTCGAATACGTCGTGTCTTCCGTCGGCCCGTAGAGGTTGTAGACGCCCTCCACTCCCTTCAGCCCGTAGAGGGACTGCGCCAGCCGATTCTGCAGCGGCTCGCCCGCGAGATTCACCGTGCGCACCGACTCCGGCACGCCCTGGCTCCTCACCAGCTCCGCCATCGCCGACGGCACCGTATTCACCAACGTCACCCGGCCCGCGTCCTTCAACGTCGGCAGCGCCAGCGCGTTCTCCGCCACCACCACCGCGCCACCACTGCTCAACGGCGCGAAGACTTCAAACACCGACAAGTCGAAGTTCAACGACGTCGCCGCCAGCACTCCCGCCAACTGCTGCGCCGTGAAGGTGGACGTCGCCCAGTGCAGGAATGCCACCGCGCTTCGCTGCTCGATGGCCACGCCCTTCGGCCGCCCCGTCGAGCCCGACGTGTACAGCACGTACGCCAGATTCCCCTCTCCCGTCCGCGCCGCGACACGCGTAACCGGCCCCCGGGCGATGCTCTCCCAATCGCTATCCAGGCACACCGTGCGCGCCGTGTGCTCGGGCAGCACGCCCACCAGCTTCTGCTGCGTCAGCAGCACCGGCGCCTTCGCGTCCTCCAGCATCCA
>NZ_VKLU01000062.1:0-1271 GCF_007352635.1 Corallococcus sp. Z5C101001
TCGATTTCACCCAGCTCGATGCGGAAGCCGCGCACCTTCACCTGGAAGTCGATGCGGCCCAGGAAGTCGAGCGTGCCATCCGCCAGCCAGCGGACCTTGTCGCCGGTGCGGTAGAGGCGTTCGCCGGGCGTGGTGGCGAACGGGTGAGGGACGAAGCGCTCCGCGGTCAGGTCTGGCCGGTGGAGGTAGCCCCAGGCGAGGCCCTGCCCGCCGACGTAGAGCTCGCCCGCGACGCCGGTGGGAACCGGACGCAGGTGGGAGTCGAGGACGTAGGTGGTGGAGTTGGAGAGCGGCCTACCGATGGACACCGAGCCGTCGACGCGGGAGCCCCGGTGAAGGGAGTGGGTGGAGGAGAAGGTGGTGTTCTCCGTGGGGCCGTAGCCGTTGATGAGCACGGCGCCTTCAGGGAGCCGGGCCAGATGCTCGCGCACCCTGGCGGCGGGGAGTACGTCGCCACCGGCGAGGAGCTGGGGGATGCCAGCGAGTGCTTCGGGCTGGTGGAGGGCCATCTGCTCGAAGAGCGAGGCGGTGAGCCACAGCGACGTCACGCGGTGGTGGCGAAGCTGAGCCGCGAGTTCCTCGAGGGAGAGGGAGTGCGGGGGCGCGAGGACGAGCTTCGCGCCGTGCAGCAACGCCCCCCAGAGCTCGAGAGTGGAGGCATCGAAGGCGGAGGGGGCGAACTGGAGCCAGACCTCGTCAGGCCCGAAGCGCATGAAGGTGTTGCCGAGCACCAGGCGGGTGATGCCGCGGTGGGGAACGCAGACGCCCTTGGGCCTGCCGGTGGAGCCGGAGGTGAACATGACGTAGGCGAGCGATTGGCCGTCGAGGAGGATGTCCGGCGCATGGGTCGGCAGCGCGGCGATGTCGTGGGCCTGGGCATCCAGCCAGACCCGAGTGCCGGTGGCCGGCAGCAGTGAGGCGAAGGGCTGGTGGGTGACGACGACGCGGACGTCGGCGTCGTCGAGCAGGGCGGCGATGCGCTCCACGGGGGCGTTGCGGTCCACGGGGACGTAGGCCGCGCCGGCCTTGAGGATGGCCAGGATGGCCACCACCAGCTCGAAGGAGCGCTCGACGGCGAGGCCGACGCGAGCACCGGGGACGATGCCCACCGCACGCAGGTGATGGGCCAGTTGATTCGCGCGCGCATCCAACTGGGCATACGTCAACGTGGCGTCTCCCAGCGCGAGGGCCACGGCGTCCGGCGTGCGCGCGGCCTGCCGGGCGAAGTGGACGTGGACGGGGAGGTCCGTGGGACTGGCGACCGCGGAGGG
>NZ_VKLU01000063.1:0-1234 GCF_007352635.1 Corallococcus sp. Z5C101001
GCGATGGCCTCGAGCAGCACACCGAAGTGGCCGGCCATGCGCTGGATGGTCGACGCCTCGAAGAGGTCCGTCGCGTACTCCAGCGCGCCGGTCATTCCCGTCTGTGCTTCGCGTAGACCCAGGGACAGGTCGAACTTGGCGAAGTGGGTTTCCGACGGCAGCGTCTGCATGGACATGCCCGGCATGCGCAGCGCTTCAGCAGGCATGTTCTGAAGGATGAACATGGCCTGGAACAACGGGTTGCGGCTCAGATCGCGGGCGGGCTGAACGGCTTCGACGAGCTTCTCGAAGGGCAGGTGCTGGTGCTCGTAGGCCGCGAGGGTGTTGCCTCGGACCTGGACCAGCAGCTGGCGGAAGGTCGCCTTCGGCTCGACCTGCGCACGCAGGACGAGGGTGTTGACGAAGAAGCCGATGAGGCCTTCGGTCTCGGCCTGGGTGCGGCCCGCGATGGGCGTGCCCACGCTGATGTCGTCCTGCGCGGAGTAGCGCGACAGGAGGACCTGGAAGGCGGCGAGCAACACCATGAACGGCGTGGCGCCTTCGCGCTGGGCCAGGGCCTTGAGGGAATCCACGAGCTGCGCGGGGATGCGCACGTCCACCTTGGCGCCGCGGTACGACTGCACGGGCGGACGCGGGTGGTCGGTGGGCAGCTCCAACGCGGACGGGCTCCCCGTGAGCCGCTGCTTCCAGTACTGAATCTGCGCGTCCAGGGCTTCGCCCTGGAGCCACTGGCGCTGCCACGTCGCGAAGTCGGCGTACTGCACGGGGAGCGGCGGGAGCGAAGGCGTCCGCTGCGTGCTGAAGGCTTCGTAGAAGGCCGCCACCTCCCGGACGAGGACACCCATGGACCAGCCGTCGGAGACGATGTGGTGCATCGCCACCAGCAGCAGGTGCTCCTCTTCTCCCACTCGCACCAGGAGGCTCCGCATCAGCGGTCCGCGAGCCAGGTGGAAGGGACGACGCGCTTCCTCGGTCACGAGGTGCCGGGCTTCCTCCTCACGACGTGGCTCGGGGAGGTGGGTCAGGTCGATGACAGGCAGCTCCCAGAGAGAGGGAGCATGGATGTGTTGCGACGGCTCCTCGTGAGGCGCGGAGAGGGTGGTGCGCAGGGCTTCGTGGCGGGCGACCAGCGCCTCGAAGGCGCGGCGCAGGGCCTCCACGTCCACGTGGCCCGTGAGCCTGAGGGCCGTGGGGATGTTGTACGACGCATCCCCGGGGGTGAGCTGATCCAGGA
>NZ_VKLU01000064.1:0-1160 GCF_007352635.1 Corallococcus sp. Z5C101001
TGGCCGCCGGGCACGTCGTGCACCTCCAGGCCACCGCGGACCAGTGACTCCCAGCCGCGATGACGCGGGATGGGAGGACTGGTGGGTGCGTGCTCGCTGGCGCTCAGGAGGAGGGCGGAGCCGTCGTAGGGACGAGGGACGTACTTCTCCTGCGCGAAGAGGTTGGCGCGGAAGACGTTGAAGAGGGCGCGCAGCTGCGCGGGCCCAGAGTTCGAGTCGAGGATGTGGGTGCGGAGGCCTTCCTGGAGAAGGAGGCTGAGCATCGCGTCGTCATCGCCGTGGGCAAGCGCCTCGTCCGACGCCGGCAAGTCCTGCCCGAAGGCGGAGGCGGTGGCACGGGCGAAGGCGACTCTCGCGCGAGCCTGTGCGGAGAGGCGGGAGGTGTTTTCGGACGGCGGGACGAGGCCCGGGGTGTGAGCGTCGATGAGGGCGAGCAGTTCCACCGATTCGCCGGAGTCGCGCAGGAGGCGAGCCATCTCGAAGGCGATGACGCCCCCGAGAGACCATCCCCCGAGGCGGTAGGGCCCGTGGGGTTGAACGGAGCGGAGGGCGTCGAGGTAGAGGGCGGCCATCTCCTCGACGGAGTCTGCGACGGGCCGACCGTCGAGACCGCGGGACTGGAGACCGAAGACGGGGAGAGAGGGCCCCAGCCTGCGAGCAAGCTCCGAGTAGGCGAGGACGTTGCCGCCGCCAGGGTGGACGAGGAAGAGAGGACGGTGGCCGGGCTCGCCGCGCTCGAGGGGGACGAGAGGAGTCCAGGGCCTGGAGTCGTCGCGCAGTGCGAGAGCGAGCTGCTCGATGGTGGGCTGCTGGAAGAGGACGGAGAGAGGGAGGGAGAGGCCAAGGCGCTCGCGGAGAGAGGCGAGCATGCGGACGGCGAGGAGGGAGTGGCCGCCGAGCTCGAAGAAGCTGGAGCGGACGCCGACGGAAGGAAGGCCGAGGACGTCCTGCCAGATGCGAGCGAGCTGAAGCTCGAGGGCGTCGCGAGGAGCGATGAAGTCCCTGGTGTCGACGGAGAGCGCGTCGGGTTCAGGGAGGGCCTTGCGGTCGACCTTTCCGTTGGAGTTGAGGGGCAGGGCGTCGAGCACGAGGAAGGCGGAGGGCACCATGTACTCGGGGAGGCCGAGGCGCAGGTGAGCCTTGAGGGAGTCGATGTCGAG
>NZ_VKLU01000065.1:0-1142 GCF_007352635.1 Corallococcus sp. Z5C101001
GGCGGATTCAAGCGGTCGTCGCAACGCCTCTTGGTTGAAGTGAACGTAGATGAGTGTTCAGCACCTCGGAAGGTGTCTTCCATCCAAGCGTCCTGCGGGGCCGGTTGTTGAGGGCGGCGGCGACGGTGGCGAGCTCTTCACGGGAGTGCCGGGAGAGGTCCGTCCCTTTTGGAAAGTACTGGCGAAGCAGGCCGTTGGTGTTCTCGTTCGTGCCCCGCTGCCATGGACTACGTGGGTCGCAGAAGTAGATGGAGAGGCCCGTGTCGGCGCGAAGGCGGACATGCTGAGCCATCTCAGCTCCTTGGTCCCACGTGAGCGTCCGGCGCATCTGCCTCGGCAGCGGAGTGAGCGAGGACGCGATGGCGCTGCGAACCGCCTCGGCGCCGTGCCCGGCCAGGGCAGGCCCGTTCTTCACCCGAGGCTGGCCGTGGTTGTCCATGCGCGGCAAGTGCAGCAGCAGCGTGAATCGGGTGGTGCGCTCGACCAGAGTGCCAATGGCGGAACTACCCAATCCCAAGATGAGGTCCCCCTCCCAGTGCCCAGGGACTTTGCGGTCCGTGACTTCGCTGGGGCGCTGGTTGAGCTTGTTCTCATGGCTGACGAACTTCTTCCCATGCAGACGGGTCCGTGCCCGCGGCACCCTCAGCGTCCGTCCCGTCCGCAGGCAACTGGCCAGCTCGCGTCGCAAGGCACCGCGACTTTGGACGTAGAGCGCCTGGTAGATGGCCTCGTGGGAGAGTCTCATCGAGGCATCTGCTGGGAAGTCCACCTGAAGCCTGTTGGCAATCTGCTCGGGACTCCAGGAGGTGGCCCAACGTCGGTCTTTTCGAGGGCCCTGGCGGCGCCCCTTCCAACGCACTTCTGGGCCAGGCACGCTTGTCCCATCATCCGTGGTGAGAGTCCCCGCCAGGCGCTCCTGCACATAGCGCCGCAGCACGTTGTTCGCGGCCAGCTTCGCGACCTTCGGGCGCTGAGCGCGTCGGTCCGCATGCCACTGGGCCGTTGTTGCTCGATACTCCAAGCCCCCACCACGGGTCGCGGCATTGCGGCGCAACTCCCGCGAGATGGTCGAGGCAGAACGTCGAAGCCGACGCGCAATCGCACGAACTCCGAGGTGCTGGGCGTGGAGAATCGCGACTTCT
>NZ_VKLU01000066.1:0-1096 GCF_007352635.1 Corallococcus sp. Z5C101001
CGCACCAGGGCGGCCAGCAGGGCCGACAGACGGCGGCGCACGCCCGCGGCATCCAATCCGGGCTCATTCTGGAGGATGGCCGCGGTGCGCTCGACCCATCGGTAGGCGCGTGCGAGGGAGGGCCACATGGAAGCGGTGGCGCTGCGTGCTTTGCGCAGCACCGCCCGCAGGCGGCTCAACTCCGGGACGCAGGCCCCCCTTTTTCCACCCGCTCCAGGCTCTTCTCGATGGCGCCCAGGCGTCGGCGCAGCAGCAGTCCGGAGGGGTTGAGGGGTGGGCGGTGGTCGTCGGTGAGAGCGCTCCTGACGGCTGCCGCGTAGGCGCGCGTGGCGCGGGCGCTCGCGTCGTCACGGCCTTCCACGGCCCGTTCGACCTTGCGCACCTCTCGCACGCGCTTCTTCAGCTCCTTCTTCGCATGCCGGTCCACCTCGTAGAGCGGCCGGGCCGCCTCCCTCAGGTAATGGAAATGGCATAGCTGGTGCGGCACCCCGGGCAGTGCATGCGCCACGGCATTGCGAATACTTCGCTGCCCATCCGACACCACGCCGACGATGGGCACCCGGCCCAGCGCACGCTTCACTTCCTCCAGCAGCGGCACGAGTTCCTGCTCGCCGCCAGCCAGCAGGGGACGCGCCAGCAGCACCTGCCCCGAGAGGCATTCGCGCACGACCCAAAGCACCTCATGCCCTACGTCCGGAGCGAGGCCGTCGATGGCGAGCACCGCCCGGCCCTGGCGTTTGAGCGTCGCATGCAGTCGTCCCGCATCCAGCAACCGGAGGCTGACGAGTTCATCGTACCGGTCGAGCAGGTTGGTGCAGGTGCGCTCGGAGACGGCGACGCCTTTCTGACGAAGCAGGGCGTGAATCTCCGGCACGCTGCGGTGCTCCCGGTAGCGCTGGGCTCCGATGAAGGCCAGCACGTCCAAGCCGAACGCGTGCTCCGGCAGCACCCAACGGCCCTCGCCCTCTGCCCTGAGTGGAACGCCCTTCAGCAGACACTCCTCCCGGTGGCATACCCGCACCTGCACCGAGAGCCCCACGCAACCCGCCAGCGTCGTCACACAGCGACGCGAGCGCCAATCCGCTCGCGTTCTTGC
>NZ_VKLU01000067.1:0-1056 GCF_007352635.1 Corallococcus sp. Z5C101001
CGAGTTCGGCGTGGAACTCCCCCTCCGCGCGCTCTTCGAGTCCCCCACCATCGAAGCTCTCGCGGGGCGGCTGTCAGCCAGCACCGGCCCCCTAGTCCCCAAGCTCCCCCCCGTCTCGCACGACGGCCAGCTGCCGCTGTCCTTCGCCCAGCAGCGCCTGTGGCTCTTGGACCAACTCCAGCCCGAGGACGCGTCCTACAACCTCCCCACCGCGCTTCAGCTCTCCGGCCACGTGGACGTAGAGGCCTTGCGTCGCGCCTTCGAGTCACTGGTCGCGCGCCACGAATCCCTGCGCACCACCTTCGAGCAGCATCAGGGTCAGCCTTCGCAGCGCATCCACACCCCACGAGACTGGGCGCTACCGCTCGTGGACCTCTCCTCCTTGCCAGAGGTGCAGCGGCAGGAGGAGTCCCGGCGGCTGGCGGATGCAGAGATGCGTCGCCCGTTCCAGTTGGCCACGGGTCCTCTGCTGCGCAGCACGCTCGTGCGGCTCGGCGAGGACTCACACCTGCTACTCGTGACGATGCACCACATCGTCTCCGACGGCTGGTCCATGGGTGTCCTCGTCCGTGAAATGGCGGCCTTCTACGAGGCCTTCACCACCGGCACGACGCCGACTCTCGCGCCGCTCCCCGTCCAGTACTCCGACTTCGCGACGTGGCAGCGCCAGTGGCTCCAGGGTGAAACCCTGGACGCGCAGATTCAGTACTGGAAGCGGCAGTTGTCCGGTGCACCCGCCGCGCTGGAGCTGCCCACCGACCGGCCCCGTCCGCCCGTGCAGTCACACCGGGGTGCCGCCGTCGACGTGCGCATCCCCGCGAACGTCTCAAACGCACTCAAGGCCCTGGCCCAGCATGAGGGCGCCACGCCCTTCATGGCGCTGCTCGCCGCCTTCCAGGTCCTCCTGTCGCGTTACTCCGCGCAGGACGACGTCAGCGTGGGCACGCCCATCGCCGGCCGCACCCAGGCGGAGACCGAAGGCCTCATCGGCTTCTTCGTCAACACCCTCGTCCTTCGCTCCCACCTGGATCCACGCGCGACGTTCCGTGAGCTGTT
>NZ_VKLU01000007.1:0-196135 GCF_007352635.1 Corallococcus sp. Z5C101001
GTGAGGTTGCCGGCGAGGACGTTCACGTTGTCCGTGAGGTCCTTCCACACGCCGGACACGCCCTTCACGTCCGCCTGTCCGCCCAGCTTGCCCTCCGTGCCCACCTCCTTCGCGACGCGCGTCACTTCCGCGGCGAAGCTGTTGAGCTGATCCACCATCGCGTTCACGGTGGTGCCGATGCGGAGGAACTCGCCCTTCACGGGCTGGCCGTCGATCTCCAGCGCCATCTTCTGGGTGAGGTCGCCTTCGGCCACCGCCACCAGCACGCGGGCGACCTCCGTGGTGGGCTGCACCAGGTCGCCGATGAGGGCGTTGATGGACTGGACGCTGGTGGCCCAGTCGCCGCGCACGTCGCCCAGCGTCACGCGCTCGCCCATGCGGCCCTCGCGGCCGACGACGCGCTCCACGCGGACGATTTCGTGGGTGAGCGTGGAGTTGAGCGTCACCACGGCGTTGAACGCGCGGGCGATCTCATCCATCACCACGTCCTGCGCGCCCGACGGCAGCCGCACGGAGAAGTCACCGGCCTGCACCGCTCGGAGCGCCGCCAGCAGCTGCTGGAGCGGTGAGGGCCCGCCGGCGCGAAGGCCGTCGCCGGAGCTGGCGCGGCCCCGGGCGGAGGGACGGCGGGTGGGCGCGGGCTCGGCGGTGGCACGGGAGCTCCCAGTGGCGCTCACCTGGTTGGCCGCGGTGTTGCCCGGCGTCCGGACCGAGGGATGGCCTGCTTCCCGAACCGCGTCTGCCCTCGCTGTCTTCTGGCCTGGGGCGCGCTTGCGAGGAGCTGAGGAGTTGGAAGCCTTGGTGTCGTCCACGAGTGAAACCCCTGATCGGCGAAAGCGTTGCGACTGGCGCTGGGAGAGCAGCCCGCGATCTCAGGAACGTCCAATGAGGTCGCGGGTTTGTCGAATGCAAAGCCGGGGCGTGAAGAGCCCTTGTGTCGGGCACTGAACGCCGCGCCTGGATGCAGGACTCGCCATCCCCGGAAGCCCGGGTTGAAACCATCCGAATAACAGTTTCAGGGGGGCGTGGCCGTGCAGGGAAACCCGTCGCACCCCTGCACATACAGCGCTCGCCCCGAGAGCCGCCGGGCAGGCGCGCGCGTCCGTGCGGGCAGCGGCTCACGGGTCCCCGTGCGGACCTCGACGCGCAGCGCGGCCGGCGACGGAGACTCCGGGGAAGCGGACGCGCCGCAGGCCAGCAGGACCTGATCCTCGGCGTCCAGCCACCACAGGAACTCCACGGCGCAGGGGGCCTCCGCGCGGACGAGCTCCAGGGTGCGGGCGTCGTAGATGATGAAGCCTCCACCCCACTCCACCGCCGCCAGCACGCCACCGGGTCCCACGGAGAGCCGACCTCCAGGCCCCGGCACCTGCGCCTGCCCCAGCACCTTGCCGTCCGGTGCCACGGAGATCAGCTGCCCGGTGGCATCGAGCGCGACGACGCCGCCCGCGTGACCGATGAGCCATTCGGGCGGAGCGATGTCGCCCACCGTCTGGAGCACGCCGTCCTGCTCCCGCAGCAGGTGACCTCCCGCGGCGACCCAGAGGTGGCTGTCTCCGTCGAAGGCGAGCGCGGTGACGCCGGGGACGTCCAGCCGCGCGTGCGTGCCGTCCTCGCCGCAGACGGCGACGACGCGAGGGCCGAACACCGCCGCCCGCGACGCATCCGGCGCCACGGCCCAGCCCAGCCGCGTGACCCCGGCCAACCGCCGTGAGAGGCAGTCGTTGAGCGAGCCCAGGTGTGCGTCACCCGAGGGTGAGGCGATGAGGTACGGCAGGCTGGTGGTGGCGACGTAGAGGAGCAGGCCCAGGCCCGCGGCGATGACGAGCGTGAGCGGCCAGACGCGGGCGACCGCGCTTCGCGTGAGCCACGCGCGCTTCCGGCCCGCCAGCAGCAGCCCTTCCCGTCCGACCACGCACGCTCCCTTCTGAAGCGGAGGACAGCACAGAACCGGCGCGAAGGCTCCCCGCCGCGTGGAGGAGGCCCGTCCGCTGGACAGCACCCGACACCGGCCGCCCTGGCCCGGGGCCTGCAATCCGGGGAGGGCATGCCATTCCCAGCTCGATTCCGCCGCCGGGTGCGGCACCGGGGCCTCGGAGTGTGCGGGCTGGGCCTCGAGCGCGAGCGTGCAATCCCTGCCATGCGCGCTTCGGCCCACGGGCGTCCCTCCAGGCTATCGGTTGTGCGCCGTGGGTTGCCCTGTCGGGTGAAGCCCACACCTTTACGCCTCTAGGGATTCAAGAGACGGGAAAGGACCTCCAGACATGCGACGCTCCATCACCGCGGCGGCATTGGCTTTCAGCTTTCTGCTCTCCACCAGCACGTTCGCCCAACAGGCGGGCGGCGGGTCGAGCGCTGGGACGACGTCCGGCTCCACGGGCAGCTCGTCGGGGACGACCACCACCGGTCAGACAGGCAGCACGGGCACCACCGGTACGGGCTCCACGGGCACGGGCACTGAGACAGGCAACACCGCGACCGGCACGGGCGGCTCCGGCACCGGCGTGAACACGACTCCGGGCACCACGGGCACCGGCACCACCGGCACGGGCACCACCGGCATCGGCGGCTCCGACACCAGCGGCGTCGACACGGGCTTGCCGCCGAGCACTGGCTCCAGCTCGAGCACCTCCTCCGGCACGGGTACGTCCACGCCGCCGGCCTCGGGGAGCAGCACGGGTACCTACGGCGGCTCGGGCACCAGCAACGGCACCAGCACCGGGACCACCGGGACCTACGGCGGCTCGGGCTCCAGCACCACGGGCAACACGGGCACCAACGGCAGCACCGGCACCTACGGCGGCACGGGCACCGGCACCACCGGCTCCACCGAGCCCGGCACGGAGGGCAGCGGCTCGACCAACGTCAACCCGGGTGGCACCGGTACGGGAGGCACCGGCACCAGCGGCGTCGGGGGCTCGGGCACCGGCGGCTCCAGCGGCACCGTGGGTGGCACCAACAGCAACGACACCAATGGGTCATCGACTGGCACCACCGGCGGTCAGTAGGACCTGAACGCGTTCCGCCTGCCTCCGCTTGAAGGGGCAGGCGGAGCCCGTCACCTCCATCACGTCGCGCGCTTGCTCATCGCACCGCGGGCAAACATCCTCGCGAGCCACGCGTCGCGCGTCGCGAGGCAGGCCCGCGCCACGTCGGATTGTGGGGCGATGTCATAGAAGCCGTGGAAGGCTCCGCCCCAGACGTGCAGCTCGCACTCGCCCCCTGCCGCCAGGATTCCGCGCGCGTATGCGACGGCTTCATCTCGAAACGTCTCCGCCGCGCCGACGTCGATGAAGGTCGGTGGCAGCCCCCGGAGCTCCGTTGCTCGCGCGGGCGCCGAATACGGAGACACGTCAGGTCCCCCGCAGCGGTCCCCCAGCACCGCCCGCCATGCGGTCACGTTGCTGGTGCGGTCCCAGATGCCGACGCCGTCGTACCGATGGGCGGACTCGGTCTCATCGCGGTCGTCCAGCATCGGGCACTGAAGGAGCTGGCCCAGCAGCCGAGGGCCGTTCCGATCCCGGGCCAGCAGGGTGGTCCCCGCCGCGAGGCCGCCACCGCCGCTCCCGCCGAAGATCACGAGCTGGTTCGGATCAAACCGCAGCAGGTCGGCGTGCGCCGCCATCCACACCAGCCCCGCGTAACAGTCCTCCACCAGGGTGGGCGCCGGATGCTCGGGCGCCAACCGGTATTCGACCGTCACGCAGACCGCGTCATGACGAAGCGCCCAATCCACGAGCGGCTTCGCCCCCGCGAAGCGGGTCCCCATCACCATCCCGCCGCCATGGATGTGATAGATCGCGGGACCTGGAACCGTGTGGTCTCTTCGGGCAATGACCGAGACGACGATCTCGGCGCCCTGATACCCGGGGATGCTGTAATCCATACAGCGGACCTCCGCATCTCCGATCAGGTCCTCCCGGGTGACGCGGCTCAACCCGCGGAAGTGCTCGAGCTGCTCCAGCGTCATCTTCAGGGGAACAAATCCCGCCAGCGAGGGCAGGAGGGCGGCCAGCTGGGGATCGAAGTCGGGCGATGCGTTCGGGCGATTCATGGGAGTTCCTGGGTGTGGGTTCACGCCGAGTGCTGTGCCCCGACCGGGAAGTGGGCCCGGGCGGGGCTGACTGGCTCGCGTCACCCGTCCTTAGCTCACCCCGGCGCATCCAGGCAGGCCATCGCGCGGCCCACGTACTCCATCAGCTTGGGGTCGCGGCCCTGGCGCTCCGCCAGCTGGGGCTCCTGCTGGTGCATCGTCTCGAGCGACTTCGCGATGCCGGGGTTGCCGCCCGTGAAGGCGCGGACCAGCTCGCGCCAGCGCGTGGCCAGCGCCTGCACTGTTTCGGACGCGGGGTCCGTGCCCCGCTCCATCTCCTCGCGCATGCGGGCGATGAGGCGGGGCCACTCGGCCTCCACCTCCTGGATGGCGTCGTCGCCCATCCGCTGGCGGCGGGCCTCCAACTCCTTCAATTGCTCCGGGGTGTAATACTTCTCGAACATGGTCATGGCCTCGATGGTCTGAAGGAAGGCGTCGGCGGAGACGGGCTCCGCCGCGCGCAGCTGTCGTGCGATGGCATCCAGGCGGTCGCAGAGCTGGCGCTGCTCCGCCAGCTGCTCCCGGGCCCGCTGGAGCCGCAGCTCCACCACGCGCAGGGCGGAGAAGTCCGCCCGGCCCAGCGTCCCGGCGATCTCCTCCAGCGAGAACCCGAGCTGCTTGAGCGACAGGATGTGACTCAGGCGGGCGATGTCCGCCGCCGTGTAGAGCCGGTGCCCCGACGCCGTGTGCGCCGAGGGTTTGAGCAAGCCAATCTCGTCGTAGTGGTGCAGCGCTCGGACGGACAGCCCCGTGCGCCGGGCCAGCTCCCCCACCTTCAGTTCCGTGTGCTGCATGCCTCACCCCTCTCCAGCCACCGTCGTTCGCGTGACTGGATGTGATGGGTACAACCTCACGTCGCGTGAGGTTCAAGGGGGAAAAAGCAGGGGGCGTCCACGGGGGTCGCCAACCGTCGACTGGAGTTGATAGGGTCCCGGACCGGTCCGGCGATGAACGCCGGGGTCCGCGCCCCTCCAGGAGGTCGTCCAGATGAACCCGCCCCTTGTCGCCGTCGCGGTCCTGTCCGCCCCTCGGGCGCTCCTCCGCTGAAGCCGGTCGCGGTCGCATCCTTCCGTCGCAGCGCGAGCCCCGTTTCCTTCCGCCCGGCGCCCCCGGAGTCTTCTTCCGGCCACGCCCCAGGCACCGCTCTGCCCGGAGTTCCTTCCGTGTCACTTGAAACCCTCGGCTGGGGTCCCGATTTCGACCTCGCGCTGTCCCAATCGCAGCCGTCCTCCACTCCCTCTCTCGTCCCCGGGCGCGTCGTGCGCCAGCAGCGGGGACTGCTCACCGTCCAGACGCAGGGCGCCGCCTTCCTCGCCCGCGCCGCAGGACGCCTCCGGCATCAGGCCGTGGACGCGGAGGCCCTGCCCACCGTGGGCGACTGGGTCCTCTTGCAGCCCCCCGCCTCCGGTGACGGCGAAGCGCTGATGCACACCGTGCTGCCCCGGCGCAGCGTCCTGAAGCGGCGCGAGGCCGGCAGCGAGCACGACGGCCAGCTCATCGCCGCCAACGTGGACGTGGTGTTCCTCGTGGTGGGGCTGGACGGCAACTTCAACGCGCGCCGCATCGAGCGCGCCCTCACCGTGGCCTGGAACAGCGGCGCCACGCCCGTCGTCATCCTGAGCAAGGCGGACCTCGCCAGCGACGCGGACGAGCGCGTCCGGGAGGTGGAGGCCCTGGCCCCCGGCGTGGACGTGCTCGCGGTGAGCGCGAGGACGGGCCTGGGCGTCGAGGCGGTGCGCGCGCGGATTCCGGCCGCGAAGACGGGCGTGCTGCTGGGCTCGTCGGGCGTGGGCAAGTCCACGCTCGCCAACCGGCTGCTGGACGCCGCGCGGCTCGTCACCCAGCCCGTGCGGCCCGAGGACGACAAGGGCCGCCACACCACCACACACCGCGAGCTGTTCGTGCTGGAGCACGGCGGGCTCATCATCGACGGGCCCGGCATGCGGGAGCTGGGCCTGTTGGGCGGAGAGGACGAGGGCCTGGCGAGCGCCTTCGCGGACCTCTTCACCCTGGCGGAGGGCTGCCGCTTCAACGACTGCGGCCACCAGGCTGAGCCGGGCTGCGCGGTGATGGCGGCGGTCCAGGCCGGGACGCTCTCCGAGGAGCGGCGCGCGAGCTTCGCGAAGCTCCAGCGCGAGCAGGCCTTCCAGCACCGTCAGGCGGACGCCAACGCGCAGCGCCAGCACAAGCGCATGCAGCGCACCCAGTCGAACGCTGGGTGGGCTCGCACACGCGCGAAGCGCCGCGGCGAATAGACAGACGCGCCCCCGTCCGCGCCGCGGCCGGGAGGCGTCAGAGGCCGGGATTCGTGTCCGGCACCGCGCCAGACGGAGGGAGCGGCGGCGGGGTCGGCGTCCCGGGCCCCGCCGGAGCGCCCTCCTCCGGGCCGGCTTCCTCATCCGGCACGCGGGCCGGCGACCCGTCACGCCGGCCCGCTCCGTGCGGCATGAAGGACGTCGCGCCGTCCGCGACACAGGCATACGCCACCGAGCGCGAGCCCGCCGCGAGGCCGGTGATCAGCCCGCCCGCCGCCGCGCAGTTGCCGCGCTGCTCGTCCGTCCGGTTGCCGCCAGCGCACACCGCCGCGCCCACCAGCGTGCCGGCGACGATGAGGCCCGCCTGGATGAAGAAGTCGGCGGCCGTCGTCCGGCTCTGCGCCCACGCCACGCCGTTCTCGCACTCGCTGCCGGGGGCCTTCGTCAAGGGCACCAGCCCCGCCACCGTGAACCACTGCCGCTCCTGGTGGACCGTGGGCTCCGGCCTCAGGTTCGTGACGATGCTCGTCCGATAGCAGCCCGTCTGCCCCAGCAGCAGCGCCGCCATCGACGCCGCGACCCCGTGTGCCTTTCGCATGACCACCCCATCCCGATGAATGGCCGCGTGGATTCCGGCCCTGCCCCGTGCCTAGCCCGAAGGCGGGGGTCGCAGGAAGGGGGCGCGCCCGCTTCAGCGACGGCGCTTCGCGCTCACGGGCAAGGCCCCCAGCGCCGTCTCCACCATGCCGCGCAGCGTGGGCTCGTCCATGCCCGCCTTGCCCACAGCCTCCAGGCCCCGGAACACCGCGAGCAGCATCGCCCCCCACTTCCGAGGGTCCACCTGGGGCGCCACGTCCCCGTGCGCCTGGGCCTGCTCCAGGCAGCGCACGAACGCGGCCTCCAGCCCCTGGAAGGTCTTCAGCGCCCGCTCCGCCACGGCCCCGTCCCGCGCCGCCAGCTCCGCGGTCCCCCGCGCCAGCAGGCACCCGCGCCGGTTCGCCTGCGCCGCCGACGCGGTGGCCGCGCCCAGCAGGTACTGGCGCAGCCGCTCCAGGGCCCCGGCGTCCGGGCCCTCCAGCGCCTTCTTCACCGACTCCACCGAGCTCACGCAGTACGCGTCGAAGACCTTCAAGAAGAGCTGATGCTTGTCGCCAAAGGCCCCGTAGAGGCTGCCCTTGCCCAACCCCGTGGCCTGCATCAAGTCATCCATGGAGGTCGCCGCGTAACCCTTGCTCCAGAACTGCTCGCGCACCGCGCGCAGCACCTGGGCTTCATCGAATGTTCGGGGCCGAGCCATGGAGCGAAATTAAAAGTTATTGACCGTCCGGTCCACCATTCTTAGATATGGACCATCAAGTCCATAACACCTCGCTGGAGCGGGGAGCGGATGGGCAGGCGCATCGCGGGACCCACGGCGTTCACGGGGACAAGGAGCAGGACCATGGGCAGGCTCGACGGGAAGGTGATTGTCGTCACGGGTGGAACCACGGGCATCGGCTTCGCCTCCGCGAAGCGCTTCGCGCAGGAAGGGGCGAAGGTGTTCCTCACCGGCCGCCGGCAGGCGGAGGTGGACCGGGCGGTGAAGGAGCTCGGGCACGGCGCGGTGGGCTTGCGGGGGGACGTGTCCGTGATGGCGGACCTGGACGGGCTCTACGCGCGGGTGAAGGAGGAGGCGGGGCACCTCGACGTCGTGTTCGCCAACGCGGGCCTGGGTGAGTTCGCGCCGCTGGGCGCCATCACGGAGGCGCACTTCGACCAGACCTTCAACGTCAACGTGAAGGGCACGCTGTTCACGGTGCAGAAGGCCCTGCCGCTCCTGAAGGATGGGGGCTCGGTCATCCTGACGGGCTCCACCGCGGGCTCGGACGGCTCGGCGGCCTTCAGCGTCTACGCCGCGACCAAGGCCGCCATCCGCTCGTTCGCGCGCACCTGGGCCACGGACTTGAAGGCGCGCCGCATCCGGGTGAACACGCTCAGCCCGGGCCCCATCGACACGCCGGGACTCAACGGGTTGGCGCCCGACGCGGCGGGGGCGAAGCAGCTCAAGGAGTACCTGACGGGCCTCATCCCCCTGGGGCGCATGGGGCAGCCGGACGAGGTGGCCAAGGTGGCGGTGTTCCTCGCCTCGGAGGACAGCAGCTTCGTCAACGGCGCGGAGCTGTTCGTGGACGGCGGCGCCGGGCAGGTCTGAGGCCCGCGCCAGGAGGGCTTCAGCCCTCCTTGTCGCCGTCCGGGGTGGACGCGGCCAGCTTGCGCAGCCTCGCGGCGAAGGGGCTCTCGCCGTTCACGGGCAGGGGGCCGCCGGCCATGCGCTGGCGGCGGTCCATGGCGAGGGGGCCCTCCGGAGGGCCTTCCAGGGCTTCCTTCTCGAAGCGATCCTGTCCGCTCAGCACGCGCCCCACGGGGCGGGACGAACCGACACGGCGAAAGGGATCCACGGACATGGCGTGACCTCCGGATGACGGCCCTGTTCTACCGCGCTTCGCCCCCGGGTGCATCCCACCCCTGGGGGGCCTCCAGCGCCTCGCCGATATGGCGGAGCACCCGGGCGGCCAGGTCCACGTCGATGACGCGCGCGTCCCACGTGCAGGTGAGCGTCAGGACCTTGCCGGGGACCAGTCCGCCGGCCTCCACGACGGGCACGTCCCGCACGCGCCCGGGGGCCAGGAGCAGCGGCACGCGGGTGTAGGGCACCATCGCCACGAAGCCCTGCTCCAGCCCCAGCGAGCCCAGGTTCGTCACCGCCACGGAGCCGAACGGGTCGAACGGCATGCCCACCCGGCGCAGGTCCACGTTCAGCCCGTACCAGACGAAGGACAGCAGCCGCAGCGCGGAGCCCATCAGCCAGCCGGGGAGCCGCGACGAGCGGCGCTTGCCCCGTTCGATCTCCACGTCCGCGCGGGCGCGGACCCGGGACACCCTCGACTCCAGCGCGTCCGCCAGGGCCTCCAGCGGCATCGCGTCCGCGCGGTGCACGGTGGCGGTGGTCAGGTCCACCCGCGACGCGCCCGTCGCCGGCTGCACCACCAGCACGCAGACGCCCACGTCCTCGCGCAGCCAGGGCCGCTGGCCGCGCAGCACGACGTTGGCCTCCGGGTAGCGGCGCAGCGCGTCCGCCGCGGCCTTCGCCACCAGGTGCGTCACCGTCAGCCGGCGGCCCGTGCGCGTGCGGTGCGAGGCCATGAACGCGAGCGCCGGCTCCATGCGGACGTCCAGCGACGCATAGGCGGTGGGGTCGCGAGGCGAGCGCCACGTGCCCAGCGCGAGCTTGCGGAAGGCACTGGCCGGGGGCGCGGGATGGAGGTCCAGGTTCACGGGTGGTCCAAGCCTTCGCACGCGGGCGGACACGGCGCAACCCGGGGACGCTGCGCCCGGGGGGCGGCCCCTGTTAGACACCCGGGCGCCGGTTCCTTCCCTCCCGCGCTTCGAGGCACCCCCCATGAGCACCCTCGCCCTGGTCCTGTCCCTGGCCCTCCAGGCCGCGCCCCCCGCGAAGCCCCCTCCCAAGCCCGCCGCCCCCGCGGCGCAGAAGAAGGCCGCTGAAGCGAAACCCCAGACGGCGGCGCCCGAGGACGTCGCGGCCTCCACCCAGGCGTGGCACGCCGAGCGGCTCCAGCGGCTGACGGCGGAGGAGGGCTGGCTGACGCTGGTGGGGCTCACCTGGCTGAAGGAGGGCGAGCAGACGGCGGGCTCCGCGCCCGGCAGCGCCGTGCCGCTGCCCGCGCCGGTGGCGGCCCACGCGGGCACGTTCGTCCGTCAAGGAGACACCGTGAGCTTCAAGCCCGCCGACGGCGCCGCCTTCACGCGCGAGGGCCAGCCCTTCACGGGGGGCGCGCTGAAGACAGACGAGAAGGGCGACCCGGATGTGCTGCGCTCGGGCACCGTGAGCTTCCAGGTCATCCGCCGCGGAGACCGGCTGGGCGTGCGGGTGAAGGACTCGCAGGCCCCGGCGCGCAAGCAGTTCCACGGCATCCCGCTGTACACGCCCGACGCGGCGTGGCGGGTGGAGGCCCGGCTGGTGCCGAACGGCGAGGCGCGCACCCTCAGCGTGCCCACGGTGCTGGGCACCCAGGAGCAGATGCCGTCCCCCGGCGCGCTCGTCTTCACGGTGGCGGGCAAGGAGTACCGCCTGCTGCCGGTGCGGGAGGAGGGCTCGGACGAGCTGTTCATCATCTTCGGCGACGAGACGAACCGCGACGCCACCTACGGCGCGGGCCGCTTCCTCTCCGCGCCGCTGCCGGACCCGAGCGGACGCGTCGTGCTGGACTTCAACCGCGCCTACAATCCGCCGTGCGCCTTCTCGCGCTTCGCCACCTGCCCGCTGCCCCCGCGTGGCAACCGGCTGGCCCTGCGCGTGGAGGCCGGTGAGCAGCGCGCGGGAGACCACTGACACCCCCCGGAACGCCACCGCCCGCTCCCCTGCTGGAGGGAAGCGGGCGGCGCGACGGCGTCCAGGGCCGGGCGCGGACCTCAGAGCTGGATGGTCTTCTCCAGCTCCGCGAGCCGGAAGCGCGCCATGGCCAGGTTCGCGCTCACGCGGTACAGCGCGATGTAGAGGAACAGGCCCTCGCGCGTCGCGAGCGGACGGATGATGTGGTACTGCTCGCCCAGGGTGATGAGGATGTCCTCGATGCGGTCCTTGATGCCCAGGGCCTTCATCGTCTTCATCTTGGCGCGCACCACCTCCGTGTTGCCCGCGGCCGCCGCCTCGATGTTGAACCCCGCGGCCCCCACGCTGCCCAGCGTCATCCCGCTGCTGGCGTCCGCCAGACAGACCGCGAACGCACCGTCGATCTTCAGAGCTTCTTCCAGGGCCTGCTTCACGTTCGCCATTGCTTCACTTTCCGGGAGGAGTGGAGGAATCGGAGTGGACTGCGACTGCGGGACCGCGGCTTGCGGCGCGGGTGTGGCGGAAGTCAGTTCGTCCAGGTCGAACGTCAGCTGGCTGGAGTAGGAGCGCGGCTGCGGCACGAAGAGGGCCTGCGCCTCCGTCAGCGCCAGCAGCGCGTCCAGCTGCGTCCCCAGGTGCCGGCACAGCAGGTCGCGCAGCGCGTCCCGGGCCACCAGGCCCCACGCCACCAGCGTCTCGCAGAAGTTGCCGCCGCTCTTGCGGCACTCCGCCATCACCTGCTCGACGTCTTCCCGGCTCACCAGCCGCGCGTCGATGAGCGCCGTGGAGAAGCTGCGCGCGCCGGGCCCCGAGAGCACCGTCCACGCCACCTTGCGCTCCACCACGAAGATGCGCCCGGACACCGTGGTGGACTTCACCACCACCTCTCCGCCCAGCTTGCTCTCCAGGGCCTCGTTGAGCACCGCCCGGACAACCTGACGGGGCTGGGACATGGCGGTTCGGGGGGCCGGATTCATGAAGGGGTCCGCCGGGACCGCCGGGTTCGGCGCGGTCCCTTCTGGGTCGCAGTGGCCTCGAAGAATAAACAACAACACTGAATAATAGCAACTCAGTTGCAAAATTCAGGGATAAATTGACTCTCCTGGGGTTGGAGAAACCCACTAAAGACGCATCGCCGCCTGCTGTGCAAGGGTAAGAGCATCAGAACAATTCCATACGAATGAAAATATTTAGAATGACAGGGGACGCGCTGCCCCTTCACCCCCCTACCCGCTGGGGAGGGGAGGGCGAGGTGGGAGGCCGCGCCTGAAGGGAGAAAGCCCTCGAAGCGCGCGGGGCGCCCCGAGGGCCTGGCGGCGGCCGGAAGGTGCCTCTTGCTCAGTGCACGGGCGGGGCGCGATCCGCGGTGGCTTCGGGAGCCAGGGGCGACTCCAGGCGGGGGGCGATGCCGTCCTTCAGCTGGCGCAGGAGCGCGGCGGTGAAGGCCTGCAGGTCATCTGGCTTGCGCGCGGTGATGATGTTGCCGTCCTCCACCACCTCGCGGTCCACCCAACGCGCGCCCGCGTTGATGAGGTCCGTCTTGATGGAGGGGAACGAGGTGACGGTGCGCTCGTCCGCGATGTCCGCCTCCACCAGCATCCACGGCGCGTGGCACACGGCGGCGATGATCTTGTCCGCCTTGAAGAAGTCGCGCACGAAGCCGACCATTCCAATGTTCATGCGCAGGTGGTCCGGCGAGTAGCCGCCGGGAATCACCAGCGCGGCGAAGTCCGCGGCCTTCACGTCCTTCACGGCCTTCTCCGTGCGCAGCTCCGCGCCGCGCTTGCCCTTGAGGGTCTTGCCTGCCTCCACGCCGATGACGACGGGCTCGTGGCCCGCCTGCCTCACCTTGTCGAAGGGGACCTGGAACTCGGAGTCCTCGAAGTCATTGGCCACGATGAATGCGATGCGCGCCATGGAACGGCCTCCCGCTGGGCATGGATGGTGGTGAACCCGCCCGAGCAAGGTGCCCACGACGGGGGCCGGGACAACGCCATCCAGGACCGCATCCCCCGCGCGGACATGCCCGCCTGCCCCCCTTCCAGGTCGGTGGCCCGCGTTCACCAACGCTAGATTGCGGCCATGCGCTCCCACCGCCTGCTCCTGTCCGCCCTCGTGGCGCTCACCGCCTCCGCCACCGCCTGCCGCAAGAGCCAGGCGCAGGGGACGGCCTCCTCCGCGGACTGCCTCCTGGTGGAGGACGGCTGGGGGCAGGACGGCGCCGTGCCGCTCACCGTGGACGTGGTGGCCGAGGGGCTGGAGGTCCCCTGGGGCGTGGCCTTCCTCCCGGACGGCGACGCGCTCATCACCGAGCGGCCGGGCCGCGTGCGCCTCTTGCGCGGGGGCCAGCTGCAGGCGAAGCCCGTGGCCACGCTGCCCATCGCGAGCAGCAGCGAGGGCGGCCTGCTGGGCATCGCCGCACACCCGGACTTCGCGACGAACCGCCAGTTCTACCTGTACGTCACCACCGACGTGGACGGGAAGGCGCAGAACCGGGTGGAGCGCTGGACGCTGGGCGCGGAGGGCACGGGCGCGGCCTTCGAGCGCGTCATCCACGGCGGCATCCCGTCCGCGACGTACCACGACGGCGGCCGGCTGCGCTTCGGGCCGGACGGCATGCTCTACGTGGGCACGGGCGACGCGCGCGACCCGGACCTGTCCCAGGACCCGGCGAGCCCCGCGGGCAAGCTCCTGCGCCTGACGCCCGACGGCGCGGTGCCCCAGGACAACCCCTCTCCCTCTTCGCCCGCGTTCCTGTCGGGCCTCCGCAACACGCAAGGCTTTGACTGGAAGGACGCCACCACGCTGTATGTCACCGACCACGGGCCCAGCGGTGAGACGCTGCGCCGCGCGCACGACGAGGTGAACGTGGCGAAGGCGGGCGACAACCTGGGCTGGCCCGGCATCTATTCGTGCGAGACGCAGGAGGGCCGCGTCACCCCGTCGCTCACCTTCGGCGACGCCATGCCCCCGGGCGGCGCGGCCGTCTACACCGGCACCGCGATTCCGGAGTGGAGGGGCTCACTGCTGGTGGGCACGCTGAAGTCCCGGCACCTGCACCGGGTGGAGTTCGACGCGCGGGCGCCCCACCGCGTGGCGCGGCATGAGGTGTACCTGCGCGACACCTACGGCCGCCTGCGCGACGTGCTGATGGGCCCCGACGGCCACCTGTACGTCACCACCAGCAACTGCGACGGCCGGGGCGACTGCGGCGCGCGCAAGGACCTGCTGCTGCGCATCCGGCGCTGACGCGCGCCTCAGTTCACGCTCTCCGCGCTGTAGCGGGCCAGCAGGCCCGTGCGCACCGCGTAGCGGTAGACGCGGTGGAAGACCCAGCCCGCCAGCACGATGTCCAGCACCGCGAGCGCGAAGCCCCACCCCAGCAGGGCGCCGGAGAACTCGCCTCCGGCCACCAGCGTGCGCACGCCCTCGAAGACGTAGGAGGGCGGCAGCGCGCGGGACACCCACTGCATCCACTCCGGCAGCGTGGACAGCGGGTAGAAGACGCCCACGAACGGCGACAGCAGGCTGGGGATGGGCCAGACGAACCACTCCGACGCCGGGCCCAGCCGCAAGACCATCGCGCTGCCGAGGATGCCCAGCGCGATGCCGAAGAGGAACAGCACCAGCACGAAGGGGATGAACAGCGCGCCGTAGGCCGCGAAGGACAGGCCGAACACCGCGGTGGACAGCACCAGCATGACGACCAGGCCGATGGCGCTGGTCGCGATGCTGGTCAGCACCAGGCCGCACACGTACTCCGGCAGCGTGAGCGGCGTGGCGAAGATGTTGAGGAAGTTGCGCGACCAGACGTCCTCGAAGAAGCCCGTGGTGAGCCCCTGCATCACGCGCGCGAAGAAGTCCCAGAGCAGCACCGCGCCCAGCAGGGCCGGCACGAAGTTGTAGCCGGCGTTCGTCACGCTGTTGAGGTAGCGGGTCATGAACCCCCACAGCACCATGTCCACGGCCACCCAGGCGAACAGCGGCACGAGGCGCGCGAAGTTGCCCCGGTAGAGGTAGTACTGGCGCACCGCGACGCCCGCGACGTGACTGGGGTTCATGGGGCTTCGTGCCTTTCCAGCGCCACGGGCTCGTGGGCCACGGCGATGAACAGCTCCTCCAGCGTCGCCTTGCCGTGCTCGCGGGGCAGCGTCTTCGGGTCGCCCTGGAGCAGCACCCGGCCGTGCGCCAGGAAGAGGACGCGGTCGCAGACGGCCTCGACCTCGTACATGTTGTGGGACGTCCACAGGACGCTGCTGTTCCCCTTCGCGGCGAAGGAGCGGATGCGGGTGCGGATGTCCGCCGCCGTGGCCGGATCCAACGACGCCGTGGGCTCATCCAGCAGCAGCAGGCGCGGCTCGTTGAGCATGGCCTTGGCCAGGGACACGCGCGTCTGCTCACCGGAGGACAGCACGCCGCACTTGGTGTCGCGGAAGTGCTGGAGGTCGTACTCCTCCAGCAGGACCTCGATGCGCGCGGACAGGCCCTTCACGCCGTAGATGAGGCCGAAGACGCGCAGGTTCTGCGCCACGGTGAGGTTGCCGGGCAGGGGCGAGTAGACGGCGGCGAAGTTGGTGCGCGCCAGGGCCTGCACGCGGCGCGACGCCAGGTCCGTGCCCTCGATGAGGATGGTGCCGGAGGTCGGCGCGAGCACGCCCAGCAACATGCTGATGGTGGTGCTCTTGCCCGCGCCGTTGGGCCCGAGCAGGCCCACGATTTCATTGCGGCCCACGTCGAAGGAGATGCCGTCCACCGCCACGCGGTCGCCGTACGCCTTGCGCAGCGCCGTGACGGAGAGCACCGGGGTGGAGAGGGAGGAGCCTTTCATCGCGGCCCTGCTGTACCACGCGGGCGCCCTCCCGCCAGGGTGCACCTCCGACGGGGGAGCCCGACGGGCAAGGCCCTGGACATCCCACCGGATGGGATGACGAAAAGGGTACGGTGCCCGTGCACCTGACGCGCGAATCTGGAAAGCTCCGCGCCCTCCCCTGGCACCCACGGAGTCTACGTGCTGTTGGAAGTGCCCATCCTCATCGGACTGATGGTGGCGGCCATCGCGCTTGCCATCGCCGCCAAGCGGGCCAGCGTGCCGTACAACGTCGCGCTGGTGCTTGGTGGCTTGCTCATCTCGGTCGCACACCTGCTGCCTGGGGTTCCACCGCTCAATCCCCAGCTCGTGTTCCTCATCTGCCTCCCCCTGCTGCTCTTCGAGGGCGGCATCACCGCGGACCTCAATGGCATCCGCGCCAACGCCGTCCCCATTGGCTTGCTGTCCACGCTGGGGATGATCCTCGCCATTGGCGCCACCGGCACCGCGCTGCACCTGCTGCTGCACCTGCCCTGGGGCCCCGCGCTGCTCCTGGGGTCCATCCTCGCCGTGACGGACACGGTGTCCATCCTCTACGCCTTCCGCCGCGCGCCGGTGCCAGGGAGGCTGGCGGGCATCATCCAGGGAGAGAGCCTCTTCAACGACGGCACCGCGCTGGTGGCCTACACGGCCATCGCGGCGGTGGTCGCGGGCGGGGCGGCGCCCTCGCTGGGGTCGCTGGGCGGCCACGTGCTGCTCGCGTCGGTGGGCGGCGCGGTGGTGGGGCTGGCGCTGGGCCTCCTGGGCGGGTTCATCATCCGACGCGCGGAGGACCCGCTCGCGGAGATCATGGTGACGACGGCGGTGGCGCTGGCGTCCTACGTGCTGGCGGAAGAGGTGCACCTGTCGGGCGCCATCTCCGCGGTGGTGGCGGGGCTGGCGGTGGGCGTGACGCTGCGGCGCGAGGTCCCGCCGCAGAGCCAGGTGGCCATCCACTCCTTCTGGGAGTACGCCACCTTCGGCGTCAACACGTTCCTCTTCCTCTCCGTGGGCCTGGACACGCGGCCGGAGACGCTCCAGGGGCACCTGCCGGGCGTGGGCATCGCGGTGGTGGCGGTGGTGCTGGGGCGCGCGGTGGCCATCTACCTGCCGTTCCTGTTGCTGAAGCTGTTCAAGCCCGCGGAGACCATCCCGCTGCGGTGGCAGCACGTGTTCCTGGTGGGCAACATCAAGGGCGCGCTGTCCATTGGTCTGGCGCTGGGCCTTCCGGAGTCCACGCCCGCGCGCGAACAGATTGTCGCCATCGCGTTCGGCGTCACGCTGGTGTCCATGGTGGGCCAGGGGTTGATGCTCACGGGCGCGCTCAAGGCGCTGGGCCTGTTCCAGCAGGACGCGGTGGCGCTGGAGATGGCGGGGCAGCGGGGCAAGCTCATCGCCAGCCGCGCGGCGCACGTGGAGCTGGACGCGCTGCACACGCAGGGGCTGTTGCCGCGCGCGGCCTATGAGCACCTGCGCAGCGAGTACCAGGTGAACATCGCGCGGGCGGAGCGGGAGCTGCGGCGCATCAGCGAGCAGCACCTGGCGGAAGGGGCGAAGGACCTGTTGAGCATGCGGCGGCGGCTCATCGACGCGGAGCGCACGGCGCTGCAGGGCGCGCGGCGCAACGGGCTGATTCCGGAGGCGACGGCGGAGGAGATGCTGGCGCACCTGGACGCGCGGATGTTGGACCTGGAGAAGGTGCTGCACGGCGGCCACTCGGCCAAGGACAGCAAGGAGCTCAAGGCGTCATGAAGATCGTCATCGCGGGGGGAGGACGGGTGGGCGGCGCGCTGGCGGCGCGGCTCGTGTCGGAGCAGCACACGGTGACGGTCATCGAGCGCGATGCTGGCATCTGCGCCCGCCTCTTCGAGGAGGTGGGCGTGGTGACGGTGTGCGGGGACGCCACCAACCCGCGCGTGCTGGAGGCGGCGGGCATCGGGACGGCGGACGTGGCGGCGGCGGTGCTCGCGCACGACCCGGCGAACCTCGCCTTCGCCATGCTGGTGCGCTCCATGTCCAGCGCGCGCCTGATGGTGCGGATGCTGGATACAAACTACCGCGACGCGTACCGGCTGGCCGGCGTGAAGGAGCTGGTGGCGGAGGCGGACGTGGTGGTGGCGAAGATGACCACCGCCATCGACTTCCCGCAGGTGTCCGGGTCGCTGCCGCTCACCAGCAGCGACGCGCTCCTGTTCGAGCTGACCATCCCCTCCCGCGCCCGGGTGTCCGGGCAGACGGTGGCGCAGGTGCGCGGCATGGAGGGCTTCCCGCGCGAGTGCATCTTCATCGCGATGGTGGACCCGCAGGGCCACACGGCGATTCCGGAGGGCAACACGCAGCTGCGCGCCGGGTACACGGTCATCCTCGTGGCCCGCCGCGCGCACGTGGCGCAGGCGGTGGAGTTCCTCACGGCGGAGCCGCCGCTGGGCGCGGGGCTGGCGTCCACGCTGGCGCAGACGCTGCGCAAGCTGGACTTCCTGGCGCCCCTGAGTGACGACGAGCTGGAGACGGTGGCGCGAGGCGCGGAGCTGCTCCAGACGCCGGCGGGCACGGAGCTGTTCCGCCAGGGAGACGCGGGCGAGACGTTCTACGTGGTCGTCTCCGGCGAGGTCGCGATGAAGGACGGCGCGCGGCAGACGGTGGCCACGGTGAAGCCGGGGGGCTTCTTCGGGGAGCTGGCCCTGCTCACGGGCGAGCCCCGCAACGCCACCGCCGTCACCAGCACGCCGTGCGAGCTGGCCGCGGTGGGCCGCGACGACTTCCGCGGCGTGATGATGGCCAACCCCGCCGTCGCGCTGGAGATGAGCCGCATCCTGGGCCAGCGCCTGTCGCGGCTGGGCGGCCAGGCCTCGCAACCCAAGCGGCGCGGGCTGTTCGGCCGCTGAGAAGACAGACCCCCACCGGAGGCGCCTCCCCATGACGACGAAGCACACCGCGCTGGTGCTGGGCGCCACCGGCATCATCGGCCGCAACCTCCTCACGCACCTGGACACCCGGCCGGACTGGACGGTGAAGGCCGTGTCGCGCCGCGCGCCGGACTTCCCCACGCGCGCGCAGGCGCGGTCGCTGGACCTCTTGTCGCCGGACTCGCTCGCGGGCGCGGCGGCGTGGCTCCGCGACGTCACCCACGTCTTCTTCGCCGCCTACCAGGAGCACGCGGACCCGGCGGAGCTTGCGCGCATCAACGTGGGCCTGCTGCGCAACACCGTGGAGGCCCTGGAGAAGTACGCGCCGGGCTTCCGCCACGTGTCCTTCATCCAGGGCGGCAAGGCGTACGGCGCGCAGTTCGGCCTCTACAAGACGCCCGCGAAGGAGAGCGACCCGCGCCACTTCCCGCCCAACTTCTACTACGACCAGGAGGACTTCCTGCGCGACGCCTCCCAGGGCCGGCGCTGGAGCTGGACCGCCCTCCGGCCCGACATGATGATGGGCCTCGCCGTGGGCAACCCGATGAACCTGGGCAACCTCATCGGCGTCTATGCCTCGCTGTGCAAGGCCTTGCGCGTGCCGCTGCGCTTCCCCTCCACGCCGCGCGCGTACTCCATCCTGGCCAACGTGACGGACGCCACGGTGCTGGCCAAGGCCCTGGAGTGGTCCGCCCTCGACGAGGCCTGCGCGGGCGAGGTCTTCAACATCACCAACGGCGACGTCTTCCGCTGGAGCCAGGTCTTCCCGCGCATCGCGGACGCGTTCGGCATCGCGTGCGCGGACCCGCAGCCCTTCTCCCTCGCGGAGGCGATGCGGGACAAGGCCCCCGTCTGGGACGCGCTCACCCAACGCCACGGCCTGAAGCCGCATGGCCTGAAGGCCCTGGCCCACTGGGCCTTCGGCGACTTCATCTTCCACGTGGAGAACGACGCGTTCTTCGACGTGAACAAGGCCCGGCGCTTCGGCTTCCAGGAGATGCACCTGGACAGCGCGGACGCCATGGTCGCGCTGATGCGTCAGCTCCAGGCGGAGAAGCTCATCCCCGCTTGAGGCGCCCGCACACCGCGGAGGCCACCAGGAAGCCCTGGCTGAACGCATCCCGGAAGGCGTTGTAGAGCGTCCCCACGCCGGGCACGTTGGCGATCATGTCGCCGAAGCTCCACATCTCCTCGTGCGCGTGGATGAGCGGCAGCACCTCTCCGCCGGCCTCGCCGCGCTGGAGCGTGAAGTCGAACACCAGGAGGGTGCGCAGGGGATAGGTATACAGCCAGGCGAACTGCTTGAGGTTCATCACCCCATCCACGATGGCCCGGCCGCGCTTCCCATCCGGCTCCAGCTGGACGTTGAGCTGGAAGATGTCGAAGTCGAAGCGGAACATGCAGTGGAAGCCCGCCGCGCCCTTCAGGTACGTCCGCTTGCCGCCGCCCTTCTGCCAGGGGTCGACGAACGTGACCTCCTCCGCCAGCAGGGGCAGCAGCTCCGCTTCCAGCACGCGGGCGGGGATGGACGTGTCGTAGAGCAGCCGCGTCACCTCGCGGAAGCGTCCCTCCAGCTGCTCAATCAATGCCTGCTCCGCCTTGCGCATGCGCCCCCCTGCCCGCCTTCGAGCCGTGCCTGAAGGTAGGCACGGGCGCGGGCCGGGGGAAGACGGGGTGCGTCAGCCGCCCAGCTCCGTCAGGAGCTGGGCCGCCTGGTCCTTCACGTCCGAGCCGCCGCCCAGCGACTGGGCCTGCTTCGCGTGGCGGGTGGCCTCCGCCCGGTCGAAGGGCTGGGTGGCCCGCGCCAGGTTCAGGTGCGTGAGCGCGTCCTGGGGGTTCGCGGCCAGCACCCGCTCCAGCAGCACGCGGGCGCGCGCATGGTCCTGGTCCCCCATCAGCAGGCGCACCAGGTCGTTGGTGGGGCCGGGCTCGTTGGGCGCCGCCGCCACGGTCTCCTCCAGGAGCTTGCGGGCCTGCTCGCGCTCGCCCAGCGCCTCGTGGGCCTGCGCCAGCGAGTGGCGGATGTCCCATTCATGCGGCGCGCGGCGCAGGGCCTCCTCGAAAAGGGCCTTCGCCTCCGGCAGCTCCCCGGCCAGCATGCAGGCCAGGCCGTGCAGGTGGACGTAGCGGACCTGCTCGGGATCCAACTGGCGCAGCTCCAGGATGGTGCGCTTCGCCGCGTCCTGGCTGCCGGCCTGGAGGTACAGCCGGAAGAGGTCCTGGAGCACCGCCACGCGCGTGCGGCCCTGCGCGTGCTCCAGCGCCCGGGTGGCCGCCGCGATGGCCGCCCCGAGCGCGCCGTTGGCCGCGTGCGCGCGCGACAGCATCAGGTGCGGCAGGGCTTCCTGGGGCGCCAGCGACGCGGCCTGCTGGAAGTGCGTCGCCGCGGCCACCGGGTCCTTGCGCTGCACCGCGATGCGGCCCAGCTCGAAGTGCGGATAGACGCTGTGCGGGGCCACCACCTGGGCGGCCTCGAAGGCGGCCTTGGCGCCGTCCAGGTCTCCGCGCTCGGCCAGGAGCGTGCCCAGGTTGAAGCGCTCGAAGTAGCCGGCGGTGGGCGCGGCGGCCAGCGCCTTGAGCGTCACCAGCGCCACCGGGTCCCCGGCCTGCGCCTTGAGCATGGCCAGGTGGGCCTGGGCCTCCGTGTTGTCCGGCTGCACCTGCAACAGGCGCGTCACGGCCCCTTCGGCCTCCTTCGCCGCGCCGGTGCTCAGGTGGGTGCGCACCAGGCCCATCAGACAGTCCACGTCCTTCGGGTCGATGGAGAGGCCCTTCTGGAAGCTCTTCACCGCCTCCACGGGCTGGCCCTGCTGAAGCAACTGCCCACCCTCTTGCGCGTACCTGGATGCCATGGTCCCCCTACCTACCACGAGCCTCCGGAAACCCCGCCTCCCCGCCCGCCCCTAGCGGCGCAGCGCGGCCAGGGCGACACCCGGCACCTTCCACCAGGACGGGGACTGCTCGAATTCCGTCAACCGGCGGCCCAGCTCCGCCAGGCCCCGGTGCCCCGGAACCCACGGGGGGGCGGGCATGGACGTGAGCGGGGCGCGCAGCACCGCCTTCTCCACGGACTCCAGCATGGACGTGTTGTGCACCCAGCCCTGCCCGCTCTGGATGTCCCGCAACGACGCGGACGGGTGGCCGCCCCAGGGCAGGCTGCCCAGGGCGTACGCCGCCGCGGGCCAGGTGTTGAGCGCCACGGTGCCGTAGCGCAGCTCGCGCACCGCCTTCTCCACCGCCGCCCGCACCTTCGGGTCCTTGAGGGACTTCGGGTGGACGATGAGCGTCGCGTTGAGGGTGCCCCACACCTTGCCGTTGAGGAACGCCACCGCGGCCTCCAGGAAGGCCACCGGGTCATCGGACCCCGGCAGGCCCGTCTCCGACAGCACCGTGCACCAGGGTTCGTTCCGGAAGACGCGGTCCTGCGTGTTCGCGGGGTCCACGTCCGGAATCAGCGCGTAGGCCAGGTCGCCCTCGCCGGGCTGGCCCACGAGCCGCAACCCCGCGCGCCCCTCGGTGAACTGGCGCCAGCGCTCGTCCGCGCCCGGGTAGTACGCGCGGCGCAGGGGGGCATGGCCCAGGCTCGCCTGGATGCGGTCCACCAGCGCGCCGCGCCGGCTCCAGTCCTTCGGCTGCACCAGCAGCTTCGCCGCGTTGCAGTTGAAGGACGCGTTGTTGGCGACCATGCCGGCGACGTCGTCCGCCTGGAAGCGCAGCTCGCCGTCCGAGTACGGGCCCGGCACCACCACCACGGGGGAGATGTTGCCCAGCTCGCTGGACACGTGCTTCGTGAGCAGCGGTTCGTTCCGCTGGCGGCGCGCGTCGGACTCCGGGCCGGGCGGGCCCCACACGAGCGCGTCGTGGGTGCGGTCGCTGCCGGTGATGTGCACCTCGTCCACCGCGTCGTGCTCCACCAGCTGCGCGCCTTCTTCCGCGCCGCCATACACGAGGGCCAGCGCGTCGCGCGCGATGAGCGGGGCGAAGGCCTGCTCCAGGAACGGGCCCAGGTACGCGTTGACGGGGTTCATCTTGAGCACGCAGACGGTGCCCTCGACGAAGAGCTTGGAGAGGCAGTCCAGCGGCGGGATGGAGTTGACGTTGCCGCCCCCCAGCACCGCGCAGACGCGGCCCTGGTGGGGCTGGCGGTAGAAGGACGCCTGGTGTTCGCGCAGGTTGTCCGCGGTGACGCCGGGCTGGAAGTAGACCTCGCCCACGTTGCCGGGCAGCAGCACTCCCTCCAGCGCGTCGCGGGGGTACAGCCGAGCGGCGAGCCGTCCGTCCTCCAGCGTGCGCAGGTGCTTGCGGGGGATGACGGGCACGCCGTGCCGCTGGATGTCCTTCAGCGCGTCCGACAGCAGACGCAGGCTGCGCACCACCACCATGGGCCCGGCGAGCCACTCCTCTCCCGCGAGCGGCCCGCCGGGGTCGATGCCCTTGGCCTCGCAGGCCGCTCGAACGCTCGGCTCCGCGATGGCTGCGTACGCGTGGCGCAGGTCCTCCAGGAGCCGGATGCGCTCCGTGAGGGCGAGCCTCACCCACGCGCCCGAGCCCTCACGGACCCGGCGCACCAGGATGTCGATGGTGGTGCGTGACGTTGACTGCGGGACGGCGGCGGACATGGCGACCTCCGGGACAGGCTTCACCACGGGTCCCGGTATAGGGAACCCCGCGTGCGCCGTCACCGAGGGGCCGCGCCCTCCGTCCTCAGGTGGGCAGAGGCTCGGCCAGGCCCTTGCGGATGGCCTCGTCGATGAGGTCCCGGATCTTCTTCAGCTGCACGCGGCTCCGGGCAGCCTGCTCCTCGCCCAGCTTCGCCTGCTGCTCGCCCAGCTTCGCCTGCTCCTCGCCCAGCTTCGCCTGCTGGTCGCCCAGGGCCTCCATCTTCCGGCCGATCTCCTCCTGCTGCTGGTCGAGCCCCGCGCCCTCCTTGTCGAGCGCCTCGTCGCGCTTGTCGAGTTCGGCCTCCTGGCGGTCCTTCTCCGGCCCGTCCTCGAGCATGGCGATGCGGGTGCGCTCCATGGCGATGTCGGCGCGGCGGGACGCGATGGCCATGTGCTTCGACACGAGCTGCGCCTGGGGATAGGCGAGCTCCGCCTGCTTCTGCCCCAGCGCGGCCTGCTGCTTGCCCAGCGCGGCCTGCTGCTTGCCCAGCGCGCCCTGTGAGTCGCCGATCTTGCGCTCGTCGTTCATCAGGTCGCGCACCTGCTCGAGCGTCTTCGCGTCGCGGATCACCAGGGGCTTGTTGTCGCGGCGCACGAAGAGGAGGTCCTTGCCCGGCTGCTTGAAGGTGCGCGCCAGGTACAGGTCCTCCGTGGAGCCGGACATCATCGTCCGGCCATCCGAGAGGTACGCGAAGGTCTCGCCGTCCTCCAGGTCCGGCGGCTCGGGCGGAGGACTCGGGGGCCGAGGCGCGGCCGCGAGACTGGGCGTCGCGGGCATCGGAGGCGGCGCGCTGGCGATGCGCGGGCTCATGGGCGGCGCGGGAGGGACCGGGGCCACGGGAGCGGGCGGAACCCGGGCCACGACGGGAGCAGGCGGCGCGGGAGGGACCGGGGCCACGGCGGGAGTGGGCGGAACCCGGGCCACGACGGGAGTGGGCGGCGCGGGAGGCACGACAGGAGCAGGAGGCGCCGGAGGCGCGGTCCTGGAGCCCGCCGTGATCGGAGCCGGGGCACGGGGGACGGTCGGTGCATTGACGTTGGCGGAGTTCGAGCCTGTCCCCGCGTCCTTCGCGGGTTGGGTGGTGTCCGCGGGCGCCTTGGCGACGACCTGGAAGGGCAGCAGGGCCACGGCGCCGAGGACGAACACCGCTCCCTTCAACCACCAGCGGGGACGGGTGGGGACGACATCGACATGTTCCAGCATGCGGAGCCTCCTGTGCAGCGCGTGAAGGTGGGCCGACGCCCCGAGCGCCGCTGCGCTGCCCGGAGGCCGGGTGATGCCAAAGGCGATGAGCAGCTCGCCGTAGTCCGCGGGCTCCGCGCCGGTGAGGCGCAGGGCCTCCGCGTCGCATGCCTCTTCTCGTGCGAGCGCGTACTCCCGGGCCGCCTGACGCGCGAGCGGGTGGAAGAAGAGGACCGTCTCCGCCAGCGCCGGCACCCAGCCCAGCCACAGGTCCCCCCGCCGCAGGTGCGCCACTTCATGCGCGAGCGCCATGCGCAGCGCGGCTTCGGGCAGGTCGCGCAGCGCCTTCGCGGGGAGCACGATGACCGGCGACATGAGCCCCGCGGCCAGCGGGCTCACCACCTCATCCGAGACGAGCAGCGTGGGCGGACGGCGCAGGCCCGCTTCCATCGCGAGGAACTCCGCCTCCTCCTCCAGCACCGGGTGACGGAAGGGCCGCGCACGCTCACGCATGCCCTGCACCTGCCGCCATGCACGCACGTGGCCCCGCACCTGCCAGACCACGCCGGCGCCCCAGGCGAACAGCAGCGTCCACAGTCCGCCCACCACCCACGGGTGCGCTCGGAGCGACGCCCATGCTCCCGCCATCAAGGACGCGACCGCGTGGAGCGCGTTCGCCACTCCGGCCATGAAGGACGCACGCGGGCCGCGCGCTTCCGCATCCGCCGTCCCCGCCATCAAGACCCCGGCGCCCGCCGCCCGCGACGGGCGCGCATCCTCCAATGCAGCCGCGCCGCTCCCGGTGCCTGACACGGTCACGGCCGGTGTCACCGCCGCTGGCGACACGGTGTGGGCCGCGGATCCGGACGTCCGCCCGTCCAGGGACACGGGGCCCGGCGTCCCGGTGCGCTCCAGGGTCGCCCCACCCTCCGCGGGCAGCAGCGCGATCGGCATCGGCCGGGGCCACCCCAGCGTGAGCACGAACTTGAGCGCCACCAACCACCACAGGCCCGCGCGCAGGGACGCGGGCAGGCGCGGCAGCGCCCGGGCCACGCCCCACACCAGCAGCGCGCAGAGCGCCCCCTGCCACGAGGCGCGCCACAGCGACTCCGACCAGGACGACCACCACGGCTGAAGCCAGTCTCCAAAGGTCATGGGGGAGGTCATGGCGCTCACTCCTTCCGCTTCTGGCGCAGGCGGGCCACGACGTCCTGGAGCTGCTTCAGCTCCTCGTCGGACACGTCCTCGGTCTCGGACAGGTACGTCACGAACGGCGACAGCGACCCCGAGAGCGTGCGCTGCACGAAGGTCCCCACCACGTCGCGCAGCAGCTCCTGCGTCGCCACCGGCGAGGCGTACTGGAACACCCCGTCCACCTTGCTCCGGGTCAGGTGCCCCTTGAGCCGCAGCCGCTCCATCACCGTCAGGATGGTGGACCGCGCCAGCCCTTGCGCCTCACCGAAGCGCTCCGCCACCTCTCCCACCGTTACGGGTCCGTGCTCGGCCACGTACCGCAGCACCGCCAGCTCCTGCTCTCCCACCGGCTTCTTCATGCCACCCGCCTTCTTCATGACGACACCTGTAGTCAGGCAGCAAGGTACGACTGACTACAGGCGTAGTCAAGCGGGTGTCGCGTCCGGTTGGGTGGGAGCGACAAGGGGCCGCGGGTGGGAAGGCCCGCTGTGCCTGCCTCCCTGCTTGCCCAGGAGCGGGCCAGGTAGCGACGCCTCGTGTGCGTCCTTGTCCCTGTCGGCGGGGCAACCAGATTTCCGGAAGACGAAACCCGACATGCATTGGAGAGTCCCCATGAAGCTTTCACTGATGGCGGCGATCGCCGCCCTGTCGCTGTACGGCTGCGCCAGCCACTCCGCGAACACGCGCGAGGCCTCGTCACCGGAGGCCGGTGCCGTGGGCGGCTCGGGCACGGCGGGCACCCCCTCCGCGAGCCCGGACGCCCAGGACAGCGAGGCCACCGGCGGCTCTGGCTCCGCCAACGAGGCCGTGAAGGTCCAGGACGGACAGAAGTGGGACGTGCAGCAGAACACGCCCACCGACCTGGACGCCCCCCAGGGCCCCGCGGGCGCGGTGAACCCAGACCGCAACGTCCGTGAAGAGGACGGCACCGGCGGCTCGGGCGACGTGAGCATCGACGGCAAGCGCGACGTGGCCGACGAGCCCGGCGCGCTCGACAACGGCGTGGACGATTCCCGCTCGGACTCGCGGGTGGACACGGACGCCACACCGACTCCCGCGAACTAGCAGCCCGCGCGAAGGCGGATACCCGGTAAGCCCCGCGCGTGGGCTTCACCGGGTATTCGTCTGTCCAGCCTTCGTCGCGCCAACTAGAGTGAGCACCAATGACTGGTGCTCCCTTCGTGGCCCTCCTCGCCCTGCTTCACACCCAGTCCTCGACCCTCGAGGAGGTGCCGAATGATCCGCAGGAGGAGTCCTCCGGATCCCCGTCGTCAACGAGCTCGGGGGGCATCGGCTTCCGGGCGCTGCTGGAGGTGGGGCCGCTGAGCTTCCCGTCGGGGACGCGGGGCGGAGAGCAGGACCTGTTCGCGTACGCGTACCCGTCGCTGGGCGTGGATGGCGGCGAGGACTTCGCGTTCATGCTGGGCGCGCCGCTGCGCTTCCGGCTGCTGGACAACCCGCCCGAGCAGAAGGACGAGGACTACGGCGCGTGGCTCCGGCGCGAGGACTGGGATGAGCGCAGCGACTACGGACAGGTGGTGCGCCTGCTGCGCATTGGCGACGAGTCGGGCCGCTTCGGCCTGCGCGTCCAGCCGTTCCTGGAGGAGTCCCTGGGGCGCGGCTACCTGGTGAACCGCTACGACAACCAGCTCAACCCGAACTACCACCCGGCGGGCGGCACGCTGTCCTTCACGGCGGGGCCCGCGCGCGTGCAGCTGGTGGCCAGCGACGTGCTCGCCGCGCGCATCTTCTCCGGGGAGCTGTTGCTCGACCTGGGCCGCATCGCCAGCGGCAGCGAGGGAAACTTCGACCGCTACCTGGTGCGCGCCTCCGCGGCGCACGACTTCGGCGAGGCCGGCGGGGTGACGCCGGAGGCCACGGTCGCCTCCGTGGGCGGCGAGGTCGCCATGTACAAGGGCGAGCGGCTGCGCTCGTGGGCCATGGCCGCGGGCGGCGCGCGGCTCAACGCCGGCGCGCAGGACCTGGGCGGCCTGCTGGGCGTCGCGTTCGAGGGCACCTTCAAGGGCACGCAGCTCAGCGTCACCTTGCAGGGGCGCCGTCAGGGGGGCGGCTTCCGCTTCGGCTTCTTCGGCGCGGGCTACGAGCTGGCGCGCTTCTCCGCCGTGGGCCTCTCCGAGGAGCCCCAGGCCGACCAGCGCGTGCCCAAGGACTTCTCCGGCTACATGGAGGTGTCGGTGGCGCAGGGCGACGGTCCGGACTCGTCGGAGGTCGTGGCCAGCGGCGCCGTGGAGTACTCCGCCTTCGGCCGCGCGGACGGCGACGTGTCCCTGAGCGTCAGCAGCCCGGGCGGCGAGACTCGCGGCATCGCGCGCGTGGTGGTGATGGGGCTGGGCGACCGGCCCCGCTACTCGGTGGCGGCGGAGTTCCGGCAGCGCGTGCTGCCCGCGATGTACGTCTGGGCTTCCGGCGCGACCCTGCACTTCCCTCAGCCGGACGGCTCGCTGGTGCGCGGGGTGAGCGCGGGCGCGGGCGTGGGCGTGGACTTCGCCCGGCGCTGACCGAGCCGCGCGTCAGGGCCCCAGCGTCCCGCCCTCGTCCGGGTCCGGAGCGCAGGGCTGGATGGCGCGGTGCGGGGGCGCGTCGCAGGACTTGCCGACGAGCCAGCGCGACAGCAGGCGGACTCCGGAGGCGAAGAGGCCGTCGTCGCCCTTGTGGAGGGCCTCGAAGAGGGACTCGTCCAGCACCGACTCCTCCGGGTCGATGAGGAGGTCCTCCGGCTCCAGCGGCTTGAAGAGCGGGTTCTGGTCGAACACCGTCTCCAGCGGGTGTTGGCGCAGCCGGTGCTGCCCGTCGTGGGCCAGCCGGTCCAGCGTCTCCACCAGGGCCCCGGTCTCCACCAGCGGGCGCAGCGCGGTCACGCCGGCGAGGCCCGCGTGCTCGGCCATCAGCGACACGCGCACCCGGCGGATGGCGCGCGACGCGGCGTCGCCCGGCGCTTCCGCCTCCCAGCTCAGGTTCAGCTCCGAATCCAGTCCCAGGCTGCGGTTGGTCGTGTTCGCGGAGCCCACCGTGAGGAAGGTGTCGTCCACGATGAGGACCTTCGAGTGGATGTACGTGAAGACATCCTCCCCGTCCTCGCCCTTCGCCGCGGAGCCATACACCGCGAAGCCGTGGCCCGTCTCCGCCGCCACGTCGCGCAGCGCGCGCAGGAGTCGCACCTGGGCCACGCCCATGGCGAGCTGCTCGCGCAGGGCCTCCGGCTGACGGGGCAGCACCAGCATCACCTGGAGCCGGGGCCGCCCCGCCGCGCGCATGCGCATGACGAGCGCGTCGTGGATGGCGCGCGAGGAGAAGTACTGGTTCTCGATGTAGATGAAGCGGTCGGCCGCGTGGATGGCGTCCACGTACAGCGCGCGGATCTCCTGCACCTCCTCCTGCGGAGGGAGGATCGTCTTGCCGAAGGTGCGGCTGATGGCCACCGGGCCCGGAGGCGCGGGCATCGTCGCTTCGAAGGAGAGGTCGTCGCGGGCCACCGGCTCCAGGTGGAGCTCGCCGCCGCCCGAGTGCGCCCAGCGCGCCTCGAACAGCTCCGCGAGCGGCTTCACCGCGGGGCCCATCAACACCGTCTGCACGTCATGGTAGGGCCCGTGCGGGTCGCGGCCGGAGTCGCAGCGCAGCGTCGAGCTCGCGGGATGGTCCCGGTCGTCCCAGCGACAATCACAGACGTCCATGCCCCCGGTGAACGCCAGCACGCCGTCCACGACGACGAGCTTCTGGTGGTGGGCGCCATAGAGCGGACTGGACGAGTCGAAGCGGAACTTCAGGCGCTCGTTCGTGGTCCAGTTGAACAACAGGTGCTGCATCCACTCGCGCTCCATCGCGAGCAGCATGCTGAAGTCCCAGGCGAGGATGTAGACGTGCAGCTCCGGGTTCTCCCGGCACATCTGATCCAACAGCGGCAGCAACCGCACCTCGCCGCCCTTCGCCTCCTCCAGGTCCTCACCGCGCAGCAACGTCACATCGCTGTCGAACTGCCAGCCGGTGATGACGATGGAGCGGCGAGCCTTCCGGATGGCTCGATACAGCTCTCGGTAATAGTCCCGGGCGTCCACCAGAACGCCCGCGTCATGTGTTTCCGTCCGCGTCCAGCAGTTGCGTCCGGGGATGAGGATGCGTGTCACGCTGATCACCTGGCCCTGGAGTGGAAACAGCGTGTCCGCGCCCGGCCGACGGAACATCACCCCACGAAGACAATGTGCTTTCCGGTCGCGAGCGTCATGTCGGTCGAGGAGACGACCCGAGCCACCTTGCGAGCCTCCCCTCCCACGGTGTCGAAGGCCGCGGCGATCAAGTCACCGAGCGTCACCTGCACGCGCTTCGCCTGCTTCCCCGCGTTGGACACCACCTTGACGGTCTTCGCCTTCATCTGACGGGCCTTGCGCTGAATGGTCTGCTTCTGGGTCTTGGTCGCCATGGTCTTCGTGCTCCGTGGTGGATGAAGGTGTGTGCCCGTCTGCGTGATGCGCCGTGCTGCCCCGTCCTGCCGTGCTGCCCCGACCCGCCCTGCCCCGTCCTGCCGTGCTGCCCCGACCCGCCCTGCCCCGTCCTGCCTGCTGCCCCGACCCGCCCTGCCCCGTCCAACCCTTGCTGCCCCAACCCCATCCCGCCCGTACCGCCCGCCCCGCCCCGCCGCCCTGCCCGCCCACCGTCCCGCCCGTCCTGCCCTCAGACCCAAGAGCAACTGCCGTGCCGTCACCCAACTCCGCGTCTTCCGAGGGAAGAAACCCCGGAGCCCCCCAAGCACCCAGGGCAGGACTGACTTTCTTTCAGCCTGCTTGCAGGGAGTTCCGCCCTCTTTCCTGCCCTCCGGTCGTAGACCTACCCGCGCGCACGTCAGGCGCGGGACGCGACCCTCCAACGCCAGGACAGCGCGCTGGTCAGGTCCACACATGTGTGGATGTGCGAGGAACGGCGAGGATTCAGGAGGACGCGAAGCCCTGACGCGGGGCCGCCTGGAGAGGAGGGGGCCCACCCGGCGTCAGGGAGGAAGCTCGCGGACGGCGCCTGCCCTGAAGGCGGCGCGCATCCGTCACACCGGCGCTACTTGGAAGGCGGGCCCAGGACGAGGATGAGCTCCCCGCCCACGTGCTTGCCGGCCTTCTGGTACACGGCGCCCTGGCGGCCCAGCTCCACCTCCACGGACGACTGGTTCGGGATGATGACGCGCAACGTGGCGCTGCCGTCCTTCATGCCCAGCAGCTGCAGGGACGCGTTCGTCCCGTTGGGGAGCTTCACTTCCGTGGGCTTCTGGGCGCCCACCTCCACCGTGTCCAGCGACATGCGCTTGAAGGAGGTGAAGCTGAAGTTCTGCTTCTGGAACGCCTCCTTCATCTTGTTGAGCTCCGGGGGATCCACCGCGGTGCCCTTGTTGGAGGCCAGCACCACCTCCACCTGGACCCTCACCTTCTGGTCCTGCGCGAAGACCGCCGTCGGCGCCAGCGTCAGGCCCACGGCGAACAGCAGTGCCAGCACCGCCCACTTCGGCTTCGTCATAACGCTCCTCCCGTGGGCCGCGGCGGGGCCGCCGGCTGCTGTCCACCCTGGCTGTCCGGCGTCCCGCCCAGTTCCTCGGATTCCGCCTCGTCCGGCTTCTTCTGCTGCCCGGTGGCGGCGCCCTTCACGGCCTCCGGGGCCTGCTCCTGCTCATCCACCATCCAGATGATGGAGCCGCCACCTTCGGTCTCCATCACCACCGGGGCCACGCGGGCGCCCTGGTAGGACTGGATGGACTTCACCGTCATGCGCTCGGCGGCGTAGCCCTCCGGGGCGCTGTCGCGCAGCACCAGCGGCAGGGCCACCAGCACCACCACGGCGGCCGTGGCCAGCGAGGAGATCATCGCGGTGCGCTGGTAGAGGAACATCTCCGACAGGGCCAGCCGCATCCGCTCGATGAGCGGCGGCTTCTCCGGCGTCACCCGGGCCATCACCTTCTGGGCGAAGTCCTTGAAGTCGACGTCGTCCACCGCCATGTCCAGGCCCACCCGGAGCAGCCCGGACTCGGCGCGCAGGTCCGCCGCGCGACCCGTGCAGTCCCGGCAGGCGGCCAGGTGCCGCTCGACGTTCACGCGCTCCCCAGGAGCGAGCTCGCCATCAATGTAGGGAGACAGGAGCGGAACGAAACGCTCACACGCGGGATTTCCGGCCATACTCTTCACCCTGCGGGCTGGTGGGAATTCGTCGGTGGGACGCGCTGCCCCCCACGGATATTCGAGGGGGTCTTCAAAGCACCCTCACTCATTGCCCACTCCGCTCTTGGCTTCGTCCAGCTCCAGATAATCCCCCAGGATTTTCTGCACCTTGGCGCGCGCGTGGAACAGGCGGCTCATCACCGTGCCCTTGGGGATGTCCAGCGTGCGGGACAGGTCCTCGTAGGACATTCCCTCGATTTCGCGCAGCAGGAGGATGGCCCGGTGCTTCTCCGGCACCGTGGCCAGGGCCTCTTGAATCTTCTCCGCCAGCTCCTTGCGCAGCGCGCTCTTCTGGGGATTGGTCCCCAGGCGGCTGCCGAGGGCGCCGATGCGGGCCTCGGACAGGTCCACGTCCTGGTTCTCGTCGAACTCGACCGCCTCCCCGCCGCCACGGCGCTTGCGCAGCACGTCGATGCAGATGTTCGACGTGATGCGATAGAGCCACGTGTAGAAGGACGCGTCGCCCTTGAAGTGGTCCAGGTACTTGTAGACCTTGACGAACGCCTCCTGGGAGACGTCCATCGCTTCCTCCTTGTCCTTCAGCATTCCGAGCGCGACGGCGTACACCTTGCGCTGGTAACGCTCGACGAGGAGCTTGAAGGCGCGCTGGTCCCCGCTGCGGACGCGCTTGACGAGTGTAAGGTCGTCGGTGGCCAAGAGAGTGCGGCACCGTAGCACAGGCCGCGCGAACCCCAAGGCTTTCGACACACCCCGCTGCTCCTAGAGCGAGCTGACGAGCGCGATGGCCGCCAGCGCCAGGCCCACCATGGCCAGCACCGCGCCGAAGATCATCCGGTCCCACTGGGCCTGATTGAGGGCGGAGTCCTCGTCCTCCCGGCCGGAGCGGAAGGTGTGGAGCACGTTCCAGAACATCCGGCTGCCCAGCCTGCGGTCGGTGCCGTGGCGCTCCAGGGGGTCATGCGGGAGGGGGCGGCCGTGCTCGTCGCGGCGCACGAAGGGGCCGGGCAGGGGCTGGTAGAGGCCCGGGGTCAGTGGGGCGGCCTGCTCCGAGTGGCGCACGTCCGGAGGGGGCTCCAGCCGGACGGCGTCCGCGCGCTCGCGGGCCTCCTCGGGCGTGGGCGCGTCCATCACCCAGAGCCCCGCCTCCACCCCCGTCTGGCCGGTGTGGGCGTCCTGGAGGCCGGCGAAGCCCTGGTCCTTGAGGGCCTGCTCGAAGGCGGCCCTGCCCTCCGGCCCGGGCGGGTGCTGGGCGGCGGCCTCCGCGTAGGCGGCGAAGAAGGCCCACAGGCGGGCCACCCGGTCGGAGGACGGCAGCGACGAGGGCCGCACCTGCGCGGCCAGCAGCGCGCCGTCCGACGCGAAGCGCTTGCCCACCGCGAGCTGGCTCTCCAGGTCCTTCAGGTCGCCGGGCACCAGCGACTCCACGTCCAGCACCGGGCCGCGCGCCTCGCCCGCGCCCAGGTAGGGGCTGGCTGCGGAGGGCGCCGAACCGGGCGTCCGGAAGCCGTCGCCCGCCTTGCGGCGCGGGGCCTGGGAGCCGGGGGACTCGAAGCCCGTGCCGGCGTCCGCGCGGGGGGCCCGCGTCGCCGCGCCGCCCCTGTCGGAGCGGGGGGACGTGGGGAGCCCGGGCTTGGGGACGCCGACGCGGGTCGAGCGCGTGCCCACGTCCTGGGCCGCGCCGTCGGCGCTGGCGCCCTCCGGGGACGTGCCCGGCTCCAGCCCCTCCCCTCCCGGGTCGCCTCCTTCAGCGGACTCCTGCGAGGAGCCGTCGGCCTCCGGCGGCAGGCCCACGGGCGGCGCGCCGATGCGGGTGCGCTCCCCCGGAGTGGTGGTGGGGGTGGAGGTCTCCATCCCATCATCGCGGAAGGGGGAGGCCGGCGACGACGGGGCGGGCGCCGAGGCTCCACCGCCGGAGCGGGGGCCTCCCGGGCCGGAACTTCCACCCACGCGGGGGCCGCGGATGTCGCCGACGTTTCCCATCGCCGGGATTCTCTCACAACGAGAACCCGGAGTTGCATGGGGGGCTACTCGCCCTCGCGCTCCACCTCCACGGGGCTGGTCATCCCGTTGGCATCCAGACGGATCCGGTACACGGCGTTGAGGCCGTCGCCGTTCTCGTCCACGCGGGCGAGGCAGGACACCTCCGGCTCTCCCACGGGGCTCTCCTCCACGCGCACCTCGTACTGGAGGTGCACGATGGGGCCCGGGTCGAAGCCGATGCGGTGGAAGTCCTCGTGGTCCTGCGCGAAGGGCACGCCCTCGCCATGGCGCGGCACGGGCACGGGATAGGGCGCGATGGGCACGTAGTCGCCGTGCTCATCCCGGAACGCCTGCACCGCGTCGCACAGCGCCAGCACCTGGACGCGGGCCTCGTTGGCCACCCGCTCCGGCGACGCGTGGGTGCGGGCCGGCGCCATCATGGGCAGGTACGCGACGTACAGGCCGCTCAAGGCCAGGGCCACGAACACCGTGACCGCGACGCCCACGCGCACCGCGAGGTTGCGGGGGCGCGCGGGGCCAGTCGGGGACTCCGGTGGCGCAGAGGCCATCAGGCCCACTCCCGGGGGGCGCGGAGCACCTCTTCCAGGCGGGCCTCCGGGGTGCCGGGCTCCGGGTGGTAGTCGTAGCGCCAGCGCACGCGCGGCGGCAGGGACATGAGGATGGACTCCGTGCGCCCCTGCGTCTCCAGGCCGAAGATGGTGCCCCGGTCGTAGACCAGGTTGAACTCCACGTAGCGGCCCCGGCGCACCTCCTGCCAGAAGCGCTGCGCTTCGGTCACCGGCGTATCCTTGCGCCGCTCGGCGATGGGCAGGTACGCGGGGAGGAAGCTGTTGCCGCACGCCTGCACGAAGGCGAACTCGCGCTCCAGGTCGCCGCCCATGTTCTCGAAGAAGAGCCCGCCCACGCCGCGCGCCTCGCCGCGGTGGCGCACGTGGAAGTACGTGTCGCACGCGGCCTTGAAGCGCGGGTAGTACGTGGGGTCGTGCGCGTCGCAGGCCGCCTTGTGCACGCGGTGGAAGTGCGCCGCGTCCTCGTCGTGCAGGTAGTACGGCGTCAGGTCCGCGCCGCCGCCGAACCACGCACGCCCGCCCTGCTGGATGAAGCGGTAGTTGGCGTGCACGGTGGGCACGTGCGGGCTTCGCGGGTGCAGCACCAGCGACAGGCCGCCGGCCCAGAAGGTGCGCCCCTCGCCCTGGAGCTTCTTCGCGAAGGCCTCCTCCAGCTCGCCGTGCACGATGGAGGTGTTGACGCCCGCCTTCTCCAGGACGGCGCCCTCCTCCAGCACGCGGCTGCGGCCGCCGCCGCCGCCCGGACGGGTCCACGCGTCCTCGCGGAAGCGCCCCTGCCCATCCAGCGCCTCCAGCGCGCCACAGATGTCGTCCTGGAGCTTGTGGATGAAGGCGGCCATGCGCCCCTTCATGCCTTCCACGTCCGCCGTCGCCGTCATGCCCGTTGTCTCCCTGTCGTGGGTTGACCGGGCCGGCATGCTACTAGGGGCCCTTCGCGGACGGGGCCTCGAAGTCCACCGGCGGCGTGGAGGGCGCCAGGTTGCCCGCCGCGTCGAAGGCCTCGATGCGCGCGCGGTAGCTGCGCCCGTCCTCCAGCGCGAAGGCCCCCCCGCAGGCCTCATGGCCCAGATAAGCGGTGTTGGACTGCACCGGCAGCAGGTACTGCTGGGGGCTGATGCCCAGCCGGCGCGGGGACAGCTTCACCACGAGGAAGGCGGGGCTCTCCTCGCGCAGGGCGAGGTTGAGCTTCACGAAGCGCGCGATGCCCTGGGGCGAGCGGCGCACGAAGCCCTCCGACACGGCGGGGCGCTTCACCCACTTGGGCGCCTTGGTGTCCGGGCCCTTGCCGCTGAGCCACGAGGGCTGCGCGCCGGGCTGCCCGTTGAGGATGGGGACGTTGGGGAGCACCTCGCCCAGGCGCAGCGTGTAGCGCTTGTCGGGCTGCATCGGCTCCGACGGCTTGAGGATGATGACGGCGCGGCCCAGGGTGCTCTCCCAGCCCTTGGTCACCTTGAGCGTCACCTCGTGGTCGGACGCCACCAGCTTCAGCGGCTTGCCGACGAGCGCCAGCACCGGCGAGCGCGCGGTGCCCACGCCCTCCAGCAGCAGGCGCATGTTGGTGGGGACGATGCCCCCGGGGGATGGATACAGCTGCACGCCGTCCCCGGTGCACTGGGCGGAGGCGGTGGCGGCGGACAGCAGGGCAGCGACGAACACGCAGGCTCGGAACACGATGCCGCGCAGTGTGCGCCGGGAATGGCCGCAGGGAAAGTCCCCGAAGACCCGGGGGCCCTTTCCCGCCGCGGTGGGGGGGCCCTCAGTGCCTGGGGCCTTCGTCGTCGTTCAGCACGATGGGGCCGAAGCGCGCCTCGTAGCGCTGCACGTTCTCCTGGAGGGCCTGCACCAGCCGCTTCAGGTGGCGCGGGGTGGTGATGATGCGCGAGCGGACGCGGGCCAGGGGCTGCTGCGGCTGGACGTAGAGGAAGTCGAGCACGAACTCCGCGTCCGTGTGGTTCACCAGGGCCAGGTTGCAGTACTGGCCATTGGCGACCTCTTCGGTCATCTGCACCTGGAGCTGCATCTCGGGGGGCTTCGTCGGAGTGTCCGCCATGAGTCAGGCGGCATAGCGCCTGGGGCCCTCCGTGACCAGTGTCTCCCCTGTGAGCACGCGCTGGAGGGACATCGGCGGGGAGTCCACCGCGGCCTTCGCGCTGGGGCGGGGGCCGGACGCCTGCCTGCTCCTGCACGGCTTCACCGGCAGCCCGTGGGAGGTCCGGCCCCTGGGCGAGGCCCTGGCGGCGCGGGGCCTGCGCGTGGTGGCGCCCCGGCTCCCAGGCCACGGCACCACCCCGGAGGCGATGCTGGACGTGGACCTCCACGACTGGCGGGCCTGCGCGGACGAGGCGCTGGCGGCGCTGTCCGGTCACCGCCGCGTCTTCGTGGCGGGGCTGTCCATGGGCGCGCTGCTGGCGCTGCGGCTGGCCGCGCACCACCCGGAGGCGGTGCACGCGCTCGCGCTGGTGGCGCCCGCGGTGCGCTTCCGGGGGCCGCGCATGGCCCTGGTCCGGCAGCTGTGCCGCACGCCCCTGCTCGAGTGGACCACGCCGTGGGTGGACAAGGACGGCGTGGACATCTCCGACCCTTCGGCGCTGGCCCAGGCGCCGGTGCTGCCCGCGTTCCCGGTGGCCCGGCTGAGGGACCTGTGCACGCTCCAGGACCAGGTGGCGGTGGACGCGCCCCGGGTGCGCTGCCCGGTGCTGGTGGCCACCGCGGCGCAGGACCACGTGGTGGATCCCCAAGGGGGGCGCTGGCTGGTGCGGCGGCTGACGGCGGCCCCGGCGGTGCGGCTGGTGACCTATCCGGAGGGCTTCCACATCATCCCGCGCGACGTGTCCGGGCCCAGGCTCGCGGCGGAGGTGGGGGACTTCCTGGAGCGCTGGCGCGACGAGGGCCGCGTCAGGTGCGGGCAGGAAGAGGCGGCGCCAGACGCGCCACCGCCGTGAGCAGCTCCACCGCGTCGAGCGGCTTGGTGACGAAGGCGCTGAACCCCGCGCGCAGGGCCCGGTCGCGGTCCTCGCGGCGCGCGGCGGCGGTGACGGCGAGCGCGGGCACCCCGCCCCCGGCCTCCCACGGCAGCGCGCGGATCCGATACAGGAGCGAATAGCCGTCCTCACCGGACAGCGACACGTCCGTCACCACCACGGTGGGCGGGGAGCGGCGCATCTCGTCCATGGCGTCGGTGACGTTGGTGGCGGTGAGCACGTGGGCGCCCACGCGGCTGAGCAGCACGGACATCCACTCGCGCGCGTCCGGCTGTCCGTCCACCACGAGCACGCGCTGGCCCTCCAGCTCCGGGAAGCGCGGCAGCGACAGGCCCTCCACCGGACGCGGCTCCCGCACCGACCCCGGCGTGGAGCCCACGCGCGAGCGGGGCAGGAAGACGGTGAAGGCGGAGCCGCGCCCCGGGCCGTCGCTGGTCGCGGACACGGTGCCCCCGTGCAGCTCCACCAGGTGACGGACGATGGACAGGCCCAGGCCCAGCCCGCCGTGCTGGCGGCTCACGCCGGTGTCCGCCTGCTGGAAGCGCTGGAAGAGGAAGGGTTGGAACTCCGGCGGGATGCCCTCGCCGTCGTCGCGCACCACCAACTCCGCGCCCTCGTCGCGCGTGCGCGCGGACACCGTCACGCGGCCTCCGGGCGGCGTGAACTTGATGGCGTTGGAGAGCAGGTTCCACACCACCTGCTGCAAGCGGTCCGGGTCGCCGAAGAGCGGCACGCCGTCCTCGCCCACGGAGACCTCCAGCGTCAGCTCCCGCGCGAGCGCCGTGGGCCGCACCGCGTCCAGCGCCGCCTCCACCACGCTGCCCAGCTCCAGCGGCACCGGCTCCAGCCGCAGCCGGCCGCTGGCGATGCGGCCGATGTCCAGCAGGTCCTCGATGAGCTGGCGCTGGGCGCGGGCGTTGCGCTCGATGGCCTCCACCGCGCGCTGGCGCTTGTCCTCCCCCAGCAGGCCCTGCCGGAGCATCTGCGACCAGCCGAGGATGGACGTGAGCGGCGTGCGCAGCTCGTGGGACACGGTGGCGAGGAACGCGTCCTTGGCGCGGTTGGCGGCCTCCGCGGCGCTCCGGGCCTCGCGCTCCTCGTCGAACAGCCGCGCGCGGTCCAGGGCCTGCGCGCACTGGCGCCCCACCGTCAGCAGGAAGGCCTGCTCCGCCGCGTCGAAGTCGCGCGCGTCGCCGAAGCCCAGGCCCAGCGCGCCGAACACGCGTCCGCCGCTCACCAGCGGCACCGCGGCCCACGCCACCAGCCCCCGCTCCCGGGGCAGCAGCGCGAGGCGCGGGTAGCGCGCCATGCACTCCGTCCAGGAGCCCAGGGCGCACGGCTCCCCGGTGCGCGTCACGTCCGTCAGGGGGCACGTGGCGGAGACCTCGAAGCGCCGCCAGTCCTCCAGCTCCCCCGGGGAGAAGCCATGCGCGGCGGCGCGCTCGAAGACCTCCGGGGACTCCGGCACGGGCACCACCACCAGGCTGGTGACGGCGCCCAGGGCGATGGCCCCCTCGCGGGCGGCCACCTCCACCACCTGGGCGGGGGTCAGCGCCTCGGAGAGCGCGGCGGTCATCGCCTGCAGGCGCTCGGTGCGCCAGGAGGCGGTGGTCCACGCGGCGCGGCGGGTGCGCACCAGCTCCGTCACGTCCACCGCGAAGGCGAGCACCCCCTCCACCTGACCCCGCGCGTCACGGCGGGGCAGCAGGGAGAGGTTGAAGAAGCGTTCGTCCTCGGCGGGGCTCGCGCGGTCGGACGTCTCCCGCAGGTGCAGGGCGTCCCCGGTGGTGAAGACGCGGTCCCAGGCGTCATGCCAGCCAGAGGCGTTCAATTGGGGGCAGGCCTCCCGCAGGGGGATGCCCACCTGACCGCGCGTGTCGAGCAGCGTCAGCTGCGTGGCGGTGCTGAACTCGATGTGGTGGCCCGGTCCACGGTAGAGGCCGAAGAAGGCAGGGAGCTGCTGAAGCAGCTCGTGGAGTCGCGGGGGGTCGCCGCCGGGCGCGGCCACCCACCCGGCCTGGGCTTCGTTCATGGGGTGCCCCCTCCCTTCCCAGGCGAAGACGAGGGCTTCCGGGAAGAGGCGGCCATTAAACGCCGGGACGTGCGTCCTGGCACGAAAAGCAACCGGGCCGTGAAGGCAGGTGTCCAGGGCTGAGCGGTCCCTGGCGCTGTTGGCGTCCAGTAGAGGGCATCCCTTCTCCGGGGCGGGGGACCGCTCCCCGGCGCCGGGCATCGGCTATGTCGGGGGTCCGGCATGCCTCCCTCTCCTCCTGAATCGCAGCCTCTCGTCGAACTGCGCGCCGTCACCAAGTCCTACGCGGAAGGCGACTCCGTGCGCGAGGTGCTCTCCGGCACGTCGCTGACCCTGCGCCGGGGCGAGTTCGTGGTGCTGCTGGGCCGCAGCGGCTCCGGCAAGTCCACCCTGCTCAACCTCATCAGCGGCATCGACCAGGCGACGCACGGCGAAATCCGGGTGGAGGGCCGCGACCTGGGGCGCCTCTCGGAGCGCGAGCGCACGCTGCTGCGCCGCGAACGCGTGGGCTTCATCTTCCAGGCGTTCAACCTGCTGCCCACGTTGACGGTGGAGGAGAACGTGCGGCTGCCGCTGGAGCTGCTGGGCAAGACGGGCGCGGAGGCCGGCGCCCGGGCGCGGGAGCTGCTGACGCGCGTGGGGCTGGCCACCCGCGCGGGCAGCTTCCCGGACCGGCTCTCCGGGGGCGAGCAGCAGCGCGTGGCGGTGGCGCGAGCGCTGGCCCACGCACCGCCGCTGCTGCTGGCGGACGAACCCACGGGCAACCTGGATGAAGAGACGGGGGGCCAGGTGCTGGACCTGCTGGAGGGACTGACGCGGCAGGGCAACGCGTGCGCGCTCATCGTCACGCACGAGCCCGCGATGGCGGCCCGCGCGGACCGCGTGCTGACGATGGAGGGGGGCCGGTTGGTGGAGCGGCCCGGCGGCGCGCGCGGCCAGGGGACGCCATGAGGACGCTGCTCGCGCGCTCCAGCCTGCGGCACCTGGGCGGGCACCCGTGGCTCACGGCGCTGTCGCTGCTGGGCATCGCGATGGGCGTGGCGGTGGTGGTGTCCATCGACCTGGCGAGCGGCAGCGCGCTGCGCGCCTTCGAGCAGTCCACGGACGTCGTCGCGGGCCGGGCCACGCATCAGCTCACGGGCGGCGCGTCGGGCCTGCCGGAGGCCGTCTACACCGCGCTGAAGCTGCGGCCGGACGCACCGGACGCGGCCCCCGTGGTGCAGGGCTTCGTGCAGGTGGAGGGCGGCAACCACCGCACGCTCACGCTCCTGGGGTTGGACCCCTTCGCGGAGGCCCCCTTCCGCGACTTCTCCGCCAGCGGCGCGGTGGGGGACCTGGGCGCGCTGCTCACGCGGCCGGGCACGGTGGTGATGGGCGCGAAGACGGCGCGGGCGCTGGGCGTGAAGGAGGGTGACACGCTGCCGGTGACGGTGATGGGGCTGCGCCGGGAGCTGCGCGTGTCGGCCCTGCTGTCGCCGGGGCAGGAGACGACGGAGCGCGCGCTGGAGTCGCTGCTCATCTCGGACATCTCCACCGCGCAGGAGGTGCTGGGCCAGGAGGGACGGCTGACGCGCGTGGACCTACGGCTGACGGGCGGAGAGGCCCAGGCCGCGCGGCTGCGGGCGACGCTGCCCACGGGCGTGGAGCTGGTGACGACCTCCGGGCGCGCGGGCACGGTGGAGCAGATGACGCGGGCGTTCCGCACCAACCTCACCGCGCTGTCGCTGCTGGCGCTCGTGGTGGGGATGTTCCTCATCTACAACACGATGACGTTCTCCGTGGTGCAGCGGCGCGGGATGCTGGGGCGGCTGCGCGCGGTGGGCGTGACGCGCGGGGAGCTGTTCGCGCTGGTGCTGGGCGAGGCCCTGCTGCTGGGCATCGTGGGCACGGCGGCGGGCCTGCTGCTGGGCATCCTGATGGCCAGCGGCCTGGTGGGGCTCATCACCCGCACCATCAATGACTTGTACTTCGTGGTGAACGTGCGCCGGCTGTCCTTGGAGCCCTTCACGCTCATCAAGGGCCTGGGTCTGGGCCTGGGGGCCACGGTGCTGGCGGCGCTGGTGCCCGCGTGGGAGGCGGCGCGGGCGACACCGGTGACGGCGCTGCGGCGCTCCACGGAGGAGGACGTGTCGCGCGACCGGGCGCCCCGGCTGGCGGTGCTGGGGCTGCTCATCCTGGCGCTCGCGACGGCGGTGCTCGCGTGGCCCACGCAGGCGCTGCTGCCAGCGTACGCGGGGCTCTTCGCCGTCCTGCTGGGCAGCGCGCTGCTGGTGCCCTGGGTGACGGAGCGGCTGACGGTGGCGGCGGCCCGGCCCCTGGGCGCGCTGTTCGGCCCGCTGGGGCGCATGGCGGCGCGCGGCGTGACGGCGAGCCTGTCGCGCACGGCGGTGGCGCTGGCGGCGCTGATGGTCGCGGTGGCGACGACGGTGGGCGTGGGCCTGATGGTGTCCAGCTTCCGGGGCACCGTGGCGTCGTGGCTGGAGTCCGCGTTGCAGGCGGACGTGTTCGTGTCACCGCCATCGCTGGTGGCGCGGCGTGGGGACTCCGCGCTGGTGCCGGGGCTGGCGGAGAAGCTGCGCTCGACCCCTGGCGTCGAGACGAGCGGCTCCATCCGCGTGGTGCACGTGCGCATCAACGACCTGGACACGGACCTGCTGGCGGTGGAGTTCGCCAGGGGCCACGAGCGGACGTATCGCTTCAAGGAGGGGCGCGCGGACGACGTGTGGCGGCAGCTGGAGGCGTCCCCTGACGCGCTCATCGTGTCGGAGCCCTTCGCGTTCCACCGGGGCGTGCACGTGGGCGACACGCTGCGCGTGGCCACCGACAAGGGGCCTCACGACTTCCGCGTGGCGGGCGTGTACTTCGACTACGGGTCGGACGTGGGGACGGTGCTGATGCCCCGGCCCACGTATGAGCGCTGGTACGACGACCGGAGCGTGACGGGCCTGTCCCTGTACGCCGCGCCGGGACAGGACGTGGATGAGCTGGTGTCCCGGGTGCGCGACCGCGCGGGCGGTGAGCAGGCATTGAACGTGCGCGCGAACCGGGCCCTGCGGCAGGCGTCGATGGAGGTGTTCGACCGCACCTTCACCATCACGCAGGTGCTGCGCCTGCTGGCCATTGGCGTCGCGTTCGTGGGCGTGCTCAGCGCGTTGATGTCGCTGCAACTGGAGCGGGCCCGCGAGTTCGCGGTCCTGCGCGCGACGGGGCTCACGCCTGGGCAGCTCTGGGGCATGGTGTCGTTGCAGACGGGGTTGTTGGGATTGCTCGCGGGGTTGTTCTCCATCCCGCTGGGTCTGGCGTTGGCCTACGTGCTGGTGCACGTCATCAACCAGCGCTCGTTCGGGTGGACGTTGCAGCTGGTGGTGTCGCCCGGCGTGGTGGGTCAGGCGTTGGTGCTGGCCCTGGTGGCGGCGGCGCTCGCGGGGCTGTACCCGGCGTGGCGGATGGCGCGCGCGAACCCGGCCATGGCGCTGCGGGAGGAGTGAGACATGGGGCGGGGACTCGTCATCGGGGTGGTGCTGGTGCTCGCCGCGCTGGGTGTCGCGGTGGGCGTGGTGCTGCGGGACACGGAGGACTCAGGTCCGGCGAACACCGGGGGCCTGACGGTCGCGTCCGCGATGGGGGGCCCGGGCGACACGGCGGGCTATGCGCACGCGGTGGAGCCCCGGGCCTTCCACTTCCCCGAGGACCACGGCCCCCACCCCGACTTCCGCACCGAGTGGTGGTACTGGACGGGCAACCTGGAGACGGAGGACGGGCGGGCCTTCGGCTACCAGTTCACGCTGTTCCGCAGCGCGCTCGCGCCGGAGGAGCCCCAGCGGGAGTCCGGCTGGGCGACGCGGCAGGTGTTCATGGGGCACTTCACGCTGACGGACGTCAGCGCCGGACGCTTCCACGTCAGCGAGCGCTTCAGCCGCGGGGCCCTGGGATTGGCGGGCGCGCAGGGGGTGCCCTTCCATGTCTGGCTCCAGGACTGGGACGTGCGCGCCGAGGGCACGGCCAGCACGTGGCCCATGCACCTGCGCGCCCAGGGCGACGGCGTGGCGCTGGACCTGCTGTTGGACGAGGGCAAGCCGCCGGTGCTCCAGGGTGACCAGGGCCTGAGCCAGAAGGGTCCGGAGCGGGGCAACGCGTCCTACTACTACTCCCTGCCCCGGATGCCCTCGCGAGGCACGGTGTCGGTGGAGGGCAAGACGGTGCAGGTGAGGGGCCAGAGCTGGATGGACCGCGAGTGGAGCACCAGCGCGCTGGGGCCGGACCTCGTGGGCTGGGACTGGTTCGCGCTCCAGCTCGCCGACGGCAGCGAGCTGATGGTCTACCAGCTCCGCAGGAAGGACGGCACCGCGGACCCGTTCAGCGCGGGCACGTATGTCCCCGCGACCGGTGACGCCGTGCACCTGCCCCAGGGCGACATGAAGCTGGAGCCCTTGGGCCAGTGGAAGAGTCCTCGCGGGGGCGAGTACCCGGCGCGCTGGCGCGTCCAGGTGCCCCGCTTGTCATTGGACCTCACCGTGACGCCGAAGCTCGCGGACCAGGAGCTGCGGGTGATGGTGCGCTACTGGGAGGGCGCGGTGTCCATCCAGGGGACGCGCGAGGGACAGCCCGTGCAGGGGCGCGGCTATCTGGAGATGACCGGGTACGCGGACGCCCCCCGGAGCGCCGAGACGGTCCGCAGCCGCGCGCCGTGACTCAGCGCGGGGCCGTCGAACCCACGTTGTGGAGGTCGGGAATGGCGGTGAGCAGCGCCGCCCATTCGGGGTCGCTTGCCATCTTCGCGGCGTGCATGGCTTGAATCTTCTCGCCCAGCGCGGGGTCCGCGTCATCCGTCATGGCGATGCGCCGGAGCCTCTCCACGAGTGGCAGGAACAGGAGATCGCCCGCGCGGTGCAGGGGATCGTCGAAGTACCTCCGCAAGGCCCTCAGGTCCGCGATGCCGACGCAGTAGGCATGCGTGAACCCTTCGGAGGGCTCCCCCAGGTCCCGTCCGACGACCGAGAAGGAGACCGCCTCTGACTTCGCGGTGCGGGAGATGGCCTCCAGGGCCCGCGCCTTCTCGGCTTCCGACACCCCGTCCTTGAAACGGAAACGCAGCAGATTGATGAACATGGCTTCACCTCTCGCTCGAAGATAGCGGTGCGCATGCGCCAGGGCAGGAGGTAACTTCAGGTAACCACCACAATGTGGTTTCCCTTGGGTTACCGCTCCGGATGACGCGCCATGCTCCGCCGCCGCAAGAACAAGACGCCGCCGCTTCCGCCCCTCTGCCCCCTCACCGAGTGCATGAAGCTCCTCGGCGGCGCCTGGACCGCGAACCTCGTCTGGCGCCTCAGCGGAGAGCCGCGCCGCTTCAGTGAGCTGCGCTCCGACATTCCGCGCATCTCCGCGAAGGTGCTCAGCGCGAAGCTGCGTGCGCTCGAGAAGAACGGCGTGCTCACGCGGCAGGTCGTCGCGAGCTCACCGCCCTCGGTCGAATACGCGCTGACCGCGCTGGGCCGGGAGCTCATCCCGGTCATTGAAACCATCGTCCAGGTGGGGATGAAGCTCCAGCGCATGCAAGCAGCTAGACCGCGAAGCGCGCCTGGATCTCCGCCGCGCCCCCTCGCTCGAGCCACGCGTCGAACGTGAGGAGGCCCGGCGACAGCCGCCTCAGCGCCGGGATGTCCGCGTCCCCGACCAGCATCCCTTCGTCGACGACCTCGACGAGCCGGCGCAAGAGCGCGCTCCGCGCCAGGAACTCCGGGGGAAACCGCGCGTAGGAGATCGACGTGTGGGTCGCCCGCCCGATCTTCTCCGCGAGCTGATTCCCGGTGAGCTCGTCGCCCGCCAGCTCCAGGGTGGTGCCCACGTGCGCGTGCGGATCCGCGAACACGCGCGCGACGAGCACGCCGATGTCGTTGCTCGCGATGAACTGCATCCGGCCCTCCGGCTGGAGGAAGAACCTCAAGGCGCGCTCCGCCAGCCCCATGTGCGGCTCCAGCAGCAGCTCCATGAAGGCCCCCGGCCGCACGATGGTCGCGCGGAGGCCGCTTGCCCGGACGTACTCCTCGATCCGCCACTTGCTCTCGAAGTGGCCCACCCCCGTGCCAGGGCGCAGTCCCGCCATCGACGTGTAGACGAAGTGCTCGACCCCGGCGGCCTTCGCCGCGTCCACGACGCCCGCGCCGAAGCGGAACTCGTCCTCGTCCGTCACCCCATACTGCGGCTGCCCCGAGCTCGGCTGGACGCTGAAGACGCCGTACGCGCCCTCCAGCGCGCGTTCGAGCGACACGCGCTCGCCCATGTCCCCCCGCACCAGCTCCACGCCCCCCGCCTCCAGCGCCCGGGCCTTCGCGCTCGAAGGGTCGCGCACCAGCGCGCGGACGCGCCAGCCGTCCCCCCGCAGCGCCCTCGCCGTCGCGCCCCCCTGCTGTCCCGTCGCACCGAGTACCAACACGCACTTGTCTTGGGTCGCCATCACATCTGCCTTTCTTCGGATAAGCGGATGGTTGCTCCGTTTAAATACGGAGCTATGCTCCGCTTATCAAGTGGCAATGAAGCTCCCGAAGACATCGACGGACGACGCGACCGGCGGCGCCATGCGCGCGGATGCGCGGCGCAATCGCGACAGGCTGCTCGTGGCGGCCGACGCCGTGTTCTCCGAGCGCGGCGCGGACGCGTCGCTCAATGACGTGGCGAAGGAGGCGGGCGTCGGCATCGGGACGCTCTACCGCCACTTCCCGACGCGCGAGGCGCTGCTCGGCGCGACCTGTGACGAGCGGTTCCTGAAGCTCGCGCAGGAGAGCCGCGAGCGGTCGGCTTCCGTGTCGGCGCTCGAAGCCCTGCGCCTCTTCCTGGAGGAGCTGGTGCACTACGCGGGCATCTACCAGGGGCTCGCGGCGTCGCTGGGCATCGTGCTGCGGAGCGGCACCGTGGGGTGTCACGCGACGACGGAGGAAGGACAGCGCCTGCTGGAGGCCGCGCAGCGCGCGGGAGAGGTTCGCGGCGACATCTCCCTGGATGACGTGGTGTGCATGGCGATGGCGATCTCCCTCTCCGCCGCGCAGGACGCGTCCGGGCCCAAGCGCATTCCACGCCTCACCGGCATGTTCATCGATGGGCTCCGCCCCGCGCGCGAGGCGGCCGTCACGCATGGCGCGCGGAAACGTTGACCGGTCGGGTCCACGAAACCGGTCCCCTCCAGGAAACCCGGCGACCCGGCTAGATTGCCGGGCCCATGAACGTCCTCGTCACCGGGGCCACCGGCCTCATCGGCAACGCCATCGCCCAGCGGCTCGCGAAGCAGGGGGACTCCGTAAGCGCGCTCGTGCGGGACCCGGCCCGGGCCGCGAAGCTGCTCCCCGCCTCCGTGCGGCTCATCCCCGGGGACATCACCTCCCCGGGCACGCTGCCCGCCGCGATGCAGGACGTGGAGCTCGTCTTCCACGCCGCGGGCATGCCGGAGCAGTGGCAGCGCGATGACAGCATCTTCGACCGCGTGAACCGCCAGGGCAGCGTGAACGTCCTGTCCGCCGCGCACGCCGCGAAGGTGCGCCGCGTGGTCTACACCTCCACCATGGATGTCTTTGGCGCGCCCCGGGGCGGGGAGCTCACCGAAGCCAACATCGACCACCAGCACAAGCCCACCGCCTATGAGCGCTCCAAGCAGGATGCCGAGCGCGCCGTGGAGGCCATCCGCCAGCAGGGCCTGGACGTCGTCTACGTCAACCCGTCCGCCGTCTACGGTCCCAGCCCCGTGCACGTGGGCCTCAACTCCTTCTTCATCCAGCTGCTCAACAAGAAGGCCCCGCTGCTCCCGCCGGGCGGCATGTCCGTGGTCTACGTGGACGGCGTCACCGACGCGCACCTCGCCGCCGCTGGACGCGGCGTCAACGGCGAGCGCTACCTCGTCTCCGACCAGTACGTGAGCAACGCGGACCTCGCCCTCGCCATCCATCAGGCCGCGGGGGCCGGCAAGCCGCCCGCCGTGGCGCCCGTCTTCCTGATGGAGGCCCTGGCCCGCGTGTCCGCGCCGCTCGCGCGCGTGTTCCCCTTCACGCCGCTCGTCGCTCCGGGCCAGCTCTCGTTCATGCGCTGGGAGGCCCACGTGAACGCCTCCAAGGCACAGCGCGAGCTGGGCTTCCGCCCCACCCCGCTCACGGACGGCGTGGCGCGCACGCTGGCCTTCCTGCGCGACCAGGGGCTCGTCCCCCGGGCGTAGGCCCGCTCACACCGGGCCGGGAGCGGACTCGTGGTAGTGGATCGCCTTCCACGTCCCGGCCTTGCGGTGGAAGACGAAGCTCACGCGCCCGTCGTTCGCGTACGGGCCCTCGATGTCCACCCGCGCCCCCTCGTAGTGATAGGTGAGGAAGGCGAAGGCCGTCTCCCCCATCACGTCGAGCCACACGTCCGCCAGGGACATGCGCGCGCCCTTCGCCAGATGGTCCCGGAGGCCGTCGTAGTACTTCGCGATGCCCACCCAGCCCTGCACCGGCTTCGCTCGCTCCTGCGGGACGTAGACGAGGTGCGGGTACTCGCGATCCCAGAGCGCCTGGAGCCGGGCGACGTCCAGGGCCTCGAAGCCCGCGCGGTACTGCTCCAGCAACGCCATCAACTGCTGCCTGTCCGTGTCCACCGACGCCATGCACCGCTCCCTGTCGTCCCGCGAAGAACGCGGGGGTCCGTCCCGAGGGGATGACGGCCCCCCGCGCGTGATGGGGTCCGCCCTACCTATCACCGACGCCTCCGCGGGCTGCGCCCTCCCCAAACCGTCCGTGCCCTGCTGAACCCCCGGCCGCGCTCCCGTCGAATACACTCCCAGCCGCGCCAGGACCTGGAGCCATGCGAGCACACGGCCTCCATGCGAAGAGGGGGAGTTCCAGCGACATGGTGGAGAAAAAGGACGCGGCGGAGGTGTGGGGACGAGAGGTGTCCGCGAAGGAGCTGTGGCCCCGCGTGGAGGCGGCGGCGGGCCCTGGCTGGTCGGCGCGACTGGCCCCGGGGTGGCAAGGCACCGCGGAGAACGGCGTCCTCTTCCACGAAGGAGACCTGGAGGCGGACTCGCTGGTCATCGGGCCCAGGCCGCTCGTCGTCTCCGGCAACGTCCGGATCAACGGCCTGCTCGAGGACGGACACGCGGCCGACCACACCCTCCTGGTGGTGCTGGGAGACCTGGAGGCGGAGAACATCGCGACGTTCTCCACCCTGTTCGTCGCGGGCGACGCGCGGATCCACGGACTCCTCTTCGGCGCCTCGCTGAATGACGACCTCTTCTGCGTCGCGGGGGGGCTGACGGCGAACACCCTCGCCGAGGGGGGCCACCACCTCCTGGTCCAGGGAGCGCTCGACGTGGAGGTGCTCGTGGGCACCAACCTCACCACCGCGGGCGCCCCTCGCCAGCGGCTCGCTCCGCACGACGCGCTCCTTCCCGGCACCTGGCGCGCGGTGGAAGAAGACGAGGATGGCGTCCTCGAATCGACGCTCGACCCGCAAGGGCTCCTGGCGAAGCTGCGCGCGGGGGAGCCCGTGCTGGAGGACACGCGGATCAGCCCGGCGGACAAGGCCATCGCCGCCGTGAAGGCCAAGGCGGCGCGTGGCGAGCAAATCCCTCGGCTCGGGCTCCCGCTGAAACAACTGAAGACCCTCCCCGAGGCGCTCTTCTCGCTCACCTGGCTGGAGGAGCTCACGCTCGACAGCAACGACATCGAGGCGCTCTCCCCTCGCATTGGCGAGCTGAAGGCGCTGCGGGTCCTCTCCCTGGAGTCCCTCCCGCTGACGACCCTCCCCGTGGAGCTCTGCCGCCTCCCCGCGCTCCAGTCGCTGAGCCTGCGGTATTGCGACAAGCTCACGCGGCTCCCGGACGCGTTCAGCGAGCTGGAGACGCTGGAGGAGCTGTACCTCGACGCGATGGCGCTGGAGGACTTTCCCCAGGTGCTGCTCCGGCTGCCGCGACTCAAGAAGCTCTGGTGGTGGCGCTTCTTCCAGACGCCACCCGCGCGCCTTGAAGCGCTGGTGGCCGGCATGGCGCGGATGCCCGGGCTGACCCACGCCGGGTTCTTCCAGGGGAACCTGACCGCCCTGCCTGGGAACCTCTCCCGGCTCGCCGGACTCAAGCAGTTCAAGCTGGGACTCGACCGCGTCCCCCCGGCGGAGGTGAAGCGCCTGGAGGCCGCGCTGCCACCGGGCTGTCTGCGCGTGGGCTACTGAGTGGGCGCGGCGGCCGTTGCCCCGGCCGCCGCGCCCGGGCAACGGCGTCCGCGAGGATGTCTGTGATTGCGCCTGGCCGCCCGCCCTCCTTCCGGTGAGACAGCGGTTCGGGCGCGCCCTCCTGGACGTGGGGTGTCGCCGCGCCGCGTGAGGCCCAGTTTAGAAAGCGCACACGCCCTCATCACGGAGTGACACCATGCCATTGCTATCGAACCTGCTGGGCGGCCCCCGTCGGAGCGTCTTCAGGGGAAGGGGTTGGAACCGGGGACGCAGCGCGTACGGCCGTCATCCCATCGGCTACGGATACCGGGGGCGCCGGTCCGCGGGCCCGGGCAGCGCGCTCGGGCGGCTCATCCTCGCGGGGCTGGGCGCCTACGGCCTGCGCCGCTTCCTCAACAGCCGCTCCCACGCCGCGGGGTATTGAGCGGGCCACCGTGACGGGAGGCGCTGGGAAGTACCGTGGACTTCCCCCGGCAAGGCGCGGCCCGCATCGGTCCCTCACAGGCACGGGAGCGTTCCACGGACATCTCCTGGTGCCTGACATCCCGCACGCGGCCCCCCTGCGCGCGGCCCCGCTTGGGGTAGGGTCCTCCTCCGTGTCCGGCCACCGGCCGACGAAAGAGGATTCGCACGCATGGCGAAGGCGAAATACGTCCTGGCGCTGGACCAGGGCACCACTGGCACGCACGTCTCCATCCTCGATACCCGGTTGCAGGTGGTGGGGCGCTCCTACAAGGAGCTGCCCCAGCACTTCCCCAAGCCGTCGTGGGTGGAGCACGACCTGAACGACATCTGGGCCAGCAGCGAGTGGTGCATCGCCCGCGCGCTCAAGCACGCGGGCCTCACCGGCCGAGACATCGCCGTGGTGGGCATCACCAACCAGCGCGAGACGACCGGCCTGTGGGCCCGCGACACGGGCGAGCCCCTGGGCCGCGCCATCGTCTGGCAGGACCGCCGGACGGCCGACATCTGTCAGCGGCTCAAGGCCCAGGGGGTCGAACCGCGCGTGCGCGAAGTCACGGGCCTCGTGCTGGACCCCTACTTCTCCGGCACCAAGCTCACCTGGCTCTTCAGCCACCTGAAGGGCGCCCGGAGGCGCGCCGAGCGCGGCGACGTGTGCTTCGGCACCATGGACTCGTGGCTCGTCTACAAGCTCACCGGCGGCGCCGCCCACGTCACCGACGTGTCCAATGCCAGCCGCACCCTGCTGATGGACCTGCGCACGCTCGCGTGGGACGACGAGCTGTGCTCGCTGCTGGAGGTGCCCCGCGCGTGCCTCCCGGAGATCCGCGGCAACGCGGAGGTGTACGGCACGACGCGCGGCATGAAGAGCCTGCCGGACGGCATCCTGGTGGCGGGCATGGCCGGCGACCAGCAGGCGGCCCTCTTCGGGCAGGCGTGCTTCAAGACGGGCGAATCCAAGTGCACCTACGGCACCGGCGCCTTCCTGCTGATGAACACCGGCACCCAGCCGGTGCGCTCCACCGCGGGCCTGCTCACCACCGTGGCGTGGAAGCTGGGCAACACCACGCACTACGCGCTGGAGGGCAGCTCCTTCATCGCGGGCGCCGCCGTGCAGTGGCTGCGCGACGGGCTCAAGGTCATCAAGAAGGCCCCGGACGTGGAGGCGCTGGCCGCCAGCGTGAAGGACTCCGGCGACGTCGTCTTCGTCCCGGCGCTCGCGGGCCTGGGCGCGCCCCACTGGCGCCCGGAGGCGCGGGGCCTGTTCGCCGGCATCGACCGGTCCACCACCGTGGCGCACCTGGCGCGCGCGACGCTGGAGGGCGTGGCCCTTCAAATCCACGACCTGGCGGACGCCATGCGCCGCGACAGCGGGCGGGACATCCCCACCTTCAAGGCGGACGGCGGCGCGGCGGCCAACAACCTGCTCATGCAGTATCAGGCGGACCTGCTGGGCGTGCCGGTGGTGCGCCCGCGCAACCTGGAGACCACGTCCCTGGGCGCGGCCTTCCTGGGCGGCCTGGGCGCGGGCGTGTGGACCAGCCCGGACGCCATCCGCCGCGCGTGGAAGGCGGACCGCACCTTCAAGCCGAAGATGAAGCCCGAGGTGCGCGCGCGCCACCTGGAAAAATGGAAGCAGGCGGTTTCGAAGGCATGAGGTGAGCCCCCCAAGCCGGGCACCCTGACGCGCCGGGGCTTCCATCGGGCGGAGGAGCGGGTAGAACGGCCGTCATGGCCTACGACCGCACGTTGCTGACCCCGGATGCGCTCCAGACCTTCCTCTCCAACCACCCCGCCTGGAAGCACGAGGGCGGGATGATCCGCCGGACCTACGAAGCGCCCTCCTTCCTGGAGGGCATCGCCTTCGTGGACCGCGTGGCGAAGGCCGCGGAGGCCGCGGACCACCACCCGGACATCGACATCCGGTGGCGCAAGGTGACGCTGGCGCTGGTGACCCACGACGCGGGCGGCCTCACCTCCCGCGACACCGGCCTGGCCGCGGAGGCGGACCGCCTCTTCAGCGAAGGGGCCGGCGGTCGGTGATTCACGGCTTGCGCGGGACGGCGGCGGCCCTGGCGTGCGCGGCGCTCCTCGCCGCGCTCCCGGCCTCCGCCCAGGACGACACCCCCACGGAGCCCCGCCCGGAGCGGCTGTACTTCAACTCCGGCGCGCTCCTGGGGTCGGCGCGCGTGGTGGGCCTGGGCGGCGCGTACGTGGGCATCGCGGAGGGCGCCGCGGGCTTCCCCAGCAACCTCTCCGCCCTGGCGCAGCGCAGCGCCTCCCTGGACCGCGACTGGGACCTGGGCGTCACCCTGTCCTGGCTGGACCTGCCCTTCACCGGCACCCAGCGGCGGGACGTGGACAACGACGGCCAGGCCGATGAATCCGTGGACAGCCGGCAGCTGCTGGGCGCGCTGATGCTGCAATACAAGCGCTTCGGCATCGGCTTCCTGTGGCGCAACAGCCGCACGGGCTACTGCATCACCACCGCCTGCCGGGGCGAGGGCGGCAAGCTGCGCGTGTCCCTCACCCAGTCCGTGCTCGCGGGCTCCGTGGCCTTTGGCCAGGATGACTTCATCCTGTCGCTGGGCATCTTCTCCGCGCAGGCGAGCTTCAGCGAGCTGGGCGACGAGTCCTGGCGCTACGGCGACACCGGCGTGGCGGTGGACATGCTGTTCCGTCCGCACGGGCGCCCCTACCGCATTGGCGTGGCGGTGCGGCCGGAGGTGGTGGCCGGCTGGCGGCGCGACGACGGCCAGAGCCCCTTCATCGCGGGCCGCCGCATCTACGCGGCCGTGGTGTCCCCCGCGGTCCTCTCCCTGGGCGCCAGCTGGCGGCTGGGCGAGGGCGCGCACCGCTACAACCGGCTGTCCCCGGCCGCGCGGCGGCAGCTCCAGGTGGAGGGGGACGCGCTGCCGGTGCCGGAGGAGGAGCCGCGGGACGCGCTGGCTGGCCGGTGGCTCATCACCGCGCAGGTGGACCTCATCTCCAGCGTGAGCAACGCGGTGCCGTCGCGCTCGTTCGCCTCCTCGGCGGAGCCGCAGCGCGTGGGCGACAAGGCCACCTTCCAGCCGCGCCTGGGCACCGAATGGGACACCTTCCCGGGCCTGCTGCGCCTGCGCGCGGGCACCTGGCTGGAGCCGTCCCCCTTCCCGGGCCGCAACCCCCGGCCGCACGTCACCGGCGGCTTCGAGCTGTTCGTGCTGCGCTACTGGGAGGACTGGGCCATCACCGCGTCGTTCGACCTGGCGAGCCGCTACTCCAACTGGGGCGTCTCCATCGGCTTCTGGCGGTAGTGTCTGGCTTTGAGCGCTGGGTGGGTAAACGCGACGGCCTTCCTGGGCGGTCGCGGCGCCCGTCCACGGCGCCGCGTCCCCCACGCACGTGACGCGCGGTGTGTTGAGCAGCGGGCGGCCGAGCAGCCTCCTGGACTGTATTTGCGGGTGTGGGATGGCGTGAGAACCCTGCCGTACACGGAGGGGATTCCATGTATCTGGGGCGGGGGTGGCGCCAGACTGTCTTGGGTGCGACGGTGCTGGGTTTCGCGTTCGGCGGAGCGTGGGGGTGCGGGCGCGGGGCGCCGCCGCCCGACCCCAACAACTGCGAGGACTCGAAGGCGGGGTGTCCTCCCAAGGAGCAGCCCTCGGTGCCCGGCGACGCGCCACCGCCGGGCACGGGCTCCAACCAGACGCCGCCTCCGACCACGCAGCCGGAGCAGCTGCCGCCCGCGTCGGGCGTGACGCTGTGGCTGGCGAAGGAGGGCACCGCGCAGGACGACCTGGCGCTGGACCTGGCGGTGGACCCCACCGGCGACCTCTTCACCGCGGCGGCGTACGGCTACGACGACCTGGGCGCCCGCGTCCCCACGGATGACGGCGTGCAGCTGGTACTGACGCGGCGCTCGGGCGCGGGGCAGACGCTGTGGACCCATGCGTACGACGTGCGCGTGGACCCCACGCCCGTGGACCTTCGCGCCGACGTCCACGCCCGCGTGGCGGCGGACGGGACCGGCGCGCTGCTGGTGGCCGGGAACCTCCAGGGCACGACGGACCTGGGCACGGGCAAGCTCGGCGATGGCGCCTTCGTCGCGAAGCTGTCCGCGGACGGCGTCACGCTCTGGGCGAACCGCGTCCCCGGCGAGCTGACGGTCACGGACGTGGCCGCGGACGCGCAGGGCCGACTGTACGTGGCCTATACCGCGCCGGGCACGGTGGACCTGGGCGGCGAGGTGAAGGGCGCCCCCGGCGGGGTGGCGGTGTTCGCGGCGGACGGCACGCCGGTGCTCGCCATCGCCGTGGGCAGCGCGGAGTCCGACGGCGCGGCCGTGGAGCCCCTGTCCCTGGCGACAGGCGCGGACGGCGGCGTGGTGGTGGCGGGGCGCTTCCTGGGCACGGTGCGCTTCGGCACCAACGCCGTGCAGGGCTCCAGCGAGGGCAGCCCGTTCGTGGCGCAGTACCGGGCCACCGGCGAGCTCGACTGGGTGAAGGTCCGGCCCAGCGTGAAGGGCCGCGTGCGGGACGTGAGCCGCGACGCCGCGGGCGACGTGGTGCTGGGCGGCGACTTCCAGGGCGGCTTCGCCTGGGCGGGCGCGTCGCTGAAGGGCGCGGCGACGCCCAGCGCCTTCGTCGCGGTGGCGGCCGCGGACGGCACCGAGCGCTGGGCGCACGAGCTGGGCGTGGACGCGTCCGTGCAGGGCGTGGCCCTCCAGGACTCCGGCGAGGTGCTGGCGGTGGGCTACACGTACTCCTGGCTGGAGAACGGCACCACCGGACAGGACGGCCTGGGGTCCGCGCAGCTCTTCACCCAGCGCTTCGACCCCACCGGACAGCCGCTCGCCTCGCGCCTCTTCCTGGCCGCCCCACCGGAGGCCCGGGGTGAGCTGTACGGGCTGGAGGCCGTGCCCGCGGTGGCGCTGCTGCCAGACGGAGACGCGGTGCTGTATGGCGATTCCGACCGCGTCACCGACTTCGGCGTGGACAAGCTCACGCCCCAGCGCGCGGACATCTTCCTCTTGCGCGTGAAGGACTGACCCCGCGCTGGAAGAAAGACGGGCCCGGCGCGCGCGGCACCGGGCCCGTCAGCGTCTTCACGGCGCGGAAGGCTCAGCCGCCGAGCGCCACGTTCTCCAGCACGCCCAGCGCGTCGGGGACGAGCACGGCGGCGGAGTAGTAGGTGCTCACCAGGTACTGGGCCATGGCCTGGCCGTTGATGTCCATGCGCTTCACGGTGAGGCTGGGCTCCACCTCATCGGGAATGCCGGCGTTGTGCAGGCCGATGACGCCCTGGTCGTCCGGACCGATGCGCATCGCCAGGATGGCGCTGGTGTTCTCCCGGGTGATGGGCAGCTTGTCGCAGGGCAGCAGGGGCACCCCGCGCCATGCCTGCATCTTCTGGCCCTCCACGTCCACCACCGTCGGGTAGAGGCCGCGCTTGTTGCACTCCCGGCCGAACGCCGCGATGGCGCGCGGGTGGGCCAGCATGAAGCGCGTCTTGCGGCGGCGCGACAGCAGCTCGTCCAGGTCGTCCGGCGTCGGCGGACCGGAGCGCGTGTTGATGCGCTGCTTGAGGTCCGCGTTGTGCAGCAGGCCGAACTCCGGGTTGTTGATGAGCTCGTGCTCCTTGCGCTCCTTCAGCGCCTCGAGGGTCAGACGCAGCTGCTCCTGGGTCTGGTTCATCGGGTCGTTGAAGATGTCCGACACGCGGGTGTGCACGCGCAGGATGGTCTGCGCCACGCTCAGCTCGTACTCGCGCGGCTTCAGCTCGTAGTCCACGAAGGTGCCGGGCAGCACGGGCTCGCCGTGGTGGCCGGCGGCCAGCGCGATGGAGGCCTGCCCCGCCTTGTCCTGGGGCCGCTTCAGCTTCGCCTTGAAGCGCTCCACGTGCGCCGCCAGCACCGGCGACTGGCTGATGAGGGACTCGAACACCTCCTGCGGCAACGCCATCACCGTGCAGGCGGTGAGCGCCTTCACGGTGAAGGGCCAGACGTCGTTCGACTCCACCACCGCCTGGTCGCCGAAGTGGTCGCCGTCCGCCAGCGTGTCCAGCACGACGGGGTCGCCGTACTTGCCCGCGCCCAGCTTCTGCGCCTTGCCGTGCGCCAGGAGGAACACGTGCTCGGCGGACTGGCCCGCCTCCACGATGTTCTCCCCCGGCTTGTACTGACGCTGGGTGAAGCGGCTGGCCAGCGTGCGGATGAGCAGCCCATCCACGTCCTCGAAGCCCCGCATCAGCGGCAGCTTGAGCAGCTCCTCCGGGATGATCTCCACCTTGACGCCGATGTTGCTGAAGTTCAGGCGGTCGTCACCCACGGTGTAGGTCAGCCGGCGGTTGACGCGGAACGTGCCACCCGACACCTGCACCCAGGGCAGCACGCGCAGCAGCCAGCGGGGCGAGATGCCCTGCATCTGCGGCTGCGTCTTGGTCGTCGTCGCCAGCTGACGCGCCCCGGCCGTGCTGAGGCTCTGGCTTTCGTGCGCCGCGACGTTCTTCTCTGAGTTCGCCATGAAAGAACCTTCCGATTGCGTGCGGGTCCGGGACTACGAGCGGCCGATCTCCACGCTCTCCAGGATGCCCAGCGCGTCCGGCGTGAGCACCGCCGCGGAGAAGTACGCGGTGACCAGGTAGTTCATGATGGCCTTCTCGTTGATGCCCATGAACCGGACGTTGAGGCTGGGCTCGATCTCATCCGGGATGCCCGCCTGGTGCAGGCCGACGACGCCCTGGTTCTTCTCACCCGCGCGCATCAGCATGATGGAGCTGGTGCGCGACTCGGAGACGGGGATCTTGTTGCAGGACACGATGGGGATGCCGCGCCACGCGGGAATCATGTTCCCGTTCATCTCCACGCTGGTGGGGTAGATGCCGCGCTTGTTGCACTCCTGGCCGAACGCGGCGATGGCGCGCGGGTGGGCCAGGAAGAACGACGGCTCCTTCCACACCGTGGCCAGGAGCTCGTCCATGTCGTCCGGCGTCGGCGGGCCGGAGCGGGTGTGGATGCGCTGCTTGAGGTCCGCGTTGTGCAGCAGGCCGAACTCGCGGTTGTTGATGAGCTCGTGCTCCTTGCGCTCCTTCAGCGCCTCCACGGTCAGACGCAGCTGCTGCTGGGTCTGGTTCATGGGGTCGTTGAAGAGGTCCGCGACGCGCGTGTGAATCTGGAGGACCGTCTGCGCGACGGCCAGCTCGTACTCGCGCGGGCGCGTCTCGTAGTCCACGAAGGTGCCGGGCAGCACGGGCTCGCCGTGGTGGCCGGCGGCCAGCTCGATGGCCTTCTGGCCGGAGGTGTCCTGCTTCTTCTTGGTGCGGGCCTTGAAGTTGTCGATGTGCTTCTGGAGCGACGGCACCTGCGCCACCACCGCCTCGAAGGCGGACTGCTGGAGGACGAGCGCGATGACGGGCGTCACGGCCTTGGCCGTGAACTGCCAGTAGTCCTGCGACTCCAGCAGCGCCTGGTAGCTGTAGTGGTCGCCGTCCGCCAGCGTCTCCAGCACCACGGGCTCGCCGTACTTGCCCTTGCCAATGCGGTTCACCTTGCCGTGGGCGATGAGGACGATGGAGTCCGCCTCCTTGCCGGCCTCGGTGATGACCTCACCGGCCTTGTACTCCTTCTGCTCGAAGCGGTTGGCCAGCGCGGTCAGCGCGTCCACGTCCTCGTAGCCGCGCAGCAGGGGCAGCTCGCCCAGCTCCTGCGGGATGACCTGCACCTTGGCGCCGGTGCTGGTGAAGGTGACGCGGCCGTCGCCCACCGAATAGGTCATGCGGCGGTTGACGCGGTACGTACCGCCGGACACCTGCACCCACGGCAGCAGCTTGAGCAGCCACCGCGAGGAGATGCCCTGCATCTGGGGCTCGGACTTGGTCGTCGTCGCCAGCTGGCGTGCCGCCTGGGTCCCAAGGCTCAGGTTGTTGTCGTCGTGCTTCTTCGTGTCATTGGACATGGTTCACCCTTGTCTGGTTTGAGGAAAGCAAAGCCTGCTCACTGCCGTCGAACTCAGGACCTGCCGCTGCCGAACAGCGCGGCGACCCGCGTCGCGGCCATGCCCAGCCCGGAGAGGTTTCCGGTCTTCAACTTGGGCGTCGCCGCGTCGATCAACTCGAACTCCTTGTAGCGGTCCACCGCCGCGTGCCACTGGGGGATGCCCGCCATCCACTGCTGCAGCTGCTCCACGTACTTGTGCAGCTTCTCCTGCGCGTTCGCGTCCAGGTCGAAGGAGCGGATGACCACCGGCAGTTCCTTGGCCACCAGGTGCTCGAACTGCTTCATCCGCGCCGTCATCAGCGCATTGACCACGAGGACGGCCGCGTCCTTGTCCAGGTCCAGGAACTTCTGCACCACCAGCACGCAGTTGTTCAGCTCGCCCTCGAACTCGATCTCCTTCTGGTAGGAGAAGATGTCGTTGACGAAGCAGGCGTAGTCCGCGGCGGAGTTCTCCAGCCCGCGCAGGGTGCGGGTGTTGAAGACGTCCTCCGGGACGGCGTCGCCCTTGGACAGCCGCGACAGGCTCATGGTGAGGTCCGAGCCGAACGTCTTGCGGCGCATCTCCACGTAGTCCACCGGGTCCGGCACGCGGTTGAGGATCTGGTTGTTCAGCTCCCAGACCCAGCTCTCCGTCATGTCCTGGATGGCCTTGCGGAACAGCATGCGCCCGCGGGGCGTCAGGGGACCGGCCGTGCGCTTCCACAGGTCCGCGAGCCCCACCTCCACCGGGTTGGTGGGCACCGCGGCGTTGGCGACCTCCACGTCGTCCGGCATGAACTGCGTGAGGCGGGCGTTGAACAGCTTCGCGCCCGGCATGTCGCGGGTGTGGGCGTAGAGCGCGGGGAAGTAGTCATCCGCGTAGGTGCCCCACACCAGCCAGCACGCGGTCAGGTCCAGCTGCTCCGGGGTCGCGTCCGGGTGGATGAGCGCGCCGCAGAGGGCCACGTCCGCGACGTCGAACTTGTGGTCGTCCCAGATGGAGAGCCCCACGCCGGGCAGCTCTTCCAGCATGCCCATCCGGCGCGCCCAGTCCTTGGAGTTCCGGCGCGCGCGCTCCAGGTGGGGGCTCAGGTAGGTGCTGTACGGCATGTAGAACTTCGGCAGCTTCACCGGCCCCACGTGCTGGCGGGGCACGTGGCTGAAGGACTTGGAGCGCGGCCCCAGGCCCAGCGCGCCGGACGTCAGGGGCAGCCGCAGGGCGGAGGTGCCCAGGCCGGCGGGCACGGGGATGGACAGCTCCGGGCGGCGCTCCGCGTGCTGGTTCATGTAGCGGTTGGAGCGCATGTGCCATTCGTGGCCACCGGACTGCCAGTCCTGGAGGCCGCGCAGGTACGTGAGCACCTGCGCCTGCTCCACCGGGTTCAGCCCGTACTCGGCGAACAGCCAGGGCAGCTCCGTGGCGGCGGTGTTCTCGAACTGCTGGAGCCGCGACGTCAGCAGGTCGTTGACCAGGTCCGCCGCGCGCTGGGTCTCACAGTCGAGGAACTTCTCCACCACCAGCACGCCGTTGGACAGCTCGCCCTCCTCCAGGATCTCGCGCTCGTAGGAGAAGAGGTCGTTTCTCAGGTGCACCGCGTCCGAGAACGTGTCCTTGAAGACGCGCATGGGCCGGCTCTTGACGACGCGGGCCGGGATCTCCGCGGCGACGGCGTGCTCCACCAGGTCCGACGACCAGGGCGCGCCACCCACCTTGCGGCGCATCTCGATGTATTCGATGGGATTGGAGATGCGCGCTTCGCTGATGTTCTCGATCTCCCACATCGACTCATCGAGCAGGTGCTTGGTGTTCTCGAAGAAGCGGCGGCGCCAGTCCATGGACATGGAGGGCACGGTGCGCTGCCACAGGTCCCACAGCGCGCGCTCCACCGGGTTGACGGGCTCCGGCGGCGTCTGGCTCAGGTCCAGCGGCATGAACAAAGGCAGCCGGTCCAGGTACGCCTGGCCGCCCTTCACGTCGCGCGAGTACTTGAAGACCTCCAGGAAGTGGTCGTCGAAATAGAAGACCCAGACGTACCAGTCCGTGATGAGGTCCAGCTCCGGCCCCGGCGCCTCCGGGTGCGTGTACGCGCAGAGCAGCGCGTAATCCATGCCGTCGAAGCGGCGCTCGGACCAGACCTCCCGCTCCGTCCCGTCCCGCGGCGGGCCCAGGATGCCCATCTGGTATGACCACGCCTTCGTGTGGACGCGGGCCGCCTCGACGTTCGGGTTCAGGCGCGCGGGCCAGGGAACGTAGAAATCCGGCAGCTGGAACGGTTGCTTCTGTCGCGCCTTCGACATGCGTGCCCCTCGTTGAACTGAGGCACGTTTGTACTGTCGTCCAGTGACCAGCTCCACGAATAACTGGTTACACAGACAGATTCGTGTAGTCTCGGAAACTAGAAATCGCCGGACTGGGTGATCAATTACCCCACGCCCTGGCGAGCGCACGGCGGTGCGGGGAGCCACGCATCCCGCTCCGGGACGGCCGCATCCCCGCTTTACTCCGCCAGGGGCGGGCCTAACGGCGCGTCGAGCGGCGCGACGGGCTCTTCCGGGTGGACGACTTGCGCGCGGGAGACTTGCGCGCGGTGCGGCCCGAGGCGGCGCGACGGACGGGCGACTTGCGGGCGCCGCGCTTGGCGGTGGCGCGCTTCGCCGTCCCCCGCTTCGCCGTGCCGCGCTTGCCCGCGGCCTTCTTCGCGGTGCGCTTGCCCGCGGCCTTCTTCGCGGTGCGCTTCGCGGTCGCGCGCTTCGCGGTGCCCGTGCGGCGGGACGAAGCCTTGCGAGCGCCCTTGCGCGCACCGGACGCGCGGCGGCGCGACGGCGTGGCGGGCGTCGCCTCACCGACCGGCAGCATCGTGTGGGACGACGGGGTCAGGTTCGGGTCCTGCATGTTCGACTCGGCGTGCATCAACAACCTCCAGGGATGACGACTCCCGCAAGGCTATGCGCAACCGCGTGAAGACCCTGCATGCCCCCGGCTCGCAGATGCACTCCACCTGACGAATGCGCGCGCGGTGGCGCCGCGCGGGGCCGACAATCCGGCCCCGGAGCGCCGGGTCCGGACGCGCCCCGCGCTACGCCGCGCCCCTCAGGAACGCGGCCAGCTTCTCGTACGCCACCGCGAGCGGAGGAATGGGCGCGCTCTCGTGGAGCTGGTGCGCCTGCGCCGTCTCACCGGGCCCGAAGTTCACCGCGTCCACGCCCCACTCGCCGAAGCGCGCCACGTCCGTCCACGCCTGCTTCGACGCGGCCGGCAGGCCGGTGAGCGACATCAGCCGCTGGAACAGCGGGTTGCCCGCGGCCACGGGCCCGCTGGGCGACGCGTCCGTGAACTCCACCTCCGCGCGGCCCGCCACCAGCGCCAGCACGTCCTCCTTCGCCTGGGCCACGCTCTTGCCCGGGGCGAAGCGGTAGTTGAGGTTGAGCTCGAACGCTTCCGGCACCACGTTGCGCGCCCGGCCGCCCTTGGCCAGCGTGGCGCTCATCACTTCGTAGAAGGGGAAGCCCGCGACGTTCACCTCCACGCGCTGGCGCCCCAGCAGCTCCGTGAGCAGCGGGCCCGCCTTGTGGATGGCGTTCTCCCCCTGCCACGGCCGCGCCGAGTGCGCGCTGCGCCCGGTGAAGCGCACCGCCACCTGCATGCTGCCGACGCAGCCCACCTGCACCACGCCGTCCGTGGGCTCCATCGCGATGCCGAACTTCACGTGCGACAGGTCCGGCCGCTTCGCGTACAGCGGGATGAGGCCGCTCTCCGCGTAGGCCCCCTCCTCGCGCTCGTACAGGAGGAAGGCGACGTTGACGGGCAGCGCTTCGCGCTTCAGGTCCTCCGCCAGCGCCATCATCACCGCGACGCCGCCCTTCATGTCGGAGGCGCCCAGGCCGTGCACGCGCTCGCCCTCGATGCGGGGCGCGCGGCCCACGTCCCCGGGGTGCATGGGCACCGTGTCCAGGTGGCCGATGAGCGCGACCGTGGGGCGGGGGTCCTCCAGCGAGCCCAAGAGCAGCGTGTGCCCGACGCGGAAGACCTCCTCGCGGCGGAAGTGACGGAGGGCCCAGCCCTCCACGTGGTCCGCGATGGGGCCCTCATGACCAATGGGGCTCTCGATGCGGCACAGCTCGAGCGTCGTCTGGGCGAGGCGGGTGGCGAGGTCGGTGGAGGCCATGCGCGAAACACCATACTCCCCGCCCGCGCCCGGCACACCGTCCCGTCAGGCGCCTGCGTCCAGCGGCTCCTCGAACGTCGTGGTGCCCTCCAGCACCGCGAAGCAGATGCACGCGGGGCCTTGCAGCGCCGTGAAGTCGTGCAGGGAGCCGTCCGCCTTCTCCAGCTCCTCGCCGGGCCAGACCTCCTGGCCGGAGTCCTCGCGGAAGCCGCCCTCCAGCACCAGGTTCCACTCGCGGCCCACGTGCGCGTGGCGCGGGTAGCGCACTCCGGGCCCCAGGCGCACGACGGCCGCCATCATCCCCTCGCGCGCGGGCCCCGTCTCCACGGGCATCATCTCCACGCCGTCCGCCGGACCGGGCAGCCAGTTGCCTGGCTCCGCCATGGACTCCAGCACGTCGCGCGCCCGCGCCTCCGTCACGTCCAGGAACGCGGCCACCTTCCCGGCCCAGCGGGCGAAGCGGCCGGGGCCCTCCATCCGCTCCATCAAGCGCGTGAGCGCCGCGGCCGGGGGCTCCACCGGAGGGACCAACGCCCCGAGCGCATCCACGGCCGGCGCCAGCCGGTCCAGCTCCGCCCGGCACCGCGCGCAACCCTCCAGGTGCCGGGCCACGGCGTCGCGCCGGGCGGGCTCCAGGGTCCCGAGCAGCCACTCGGGGAGGATGTCGTCGAGGTGTTCCATGAGCTCCCGGGTTGCGTGAGACAGCTTGCGTCACCCAAGGCCTATACGCGCCCCCGGTGACAGCGGATTTTCGCGCCCGTTACACCGGGACCGCGAACTCCCGCAGGGCGGCGTTGAGGCTGGTCTTCTGGTCGGTGGACGCCTTGCGCTGCCCGATGATGAGCGCGCACGGGACCATGTACTTCCCGGCCGGAAACTCCTTCTCTCGCATTCCAGGAATCACCACGCTCCGGGCGGGCACGCGGCCCTTGTGGACGACCTCCTGGGGGCCGGTGACGTCGATGATCTGCGTGGACGCGGTCAGCACGACGTTGGCGCCGAGCACCGCCTCCTCCTCCACGACCACGCCCTCCACCACGATGGAGCGGCTGCCCAGGAAGGCCCCGTCCTCGATGATGACCGGCGACGCCGCGGGCGGCTCCAGCACGCCCCCCAGCCCCACGCCGCCCGAGAGGTGGACATGCCGTCCCACCTGCGCGCAGGACCCGACCGTGGCCCACGTGTCCACCATGGTGCCCGCGCCCACCCGGGCGCCGATGTTCACGTAGCCGGGCATCACCACGGCGCCCTTCTCCACGAAGGCGCCGTAGCGCACGGTGCCCGGCGGCACCACGCGCACGCCCGCGGCCTCCAGGCCCTTCTTCAGGGGCACCTTGTCGAAGAACTCGAAGGGGCCCACCTCCATCACCTTCATCTCCGACACCGCGAAGAACAAGAGGATGGCCTCCTTCACCCAGGCGTTGACGCGCCAGCCGTCCGGGCCCTTCTCCGCGACGCGCAGCTCGCCGGCATCCAGCCGCGCCAGCGTCTCGCGCACCGCCGCCACGGTGTCCGCGTCCTTCAACTTCGCCCGGTCCGCGAACGCCGCGGACACGCGCTGGGAGAGTTCTTCGATGGAGGTCGCCATGGTCCGGAGTTGAATCACACTTCAGGTACCCGCGCCGCTCCAGAGTGTTCACCTTCGGACGGCCCCGCGCCGTGCGGCTCCTCCGTCGCCAGGGTGAACGGCAGGGTCTGCGTCGGGATTTCCCCGTGAAACGACGGATCCGCCTTCGCGAGCGGCCCGGTGCCCTCCTTCAGGACGACGTCGCCGTGGAGCAACCCGCCCACGGCGGACAGGGGGACCTCCTTCCAGTGGCGGTGGCCGATGAAGGGCGAGCTCCGGACATAGAGGTGCTCCTGTCCGATGAGGACCACGTAGCCCAGGAGCGTCCCGTCCGCCGCGCGGACGTGCATGCCTCGGATGATGGAGCGCCGCTCGAACGGCGTGTCGTCGAAAGCCATCGGTCGCCACCTCCCATGAGGAGGAAAGGTGGGGACGGCCCGCGCGCGCCGCGACCGGCCCGGCCCACCGCCGGGCCCCTGTCCGCCCGGCCCCTCGAGGAAGCCACGGCCCTCCGGCCGTCCCGCCCGGAGCCCGCACGCCCCTCCCGCGCGTTTCCCAGGCTGGCGCCGCCCGCACCCGCTAGCCTGCGCGGGCCATGACGTCCTCCGTTCCCGCCCCCCTGCGCGACGCCTACGACCCGGAGGCCTTCCGGGCCACCGCCCACGCCCTGATGGATCAGCTGGCGGACTACCTGAAGGCCGCGCTCGCGGGGGGCGCCATGCCGGTGCTGCCCTGGGCCCCGCCCGCGGTGAACCACGAGCGCTTCGCCACGTCCTTCCCGGAGGAGCCGGCGCGGTCCGACGCCTTCGCGGCGCTGATGGCCCGCGTGCTGGAGGGCTCCCACCACCTGCACCACCCGCGCTACGTGGGCCATCAGGTGACGGCCCCCGTGCCGCTGGCGGCGCTGTGCGACGCGGTGTCGTCGCTGCTCAACAACGGCATGGCGGTGTACGAGATGGGCCCCGTCGCCACCGCCATGGAGCATCAGGTGCTGGCGTGGATGGCCTCGAAGCTGGGCCTGCCGGCGAGCGCCCGGGGCGTGCTCACCTCCGGCGGCAGCGCGGGCAACCTCACCGCCCTGCTCGCCGCGCGGCAGGCGAAGGCCGGCTACGACGCGTGGAACGGCGGCGCGCACGCGGGGCCTCCCCTGACGGTGCTGGTCCCCCGCTCCGCGCACTACTGCCTGGCCCGCGCGGTCCGCATCATGGGCTGGGGCGAGGGCGGCCTCACCCCGGTGGACGTGGACGCACACTTTCGCGTGCGGCCGGACGCGCTGGAGGAGGCGCTGGCGAACGCCACCCGCGCCGGGCGCAAGGCCATCGCGGTGGTGGCCAGCGCGGGCTCCACCGCCACCGGCGCCTTCGACCCGCTGGAGCCCGTGGCGGACTTCGCCCAGCGGCACGGCCTGTGGTTCCACGTGGACGGCGCGCACGGGGCCGCCGCGTCCCTCAGCCCCAAGTACCGCGCGCAGGTGCGCGGCATCGAACGCGCGGACTCCGTGGTGTGGGACGCGCACAAGGGCCTGCTCATGCCCGCGCTGGTGACGGCGGTGCTCTTCCGCGACGGGGCGCGCTCCTTCGACGCCTTCTCCCAGGAGGCCCACTACCTCTTCCACGGCGACGGCGACGACGCGCGCCCCTACAGCGACGTGGGCCTGCGCACGCTGGAGTGCACCAAGGAGATGATGCCCCTCAAGGTGTACGCCTGCCTGTCCGTGCTGGGCACCCGCGTCTTCGAGGACGCCATCACCGCCTCCTACGACCAGGCCCGGCGCTTCGCGGACCACCTCACCGCCGCCCCGGACTTCGAGCTGGCCGTGGCCCCCGACTGCAACATCGTCTGCTTCCGCCACACGCCCGCCCACGTCCCCCCGGACGGCTGGGATGCCCTCCAGGTCCGCCTGCGTGAGGCATTGGTCACCAGCGGAAACTTCTATCTGGTGCAGACACGGCTCCCTGGCGGGGTGTACCTGCGCACCACCCTCATCCACCCGCTGACCGGCGACGCGGACCTGGAGGCGCTGATGGAAGCCATCCGGAGCGCGGCACGGCCCTGAATTTTGTGTGCAAGGGAGTCGCCCGGATGGGGGAAATGCGATAGGGGCGACAGCGCCATGCTCGTCTCGCTCGTCATTCCCGTTTACAACGAGATTCCCACCCTGGCGGAAATCCTCCGCCGCTGCACCGCCGTGGACTTCCCGAAGGAGCTCGTCCTGGTGGACGACTGCTCCAAGGACGGGAGCCGCGAATTCCTGCGCCAGCTGTCCGAACAGGGCCTGGAGGTGCTGGGGGGCACGCCGAAGAACCGCAATGAAATCCGCGTGCTCTTCCAGGAACAGAACCAGGGCAAGGGCGCCGCGCTGCGCCGGGGGTTCGCGGAGGCCACCGGGGACATCCTCCTCGTGCAGGACGCGGACCTGGAATACGACCCGAAGGACATCCCGCGCGTCATCCAGCCCATCATCGATGGCGAGGCGGACGTCGTCTTCGGCAGCCGGTTCATCGGGTCGCCGCGCCGGGTGCTCTATTACTGGCACACGGTGCTCAACAACATGCTCACCACGCTCTCCAACATGACGAGCGGGCTGAACCTCACCGACATGGAGACCTGCTACAAGGCCTTCCGTGCGGAGGTGCTCCGGTCCGTGCACGTGGAGGAGGACCGGTTCGGCTTCGAACCCGAAATCACCGCGAAAGTGGCGCGCGGCAACTGGCGCGTCTTCGAGGTGCCCATCAGCTACCATGGGCGCACCTACGAGGAGGGCAAGAAGATTGGCTGGAAGGACGGCGTGCGCGCCCTCTACGCCATCGCGAAGTACTCGGTGAAGCGCTGAGCGCCAGGGGCGGCCCGCTGAAGGCCGCCCGGCCGCTGTCCTGGGGAGGATGCGGCCTGTTTTTCCAGGGGGAGCGCCTCCGAATCGTGAGGAGAAGGGAACAGAGGGGCTGGCGTGGTTGGTTGTCCAGCGAGCGGCGCCCGAAGAGGGCTCCGGCTTTTCTTCCTCCGTATTGCGGCGCGTAGTAGTTTCGACAACGCACTCCGTCTGAAGGGCGGGGAAGTTTCGCGGCCCTTCCGAAAGTTTCCGCCCCCGTATGTTCGACTGGCTCCACACCCTGTTTTCGCGCGACCTCGCCATCGACCTGGGTACGGCGAACACGCTCATCTACATCCGCGGCCAGGGCATCGTGTCCAACGAGCCCTCGGTCGTGGCGGTGCAGCAGGACTCGCGCGGGGGCAAGAAGGTCCTCGCGGTGGGCAAGGAGGCCAAGGAGATGCTCGGCAGGACGCCGGGCAACATCGTGGCCATCCGGCCCATGAAGGACGGCGTCATCGCCGACTTCGAGATCACCGCCGCGATGCTGCGCTACTTCATCCAGAGCGCGCACAACCGCAAGACGCTGGTGAACCCGCGCATCATCATCGGCATCCCGTCCGGCATCACGGAGGTGGAGCGCCGCGCGGTGCGCGAGGCGGCCGCCAACGCGGGCGCGCGCGAGGTCTACCTCATCGAGCAGCCGATGGCCGCGGCGATTGGCGCGGGCCTGCCGGTGACGGAGCCCAGCGGCAACATGATCGTCGACATCGGCGGTGGCACGTCCGACGTGGCGGTCATCAGCCTGGCGGGCATCGTGTTCGCCAAGTCGGTGCGCATCGGCGGCGACAAGCTGGACGAGGCGATCATCCAGTACGTCAAGCGCAAGTACAACCTGCTCATCGGTGAGCGCACGGCGGAGCTCATCAAGATGGGCATCGGCACGGCGTACCCGACGGACGAGGTCATGACCATGGAGATCAAGGGTCGCGACCTGGTGGCCGGCGTGCCGCGCACGCTCACGGTGTCCAGCGACGAGGTGCGCGACGCGCTCGCGGAGCCCGTCAACGGCATCGTGGAGGCGGTGAAGCTGACGCTGGAGCGCACCCCGCCGGAGCTGGCCGGTGACATCGCCGACCGCGGCATCGTGCTGGCCGGTGGCGGCGCGCTGCTCAAGAACCTGGACACGCTCCTGCGCGAGGAGACCGGCCTGCCGGTGTTCCTCGCGGAGGATCCGCTCTCCGCCGTGGTGATTGGCGCGGGCAAGGCGCTGGAGTCGCTCGACATCCTCCGCCAGGTCTGCCAGCCGGGCTGACCGGCGGCCCGCCTTGGGCAGCACCGTGACGGCGCCGGACCCGCTTCAGGGGTCGGCGCCGTTCGCGTTTCCAGGCGTGGACGGAGTGGCGCGGGGCAGCGGCAGCCCGGTGGGCGTCACCACCCGCGCCTCGCAGCGGGGGCGGCGCCCCTCGCGGTCGTTCTCCTGCCGCTCGATGGCCTGCGCCAGCGAGCCCGTCAACTGAGACATCAAGCCGCTGGGGAAGACGTGCGGCACCTTCGTGTCCATGCACGCGTCGAAGGCGGAGCGGATCCACGGGGGGGCCGCGCGGACCGCGAAGCCGCCGAGCGCATCCATGCGGGACAGCCCGTCCAGCCGTTCGGTGAACACCCTGTAGCCCTCCCTCGCCTTGTCGCGGGCGCGCACCAGGAGGGCGGCGGCGCGCAGGCCCGGGGCCAACCGGGCGAAGGACCTGGGGGCGCTCCGGGTCTGGCTGATCCGGAAGCCCCTCAGCGCCTCGCGCGAGAGCATCAGCGGCAGCGAGGCATTGAAGAGGCGCCTCGCCCGCGCATCGCCCGCGCGCTCCAGCTCCAGGGCGAGCAGCGCGGCGACCTCTGGCTCCAGCCGGGACAGCACCGCTTCGGATTCCCCCGCCGCCTGTTCCATGGCGCGCGTCGGGTTCTCCAGCACGTCCCGCGTGAGCCCCAGCACGGCGCGGTCGACGGGGGACGTCACCTCCATGCGCTCCGCCTCCTTCAGCGAGCGCTGGCCGGTGAGCAGCTCCAACAACCGCATCCGCTCCGGCTGGCGCGCCAGCGCGGGGGGAACCCAGTCGCGCATCACGTAGGGCGTGTGCTCGGGGCCCGCCACCTCGGCCGTGCGCCCCGCCAGCACCAGGAAGTCCCAGGTCCGGTTGCGCGGGTCCTGCCCGAAGCGGTGCACCAGCCCTGTCGCCGCGTCCCGGCGACGCGCGTCCAGGTAGATGCGCACGAGCACCTCCAGCGCACCCACCGTGGTGGGCGGGTGCTTCGCCACCAGCACCTCCGCCTGCCGCGCCGTTTCGAGCGCGTACGCCGTGGGCGCTCCCTCCTCCGACGAAGCCCCGGGGTCGCGCAGCTCGAACCGCAGCCGCGCCTCCAACCAGGCGAGGAAGACCTCCGGGGAGTCCGGGAAGCGCGGCACCAGCTCCTCGTACGCGAGGACCTCCTGCTCGGCATCCAGGGACGGCGTGTCCGCGCGCAGCAGGTAGAGCGCCGCGAGTGGGGAGTCCGGGAACTGCTCCGCGTGCTCCGCGTACCGGGCTCGGGCCTGGGGCCCCTGACCGATGAAGACAAGCAGGTCCTGCGCCAGCGATTGCGCGCCCAGGTCCTGCTGCCAGCGGTTCATCAACATCCACGCGAAGTCGCGGGTGTTCCGCCAGCGCAGGGCGTCTGGGAGGTTCACGGGCGCCTGGAGGTCCAGCTGGAGGACGGCGCGCGCCGCCAGCTCCCGCGCCAGCGTGTTGCCCGGCTCCACCTCCGCGACGGCGGCGGCCACGTCGGCCGCGAGCTGCCATTTCCCTGCCTCTGAATGGAGGCGCGCGGTGGACTCCCAATTCCTGCTCACGGCCTGGACGGTCTCATCCTCGAGCAGCACGGAGACGCTGCCCCGCAACGGCCCCAGGTTCTGGAAGTACTGCTTCGAGCCCCACCGGCGATCCAGCAGCGCCGCGCCCTTCACGTTGTAGACGAAGTGCGCGCCGGACGCCGGGAGCACCACGTCCTCGATGGGCTTCTCGTCCGCTCCAGGCCAGCGGGCTATCGCGTGGAGCCATTCGTCCTCCTGCTTCACGCTCCCCTGCTCCTGCGCGCCGGGCGCCACCACCCAGTGCTGGTCACCGATGCGCACGTCCACCGGCCGGGACAGCCCGTTGACGACCGTCACGATGCGCACCTTGCGCGACTCCCACCACACCTCCCCCACCCCCGCCGCGGCGCAGAGTCCCAGCACCACCCCTGCCACGGCGCCCGCGCGGTGTCGCGCCCTGCGCCGCGAGGGTGGCACGCGCCCGACGACCTGGAGCGGTCCCGCGCCATCCGCGCGCACGAGGTAGCCCTCCAGCGGCCACACCGGAACGCCCAGCACCGTCACGGTGCGGTCGGCCACGTAGGGCGCGCCAGGAGCATCCCCGGGAGGCGTGCCCCTCCACTGGACGCCCGTGCCCAGGATGGAGGGCGTGGCCGGAGAACGGGCCGCGATGACGAAGGCGGCACGGTCCTCCACCAGCTTCGCGAGCAGCTCCCGCGCGGGGCCTGGAGGCTCCTGCTTCAACCTGCGCTCCAGCACCGCGTACACGGTCCAGGCATCCCCCCGCGCCAGCGCCTCCGACAGCGCGGCGTCCGGCAACAGCTCCGCCAGTCGCGGCGCGCGCTCCAACAAGCCGCTGGGGTCCATGACAGGGGTGAGAGACATGGGCCGCATTAACCGGGTTCACCGAGGGTGGGGGCAAGCCCCCGCGCCTTGAATCCCTCCAGGCCCACGCGCCCGCGCCCGTGCGGATCCGTCTCCCCGTCGGCCGGGTGCGAGGCCCGCGGGCGCGCGGCGCCCTCAGTGCTTGCCGTACTCCAGCTTCACGCCCTTGCGCTGCGCGTAGATGTACGCCTCCATCGCGCGCATCTTCGGGTCCCCATCCGCCAGGGGCTTGCCGCGCACCGGGTTCTCGATGCACCAGTTGATCATGTCGCGCAGCAGCGCCACGCGGCCCAGCTGCACCTGGTACTTCGGGTAGGTCTCCGGGTGGGTGTTGGCCGCGTCCGGATGGCACATGTCGCACGACACGCCCACCGTGCCGCCCAGCGCGTCCGCGTCGTGGAACACGCGGTGGCCCTCCTTCACGAACGCCTGCGTGGAGTCCGCCCAGATCCGCTCGTCGCGCTCGGAGAAGGCGCCGTAGGTGTGGCCCGTCTGCACGTTCGCCTTCTGTTGCTGGGGTACCTGCTTCGCGTCCGTCTGCGCGCCGACGCCGCCCTCGCGCACGTCGCCGCCCGCGGGCCTCGAGCCCGGGTTGGGCTGGGGCGCGGGCGTGGGGGACTTCTTCGCGTCGGGCGCGGTGGCCTGCGCCAGCACCGGCGCGTCGTCCCAGTTCGCGTCCGGGTTCTTCTGGCGCCAGTCCTCCATCAACTTCGAGGTGGCGGCGAAGGCCTGCGCGCGCGTGAGCTTCTGGCCTTCCTTCACGCCGGGCACCTCCATGGACGTCTCTCCGTCGCACAGGCCCAGCACCAGGTTGCCGTCCTTCGACGGGGGCAGCACGTGCTGGGGCAGGGCCTCCGCCTTGGCGGCGGGCTTCGACTGGGGGGACGTGGCGAGCGCCACGCCGCCAGCGAAGGACAGGGCCGCGCACGGGACCACGAGCAGCTTCATTCGCAAGGTCATGGGAGGGCGTTCCTCTTCCGGTCCTAGTAGGTGGGCAGCTTGGGCTTGGGGGGCGGAGCCTGCCTGCCGCCGGAGCCCAGGTAGCTGGAGCGCACGACGATGGGGTCGCGCTGCCAGAGGTTGTAGACCTTGTCCACGAGCCCCGACTCCAGCACGTCCATGCGGCCGTCGCCGCAGCCGTCGAACTGGCTGAACGGATCCGCGCGGTTCATGGGCACCGTGAGCGAGGGCAGCCCCTCCGGCGCGTACGGCCACGGCCACGCGGTGGACAGCATCCCGTGGAACTGGATGTTGCCAATGCGGTTGCTGAGCAGCTGGTGCGTGTGGCCGTGGATGACCGTGACCTTCTCGTACGGCTTGAGGATGGCCTGCACCTCGTCCGCGTCGTCGGTCCAGAAGTTCCAGGGCTTGTAGTACTTGTAGAGCGGCGAGTGGCTGAAGACGATGAGCGGCGTCGTCCTGGCCACCTTGGACAGGTCGTTCTGGAGCCATTGGCGCTGCTCGGCGCCGACCTCGAAGCGGGACTGGATGCCATTGTCCAGGCCGGCGACGATCTTCATCCGCTCCAGCGGCGTGAGCTTGCGCTCCGTCCAGAAGTCCTTTTCGTGGATGGAGTTGAGCACCACGAAGTGCACGCCCTTGTGGTCGAAGGAGTAGTTGGGCGCGCCAAACAGGTCGCGCCACTGCTCGCCCATGTCCAGGAACCAGTCGTGCTCGCCCACCATCATCCGGAGGGGGGCCTTCACGGCCTTGAGGATCTGGGCGCCCAGCTTGAGCTCCCCTGGCTGGCCCAGCTGGGCCAGGTCCCCGCCGAAGAGGACGAAGTCCGGCTGGGGGTCCAACGCGTTGACGTCATCCACGGCCTTGAGGATGGCGCGCACGAACCGGTCGTTGAGCTTGTTTTCATACAGGTGCGTGTCGGAGATGTACGCGAAGGAGAACCTCGGCTTCTCCCCCTGCGCCTCCGCCACGTTGACCAGCTGGAAGCTGTGGGGCGTGAGCTTGCCCATGCCCGCCACGATGCCCGCGGAGACGCCGGCGACGCGGAGGAAGGCGCGGCGGTCCAGCCGCTTCAGGCCCTCGAAGAAGGCCTCGCGTTCGGCGTAGTGCTTCGTCTCGATGCTCTGGAACTTGTTGCCCATGGCGCGCCTCCGCTACTTCCGCTGGGTGGTGGTGACCGGGGTGACGTCGCCGTAGATGCCCAGGTCCGCCGGGTTCTTCACGGCGAGGTCCGGGTTGGGGGCCAGGTCCCCCAGGTTGCCCTTCTTGCCCATGGCGATGGCGGTGTCCCGCTCCGGCCGGGTGTTCTTCCGGGCGCGCTGCTTCGCGAGCTGCTCCTTGTTGAGCGCGTCGAACTTCGTGTCCGTGAGCGCGAAGAGGAACGCCACCAGGTCGTCGATTTCGGGCTCGGTGAGCCCCAGCCGCTGCATCCCTCCGTCCAGATAGGGATTGGCCACGCCGCCCTTGTTGTAGTGGTCCATCACGTCCCACAGCGTGGGGAGCGACCCGTCGTGCATGTACGGCCCGGTGATGCCCACGTTGCGCAGGGTGGGCGTCTTGAAGGAGCCCACGTCGTTCTCCTGCTTCGTCACCAGGAAGCGGCCCAGCTCGGAGAACTCCGAGTTGAGCGCCAGCTCGTCGATCTGCTTCTCGTCCCCGGTGCGCACCACCTGCACGCCCTTGCGCGCCAGGGTGACGAAGTCCTGCTTGTGCGCGGCGACGCCGATGTTGTGGAACTTCTGGTCGCTGAACAGCGGCGACACGGCGTTGCCCGCGTGGCAGGAGTTGCAGCGCGCCTTGCCATTGAAGAGCGCCCAGCCGTTCTTCTCCGACGCGGTGAGCGCCTTCGAGTCCCCCGTGATGAACTGGTCGAAGCGCGCGTTGCCCGAGTACTGCGTCCGCTCGAACGCGGCGATGGCGGCGGCCAGGTCGTCGTAGTTGACCTCGCGGCCGAAGACCTGCCGGAACTCCGTGACGTATTCGGGGATGCCGCGCACCTTCCTCACCACGGTGTCCGCGTCCGGCATCCCCATCTCGCGAGGGTTGAGGATGGGCAGCTTCGCCTGGTCCTCCAGCGTGCCCGCGCGGCCGTCCCAGAACTGGGTGGCGTTGAAGAGCGCGTTGAGCACGGTGGGGCTGTTGCGCGTCACCTTCTGCTGGCGGACGCCCTCTGACAAAGGCTTGCCGTCGGTGAAGCCCAGCTCCGGCTCATGGCACGTCATGCACGCCACGGTGTTGTCCACCGACAGGCGCTTCTCCCGGAAGAGCTTCTCTCCCAACGCCACCTTCTCCGGCGTGGGCTCCGAGCCCGGCGGCACCGACAACCGCCACAGCGTCGCGGAGACGCCCGGCGGCAACTTCGGAGGCGTGGCGAGGGTCTGCCCCGAAGGCGGGGACGCAGCCAGCCCCACGCCAGAGTGCAGCACCACGGCGAGCACCGTGACGACGCCCGAAGGCAGCCGCATGACACGCCTCCCACCCGTTCTCTGGAGCGGCGGCGGGACCTCCGCCCGGTCCGAGGCCGGCAGCCCGCATTTCACGCACACCCAGCAAGTCCTTCAACTGTCACTAGGGCGCTGGGGTGCGTGAAGTGTCTGGGATTGGAAGCTTGGGTGTCAGCGGACGCGTCCGTTGGTATCCGCGATGCCGGCGTCCTTCAGCGTGGAGAGCAGCGAGGAGTTCCCCTGGGCGAGGACGACGGGGACCTGCTGGGTCCCGAACGGGACGGTGCCCCGTCCAGCCGCGCCCGCGGTCCGCTGCGCGCCGTTCATCCCCATCAGCGTGTCGAAGCTGGCCTGGGACGTCACCACCATTCCCTTGAGGTTTCCCTGGAGGGGGACCTTCTCCCAGTGCAGCTGCTCGTTGTTCGCCTGGATGGGCCTGCCGTTCACGGTGTCGTTGAAGGCGCGGTTGCGGCCCGACTCGGTCTGGCGCGACCAGAGCGGAGCGCGGCCGAGCGGATCATTGCTGGGGAGGCCCGCCTGATGGGCGGTGGTGGAGCCCGGGACCTTGCCCATGTTGTCCGTGGAGGACGCCCGCCACCCATGGTTGGGGGTCTGCAACACATTGGGGCTGAGGATCATCTGCACCTTGCTGTCATTGCTCCCCACGCCATGGCCCTGGGACTTCCAGCTGGTCTGCTGCGTCCCCACGGCGCGCGTGTAGACGGCCAGCGCGCCGCCGCCGTTCTTGTCCGCCTCCCGCGAATAGTTGCCGTTCTGGCCCAGCCGGCTGTAGGCGGAGTTGAGCTGGCCCTGCTGGAGGGCGCCCTGCACGTGCTCCGGCGCCATGCCATGGGTGAGGCAGGAGGCATTGCTCAGGTTGAGGGCGGCCTGGGGGCGGCCGGCGGCCGGAGGGGCCAGCGGGGGGCAGGGGCCCTGAGGATGGTTGACGCCCGTGTTGGAGCTGCCCACGGCCTGCGTGGAGGAGGTCGCCGGGGTGTTGAAGGTGCTGACGCCCTGATGGGATTGGAGGGCGGTCTGGGTGCGATTGGCGGGGACCGGCCTGGGCAGCTTGCTCTGGTTGACGACGTTCGAAGTGTCGGGGAGCGGCGTCGAGAGGTTCGGAGGGGGGCGCGGTCCCTCCGGGCGAGCATTGTAGCGGGAATTGGCGGGCGTGCTGACGGGCTTGGGGATTCGGGTCATGGCTTCGATGCTCCAGTCTCCGAATGGCGTCGGAGGGTGCTTGGAATTTCAGCCCCTCACTAACGACCCACGCCATCGGATGTTGGGCCCATCACCCTCCCGTGCCCGGCGCGACGTCTGATTTCCAATCCGGGCCGCGCTCCCCTTGGGGAGCACGGAGCCCGCTGTCTCCTTTCGGACAGTGATTCGCCCTGGAGGCTCAGTACTCGAGCTGCTCCACCTCGATGTCGGCGTAGCGCGTCTGTGTATTTCCGACGCCTGTGTAGAACATGTATCGCTGGCTCCAGAACTGCCACTCTCCCCTGTCGCGCCAGCCGACGACATTGGCGACGGTCCCGGAGGCGGTGAAGCCCGGGACCGCCGTGGCGCTCCCCTCCAGCGCGCTCTTGTACTGCCGCTCCTTGCCGTAGAGCGTCAGGGGGGAGGCGCGCACCCCCACGGGAAGCGACTTGGTGAGGTACGCGAGGTGCTCCAGCGTCCGCGCCGCCCGCTTCGCCTCCCCGCCGACGTTGCTGTGCAGGACCACGGGCCTGCGCGGATCTCCGCCCACGCCAAACGTGCAGCCCGTCATCGAGTCGGTGAAGAAGAAGTCGGCGCTGTCGCCCAGCTGCGTCCAACACACCGAGTTCTCCTGCCAGGGCAGGAGGTAGGCCCTTCGGCCCTGGCCTCCTTCATTCCCCGCGAGGTTGAAGTCGTGCGCGGAGAGGAAGATGTCGGGCGGTGGGGAGATGATCGTCACGGCGTTCAAGGCCGTCCAACCGAAGGTCCCGGGCTGGGCGACGTATGCGCGCAGCGCCTGCAGCTCGGCCTTCTCCGCCTCCCATTCCAGGTCCACCTCCTCATCCGAGTCCGGCTCCGCGTCCTCGTAGAACCATTGCTTCACGAAGACCCGGTAGCGTCCCTCCGTGGCGCCGAAGCCGAGCAACTGTCCTTCCCAGTTGACCAGGTCCCCCTTCCGGGCATGGAGATAGTGCGCGCCAATGGCCCCCCCGAGTTTGATGATCTTCTGGCTGATGAACTGGGCCGGATTGGAAATGAACACGTTGCCCCCCAATGAGAGCGAGCATCGTAACAGGAACTGGCGAAGGCCCCTTCAGTGCTCCGGGACGCGCAGGTCCCGCGAGCGCAGCAGCATCGCGGAAGCGGTCGCGGGCGCGAGCACCGACGCGACGATGACGCCCCAGTCCCCCGGCCCGCGCGCACGCGCGGCGTTGTAGGCGAGGGCCTGGACCAAGGTCAGACATGCATCCGCGGTGGTGAGCCGGCCCAGGAGCGTGGCCAGCCCATCCCGCCAGCGCCGCATCAACACGAGCAGGCCGGCGACGAGCCCCACGTCGAACGCCACCCAGCCGTGCTGCACCCACGGCGAGGGGAACCAATGGGCGTTCATGGGCAGCGCGAGCAGCACCGTCCAGGGAATCAGCAGCGCCGTCAGCGTGCGCACGAAGAAGCGCGGCCGGCGCAAGAGCGTGACCAGGCCGAACCGCACCAGGCTGCCGCGCGCGAAGGCCCGGAGCGCGTCGTACACCGCCCAGGCCGCTGGCTCGTCCTTCGGGTGGGAGAGGAACAGGGGCACCCAGGCGTCGGGGCGGAACTTGGCCTTGAAGGAGCGCAGGCCCTCGAAGTCGAAGAGGGGCCGGCCGACGGCGCGCGCGAACCGCAGCCACGGCCGCACCGGCCCCGCCAGGGGCGCCAGCCCCAGCGTCACGTACCGGCGCCCGTTCGCCGCGGCGGCGCGCATCGCCGCGTCCACCAGGGTCTCCGCGGTGCCGTTGGGCGCGGAGCGTTCGCGCAGCAGGTCCTGGAGGAACCAGCCGTCGCGCGCGTACACGGGCGTCACCGACAGGAAGCCCACCACGCGGCCCTCCACCTCCGCGACGAAGGCCCGGCGCTCGCGGGCGAAGGCGTCCGGAGCCAGCCCCACCAGGAAGCCCATGGTCGCCATGCGGCGCGACGCCAGCCAGTGCTCGGCCAGCACCTCCACCGCCTCGCGCAGCGGGTGGCCCGGCGTCTCCATCACCTCCGCGGGCACCTCCCGCACGCGGACGCCGTGCGCCCGGGCGCGGCGGAGCTGTTCGCGCAGGCTGCGACTGCCGCGCACCACCGCGTCCCACTTCGCCGGGTCCCACACCGGCTGCTCGCCAATGGGCAGCTCCTGGAACGGCACGAGCCGCGAGAAGCGCGCCTCCGTGGCGAAGAAGCCCACGCGCCGTCCCGCGCTCCGGGCCGCCTGGTGGAAGCCCTCCACCACGGCGCTCACGCGCTCCGGCGCCGCGATGGGACCGCCCCCCGCGACCCACGCACCGCCCGTGTCCACGTAGGCGATGCACGCGTCCCCCTCCTCCGCGAACCAGTAGAGGAAGCCCGGCTGAAGAATCTGGAAGGACGTCGCGTTCCAGCCGTGCTGCTTGAGCAGCACCAGCACCCGCTCGCGCACATCTCCCGCGTCCCGCGCGGCTTCGTGGTGGAGGGCAGCCATGTCGTTTGCGTTCAAGCTACGTCCCGCCGGGCGCGCTCGCCAGCCAAAGCCTCCCAGAGGACGGGGCCCTTCCGGGACGGCTGGTGGCCCGGACGGGCTGTGCAGGAGGGAACGCCGCCGCGTGGAGCGGGGGGGAAGAGATCCAATCCGGCCGCTTTCACGCACTAATGGGGGGACGTCCCCCGCCTCTGGAGCCATGAGCCGTGACCCCACCCCGCCCCGCCGGCCGCCGCCGGTCCTCCTTTCCCCGCTGGTTGCTGGCCCTGTCGCTGCTTCCGGCAGCGGCCTTCGCGCAGGTGCGCACCAACGTCGCGCGGCTGCTCACCACGGACGCGGCGGAGGTCATCGACGCGCCGGTGTTGGGGCTTCAGCGCACGGCGCTGCCGCTGTTCGGTGGGCTGTCGGTGGACACGTCCCTCTACGCGGACGCGCTGCTCGCGCCGAACCTGGGCCTGCGGTGGGCGGTGGCCGCGGGGCCGCACCGGGTGGCGCTGGGCGCGCGCTACACGCACTTCGTGGGCGCCTCCGCGTACTCCAGCCGGGTGGAGTCGCAGGAGCCCGCCATCCAGAGCTTCACGCCGGAGCTGTCCGGCCCGGCCTTCTATGCCGTGTATGGCCTGTCCCTGGGTCCGGTGCTGGTGCAGGGCGAGGCGCGCTACGCCCGCTATGACTCGGACTACCTGGCCTTCACGGGCGCGGTGGCGTGGAACTTCACCGACGCGTGGTCGCTCATCGCGGAGGGCGGCATGCGCGTGAAGGGCGGCGCGAAGCTCAAGGCCGCCGCGGGCGTGCGCTACGGCGGTGAGCACTTCGGGATGGCGCTGGGCGCCGCCTACGTGGACCTGAGCGACCCGGCGCTCCCGGGAAAAGACCTGCCGCTGCTGCCCACCTTCGACCTGTCCTGGAGCTTCCGATGATTCGCCGGTTCGCGTTGTGCGTCTGTGGCCTGCTGCTGGCCTCGTGCTCGGCGGAGATCAACGTGTCCACGGCCCCGTTCACGCAGACGGTGCCGGTGACGTCGGTGCTCGCGCCGGTGTACGCGGAGGTGGCGCTGGACCTGCCGGAGGAGACGCGGGACCTGTCGGTCGTCACCGTCAACACGGTGCAGGCCGCGCTGACGGTGGTCAATCCCTCTCAAGTCCTGACGCTCCAGATGAGCGCCCGGCTGTCCTTCACGGGGCAGGCGGAGCCGGGCACGCCCAAGACGTACACGGAGGCCAACCTGCCCCCGTACTACGCCACCGCCACCCAGCTGTTGCCGCCGCGCTCCTTCGCGCCCAACAGCCGCACACCGCTCACCGTGGACAGCCCCGCGCTGAAGCAGGCCCTGGGCAAGCAGCGCGTGTGGCTCATCCTGGACAACACCGTCACGCGCACGACGGGACTGCCCACGGGTGGGCTGCCGGTGAACATCGTGCTCCAGGACATCGTCTTCAGCGCCAACGTCACCAAGACCTTCCCGGGGTTGGGAGGGGCGCTGGAGGTGGGCGGGCTTTAATGCAGGGCCGGACCTCCATGGGACGGCCCTCCCATGGGGGTCCGGCGGGAAGTACGCCCGCTCAGGGCCCGTCGTCGTCCGCGTCGTCCCCGCCCGCGGGCGCGCGTCCGAGCAGCCGGTCCACCTCCGCGTGCGCGGCCTCCGCCTGCGCCGCGCTGATGCGCCGGGTGACCTTGAGCGCGTCCACCACGCGGTGCGCATGCTTCCACAGCGCCCGCGAACCACTGGCCGGCGAGCGCTTGCGCGGAGACGGCAGCATCGCGGCGAGCACCGCGCCCTGCGCCACGGAGAGCTGGGACGCGGACACGCCGAAGTGCTCGTGCGCGCCCGCCTCAATCCCATACACACCGTTCCCCCACTCCACCACGTTGAGGTACAGCGTGAGGATGCGCTGCTTGGTGAGCGCCTCCTCCAGCCGGTGCGCCAACACCAGCTCCTTCAACTTGCGCAGCAGGCTGCGGTCCGTGGACAGCCAGAGGTTCTTCGCCAGCTGCTGCGTCAGCGTGGACGCGCCCCGGCCCAGCTTCCCCGCCTCCACCGCCTGCCCCACCGCCCGCGCCAGCTCCACCGTGTCCACGCCGTCGTGCAGGTAGAAGCTCGCGTCCTCGGAGAGCAGCACCGCGTCCACCGCGGACTTGGAGACCGCCGACAACGGCACCCACTGCTGCCTCCGGCGGGGCCTGTGGCCCGCCTCGCGCGCCTCGGTGGCCCGCTGCTCGATGAGCGCCGTCGTCTTCGGGTTCTCCTTCGCCAGCGGCCCCGCGTCCGGCAGCCCGGCGAACGTCCAGGCGGCGGTCGCCACCCCCAGCAGCAACACCCCGCCCAGCACCCAGCGCCGCCACTGTCCCCGCCGTGGCGGCGCGGACGGGACCTCCGGTGGGGGTGGGCCCGGAGGCGCGACAGGCTCGGGGAGCGGGGCTTCGGAGGGACCTTCGACGGTGGACATCGCGCGGCCGTGTCTAGCGCCGCGCGCCCCGGGCGTCATCCTTCACGGCGAGCCGGGCGGAGGCCACGCGCTGGGGCTCGGGCGAACGCCAGCGCTCGTCCACCGCCGCGAAGCCCGCCACCAGCTCACCGGCCAGGTAGCCGCGCGTCTTCTTGCCCTGGCGGCGCAGCCAGTCGTTGAGCACCTGCCCCTTCGCGTCGCGGCGCACCTCCGGCTGCTGGAGGTTGAAGCGGGAGCGCTTCACCCGCCCGCCCGACTTGTGCACGAACGTCACCGTGCCGTCCGCGCCCACGCGCTCCACGATGCCAATGTGCGTGAGCCCGTCGTTGAGCAGGCCGTCGCGGTTGCGGTCGAACGTGTTCTGGAAGAACACCAGCGTGCCCGGCGTGGGCGTGTCCGTGAGCATTCCCAGGGCGCTCGCCTTGCGGTGGATGGCGGTGACGCCGTTCTCGTCTGGCGACACGTCGTCGGGCAGCAGGTCCAGCCGGCGCTGCTGGAACGCCAGCCGCGTCATCCCGGAGCAGTCATCGCTCACCGTCGGGTTCACCGACGCCAGCGTCGTCAGCCCCACCCAGGACCTCGCCCGCCACAGCGCCCGATCCGCCAACACCACCGGCGCGGCCTTCTTCGTCGCCGGTGCCCTGTTCGCGGCCTGCGCCGCGCCCCCCCACATCAACAGCGCGCTCACCCACGCGCCGACCCACACGCCTCTTCCCATGCGCCCGCGACAGAGCAACCGCCGTGCCCGGCCTGCGTGGCGTTGCGCGTGTCCGCCTCACGACGGACGGCCCTTCCGCCCCTTCACGCGCTGGGCAAGGAATTTCCCACCCACGGCAACCGCGCGCCTTGCCCCTCGGGGCTGGAGGATGGGCGCTACGGCACAGGGGGGCAGTCGTTGTCGGAGGGCGACACCCGCGCCTGGAGCCCCATGGACCGCGACCTGCTGGAGAACGGATCGCACCGAAACACGTTCGTGCGCGGAACCGAGTGCATCCGGGCCTCCACGCAGATCATCAGGGGCACCGCCAGCCCCAGGAGCGCGAACTGGGCCAGGGCGCCGGGCATCCGCGACCCCGGGCCGGGCAGCACCTGCGAGCGCACGCTGGAGAAGATGAACGCGCCGCCAATGGCAATACACAGCGCGAGCGCCATCACGGTCATGCCCTGCGCCATCAAGAAGACGGTGTCCACGGTCCCGCCCCGGTGGGAGTGCACGGCCTGCACCAGCGCGCGCTCCCGCCAGGCCGCCGCGGGCCCCGCCAGACCGAACCCCACCGTGCAGGCCGCCACCCAGACCACCGCGCCGTGCACCTCTCGCCGCAGGATCAGCCACTGCGCCGCCCCCAGCACCACGCCCATCCCCACCGGGGCCATCATCTGCGGCCACCCCATGCCCGTGGCCAGGATGCGCGACCCCAGCATCCCCACCGCGTAGCCGAGCGTCGTCACCAGCACCCAGCCCGGCACCCGCAGCCCCAGATGGTTCAACACCCGCGCCTGCCCGGCCCCCAACAGCAGGCCCGTCAGCGTGAACGCCCCCAGCTCCGCCAACCGGCGCACCACCCCCAGCTCCACCAGGGACAGCGGATGGACGGCCGCCAGACGCAGCCCTCCGTCCAGCAGGCCCACGGAGAACTCCGCCAGCACCTGCCCGAAGGACAGCGCCAGCACGGTGACGGCCGCGAACAGGACCACTCGGAAGGAACGGGAGCCCATGAACCCCAGTCTGCGCGAGAGCCCAGGTCCAAAGCCATCCACCCGGGCACCCTCCTGCTCGCCGGACAACGGCCGTGTCGCCGGGTGGAGGTGGATGTATGGCGCCACATGGGCGCTCCATCCGGGGCCACCGGGCCTGGGCCTGACGTCTTCCACGCGGTGGGCGCCGTCCCGCGCGAGCCGGGTCCACTCGGGGCCGTGGGGCCCCTGCCAGCCGGGGCGTGACCCCGTGAAGCGGCGGACACTGGGAAATGGAGCACGAGCACAAGGCGCGGCCGGCGCTAGATTGCCGCCCCTATGGCGCATCCGACCGACGACAAGAACTTCCGCCTGCCCACCTCCCTCCGCCCGCGCCGCTACTCGGCGACGGTGACCCTGGACCTGGAGGGGCGCACCTTCACGGGCGAGCAGCGCGTGGAGCTGGAGCTGTCCCAGCCCACCACGGAGATCATCCTCCACGCCAACGCGCTGGAGCTGGGCGACGTCACCTTCCGCGCCGGCAAGGACACCCGCAAGCCCGCGTCCAAGCGCGTCGCCCCGGTGAGCGAGACGGTGGTGCTCACGTTCGACGCGCCCCTGCCCGTGGGGAGCGCCACGCTGGACGTGCTGTGGACGGGGCACTTCAGCGACGGCCTGCGCGGGCTGTACGCGGCGGGCCAGGTGGCCGCGACGCAGTTCGAGGCCGCGGACGCGCGGCGCCTGTTCCCCTGCTTCGACGAGCCCGCCTTCAAGGCCCGCTGGGCGCTCACGGTGCGCGTGCCGCCGGGCCACACGGTGCTGGGCAACGGCAAGGTGGTGAAGGACGAGGCGGACGGCGCCCTGCGCAAGGTGACGTTCCAGGAGACGGAGCTGCTCAGCTCGTACCTGGTCGCGCTGGTGGTGGGCCCGCTGGTGGGCACGCCGGAGGAGCAGGCGCAGGGGGTGCCGGTGCGCACGTGGGCGCTGCCGGAGAAGGCGCACCTGGCGAAGTTCGGCCAGGACGTGGCGCTGCAGGTGCTGCCCCGGCTGCAGGACTACTTCGGGCTGCCGTATGCCTTTGGCAAGGTGGACCAGGTGGGCATCCCGGACTTCGAGGCGGGCGCGATGGAGAACGCCGGCCTCATCACCTACCGGGAGGTGGCGCTGCTGCTGGACCCGGCCACCGCGCCCCTGTCCGTGCAGAAGCGCGTGGCGGAGGTGGTGACGCACGAGCTGGCGCACCAGTGGTTTGGCAACTGGGTGACGATGGTGTGGTGGGACGACCTCTGGCTCAACGAGGCGTTCGCCACGTGGATGGCGTTCAAGATTGTCGACCAGTGGCGGCCGGAGTGGCGCATGTGGCTGGACTTCGACTCGCACCGCGCCAGCGCCCTGGCGCTGGACGCGCTCAAGTCCACGCACCCCATCCACGGCGAGGTGCGCAACGCGGGCGAGGCGGGGGAGAGCTTCGACGCCATCACCTACGAGAAGGGCGGCGCGGTGCTGCGGATGATTGAAGGGTTCCTGGGCGAGGGCCCCTTCCGCGAAGGCATCCGGCTGTACATGCGCAAGCACGCGCGCGCGAACGCGGTGAAGGACGACCTGTGGAACGCGCTGGGTGAGGCGGCGAAGCAGCCGGTGTCGGAGCTGGCCACGGCGTGGATTGGCCAGAGCGGCTTCCCGCTGGTGGCGGTGAAGGTGGAGGGGCGCCAGGTGTCGCTGTCGCAGCGGCGCTTCTATTCGGAGCCCGGGGTGAAGAGCGCGGAGACGTGGCCGGTGCCCATGGTGCTCCGGTTCGAGGACGGCGCGGGCGTGCGTGAGCAGCGCGTGCTCTTGCGCGACGCGCGGACGACGGTGACGCTGGACGGCGCGGGCGAGGTGAAGTGGCTGTGCGCCAACGGCGGCTCCACGGGCTTCTACCGGGTGGCGTACGAGAAGCCGGCGCTGGACCGGCTGGCAGCGAACCTGGGGACGCTGGCGCCGTCGGAGCGCATCTCGCTGCTCGCGGACACGTGGGCGCTGGTGCGCGCGGGGCAGGCGCCGGTGGCGGACCTGCTGGACCTGGCGGCGCGCTTCGGGGACGAGGAGGACGAGGCGGTGCTGGACGAGCTGGTCGGGCGGCTCGGGTACATCGAGAACCGGCTGACGGAGGGCGCGGACCAGGAGCGCTTCCGCCGGTGGGTGGAGCAGCTGCTCGGCGGCGGCCTGAAGAAGCTGGGCTGGCAGTCCGCGAAGGGCGAGCCGGACCGGGTGCGGCTGCGCCGCGCGGCGCTGGTGCGCGCGGTGGGCGGCCTGGCGCGCAGTCCGGAGGTGCTGGCCCAGGCCCGGCCGCTGGTGGCGCGGATGCTCCAGGGGGACAAGTCCGCGCTGGACGCCAACCTGCTGGACACGGCGGTGGGCATGGTGGCGCGCGCGGGCGACGCGGCGCTCTTCGACGACCTGTCGCGGCGGATGCCCAAGGAGCCGGACCCCGCGACGCAGCGCCGCTACCTGATGGCGCTCACGTCCTTCGAGGACCCGAAGCTGACGGCGCGGGCGCAGGCGCTGTTGTTCTCGGAGACGGTGAAGACGCAGGACGTGGCGAGCTTCGCGACGGGCCTCCTGGGCAACCGCGCCGGGCGCGACGCGTGGTGGGAGCAGCTCCAGAAGCGCTGGCAGGACCTGGTGACGCGCACGGGCGCGGCCCCCATGCTGCTGCGCCGGGTGGTGGAGGGCCTGGGCCTCTTGCGCACGCGCGAGCACCTGGAGCAGGTGAAGGCGCTGCTCCACGCGAACCCGATCCCGGAGGCGCAGCAGGCCACCGCGCAGACGCTGGAGCGGCTGTCGCAGGACGTGGCGCTGCGCGAGCGCGTGGCCCCGGAGGTGGCCGCGTGGCTGAAGCGCCAGCCGTGATGATATCCGGCGCGCCATCATGAAGACCTCGCTCACGCCCGAAGCCTCCGCCGCCTCCCGCGAAGCCCTGCGCCGCGCCAACGTGGCCTTCAGCCACGCGTACCCGGGCGACGCCTCCCGGCGCCAGCCCGTGCACACCGTGTACGGCGGCGCCCACCTCTTCCGCGCCGGCACCGCGCGGAAGATGGGGGACCTGGCGCTCGCGGCCCTCCGCGAGTACGCGCCCGACGGGGCCGCCCTGGCCCACGGCCTGGGCCTGCCCCAGCGCGGCGCCTTCGCCCAGCGCGTCCACGCCCGCGTCATGGACAAGCTCCAGCGCGAACCCGTGGAGGACTTCCGCATCGACTTCGAGGACGGCTACGGCCACCGCCCCGACGCGGAGGAGGACGCCCACGCCGTCTCCGCCGCCACGGAGCTGGCCCGCGGCCTGGAGCAGGGCGCGCTGCCCCCGTTCATCGGCATCCGCGTGAAGTCCTTCACCGAGGAGCTGTACGCCCGCGCCTCGCGCACCCTGGACCTCTTCGTCACCGCGCTGCTGGAGCAATCCGGTGGCAGGCTGCCGCCCTCCTTCGTCGTCACCCTGCCCAAGGTCACGGTGCCCGAACAGGTGACCGCCCTGGCCCACCTGCTGTCGGGGCTGGAGTCAGCCCACCACCTGCCCTCCGGCGCGCTGGCGCTGGAGCTGATGGTGGAGACGCCCCAGGCCCTCTTCGACGCGCGGGGCCGGCCCCACCTGCGCTCGCTCGTGGAGGCGGGCGAGGGCCGCTGCTCCCACGTGCACCTGGGCGTCTACGACTACACCGCCGCGCTGGACGTCAGCGCGCACGCGCAGAGCATGCTCCACCCCGCCTGCGACCACCTGCGCGACACCGTGCAGGTGCTGCTCGCGGGCAGCGGCGTGCGCCTGTCCGACGGCGCCACCAACGTCATGCCCGTGGGTCCGCACCGCAAGCAGGGGGATGCGCCGCTGCTCCCCACGCAGCAGCGGGAGAACACCGACGCCGTGCACCGCGCGTGGCAGGTGGCCTACCGGCACACGCGGCACTCGCTGGAGCGCGCGTACTACCAGGGCTGGGACCTGCACCCCGCCCAGCTGCCCGTGCGCTATGCCGCCGTCTACGCCTTCTTCCTGGAGGGCCTGGAGCCGGCGTCCCAGCGGCTCAAGGCCTTCGTGGACAAGGCCGCCCAGGCCACCCTGCTGGGGGACGTGTTCGACGACGCCGCCACCGGCCAGGGCCTGCTCAACTTCTTCCTGCGCGGCCTCGCGTGCGGCGCGCTCACCGAAGAGGAGGCCCGGGGCAGCGGCCTGACGCTGGAGGAGCTGCACAGCCGCTCCTTCCGCGCCATTGTCCAGGGCCGCGCCGCGCGGTCACGCTGACGCGGGCGGCTCCGGAGGAGGCGCCTCCCTCCGGGGCCCCAGCCCCTCGCGCGCGACGGCCACGTCCACCGCGAGGATGCCCAGCAGGAACAGCCACGGTCCCGGCCGCGCGGACAGGCCCGTCAGGGCCCAGAGGGTGATGAGGCCCGCGAGCAGCGCCGGCAGCGCGGAGGGCACCGCCTCCCGCGCGCGCCGCACGGACGCCAGCACGCCCAACGCCAGGAGCCCCAGCACCACGCCCGTCGCGCCCAGGCGGCCCCGCCCGGTGCCCGCGCCGGGCGTGGAGGCCGGGAACACCAGCGTGTTGAACTTCCACGTGTGGTGCTCCTGGATGTCCCAGGCGAAGTTGTTGTCGATGGTGATGTCGCGCTGGCGCTCCATGCGGGCGGTGGGCACCAGCGAGCCGGTCCACGACGCGCTCCACGGCAGGAGCATCCCCAGCGCGCACGCGGCCACGCCCGCGAACACCCACCGCTTCAGCCGCACCTCCCCGGGCCGCCGGGGCAGCGACGCCTCCCCCATGGGCGAGGCGCGGAACGCCCGCCATTGCACCGAGCCCAGCACCACCGCCGCCAGCACCCACAGGAGGGGCGCCACGCCCAGCTCCAGCGACAGGAAGGCCTGCGTCACGGTGAGCGCCGTGAACAGGGGCAGGAACGCCGGGTGCTCGGCCCACTTCACCACCGGGGCCAGCGCGGGCGGCAGCGCGCGGCCCGCGGCGCTCCACTCGCGCGCGCCCAGCATGCCGCTGGCCACCAGCATCAACGCCGCCCACGACAGGCCCAGCCCTCCACCGACGAAGGGCAGCACCGGCACCAGCACCGCCGCCGCGACCAGCCCCGCGCCCAGCAGCGGCAGCGAGCCCCCCGGCAGCCGCTCGCGCAGCCGGGGATCATCCAGCACGGTGCGCACCGCGCGGCCCGCCGAGTCCGCCGCCCGCTGGGCCTTGTCCGCCACGTCGTCCATGACGGGTGACTCGGGCGCGTCCCCGGTCCGCGTCACGTCCCGGCCGCAGTGGGGACACGTCCGCGACGACAGGCCTTCAGGGAGCGGCTGACCACAGTGCGGGCAGGACATGGCGCGGAGTCCTCCTCTGACGAACAGAGCGCGAAGCCTACACCGCGCCCCCGCCGCATCCATGAACCATCGCGCCGCGTCCGGGGCTCCACGGCCTTCGCACGCACGGCCGCTTCCTGGCGGGACAGGCCGCGCGGGGCCCTGCTACCAGAGCATGTCCTGGTCCTCGGTGACGCCCGGGACATTGGACAGCCGCAGCTCCTGGCCAGCCACGCGCAGGGTGCCTTCGAAGAAGCCCACCGGCTGGGCGAAGTGGCTCACCACGAGGCGCAGGTTGCGCTCATCGCGGTGCACGTAGATGGGCTTGAAGCGCAGGTCCACCGCGCCGTCCGCCGTCGTCAGATGCCACGGGTCCAGGAGCTCCTTCGCGTCGTAGTCGAAGCGCGCGCGCCCCACGGGATAGAGCCGGTCCCCCAGCCAGATGGCGTTCTCGTTGGCTTCGGTGACGCCCTCGTTGAAGCCCTCCACGAGGTTGAGGCCCACGGGCGTGCCATCCGGGAGCCGCCCGGCCGCGAAGGCCCAGCGCCACGCGGTGTGCCGCGCCAGGTAGCCCTGCGTGTAGTCCATGCCACCCACGCCGCCATCCAGCCGGAAGCGCTTGCCGCCCGCCTCCAGGCTCCCGAAGGCCAGCAGGCCGCTGCGCTTCTGGGTGACGTTGACCAGCCCGTCCCCCTCCACCGGCGCGATGACGGTGAGGGCCGGCGGGCCGCCCGCCACCAGCAGCTCGCCGTTCCACTGGAAGCTCTGGAGCGACTGCGTGCGCATGCGGCTGACGTCCACCTCCACCTGGTAGCGCTCGTCGGCGGCGCCGCGCTTGACGGACATGCGCCCGCCCAGCGTGCGGAAGGCCGCGACCAGCCCCGCCCCCGGCTTGTCGCTCACCTCCGCGAGCGGCCCGGGGACCCCCAGGAAGCTCACGTCGCACAGGGGCTTCATCTCCTGGAGGTCCACCGCCACCGCGAAGGCGTTGGCCGTGTAGCCCAGGTCCACCACCGCGAAGAGGGCCGCCACCTCCTGCGTGGCGACGAAGGTGTAGTGCCAGCGCTTGCGCTTGAGCAGGCGCGTGGCGCGCCCCGGCGCCCACTTCCCCAGCAGGCGCGGCAGGTCCACCTCGGGCAGCTCCCCCTGGTACGTCCCGAACCGGGGCTCTCCTTGCGTGGAGGCCACCGAGGCCGGGGCGAAGGGCAGCAGGGATTCTTGTTCTCGCTCGGGTGTCATCTCGAAACATTGGACGGCACTTCGCCGCCCCTGTCACGAGAACATGCTGCGCATGCGGCGCCCCGGCGACAGTCGACGCGCGCGTGCCTGCCTGCTAGCTCCGTCCGAAGATGATGCGCTCCTGGGAGAGCAAGCGCGTGGTGAAGCGCAGGGCCACCGCTGACACCCCCACGCAGGACAGGAGCGCGAGCACGAAGGGCACCGGGCCCAGGGACTCGCCGCGCATCACCTCGCCCGCGAGCAGCTCCTGCCCCAGCACCGGCACCGCGAACATCCACGTCCGCGTCTGGATGGGCGACAGGGCGAGCATCATCCCGGGCAGCGTGGGCAGCACCATCAGGAGCGACAGGTACGTCTGTGCTTCCTTGAACGACCGCGCATAGGTGGACACCCACATCTGCACGGCGGACGCGGCCAGCACCAGCGGCAGCACCGCGGCGAGCATGCCCAGCGCGGCGGGCGCGTCGAACCGGGCGCGCACGCCCAGGTCCTCCAGCGGCACGCGCTTCACCACCAGGAAGTAGCCCACGAGACACAACACCACCCCCGTGGCCGCCATGGCGCACGTGGCCAGCCACTTGCCCGCCACCAGCGCGCCGCGCGGGGCGGGGTTGAGCAGCAGGGGCTCCAGCGAGCCGCGCTCGCGCTCGCCCGCCATGGTGTCGCTGGCCAGCTGCATGCCGCCCGCGAACGCCGCCATCACCAGGAACAGGGGGATGGTGGTGAGCACCGTGGCCGCGGTGCGCTCCGGCGTGGACAGGTCCAGCTCGTCCACGCGCACCGGCTCCGCCAGCTCCGGGGACACGCCCCGCGCGAACAGGCGCTGGTTGCCCATCTGTTGCGCATACGCCGCCAGCATCCGCTGCGCGCGCTGCACGGACTGGCGCGCCTTGTTGCGCGAGCTGTCCATCACCAGCCGCACCGCGGCGGTGTGCCCCCGGGCGAAGTCCCGTGAGTAGTCCTCCGGCACCACCAGCACCAGGTCCAGCGTGCCGGCCTGCACCAGCGCCTCGTAGTCCTTCGGCGCCTCCGACAGCTTCGCGCCGTAGCGCTCCAGGAAGGCCATCAGGCTGGGCGCGTGCTCGCGGCCCACCACCGGCACCTCCAGCGGCCGGTCCTGCCGGTACCAGGAGGCCATCATGTTGAACATCACCAGGAACACGAGCGGGCCCAACAGCGGCCACATCACCGCGGAGCCCAGCGTGCGCCGGTCCCGCAGGTGGTCGCGCACCTCCTTGCGCAGCACCGTCCCGACCTGCCCCCTCATTCGCGCAACCCCTGCTCGCTGCCAATCACGCTCACGAAGGCTTCCTCCAGGCTGTCCTTGCCAGTGCTCGCGCGGAGCGCGTCCGCCGTCCCGTCCGCCACCACCCGCCCGCGCGCCACCACCACGATGCGGTCACACAGCGCGGCCACCTCCTGCATCACGTGGCTGGAGAACACCACGCAGCAGCCCTGCGCCTTCAGCTTGCGCAGCAGCGTGCGCACCGACCGCGTGGCCATCACGTCCAGCCCGTTGGTGGGCTCGTCCAGCAGCACGTTGCGCGGGCCATGCACCAGCGCGCGCGCCAGCGCGACCTTCACGCGCTCGCCCTGGCTGAAGCCCTCCGTGCGCCGGTCCGCGATCTCCTTCATGTCCAGGAGCTCCACCAGCTCCTCCACGCGCGCGTCCAGCGCGGCGCCGGACAGCCCGTGCAGCTCCCCGAAGTACCGGGCGTGCTCGCGCGCGGTGAGGCGAGGGTAGAGCCCGCGCGCGTCGGGCAGCACGCCCAGGGCGCGGCGGGCCACCTCCGGCCGTTGGGCCACGTCCACGCCGTCCACGGTGGCGGTGCCGCCGTCGGGGCGCACCAGCGTGTAGAGCATGCGCAGCGTCGTCGTCTTGCCGGCGCCGTTGGGGCCCAGCAGGCCGGTGATGACGCCGTCCTCCGCGGTGAAGGACACGTCGTGCACCGCCGTCACGGCGCCGAAGCGCTTGTGCAGGTTCCTGGCTTCAATCATGGCGCCTGGGGTTCCTCAAGGCACGGGGCCCGCGAAGGAGGTGAAGAAGGGCGGCCGCTTCAGGCCCGCCCCACAGTCGGGCGTCAGGCCCTCCACGCCGCCGCGCGCGAGCACCTCCGCCATCAGCGTGCGCGCGCAGTCCGCGCCCACCGTGTTGTGCCCCAGCCCCGGCACCACCACGTGCAGGCTGCGAGACAGGGTGCGCTTCGCCTCCTCGCCCCAGGCGGGCGGCGTCACCGGATCCAGCTCCCCGGACAACAGCAGCGTGGGGATGTCCGACGTCACCGGGTCGCGGAAGCCCTTCGGCACGTTCGCCTGGGGCCACTTCGCGCAGGCCCGCTTCACGTCCAGCGCCATGCGCGGGCCGAACCAGGTGCCCTTCGCCTCGCGCTCGGCGTCCTCCTCCGTGAAGAAGGGCGCGTCCTCCGCGCACACCACCGCCATGAACATGCCCCGGCTGGTGGTGCGCGCGACCTCGTCGGTGAGGCCCAGCGACAGCGCCACGAAGGGCGCCCAGTCGTCCTTCGCCGCGCGGTCCAGCATCAGCGGCACCAGCGACGCGACGTCCGGGCTGTAGAGCAGCGAGAAGAGCTCCGACAGGAAGACGCGCCGGGTGAGGGTGAAGCCCTCCGGCACGCCCGTGCGCGGGTGCGGCAGGCGCACCTTCGCGGGGGTGGCCTCCAGCTTCGCGAGCAGCGCCTCCGTGCGGGCCCGGAGGTCCGGGTACGCCGTCGCGCAGACGGAGTCCTTCGTGCACGCGTCCAGCAGCAGGTCCAGGGCGCGCTGGCCATCGCGCGCGGCGTACAGCGGCAGGTACTGCCCCATGGGGGCGACGCCATCCAGGATGGCGGTGCGCACGTGGTCCGGGTGCTGGCGCATGTACACCAGCGCCGCGCGCGTCCCGTAGGAGATGCCCCACAGGTTCACCTTCGCGTAGCCCAGCGCCGCGCGCACGTCGTCCAGGTCATCCATGGCGATGGACGTGGTGTAGAGCCGCTCATCCGCGTCCCAGCCCTTCCTGCACTGGGGGATGACGTCCGCGTCCTCGCGGTCCTCGAAGCGCTCCGCCAGCGACGCGCGCGAGGGATTGAGCGCCTCGCAATCCAGCGGGTGCGAATCCCCCGTGCCCCGCTGGTCCACGAAGACGATGTCGCGCTGACGCCGGATGCGCTCCAGCGCGGGCAGGATGCGCGTGCGCGACGCCGCCTGTCCGGGGCCGCCCGCGAGGAAGAACAGCGGATCCTCCTTGGGCTGCGACGCGAGCGCTGGCACCACCACCACGCGCAGCGACAGCTTGCGCCCCTGCGCCCGGGCCCGGTCCTCGAAGACCTCCAGCGTGCCGCACAGCGTCTGCGCGGCCACCCCGTCCAGCCGGCACGGCGTCAGGGCCATCCGCCGCACCGGCCCGGCCTCCGCGCTGGGCGACCGGGAACAGCCCGCCAGGGACAGCGCCGCCACCACCGCCAGCGCGAGCCAGCTCCCCGGGCGGGGGGCCTGTGGGATGGCGGGGGGGTGAGACAAAGTGCCACCTGTCACGGCGGGCCAACCTCCTGCACGGGGGAGTCCTGCTGGCCGCATACCATTGGAGTGCCGAAGGTGCACCCGCCGAGGCCCCGCCGCGCGCGATTGAATCCGCGCGAACGTGGGGCGTCCTCTGCTACGCCCATGCCCACCATGAAGAAACGCGCGTTCCTGGTCCTGTTCGCCCTGTCGCTCACCACGCTCAGCGGCTGCGCCGCGCTGCAGAGCCTGCTCAACGGAGCCTTCAAGAAGCCCACGCTGCACTTCAAGACGGCCCGGCTGGCGGACGCGTCCCTGTCCGACGCCACGGTCGACCTGGTGTATGAGTTGGACAATCCCAACAGCCTGGGGCTGAAGCTGGCGTCGGTGGACTACGCCTTCTTCGTGGAGGGCAAGCAGCTGGTCGCCGGCAAGCCCCGGAGCGGCCTCAACCTCAAGTCCAACGGCAAGAGCGAGCTGGTCTTCCCCGCCAACGTGAAGTTCGCGGACATCGCGCCGGTGGTGACCACGTTCCTGGACAAGGACGCGGCCAGCTTCAAGGCCCAGGGCAGCATCGGGGTGCAGACGCCCATCGGCGTCATCCGGTTCCCCTTGGAGAAGGAAGGCACGTTCCCCATCCCCAAGATTCCCCAGGTGCAGTTCCAGGCGCCGCGCATCACGAACGTCACGCTGAGCGGGGCCACGGTGGAGTTCCCCCTGGCCATCACCAACCGCAACAGCTTCCCCCTGCCGGTGGCGGGCATCACCGGGGCGCTGAAGGTGGCGGGCGCGAACGTGGGCAACCTGTCCACGGGCAACCTGGGCACGCTGGACGGCAGCGGGACGAAGCAGGTGACGCTGCCGTTGACCATCCACTTCGCGAGCGCCGCGTCCGCGGCCATGGCCCTGCGTTCGGGGGGCAACGCGCAGGTGAGCCTGACGGGCAACCTGACGTCGGACGCGCAGTCCGTCCCCTTGAACCTCAGCCAGCTCGTGAATTTCACGAAGTAGCCGGAGGGCATGCAGGGAGGCAGGCGGTGCATGGGCCACCGGGGATGTTGTCCCCGGCCAGGGGAGCCGTTACGGTTGCGCCGCTTCCCGAGGGCCCCCATGCGCCGCATTCTCTTCAAGTCCAAGATCCACCGCGCGACGGTGACCCAGGCCGACCTCGACTACGAAGGTTCGGTGACCATCGACCGAGACCTGCTGAAGGCGGCGGACATCCTGCCGTTCGAGAAGGTCGCGGTGTGGAACGTCACGCGCGGCACCCGGCTGGAGACGTACGCCCTGGAGGGCGAGTCCGGCAGCGGAGTCATCTGCATCAACGGCGCCGCGGCGCACCTGAACCAGCCGGGCGACCTGGTCATCCTGGCCACCTTCGCGGAGGTCGAGGAGTCGGAGCTCGCCCACTGGAAGCCCAAGGTGGTGTTCGTGGACGGCAAGAACCGGGCGGTTCCCGGCATCACCGAGGAAATCCCCGGGCCCGCGCGCCGTATCGCCTAGGGCGCGGGGCGCTCCGGCACCTTTTGCCGCCTCCCATCGTGTCTGCCATGCTTCCCGCTCTTTCCCTGTTGGAGCGGACGCGCGGAAGGAACCCGCGTCCCGGAGGAGACGACGCGATGAGGTGGACGTGGGCGGGCCTGCTGGCCCTGGCGGTGGTGGGGTGCAAGTCGGTGGGCCCGTATCAGCGTGACCCCAACGACGAGGACGCGGTGAGTTCGAACGTGCCCGTCATCCGCGCGCCCTCGCAGGACCGCTGCGCGGCGCTGGGGAAGGCGTCGGTGCGCGGCGGCTGCGACGACGCGCTCTATCTGGCCAGCGAGTACACGCGGCGCCTGGCGGTGGGCGACGAGGTGTGCCTGGAGGGTGGCTACGGCGACGAGCCCGGCGCGGCGTGCAAGGCGCGCGCGGCGGTCATCGACACGGGGCCCAACCGGGTGAAGCTGGAGGTGCGGCAGGCGCGCCCGGACTCGCGGTGGTTCAAGTCGGAGATGCGGCACGCCTGGTACGAAGAGGGCGCGCTGGTGGACCTGTATCTGGCCGAGCGGGGTTACTAGAGACGACAGGCCGCGAGCGCGGCCCAAGGAGAAGGACATGGCCTTCTACGACAGCGTGACGGAGCGGCTGGGCTTCATGAAGAAGCTGTCCCCGGCGGAGCTGAAGAAGCTGGGGGCGCTGCGCCTGTCGGACCTCATCCAGGGGGAGATTGGTCGGGCGCGCGTGCGCGTGGCGGCGCTGGAGAAGCGCTACCCGTCCGCGACGACCAAGGAGCTGGCGCAGCGGCTGGTGGATGAGAAGAAGAGCCTGGCGGGGATGGTGGGCGGCGTGAGCGGGGTGTTCGGGCTCATCTCGCTGCCCGCGGACCTGACGTTCATGGCGTATCTGCAGCTCGTCCTGCTGACGGACGTGGCCACGCTCTACAAGGCGAACCTCAAGACGGAGCGCGCGAGGGGGGAGCTGCTGGACCTGTTCGGCTACGCGAACGGGCTGGGGCCGCTGCACCGCTCGGGGCCGAAGGTGCTGGGGAAGCTCGCCGCGCTGCTGCTGCACAAGGGCGGCATGTCCACGCTGGGCCGGGCCATGCCGCTGGTCGCGGCGCCCATCACGGCCTACCTCAACAACCAGCACATCCAGATGGTGGGTGAGCAGGCCGTGCGCTTCTACGAAGGCTTCGACAAGGCACACGCCAAGGCCCGGTCCGCCCAGCGCAAGGCGAGCGGGAGCTGAGCATCGGCCGCGCCCCGCGATGGACAGCGTTCATGTCATCGCCAGGGGCCGCCGCGTCGCGGCTCAAGGAAGCAGATACCGCCCTCCTCAAGGAGAGCGGGGCCCTGTCCCCGTTCCACGACGACACACACGCCTGCGCGTTCCGGGGACTGGAGAGCGCCTTCGCTGACGAGGGCCTCCACGCGTGGCTGCGCGAAGCGACCCCGGCCCGCGAAACCACCCCTCCTCCAGCAACTGACGAAGGGCTTCGAACACGTCGTGGACCGGCTCACCACCGCCCTGCCCTTCGAGCCCACCTGCGAAGTGGACTGCAACCGCCTGCTGATCCACGACGGCAAGGCCTGGAAACGACACCGCACCTGGGGAAGCCCCGGGGCCTGTCCGGCTTCGGACGGGCGCACTCGATGGCCGTCTTTCAAGGTCACGTCTTCGTCAGCGTGCGTGACCGGGTCCTTCGGGTGGAGGGAAGACGACCCATCCCGCTGGAGGTCCCCAGTCCCGCCCCCGGCTTCGCTCGCCTGAAGCGCGGGCGGGAGGCTGTGGGCGGTATTTCCCCACCACCTCGCCTGCTCCGCCGACGGGGGCTCCTTTGGGGCCGTGACCTTCCGCTGAGCCCGGGCGGCGGCGGGAAATAATCAGGTCAGCAACCAGGGCGATATTCCCGTCGCGTATTCCCGTTGGACTCTTCGCGGGATGGAAGCCCGCGGGATGCCCTGGGCGCCCCATGCGAGGCCGGACGCGGATTCGCGCCCACGGGATGGAGGGGTGGAATGACGGAGCTTTCAGTGGATGTGCGCGTGCAGGTGGCACGGTGGCGGAACCTCCTTGTCGACGCGGCCCGTTGCGGCGCGCTGGCAAGCCCCCTGGCGGCCCTGACCCATCCCCACTGGGAGCCCCTGGAACTCCAGGCCCTCTGGTGGCTGCGCTCGGAGAGCCTGCTACCCGTGGGCGTGCTCGCCATGCGCCTGGGAGGGCTCGCCATGCCCCGCCTGAGCCGGCTGGTGGATCGCCTGGAACAGGGCGGCCTCGTGCGCCGGGAGCGCTCGGTGCGGCACGACCGCCGGCGCGTGCGCGTGCGCCTCACTGACACGGGCCGTGCGCTCGCGGAAGAGACCGACGCCCAGGTGCGGGAGCGCATGGCGAAGCTGCTGTCGCCGCTCCAGGGCGAGACGCGCAGCGCGCTGATGGACATCCTGGAGCTGTGGGTGCAGGCCCTGACCGTCCAGGCCCGCGCCGCCGAGGAAGCCGGCGAAGAGGCCTCCGAGCCCAGCCCGCCCAGCGACGAACTTCTAACGGCTTCGGCCGCCTGACGGACGACGACGCCCCTGGGCCGCGCCGGGTCCGCGCGCTCCAGACCGCGGGCTCGCCTGGGATGCGGGTCACGGCTGGCGCTAAACGGTGAGGGACTACAGCGCCACCTCGACGACGCCCGACCGGCGGCACGCCTCCGCGCCATCGCCCTCCCAGGACTCGCCTTCCGCGCCCTGCACCCACAGCAGGAGGAGCTCGGACCGCACGGGCCCCAGCCGCCATCGTCCCGCGGTGTCCGTCTCCCCGTGGACGGGTGGCATCGAGCGGGCCCTCCCGCTCGCGGTCACCCGCGCTCCGGACACCGGTAGGCCCTGGCGGGTGACGTGGACCTCGCAGGAGGCCCCGGAAGTGCCTTCTGGCGAAAGGCTCACCTCCACGTCTCCATCCCCTTCTCCCATCCGTGCCACGGAGCTCGGACGCGACGCATATGGCGACGACGCCACCTGGATCCGGTACGTGCCGGGCTCCGTCAGGGACACCGCGACGCTGTCACCCTCGGGGATGAACTCCTGCGTGGTCACTTCGCTCCACCCGCCCCGCTCGTCACGACGCTCCAGCAGGTACACCGGATAGAGCGGCAGGGAGCGCTCCTTCAGTTGTGCCCGCGTGAAGCCATCCATCCGCAGGACCAGCCACTGGTACGCCGGCACACGCCATTCCACGTCCACCGTTCCCTGCATCGCCACCGCTGGCGAGAAACCAAAGTCCCAGATGGAAGGCGCTACGGGCCGCCCCGCCTCCTCTTCCTGCTCCCGCCGCACCGAGAAGGCGGTCTGCTTCCAGGTCGGCACGCCCTGCATCGTGAAGCGCCCGTCCGCATCCACCCGGACCTGCTCGCCGTCGTCTCGAATCAACACCGCGGGCCCCAGGGGACGCGCGCCGCTGCCCAACAGCACCCGGCCCCGCAGCGTGACCGAGCCTCCCACCCCTTCGGGGAACACCTTCGCCACGTCGAGCGACACCGGCTCCACGGAGCCCTCGCGCAGGGGCACCTCCACCGGCAGGCCCCGCTTTCCCGACGGCGCGCGCAACCACAAACGCAGCGACCGGTCCGGCGGCAGCGGCGCCAGTCGCGTCTCCCCATCCGTCACCAGCGGGATGAAGTCATCATTCTGGACGGCGTGCATCAGCTCCGGCGCCGCCATCGCCAGCACGGACAACAGGGCGCTGGCCTGCTCCACCTCCGCAGGCTCCACGACGCGTTGGAGCCGGACGGAGAAGGTCCCCTGAACGTCCCGCGCGCCTTCCAGCCGCACGCGCACGCCCGTGGGGCGCTGCTCACGCAGCACCCCCAGGTCCACCGTCCCCGTCACCGGCTGCGTGGCGGGCATGTGGTCCGCCCACCAGATCGTCCCGTCTGGCTCGAAGGCGGCCAGCAGGTAGCGCGGCGCGGACGGGACCTCCACTGGCCCGACCCTGCCTCCCTGCTCGGATGCGATGACAGGGGCCTTCACCCACTCCCGCACGTTGGCCAGCTCCTCCAGCCGCGAGGGCCCCGTGCGCGCGAAACGCCGACGCCCCTCCTCCTCCCACCACCCGCGATCCTCGTCCGAGATGAACGCCGCCCCCACTCGCGCATCCCCGCTGAACGGATGCGCCCCCATGAGCGTCGCCGTCAGCCGCAGGCCCGCGTCCGCGACCTCGACCGGGGGAACGGCCTCGGGCACGACCGCGTCCCCGTCACGCGAGGACAGGGGCGGCGGTGATGGCGACAGGCGAGGTGCGGACGCCGTGCTGGACACCGCCCACCACGCCACGCCCAGGAGCACGACGGCCAGCACCCCGGCCAGGATCCGCTTCAGGCGCATGTGGCGTCAGTCCGTGTCGCTGGTGGAGTACAGGGACAGCCACACCGGCGCGTGGTCCGACAGCCGGGTGACGTAGTCCTTCGTATCCGCGATGTAGTCGCGGCCCGTGCTGGAGAACTCCGTCACGTAGGCGTCCTGCATCCAGAAATGGTCATACGCGTTGGCGAAGCCCCCGGACGTGTTCAGCGTGGTGGGCACGTCCAGCTTGCACGTCACCGCGGGTGACACGGCCTTCAGCTGGCTCCAGGACGCATGCGTGCAGGGCATGTTGTGGTCGCCCACCAGGATGACGTCCTGGTCGGTGCTGCTGTCGGACTGCACGGCCGTAAACACGTCGTCGATGGCCTGCGCCTCCAGCTGACGGTCCGCCGCCGTGCCCCACACCGTGTGCCAGTTGAGGAACGTGTAGTCCGCGCCCGTGTTCAGGTGGCGCACCTTCACCACCTGCGGCTCGCGCTCGAACAGATCCGCCGTGTCGTTCCACACCGTGGAGGACAGCAGCGACACCGTGTCCGTCCGGTACAGCACCGCGTACGACTCCTTGTAGGACGAACGCCCGAGGAGCGGCGTCACCACCGCCGTCCACGCCACCCCCGACACCTGCGTCAGGTTCTGCGCGATGGCCTGCGCCGCCGCCGTGCTCATCACCTCCTGAAGGAACACCAGGTCACAGCCGTTGTTCGACGTGCTGTTCGAACCGAACTGGTTCCAGATCTGCCGCGCGTCATCCAGGTACGTCTGCTCCGCCGCCCATCCCTCGTGACGCAGGTTCCAGCTCACCACCCGCAGATAGGAACCCGCCTGCGCCAACGCGGGGAGCACCAGCACCGTCAACACCAGCACACGCGACACGAAGGACGACCCTCTCATTTCACGGCACCTCGGGGCCTGCGGGGTGAATGGCGCCCCATCTACGACAAACCCGGGTGGCTGGAGCGGCTTTCCTTCATGGACTCCAGGCCCCCATGGCTCCCACTCCTGGACACTCCCTCATTAAACGCAACTTGATTGCATTTGACTCTTTGTGGCATCTATCCCGGGCCGCTCGCGGGAAGGCGTGGCGGCCCACGCACCGCCACAGGTGCGTCTTGAGGGGACGCCATGAGCCGCATCGTCTGGAGTGTCGGGGGCACGGGGGTGGTGCTGTCGTGCATCGCGCTGGCCTGGCTCCACCGGCCCGTGGCGGTCCACCTCGAGACCGTCCCCACCGCGTCGGTCAGCTCCCGGCGGACCGCGCCTGCCCCGCCTGATTCCCGAGGGGTACGGACGGCTCCGCCCGCGGACCTGTCCGCGCAAGAGCCCACGTCCACCACCCAAGGAGCCGAACCCTCACCGGAGGCGTTCCTCGACGCGGCGCTGGCGACCCAAGGACCGCTCCAGCCAGAGCTGCGGGGCCGTGCGCGCCGCGTGCTGCCCGACACACGCCTGCGGCTGGTGGCGGCCCTGCGCGCGGACCATCCCAGCGCCCAGGCCCGCCGTGACGCGGTGCTCGCGGAGCTCACCGCGTCCGGCGTCAGCACGGAGCCCTGGACCCGGGGAGCGCGCGCCGCGCTGGACGCGTGGCAGGCCCGCATCCATCAGGACGTGCGGACCCTCCAGGCGGAGCCTGCCCGCTGTTACGCCGCCGGCTGTCTGACGCGCGTCACCTTCCCGGACGAGGCGTCGTTCCGCGACGCGTGGGCACGGACCTCGGAGCTCACCCCCAGCGCCGACAGCGCCCACCTCCAGCTTCCGCCCGAGCACCTGCCCTCGGGCGAGGTGCGCGTCCCGTGGCTCGTCCTGCGCCCGGACCGCCCCCAGCCCTCACCCGCAGCACCCCTCCAAGGAGTCACCCCATGACGCAGCACCTGTCTTCCCGTGCCCTGCTGGCCGCTGGAGCCGTCCTCCTGCTCGCCGGCTGTGGCCCCACCGAGCAGCCCGCTCCCGAGCCCCAGGCCCCCGTCACCCAGCAGTCGGAGCTGCTCGCCGCCTGCCAGGACACGGAGGCGCTCGCGGAGGTCGCCGAGCACTCCTGCACCCACGCCGAATACGGCCCCTTCGAGTCCGTCACCGCGGCGCCCTTCGGCGGCCCGTCCTTCGTGGACGTGAGCGTCGAACACACCGCGTACAACGTCAGGCTCCCGGCCATCACCTTCAAGAAGTGGACGCTCGGCTACGCGGGCTCCCTCATCTTCACGCCCGAGGAGTCCACCGAGTACGCCTTCCTCACGTCCGCCTACCGCGCCCTCCGCGTCGTCAACGCCGCCACCCACGAGGAGGTCGGACTCGAGTGCCGCTACACCATCCCGCGCGAGGTCTGCGGCGCGCTGCGCACCGCCGTCACCGCCGACCTCGAGGGCGGCGTCGACTACCGCCTGGACTTCGCGGCCGTCGTTCCCCAGTCCGACTCGTTCCTCCTCGTCATCGAGGAGACCGCGCACGAAGGCCACTCCGGCGAATAGGCCGCTGAACCCGGGCCCGTGGGCACCTCCAAGGTCCACGGGCCCTTTCGCCATCCAGCCACTCCTGCAGCTCCGTGACATCCCCATCACCCTGACCGCTCCGGTGAGGAAGCCCTTCATGCGCTCCCCGTTCCGTCCCCTGCTCCTGGCCAGTTGCGTCGCGGCGCTGACCGCCTGTGGCGGTGACGCCGCCCCTCCCGCTCCGGATGAGACACCCCAGGAGCAGGCCGACCCGTGCGCGCCCCACGGCCACCTCCACCGCGAGCCTGACGCGGACTGGTGCCACTGCGACCGGGGCTACCTGGCCACCGAGCAGGGCCTGTCGTGCGTGACGGACCCCCACTACGTGCCGCGCGACGGCTTCGACTTCGGCGACAACGGCGCGCACGCCTGCTGGCACGTCGCGAACGGTCCCTTCGCCACCGTCACCGCCACCCCGGAGCGGCAGCCGCGCGTGGATGACTTCCACACGCACTACACCGTCCAGCTGCGCCCGGAGCATGGACTGTCCGTGGGCACCTTCAGTTTCAAGGCGTGGGCCACCGGCGACTTCGTCCTCTACCTGAGCACACCCGACATCCCCGTCACCGTGAAGGAAGGCGAGCGCGTCCTGGAGCCCGTGGGCACCCAGGCCACCGGCCCGTTCTGCGACGGCCTGAAGCAGATGGTCGGCTACGAGCTGACCGACAAGGTCCAATACACCGTCACCTTCGGACCCACCGCGAACACCGGGCTCGGGCTCGTCATCGAACACCTCCAGTGATGGCCTGACTCGCACGACCATTATTGCAACTCAGTTTCATTTAAGGCATGAGTGGACCACCGGGCGCACCGGCGGCTTCAAGCCGCCTGGCACCCCGCGTCCGGCATCCCGAAAGGAATCACCCATGTTGAAGAAGAAGCGCATCGCGCTGGGCGCGTTGTGGGCGCTCGGCCTGACGGCCTGCGGACCGATGGAGGAGGCTCCCGAGGCCCTGTTCGAGGCCCAGGACTCGCAGGAGTTGGAGGCGGGCTGCACGTCGCTGGGCACGGGCATCACGGCGCACGCGTGCGTCCACTCCAGCAACCCGACGGATCACGTGTCGCTCACGGCGGGCGCCACGCGCTCGACGAGCGCGCCCTCCATCAGCACGAAGCACAAGGCCTATGACCTCGCGCTGCCGTCCGGCGCGGAGGGCTCGGTGACGTACGTACCGGCCACCACCGGCTCGTACGCGTTCTACCGGACGCAGAACGTGGCCTTCACCGTCATCAACGGCGGCACCAGCGCCACGGTGCCCGCCGCGCTGGGGCACACCGTGTCGTCCTCCGGCTGCACGCTCACCCACGTGTCCGTGCATGACCTGACGGCGGGTACGACGTACATCGTCGCGACGGGCCCCGCGGCGGGCAACGCCCTCACCGTGGTGCCGGAGTTCCTCAACGACTCGCGCACGCGCTACTACCAGGACGCGGATGGCGACGGGTACGGCAATAACTCCGTGTCTGTCTATACCGCTTGCACGCCGCCCTCCGGCTACACGACGCAGCGCTTCGACTGCGATGACACGCCGGGCTCCGGCGCCAGCATCAACCCCGGCGCCACGGAGATCTGCGGCAACGGCATCGATGACAACTGCAACGGAGTGCAGTGCTGACCGCCGACCGCTGACGCGGACCTGAACCGGTCCGCTCCCGCGCTGGAGCACCTCCCTCGGAAGGGTGCTCCAGCGCGGGCCTCTCTCCACGCGAAGGACTCCCCACGATGCGCCTCTCCACCGCCGTCTTCCTTTTCACCGCCTGCGCCACCCTCACGCTGTCCGGCTGCGTCGACTCCCCCCCTGCCCCGGAGGTGGACGCGGGCTCCGACGCGGGCACGAAGCCCGACGCGGGCACGAACCCCGACGCGGGCACGACGCTGTCCAGCGCCACCGTCACCGCCTCCCTTCCCGCTGAAGGCGACAAGGACGTCTACCCGCTGGAGATGCACCTGGACACATCTGGAGAGAAGCCGCTCATCGCCTTCCGCAAGGTGCTGACGCTCACCTTCAGCGACACCATGGACACGACCGCGGCCCAGGTGACGCTGCATGACCGCACGGACACCACCGCGCCCGCCCGCGTGCTCACCGGCACCTGGTCCGAAGAGGCTCGCACGCTCACCGTCACCGTGCCTCGCACCGAGGAGAGCACCCGGCCGCTGGAGGTCTCCACGCACTACGCCCTGGCGCTGGACGCGCTGAGGGACGCGGCGGGACGCGCGCTGGCCCCCTCCACGGTGGGCCTGGGCGGTGATGTGTCGCTGGACTTCACCACCGGCGAGCGCGACCCGGCGCTGGAACACGCGTGCACGCACACGCTCGTCAACACGCCAGAGTCCGTCACCGCGGGCCGCACCCCCTTCGACTTCCCTCCCGATACGAACACCGGCCACGTGCGCTACGCCGTTACCCTGCGCCCGGGGGACCTGGGCTTCGGGGGCTACACCGGCTTCATCTCCGATCCGGAGAACCCGGAGCACGTCACGCTCTACCTGGACCAGGAGGTGGCCACGGCGGTGACGAACGACACGGCGGGTGGAGCGCCCGTCCCGTCGGTGCTCGCGCCCGCGCGGTCCATCTGCGCTGGCATCACGCACACGGTGACGTTCACGTCGGAGCCGGGCGATCAAATCCATCTGCTCCGGTTCGGCCCCGTGTCAGCGGAGACCTTCCGGTTCGTGCTGGAGCGCGAGTAGCCCGCCCAGCGGGGAGGTACCTGCGTCCACCAGCACATGGTCTCCCTCCCTGGCGGCCCACTGCCGTGAAGCGGTGCCCCCGTTACGGTGGAGGTCTCTCACGGAGGCCTCCGCATGCGCCACGCCGCTCCCCGCAGGACGCTCGACCCCCACGAGGAGGTGCGGACGCTGCCGCACTATCTGGTGGGCGAGGCGCTCGATGGCATCCTCTACGTCTCCTCGCCCCCCATCGCGCGCAAGCAGGGCCTGACGCCGCTGCTCGGACGCGCACCCGAGGGCTGGTGGTGGACCGCGGAGCCCCGGCTGCTGCTGGGCCAGGATGTGCTCGTGCCGGACCTCGCGGGCTGGGTGGGGGGACGGCCTCGGACGGCGGATGCCGGCGCCTTCATCGAACGCGCGCCGGATTGGGTCTGCGAGGTGCTGACCCCCGCCACCGCGAAGCTGGACCTCGGCATCAAGCTGCCGCGCTACGCCCGCGCCGGCATCGGCCACGCATGGGTCGTCAACCCGGTGCACCGCGTGGTGGAGGTGTTCCGCCAGGACCACGAGCGCTGGGTGTTGCAGCGCGCTTTCGTGGATGAGGAGCGCGTTCGCGCGGACCCTTTCGGCAACGTGGAGCTGATGCTGTCGCCGTTCTGGACGCAGGGCTGAGGCCCCGCGCGTCCACTCAGCGCCCGAAGAGCGCGGACACCCTGCCGATGAGCAACCCGCACCCCACGAGGGTCGCGGCGACGGCGATGAGGAACCCGGCCGCGAGCCAGGCCTGACGCTTCACGCCCAGCACGGTCTTCCGCTCCACGCGAAGCGGCTTCCCCCGCTGCTCCGGGTGGCCCGACGCGGAGTAGCGGGGGGTGCCCCCGATGAGCAGGTCGATGAGGCCTTCCTCGGGAGCCGGGGCGAGGAAGGTGGCGTAGCGCCTGGACTCGTCACCTCGCAGGAGCGACTGGAGCTTCGCGTAGCCGTCCGCCCCCGCGGCGGACAGCGCGGCGGACAGGGCGCGGCCCTCCACGGGAGCAAGGCAGCGGGCTCCCGCTTCGAGCGCGAACTGGCGCGCGGGGGCGGGGATTCGCTCGAAGTGCCGGTCCATGTCCGACCGCGAGGCCTTGGCCAGCAGGAACCCGAGCAGGTCCAGGTCGCCGTAGCCATGGATCAGCTGATCCACCCAAGCGGAGTAGCGGAAGGGGTCCGTGTTCCACTGGAAGGAGAAGCCACCGACCTGCTGACCGCCCAGGGCCACGAGCAGCTCCGGCACGCCGGGGCTCTCCCCCCACACACTCGTCAGCCGGGGCAGATAGGTGCCAGCCCGCTCCCACGGCTCCGGAAAGGGTCCGAAGACCTCCGGATCCCCGAGCGTCTTCGCCAGGACCTGGGGCATGACGACAAGCGTGTCGAGCACGGAGGGCTCGGGCGACAGGGCGGGGTCGGGCGCGTCGAGTCCCAGGTCCTCCAGGGCAGCGGAGGACAGGACGACGGGGCGCGTGAGCGCGGAGAGCGGGAAGCGGAAGTGGAGGGGCATCGCGGAGGTGCGACGACTCTATCAAGCCTCCCCTGACGGATTCACGCGGGAGGCTCCCACGCCCCCGTGAAGGCATCGAAGCGCCGCATGTTGACGCTCAGCGCGCGGTACACCTGGGTGTCCGTCCCCACGTCCACTCGCGCTCCGTCCGCGGGCGGTGGCAGCCGGTCGAACCGCGCGCCCGCGAACCAGCGGTGCGGCTGCGCCTCCAGGACGAAGAGGCCCTCGTCGTCCAGGTCCACCTGGATGGGGACGAAGTCCACGCGCTGGAGCTCCACGGGCGGAGGGAAGTCCATCGCGACGCGGAAGGGCACGCGCGCCCCCGCTTGTGTCGCGATGCCCTCCAGCACCAGGGAGCGCCCCTCCATCACGTCCGCCTCCGCGCCCAGGGCCCGGGAGGGCGGCTGGAGCAGCAGCGACAGCGAGCGCGCCACGCCCGCGATGCCAGGGGAACGCCCCAGCACCCGCGCCCGCGCGCCCTCCGCGAGCAGGTCGAACACCACCTCCCGGTCCCACTCGCCCAGCACGCGACCGCCGGAGAAGAAGTCCCCTTCGTGCGCGTGCGCGGTGGGCAGCAGCACGCTCCCCAGCCGGCGCAGCAGGGCCTGGGGCTGGACGGGCGAGGCCTTCTCGAACAGGTAGATGGGCCCCAACACCAGACGCGCGGTGGTGAGCTCCACGCGCCAGCCGGTATCGGAGGTGAAGGCGCCGGCCCGGGCCTCGTCGGGCGCGAGGGCCGTGCGCAGGCCCATGTGGAAGGTGATGCTCCGGCCCCCGGTGCCGGATCCCCCGCAGGCGTGGACGCCCGCCGCCAACGCTCCGCCCAGCATCCACGTGAAGGCACGACGGGTGTGGCGCATCATGGCCGCTCCTCCTGGAGGTCCAGGTACACGGTGAGGGTGCCCCGCACGATGCGCGGAGCACCGGCGGAGAAGTGACGCGTGGCCAGCAGGGACGCGGGCGCGTCCGGGCCCCGGAAGTTGGACACGTAGTTGAACTCCGACTCACGCCAGCGCGCGTCCAGCAGGTTCTCCACGGACAGGCCCAGCTCCACGGCCCGCCAGCGCGCCCGCGCCGCCACGTCGAAGAGGAAGATGGATTCGCTGAAGCGGTCCAAGGGCAGCGGCTTGGGCCCGATGGCGCTGTGCCCCAACGCCACGCTCCACCCCACCGGCTGGTGGGCCACGGTGACGGAGCCGCGCCACGCCGCGTCCACCCGGCCCAGCACCTGGGGGATGTACGGCAGCACCGTGCCCTCCCACAGCCGCCGCGGCGATGCCCCGGGCAGGGGCTGCGTGGCGCGCGCCCACGCGAGGCTCGCCTGCACGTCCAAGCGCTGCTCCCACTGAAAGCGCGCGCTGCCAAAGGCCCCCAGCCGCTGCGATGGCCCCATGGGCTGGTTGCGCCCCGTCGTCTCGCTGAAGACCAGGTCCTGCGACACGCGCGTGGCGAACACCGCGCCCCGGAGCTCCAGCGTGGAGGGGCCTTCCCCCCAGCGCCAGCCCAGCCCCGTCTCCCCCGAGGCCACGCGCGCGTACGGCGCGAGCTCCGCGTCGGACAGGCCGGCCGCGTCGCTGGAGCGCGCACCCAGGCCCGCGCTGGTGAGCCACGTGAGGCGCGGCGACAGGCGGATGTCCACGCTGGCGCGAGGACTGGCGAAGAAGCCATATGCCTCCACCGCCTCCTCGGGGATGCGCGCGCCCTGCCGGTCCGAGTCCGGACGGTTCAGGTCCTCCACGCCGAACAGGAAGGTGTCCACGCGCACGCCCCCTCGGAGCGTGAGCCAGTCCAGCGGCGCGCCGCGCAGGGACAGGTACGCGCCCAGGTTCGTCGTGCGCACCTGGTTGTCGAAGACGGTGGCGTACGGCGCACCGCCCTTGTCACGCAGGCGCCGCGCGCGGGTGTGCACGGCGTCGTAGCGGGCCACGTAGCCCAGCTCCACTGGCCCGGCGAGGCCCGGCGTGTAGCGCCCGCGCAGGCCCACGGTGGTGCCCTGGTAGGACTGCTCCGTGTCGTCGCCGCGCTGGGCCTCGCCCACTGGAGGCGTGTCCTGGAGGAAGCCGGTGAAGTTCTCACGGCCGCGCATCTGGCGGGCGATGGCGAAGGCCTGCTGGACGAAGCGGCCTCCGCGCTCCAGCCGGGACGTCAGCTCCACGGAGGCCAGGTGCCGCTGGCTGGCGCCGCCCTGGTTCGCGTCGTAGAGGCAGAAGAACTGCGAGTCGGCGTCCCGGGCGCACGGCATCCGCGCATCCACGACATCCGTCTCCCGCACCACGCCCGCGGTGGCGTAGCGCGCGCCGTAGCTCGCGCCGAACAGGCGCAGCCGCGTCTGCGGCCCCAGCCGCCACTCCGTCTGGGCCATCAGGCCCGCGTTCGCATAGGCGCGGTTGGGGCCAAAGCCGTGCCCCTGCCGCACCAGCACGCCCACGAAGGTGGCTTCGGACATCCCGGCAGGCCCCCACACCAGCGACAGCCGGCGCGACGCGAAGCTCCCGGAGCTGACGGACGCGGTGATGCCCCGCCGCTCCAGCCCCAGCTGGTACTCCACCGTGCCCGCCACGCCGAAGTCGCCTTGTGACGGGTCGTAGGGCCCCTCCGTCACGCGCAGCGACCGCACCAGCTCCGGGATGATGAAGTACGTGTCCGCGTATCCATGGCCGTGGGCGTGGGAGACTTCGTTGAGGGGCACGCCGTCGAGCCGCAGCTCCACGTCCTTGCCCTCGCCCGCGTCGAAGCCGCGCAGGTAGAGGGTGTCCGCGTGCCCCTCACCTCCGTGGTTCGCCAGCATCACCCCCGGCGCCAGCAACATCAGGTCCGTGGCCGAGCCGCGCGGCACGTCCGCGAGCTGCCCCACCTGGATGTGGAAGTCCCCCACCGCCACCGGAGGCGGCGCCACCGAGCGGTCCCGCACCGTGGTGGAGAACCCGCGCGGCTCCGGCTTCGCGGGTGGCTCGGGGCTCGCCACCTCCTCCTCGCCGGGCCTCGGCTCGAACGTCACCGGCACGTCCACCCGCACCTCCAGCGGCTCATCCCCCCGGCGCGCGGGCTCGAAGCGCCACCGCGTGGCCGCCGCCATCGCGGCCCGGTCGAACACCGCGCCCCCTGACTCGAGCACCTCCACGAAGGACACCGCGCCCCCCGTGTCCAGGGTCAGGCGCAGCAGCACCCGCACGGCGTCCTTCAACGCGGGCGCATCCGGGGGCAGCACCGGCGGCGCCGCCTCCACGGGCACGGGCGGCGTCACGGGCACTTCGGGCGACGCGCCCAACAGCCAGAGCACCAGCGTCGGGATGAACACGGGCGGAGACCTCTGCCGCCCACGTCCTCCCGGCACGGGCGGCCCTCACGAACGGCGGCCGGTGGATATCGCAACCCAGGCTTGACTTGCAACTTAGTTACAAATACCAACCAACTGCATGAGAATCCGACACAAGTGGCTTCGGGGCCTGCTGCTGGGAGCGCTCGGCCTGGGGGCGTCCGGCTGCGGCGACACCGTGGCCCGGGGGGACGTGCGGGTGTCGCTGAGCGGCGGGGACGGCACGCAGCGAGGCTACGCGGACCACCTCTTCCAGGACGGCTGGTCCGTGCAGTTCACGAAGTACCTGGTGTCCCTGGGCGACTTCACCCTCACCTCCGCGGGCGGGGACGTCCAGGCGACGGCGGAGCACGTGGTGGTGGACGTGCAGAAGGGGGACGTGCCGCTCACGGCCCTCACGGGGCTGGCGGCGGGGCGCTACTCGGTCGCCTTCCAGGTCGGCCCCCCGGAGGCGCGCACCGTGGCGGGGGACTCCGTGTCCGCGGGCGATCTGGAGCTGATGCGCGAGCGCGGCTTCAGCTACTTCGTGGAGGGCCGCGCGCAGAACCGGGACCCCACCCTGGGCCTCTACACGTTCCGCATGGGCTTCCCCGTCCACGCCCGGATGGTGGACTGCATCAACGGCGTGGACGGCACCCAGGGCATCGTGGTGCCGGAGGGCTCCGTGGCGGAGGCGGAGGTCACCATCCACGCCGAACACATGTTCTATGACCGGCTGGGCACCCACCGCGGCGTGCAGCTGCGCTTCGAGGCCATCGCCGCCACGGCGGACGCGAACCACGCCATCACGCCGGAGGGGCTGGCGTCCCAGGAGCTCCTGGACCTGCGGGGCCTGGACGGCGGCGAGCTCCGGGATGCCCAGGGCCAGCCCGTCGTCTACCAGCCCGGCGCCCACGCCATCCGCACGCTCCAGGAGTTCGTCACCCAGAGCATCGTGGATCAAGCGCACCTGAACGGCGGCGGCGTCTGCACCGTCGCCGCGCCGTAGGGCCCTCCCCTTGCGAGGGGAAGGCCCCGGCGGAACGTCAGGCCTTGGGGGCTTCCTTCGCGGCGCGCTGCGCTTCGACCTCGCGCCGCACGTCGTCCATGTTCAGCGCGCGCACCTGCTTGAGCAGGTCCTCCAGCGCGGCCTGGGGCAGTGCTCCCGGCTGCTCGAACAGGAGGATGCCGTCGCGGAACACCATCAGCGTGGGGATGGAGCGGATCTCGAAGGCGCCGGACAGCTCCGGCTGCGCGTCGGTGTCGATCTTCCCGAACGCGATGTCCGAGTGCACCTCGGAGACCTTCTCGAAGACGGGCGCGAACGCCCGGCACGGGCCGCACCAGGTGGCCCACCAGTCCAGGACGACGATGCCGCCCTTGCCCACCGTCTCCTTGAAGTTGTCCTTCGTGATTTCGAGCGTCGCCATGAACAGCCTCCTAACGAACGTCCAACAGCTCCACCTCGAACAGCAGGGTGGCGTTGGGGGGAATCACACCGGCCGCGCCGCGCGCGCCATAGCCCAGCTCCGGCGGGATGGTGAGCTTGCGGACGCCGCCCACCTTCATGCCAGCGACGCCCTGGTCCCAGCCCTGGATGACGTGGCCCGCGCCCAGGGGGAAGGCGAAGCCCTGGCCCCGGTCCCGGCTGCTGTCGAACTTCTTTCCGTCGGTGAGCGTGCCCACGTAGTGCACCGTCACCCGCTTGCCCGCGACCGCCTCGGCCCCGGTCCCGACCTTCACGTCTTCCACCTTCAGACTCATGCCCGGCTCCTTGGCGGGAATCCGCCATGGAAAAATGGGCACTCTAACGCCAGCCGCAGCCTCCTGCCTCCCTGAATGCCCAGCCCCCGCCGGAAACAAAAAGAGTGACGGCGGGCGCCCGGTTGTTTCCGGACACCCGCCGCCAGCGCCTGCCATGGATGTTTCAAGCAGGGTTCAGCTTCAGAACGTACCGCCCACGTTCAGCGAGGTCGTGTAGCTACCACCGCCCGACGGATTGCCGTTGCTCTTGATGTCCGGAGCGAAATCCTTGTCGAACAGGAAGTTGTAGTAGCCACGCAGGTCGGCGGTGAAGTGGCCGATGTGGCTGCGCAGACCCACGCCCGCCGGCACGTTGCCCACGGTGTCGTCCTTGTAGCCCAGCGATTCACCCCCTCGGAAGTGGTAGTTGCTGATACCGATACCGCCCATCAGGTACGGCTGGATGGCCGTGGGCGCGACGGCGAGCGTCATGGCCGCCTGGCCACCGTTGCGCACCAGGTCCGGGCCGCTGGAGGCGCCCGCGTCACCGGCGTGACGGATGTTGTTCAAGGCGCCGGTGTAGCCGACCTCGATGCCCAGCACGGACGTCGGCTTGAGCGACGCCGTCACGCCCGCGGTAGGACCCGGCGAGAGCTGCGGAGCCAGGGCGCCGGTGTAGCCTTCCACACCGCCACCGATGAGCACCGTCAGGCCCTTCTTCGCGTTCTTGCTCTTCTTGTTCTCCACCTCCAGCGGCTGGATGTCCTCATTGGACGACGCCGAGGGGCGGTAGTCCGAGGACGGCGGCGGCGTGGAGAGGCCACTGCCTCCCGTGGCGTCCGCACTGGACGACGTGCCGGACAGCCCGCTGTCGCTCTGGCTCATGCCGCCGTTCGCGGGAGGCGGAGGCGGAGGCGCGGGTGGCGTGGCCGCGGGAGGCGGAGGCGTGGCCGCGGGAGGCGGAGGCGTGATGCCACTGCCGCCGCTGCCACCCATGCCAGACTGATCCACCGGCTCGCAGCGCAGCGGCATGTTCATGTAGACCGCGCCGCTGCCACCCGTGGCCCCGCTGGGGCTGCTCAGGCCCTGCTCGCTGCTGCCAGACGACCCGCTGCCCCCCGTGCCCTGGGAGTTGTCCACGGGCACTTCCTCGATGACGAGGTCCTCTTCCTGGACCGTGCCAGGAGACGCCTTCGCCGAGCTGCTCGAGCTGCTCTTGTGCGTCTTGTTCTTGTGGACCGCGGTCTGTCCAGGAGGGCACTCCTTCTGCCCCTCCGCCTCCTCCGCCACCGCGCCCGTCCCGTACATGAGCGCCGCGATGGCGCCCGCCAGAATTTTCGCTTTCATTCAACCCTCCTCCGTCGACTGACTGACATGAAGGTTGTCGTGCGAGGGACATCCGGCAAGCCGTCCGTGGGTCATCAAGGAAAGCCGAACCGCCCGTTCCCCCTCCAAGGGAGGAGGCGTGGTTTCAGAGCCACTTCACGGGGACGGAGGGCCTGCCCGCCCCCCTGTCCACCGTCAATGACAGACACGCATCAGGCGTCGCGCAGCCACGCTGAACCGGTGACGACAGGCAATTGCAATGCGCGCTCACGGTCCAGGTCCAGGTTGCCGATGTGCAGCGACAGCGGCGACTGCACCCACTTGTAGATGGACTGCTGGAACAGGCGCACGAAGCGGTCCACGTACCCGCCCAGCCGTTCGGCCTCCACCTCCGGGAACATCGCGGTGAGCGCGGTGCGCATCTCCGACGGCGTGAGCTTCTCGCCCGCGTGCAGGTAGAAGCACGCGTCCAGGATGGGGAAGGGCATCAGCTCCTCCTCGCCCACCTGGTCGTGCGCCAGCTCCGGCCCCGCGGGCTTGGCCAGCACCTTGCGGATGCCTTCCAAGCCGGTGGTCTCCTGGAGGTAGTCCAGCAGGTACATCACCACCGTCTTGGGCACGTTGGCGATGACCGCGAGCGCGCCCATCAGGTCCCCGCCGATGGTGGTGTAGCCCACCGACTTCTCGCTCATGTTGCCCGTCTGGAGGAACAGGCCCCCGCAGGAGTTGCTCCAGTTCCACATGCGCTGGGCGCGGATGCGGGCCTGGATGTTCTGCTCGGTGATGGGGGTGAGCTTCGTCGCGCCCAGCATCGTCTGGGCGGCGGCCTTCTCCCGTTCGAAGGCCTCCTCGATGGACACCACCTGGAAGCCGACGCCCAGCTCGCGCGCGATGGTCTCCGCCGCGTCGCGCGTCTGCTGGCTGGAGTAGGGGCTGGGCATGTAGAAGGCCTGGATGAGCGAGCCCGGGTCCTCCGGCCGCGCGCGCTTCGCGTACCGGTGCGCGATGAGCAGCGTGAGCAGCGAGTCCCGCCCCCCCGACAGCGCGATGCCGAACAGCTTGAAGGCGCGCGTCTTCTCGAAGTAGTCGCCCACGCCCAGGGCCAGCGCGTCCAGGATGTCCTCGCACAGCGCCTCGCGCGGGGTGCGGCGGGTATCCGGCGCGGGCAGGAAGAAGCTGCGGTGCGCGGGCACCGGGTAGGACAGCTTCTGGCGCTGGGTCGTCACCGCCTGCGTGCAGTCCACGGTGGGCACCTTGGGGCCGCCGCCAGCCACCCAGGACTCGCGGTCCACGCGCCAGGTGGTGTTCTCCGCGCGCAGGCGCAGCGTGCGGTCCAGGTCCACCACGGCGCAGGTGTAGCCCTGCTGGAAGCGCGGCGTCTCCAGCACGTGGCGGCCGTTCTGGTTGATGAAGCCGCCGCCGTCGAAGATGAGCCCGTCGTTGCTGCCCACCGCGTTCGCGTAGGCGATGGTCACCTGGTGGTCCGACGCGCGCGTGGCGATGAGCTCGCGGCGCGTCTCCCAGAAGCCCAGGCGGAAGGGGGACGCGGACAGGTTCACCACCAGCTCGCCGCCGGAGTACACGCGCCGGCGCATGGGGCCGTCCGCGCTCCAGATGTCCTCGCACACCTCCGGCGCCACCACGCCGAAGTCGAACTGGAAGAGGAAGTCCCCCAGCGGCACGCCCCGGTGCGTCTCCGCCATGCCCGGCTGGCCGTGGCCGAACGTCCGGCCCTCGTAGAAGACGTTGTAGGTGGGCAGCTTCTCCTTGGGGACCAGCCCCAGCACCCGGCCCCCCGCCACCACCGCGGCGCAGTTGAGGCGCACGCCCTGGTGGGCCACGCCCACGCCCACGATGCTGACCAGGGGCAGCGCCGCGGTCTCCTTCGCGAAGCGCTCCAGCTCCGGCCACTGGTGGTCCATGAAGCCCTGCCACTGGACCAGGTCCTCCGCGGGGTAGCCGGCGATGACCTGTTCGGGGAAGACGCCCAGCGTGACGCCCTCGGCCGCCATCCTCCGCGCCATGTCCAGCACCCGGTCGGTGTTCGCCTGGAAGGCGCCCACGGTGGTGTTGACGCTGGCGATGCCAATCTTCACGAGCCGCATGGTGCGTCGCTCTCCCTGGAGGGCTTGAAGGAGCGCCCCGGGGCCCGAGCAATGCGCGGGAGGGGCGGCCAGGGCAAGCGCTTGCTGCGGCCCGGCGCCTCCGGCCGTTCCGCGTCCCTCCCCGCCCTAGTTCAGGGGGCCGCTGGGGCGCACGGGCTGCAACTGGCCCAGCAGGTCGCTCAGGTCCCCCAGCACCTGCTCCAGCCGGCGCCGGACGTCCAGCTCCCCCAACAGCTCCTGCCGCCGCCCGGGCTCCGGCACCACCGCGGACGCCACCACGTCCGCCAGCATGCCCCCGCCGGCGCGGGCGGCCACCGGCAGCAGGCCCTCCGCGAACGAGGGCGGCACCCGGCCGGCCAGCTCGAAGACGGCCTGGCGCAGCTGCTCCTCCTCCGGCCCGGTGTAGGGCAGGTCCGGCAGCACCTGCGCCCGCACCTGGCGGTAGAGCGTGTCCGGCGACAGCTCCTCCACCATCCGCACCCGGCTGACGCCCTGGAGGAGGATGTTGTAGCGCCCGTCCTCCACCTGCTCGTCCCAGATGATGACGCCCGCGCAGAGCAGGGGCTGCAGGGGTGGACGGCCCTCGTAGCTCCCCTCCCACCCGGGCTCCAGCTGGCCCAGCGCCAGCACCCGGTCCGTGGCGAGCGCGTCCTTCACCAGCGCCCGGTAGCGCGGCTCGAAGATGTGCAGGGGAATGACGGTGTGGGGAAACAGGACCGCCGACGGCAGGGGGAACACCTTCAGCGCGCTGGCGGCGCGTTCCACGGTTTCAAGAGCGGTCATGGTCACCCTTCCACGTTTGTAAGCCCCCAGGGTCCAGGGCGCATTCCAATCAGGCAGGCATCCAGGCCCGGTGTCCCACTGGCAAGGGCGCCGGGTTCCGCTAGGGTGCGCCACCGCATGTCCCCTACCGAGCCTCCTGCCCCGTCCTCTCCAGCCACCCCGGCCGCCGCCGAAGCCCCGAAGTCGTCCTGGTACCGCCGGCTGTACCTGCGCGTGGAGGCCGCCGCCTCCACGCCGCACGCGCTCGCCACGATGATGGCCGTGTCGGTGGTGGACGGGTCCGTCTTCCCCATCCCGCCCTTCGCCGTCCTGGTCCCCATGGTGCTCGCCCAGCCGAAGAAGTGGGTGCGCTACTGCCTGATGGGCACCCTGGCGAGCCTCGTGGGCGGCCTCATCGGCTACGGGCTGGGGGCGGGCGTGGGCGAGGGCATCACGCAGCTGCTGCACATCGACCTGAACGTGCGCGTGGACCGCTTCGGCGTGTCCGGCACGGTGGGCGAGCTGCTGGGGCGCAACTTCTGGGTGCTGGCGCTCCTGTGCTCCATCCTGCCCACGCCGTTCAAGATCGTCGCCATCGGCAGCGGGCTGGTGTCCGTGCCGCTGGAGCGCTTCCTGCTCGCGTCCGTCATTGGCCGGTCGGTGCGCTTCTTCCTGGTGGGCAGCGTGGTGCGCTTCTTCGGCCCCACCGCCCGCAAGTGGCTGCGCGTCTGACGCCCGCCTAGCCGCGGCGCGTGCCGCCCACCGCGCCGCGCGCGGCCTCCCCGGGGAGGCCGCCCGCCAGCATGGCCTCCACCGTGGCCAGCAGCACGTCCGGGCGCACCGGCTTCTCCAGCACCCGGTGGGCCAGGGTCTCCACGAACGCCCGCGCCTCCGGCGACGACGCACCGCCGGAGATGAACACCAGCCGGGCCACCAGCGCGGGCGCGTCCTCCACCAGCCGCCGGTACACCGCGATGCCGTCCATGCCCGGCATCTGCAGGTCACAGAGCACCACGTCGAAGGCCTCCCCGGCCGCCACCCTCGCCAGCGCGTCCTCGCCGCGCGTGGCGGTGACCACGTCGTGCGCGGGCTCCAGCAGCAGGCGCATGGACTGCGCCAGCCGGGGCTCGTCGTCCACGATGAGCACCCGGCCGCGCCGCCCGGAGGACGCGAACTCCGTCCGGCAGGCCGCCCCGCTCCACGAGACCGCGCGCAGGGAAGGCGCGGAGGAGCCGGGCCCGGCGCTCCGCACCGGCGCGGGTGGCAGGAGCAGCGTGAAGGTGGCGCCCTGCCCCGGCACGCTGTGCACGCGCAGCTCGCCCCCGTGCGCGCGGACGATCTGCTGGCAGATGGCCAGCCCCAGGCCCGTGCCCTCCTCGCGGCCCTTGGTGGTGAAGAACGGGTCGAAGATGCGCGGCAGCACGTCCGGGGGGATGCCGCCGCCGGTGTCCTCCACCTCCACGCGCGCCTGACCGGACGCGTCCGTGCCGGTGCGCACGCGCACCTCGTGGCGGCCCGGTTCGCCCTCCGGGATGGCCTGCAGGGCGTTCACCAGCAGGTTGAGCAGCACCTGCCCCAGGCGCGCCTCGCTGCCGAGCACGCGGGGCACCGGCCCGAAGTCCTCCACCAGCCGGGCGCGCGAGCGCAGCGCATGGAGCACAACGCGCACCGCGGGCGGCACCAGCGCGTTCAGGTCCAGCAGTCCCCGCTCCGGGGCGTCCTCCCGGCTGAACACCTGCAGGTCCTTCACGATGAGGCGGATCCGCTCCGCCCCCTCCTGGGCGTGGCGCACGCTGTCCAGCGCGTCGCGCATGGCCGGGGGAGGCGCCTCGCCCTCCGCCGTCAGGCTCCGCTCGGCGGCGTCCAGGTTCAGCGCCAGGTAGGCCAGCGGGTTGTTGATTTCATGGCCCACGCCCGCGGCCAGCGTGCCCACCGCGGCCACGCGCTCGGCGGCCACCAGCCGGGCCTGCAGCTCCTTCGTCGCGGTGACGTCGCGGTGGGTGGCCACGAAGTGCGTCACGCCCCGGCCGTCGGCGCGCACCGGGGACAGCTGCATCTCGCTCCACACCCGCGTGCCGTCCGGCCGCGTGAGCGCCACCTCCGCGCGCAGCGAGCGCTCCTCGCGCAGCGCCTCCGCCAGCCGCTGCCGCTCCCCGTCATCGTCGGACGCCAGCAGCGCCCCGGGCGCCGCGCCCACCAGCTCCTCGCGCCGCCGGCCCACCAACCCGCACAGGGCTTCGTTGACGAACACCGTGCGCAGGGCCCCGGACTCGCGCACCTCGCAGATGAGCACGCCCTCGTGCACCGCGCGCACGGTGGTGGCCAGCAGCTCCAGCAGCGCCACCGCCTGGCGGCGCTCCGCGCGCGCCGCCGCGAGCAGCAGGCCCGTCAGCGTGGTGATGCCGATGAAGAGCTGCAGCACCACCAGGCCCCGCGGCGGCGAGTCCGGCGTGGCGAACGGCCCCAGCCCCCGCGCGGTGCCGGCGATGGCCGCCAGCGCGACGAAGAGCGAGGACAGCGCCGCGCCCCGCAGGCCGAAGCGCAGGGCCGCCCACGCCGACAGCGGGAAGAGCAGGAACGCCAGCGCGTGCGCCATGCTGGAGCCCGGCTGCGGGAAGGCGAAGACGCCCACGCTCACCGCCAGCGTCACCGCCGGCAGCACCGCGGCCTCCCAGGAGCGCGCCCCCAGCCGCCCCCTGCGCACCAGCAGCAGCACGGGCGCCACCAGCAGCATCCCCAGCAGGTCCGCCATCCACCACAGCCAGGCCGCGGGCGCCCACTGCTCGCCGGGCACCAGCCCGCCCCGCACCAGGTTCAGCGCGCCCGGCCCCGCGCCCAGGAGGGCCCCCAGCGCCGCCGCCGCGCCCAGCCACGCCACGTCCCGCACGCTGTGCAGCTCCTGGGAGGACTCCACGCGCCGCAGCAGCAGGGCCCCCAGCACGGCCTCCAGCGTGGACCCGACGGCGACGCCCAGCCCCACGCCCGGCGACACGTCCATCGACAGCGTCACCGCCCAGGAGGCCAGCAGCACCGCGGGCCAGCGCGACACGCCCAGCACCAGCAGTCCCCCCAGCGCCACCCCCGAGGGCAGCCACACGGGACAGATGTGGCTGTCCTCCGCCGCCAGCGACAGCGCGCCCCGCGCGGCCAGCAGGTACACGCCCGCCAACGCTAGGACCTCCACGAGGCCCCGGACCGGGAACGCCGCCACACGGGCTGGATGCCGACCTTGGATGATGACTCCCCCCGTCCCTTCCGCGCCGTGACCTCGGGGCTGGAGGAACATGCGTCATGCTAGCGGGGACCGCGAGGCGTTGCACCCCATCCACCGCGCAGGGACACCAGGCAGGCAGGCGTGTCCGTCAGAGGATGCAATGGGCGCCCCACGGGACCGTAGGATGAGGACAAGGAGGAACGAATCCATGTCGCGTCCCGGTCTTGCTGCGCTGCTGTCGTTCTTCATCCCCGGCGTGGGGCAGATCTACAACGGTGACATCCTGCGCGGGGTCTTCTGGCTCATCATCACGCCCGGCTTCTGGCTGGGCACGGGCGGCATCCTGGGCTGGGTGTGCCACGTCATCGCCGCGGCCACCGCGTACAACCGCGCGGAGGACAAGGAACGCCTGAGATACGGGATGGGCTGAAGCGCCCGGTCCCGCTCGCGGACATGAAAAAGGGCCTTACCGGCCCCAACCCCACCGCCCCGGTGCCCTGATGGACCGGGGCGGTGCCGCGTTTGCGTCAGGTGTTGAACGCATCGGGCAGCGGCTGCGGGCCCGGAACGATGCCGGCGATGTCGGGATCCTCCTCGCCCGGCATGCGCGCAGGACGCTGCTCCTTCTCGGTCTTGCGCTCGGCCTTCTTGGTGTCCTTCTCGCGCTGCTTCTGCTGGCGCGCCATCTCCTTCTGCCGCTTCGTGGACCTTCCCTGCATGGAGCCTCCGGGGAAATATTGACCGAAAAAGAGGCCCGGCCCCGTCAAGGCCGGACCTCGTGGATGCGTGAAAAGCAACCGAGCCGGGAAGGGCTCAGCCGACCGGGCGGACGTTCTCCGCCTGGAGCCCCTTGGGGCCCTTCTTCACGTCGAACTCCACCTTCTGGCCCTCGGCCAGGGTGCGGAACCCATCCGCCTGGATCGCCGTGTGGTGGCAGAACACGTCCGGACCACCGCTGTCCTGCGTGATGAAGCCAAAGCCCTTCGCATCGTTAAACCACTTCACCGTACCACTTGCCATGATCTGCTTCCTTGTCCCACTGGCAACCCGGCGTCATCGCCGGACTGCCCGCCCCCATATTTTGGGGCGAAGACCGCGCCTTAACCCTGAACAGGCATGAAGTCGAGCCGGGAACCACTCCCGGCCCCTCCTTCACGTCGTCGAAGGTAACAACCTCGATCTCGCGGTGAAACGCCTTCGCGGGCCGGGGCATTTCCCGCTGGGTGACGCTCCAAGCAGCCAGGGGTGACAGGCCCGGGGGCCCCCCGGTGTTTCGGAATAGTTTCCACCCCTGAACACTTCCGCCTGGACGTGTCCTATCGTGGGGCCGCCCGTCCCGCTCCACCTCCCCGTCGTTTCCATTTCGTGAGGCGTCCCTCCCAGTGACAAACCCTACCCGTGTGACCTTTGGCCAACGCGATGCCTCCTTCGCGGAGGACCTGAAGCGGCGGGTCTCCGAATACTTCGAGACCCGGAACCTCTCGCAGCGGGCCAACGGGGCCATGTACGTGAAGGCCCTCTGCATCCTGGGCTTCACCGCGGGCGTCTACGGGCTGCTGCTCAGCGGGCGGTTCGGCCTCTGGGCCATGCTGGGCCTGGCGGTGCTGATGGGCGTGGCGATCGCGGGCATCGGGTTCTGCATCGGTCATGACGGCGTGCACGGCTCGTACAGCGACAACGCGCGCGTGAACGGCGTGGTGGGCCTCGCGTTCGACCTCATCGGGGCGAACAGCTACATGTGGCGGATCACCCACAATGTCCTTCACCACACGTACACCAACATCCAGGGGATGGACGAGGACCTGACGGTGAGCCCGCAGCTGCGGCTGTCGCCGTATTCCGAGTGGAAGCCGTACCACCGCCTGCAGCACCTGTACGCGTTCACCGCGTACTCCTTCACCACGGTCTTCTGGGTGTTCGCGAAGGACTACAAGTACTTCTTCCAGAAGGACCTGGGCCCCTACAAGGACAAGAAGCACGCGGCCGGCGAGTGGGGCCGCCTCATCGCGATGAAGGCCCTGTACTACGCCTGGACGCTGGTGATTCCGTGGATGGTGCTGAACGTCACCTGGTGGCAGTTCGTGCTGGGGCAGCTGGCCATGCACCTGACGGCGGGCTTCATCCTGGGCATCGTCTTCCAGCTGGCCCACGTGGTGGAGGACGCGGAGTTCCCCGTGCCGGACACGGACGGCAAGGTGGAGGACGCGTGGATGGTGCACCAGCTGCGCACCACGGCGAACTTCGCCCGCAAGAACCGCCTGCTGAGCTGGTACGTGGGCGGGCTCAACTTCCAGGTGGAGCACCACCTGTTCCCCAAGGTGTGCAGCATCCACTACCCGGCGCTCAGTGAAATCGTGAAGGCCACCGCCCACGAGCACGGCCTGCCCTACCTGGAGGCGGAGACCTTCCGGAGCGCCGTGGCGTCGCACTACCGGATGCTCAAGCGGCTGGGCCGCGCGCCCGCCGCGGCCGCGGTGCCCGAGCAGCCCAAGCCGAAGCTCGCCGTGGCGGCCTGATTCGCGCCGTGGCACGGAGCGCCCCGTGGCGCTCCACCTCAGGGGCCGTCCTCCGGGTGTCCGGGAGGCGGCCCCTGCCGCGTTTCAAGGGGCCGCGGTCCGCAGCGCGGTGAGCAGCGCGTCCGCCGAGGAGACGACCGCCCGCGCCCCGTGCGCGTGCAGCTCCGCCTCCGTGCGGAAGCCCCAGGTGACGCCCACGCCGTACATGCCCGCGGCCCTCGCGGTGTCCATGTCCACGGAGGTGTCCCCCACGAAGCCGCACGCGTCTGGCGCCACGCCCAGCTCTCGGGCCAGCGCCAGCGCCGCCGTGGGGTCCGGCTTGCGCGGGATGCCCGGCCGCTCCCCGTACACGCCCGCGAAGGGCACGCCTGGCAGGAACCGGGCGACCAGCCGCTTCACGAAGTCGTCGGATTTGTTGCTGAGCACGCCCAGCCGGAGGCCGTCCCGCGCCAGCACCAGGAGCGCGTCCGCCACGCCTGGGTAGGCCACCGTCCGGTCGAACAGGTGGGTGTCGTAGTACGCGTGGTAGGTGGCCAGCACGCGGCGCTGGAGCTCCGGGATGGCGCCCCCCGTGGCCCGCTCCGCCAGCATCGCCACGCCCTCGCCCACGAAGCGCAGGTAGGCGGCCTCCGGGTGCGGCGGCAGGCCGTGCGCGACGAGCGCGTGGTTCATCGCCGTGGCGATGTCCCCCAGCGAGTCCACCAGCGTCCCATCCAGGTCGAAGAGCACGGCGCGCAGGGGCATGACGGCGGGAAGCCTTTCATCGGAAGAAACGCGAACGCCCCGACCCATGCAGGGTCAGGGCGTCTTTTGTAAAGCGCGGACCCCGGAACCGGCCGGGGTCCGCCGCGAGAAGCCTACGGCGTGGCGGCGGCGGCCTTCTCACCGCTCGCGGCGCCACCGCCCTGGATGACGGCGAAGTTGATGTTGTTGTAGCCGGCCGTGGCGCAGCTGAACATCACCCGCTTGATGACCTTGAACTGGACGTCCTTGTTGGCCTGGATGTTCACGTCGCCCTTGAAGCCGTCCGTGCCGCCCGCCATGGAGTGGAGGTCCTCGAACTGCTTCTTCATGTCCCGCAGCTTCTCTTCCAGCGCGGGGATGTTGAGGTACTCGTCCTTGGTGAGGTCCTCCACCCGGCCCACGATGGTGCCCGACACGCTGACCTGGTCGTTGGACACCATCACCACCGGGTGCATCTCCACTTCCTTCACGTTGACCGCTTCGGGAAGGACGATGTCCTTGGTCATCATCAGCACCTCACCCGTCGCGGAGAAGTTCGCGATGAGGAAGAGCACGATGATGACGAACATGTCGACGAGCGGGGTGATGAGCAGGTCCGCGAACCCGCTCTTCTTGCCGTGCCCGCCGTGGCCGAAGACCTTGGAGTGCTCCAGCCGCTTGCCGTACCGCTTGCCGGGAACCTTGATGCCCATGGCTTGAGTGCTCCTGTTAGCCCATCGCCGCGGAGACCGACACCTGGGGCAACCCGGAGCCGATGCACTCGTCGATGATGCGGACCAGGTCCTCGTAGCGGACCAGGTCCTCGGTCTGAAGGGTGATGGCGGACTGGTCCGGCAGCTGCGCCTTCAACTCCTTGAAGCGCGCCACCAGCTTGGACAGGTCCGGCCGGCCCTTGTCGTCCCGGGTGAGGGGGATGGGGTCGAAGGCGCTCTGGTCCGCGGTGAGGCGCATCTCCGTGGGCGACACCAGGAGGGTGAGCTGGACCGTCTTGGTCTTCTCCTCCTCCTGCTGCTCCTCCGTGGAGGCCCCGCCGGCCTGCGACACCTGGAGACGGCCAATCTGCGTCCAGACCGCCGTCATGATGAGGAAGCTGATGGTCACTGCCATCAGGTCAATGAAGGGGACCAGGTTGATGGCGACATCGAGCGGCTTCTTGCCACCCTTGCCCGAGTTGCCCAGGTCCATTCCGCCGGCCATGGCGACTACCTCCTAGCTGACAGCGCGCTTCGCGCATGCACGACGTTTCAAGAAGGCTACAGGAAAGGCGCGCTGGCGGCTCCCCGGCTTCGGGGCGTCCAGACAGCGCGCCGGTGCTTCCGGTTCCACATCCACCGCGGACCGCGCCTGCCGGAGGAGGACTACTCCTCGGCGTGGTGGGCGGAGGCCGGGATGTTCAGGTTCTTGAACTTGTCGCGGTTGGCCACGATGAGGTTCAGCACGGAGACGCTGGTCTCGTTGATGTCGTTGATGAGGCCCTGGGTGCGGCCCATCAGCACGGAGAAGGCGATGAGCGCCGGGATGGCCGTGAGCAGACCGAAGCCCGTGCAGTTCATGGCTTCGGAGATGCCGTTCGCCAGAATGGTGGCCTTGTCGGCCGGGTTCACGTTCGCCACCGCTTCGAAGCAGGTGATGAGACCGTTCACCGTGCCCAGGAGGCCCGCGAGCATCGCCGCGTTGCCGAGCATCGCCAGGTAGCCCGTGCGCGCCTCCAGCCGCGGCGTCTCACGCAGGCTGGCCTCGTCGAGCGCCGCCTGGACCTCGTCCTGGCCCTTCGGCACGTTCATCAGGCCGGCCTTGATGACGTTGGTCAGCGGCGTGTTCTTCTGGCCGGCCACGTAGTTGATGGCCTTGTCCAGGTCGCCCGCGTAGATGTGCTTCTTGAGGCCGCGCAGGAAGCCCTCCTTGTTGATGGAGGCCTTGAAGAACAGCACGATGCTGCGCTCGATGATGATGGACAGCGCGATCACCAGGCACACCGCGATGGGGTACATGCCGGCCTGACCGGACTCCCAGCGGCGCCCCAGTTCCTGCAAGAAGGTTTCGTTGCCGCTGGCGGCGTTGGCGAGAACGGACAGATTGGTCACAAACCCCAGGTTCATCACTGATGGCCTCCAGATGGCCGGCGCGGCTCGCGCTTGCGAACCATTCCGGACTGCTGCCAGCCGGGTGGACATCCACCCAGGTCAGCGGCAGGAATATTGGATCACGGTGGCGGCGAGTCTAGGAACCGCTCCCAAGCGTGTCAAGGCAGCCACCCTCTGCGTTAGTTACTGAAATCTCACAGGAATTTTGCGTTGGCGCGCGGCTTGCCAAGTCGCTGGACAGGGCACATGGCGGGCACTCCACCGTTGATTGCGCAACGCGCGTGCCACCCCTTTGGGCGTCTCCAGGCGGCGTGCTAGGCGAGGAAACCATGGCCCGAAAGCGCATTGGCGAGCTGCTGGTGGAACGCGGCGCGATCACCCCCGCCCAGCTGGAGGCGGGGCTCGCGGCGCAGCGACAGACGCGGCAGCGGCTGGGCGTGACGCTCATCGGGCAGGGCGCCATCACGGAGGCGACGCTCGCGCAGGCGTTGAGCGAGGCGCTGGAGATGCCCCAGGTGGACCTGGCGGCGATCACCCCGGACTGGGCGGCGGTGCACTTCCTGCGCGCGCGGTTCTGCGAGCAGCACGACCTGTTCCCCTACGCGCTGGAGAACGTGGGCGGCCGGCGCCAGCTGGTGGTGGCCATGGCGGATCCGCTCAACATCACCGCCATCGAGGAGATCGAGTTCACCAGCGGCATGAAGGTGAGCGGCCGGGTGACGGCGCTGTCCGCGGTGCGGGGCGCCATCCTGCGCTACTACCACAAGGTGCCCGTGGCCACGGGCCCCCGTCCCAGCCCGTCCCCGGCGCGGCCGGCCCGGCCCGCGCCGCCGCCCGCGCGCCCCTCGTCGGTGGAGGACGACGACGAGGAGGTCATCGTCGGCGAGGAGCTGCCGGCGTCGGAGAAGACGCAGCGCACGTCGCTGGCGGACCTCATCCGCGAGCGCGAGGAGCAGGCGAAGCGCAAGCGCGGCGGCGCGGGGGCCGCGGGGGACAAGGCCAAGGCGCGCCCGGCCTCCTCCGGGGGCGGCGTGCTGGACGACCTGGACTACCTCTTCGGCCAGGCGGCGCGCGAGGAGCCGGACCGGCTGGAGGAGCTGGAGCGGCGCTTCTGGGCGCTGATGCGCATCATGGCGCGCAAGGGCCTGCTGACGAACGAGGAGTTCCGGCGCGAGCTGGACGACGAAGCCGGCGAGGACTGAAGCCCCGCCCGCTCAGTCCTCCGCCAGCGGCAGCCGCACCGTGAAGAGGGTGCCCTGCCCCACGGTGCTCTCCACGCTCAGCCGTCCGCCGTGGTTCTCCACGATGCCCTGGCAGATGGAGAGGCCCAGGCCGGTGCCGCGCCCCTCCGGCTTGGTGGTGAAGAAGGGCTCGAAGATGCGCGACAGGTTGCGCGGCTCGATGCCGGTGCCGGTGTCGCGCACGCGCACCACCGCCTCCTGCCCCTCCTGGACCGTGGACAGGTGCACCTGTCCGCCCGGCGGCATCGCGTGGCAGGCGTTGGTGACCAGGTTGACGAACACCTGCACCAGGTTGGCCCTCACGGCGGCCACCGGCGGCACGTCCTCCGCGTAGTCGCGGTGCACGGTGACGCGCGCCTGGGACACGACGTGCTCGCAGAAGCCCACCGCCATGTCCACGACGGCGTTGAGCGACACCCGCTCCGGCCGGTCCTGCGCGGGCCGCGCGTAGCTGACCAGGTCGCGGGTGAAGCGCAGGATGCGGTGGCTGCTCTCCAATATCTTCTTCAGCTTCTCCTGGTCCGCCGGGTTCGCGCCCGGCGTCAGCCGCGAGCGCTGGAGCAGCGCGTCCGCGTACGTGGCCACCGCCGTCATCGGGTTGTTGATTTCATGCACCACGCTGGCCGCCAGCTGGCCAATGGAGGCCAGCTTCTCCGCGTGGATGATGCGCTTCTCCAGCTCCTTCACCACCGTGACGTCCTGGCCAATGGCGATGACGCCCTCCACCTCCCCGGGCTGGGTGAGCATGGAGGAGGTGGCGAAGGACACGCGCACCTCGCCGCCGTCGCGGGTGAGCAGGCGCGTCTCGAAGCTGTTCACGGACTCGCCGCGCATGGCCGCGGCCAGCACGGGCGCCATGCGCAGGTGCTCGCTGTCCGGCACGAGCGAGGACAGGTCCCGCCCCAGCACCTGCTCCTTGGAGAGGCCGGTGAGCGCGCTCAGGGCCTGATTGAAGACCACCACCTGCTTGTCCCGGTTGACCACCAGGATGAGCGCGTTGGCCTTCTCCAGCAGCTCCTCCAGGTACTTGCGCACGAACGTCAGCTCGTCGATGAGCTTCGCGTTCTTCACCGCGACCGCGACCTGGCTGGCCAGCTGGAGCAGCACGCGCTCGTCGTGCGCGGGGTCCGCGTCCAGCCCCTCCGGGTACTCCATGTTGATGGCGCCGAAGAGCTGGCCGCTCGCGACCAGGGGGGCGCTCACCGCGCGGGTGCTCCCGTGGAAGAGCAGCGGCACCTCCTCCGAGATGGTCACGCGGCCCTGCGGCAGCGACGTCACCGTCAGGTTCGTCTTCTCCACCGAGCGCTGGAAGAGCACCAGCGGTTCATGCGCGCCCTCCTTGAGGCGCCCCTCCGCGTAGAGCGACGTGAGGCCGCCGGTGCGCGCATCCACGATGCGGATGCAGAAGGCGCGGGCGGGGAACAGCTCCTTCACGCCGCGCGCCACCGCGGCCACCAGCTCCTCCTCGCCGCCCGCCTCCGCCACGCTGCGGCCCAGGTCCAGGAGCACGCCTTCGGTGCGCGCCTGCTCCAGCAGGGCCCGCTCCGCCACCACCAGCCGGCCGCTGATGATCTCCGTGTCCAGCCGGGCGCGCACCGCGACGGTGTCCGCCTTGCGCGACAGGGTGAGCACCAGGGAGGTGCCGCTCGGGAGCACCAGGTCCACTTCGTGGGACTCGCCATCCTCCGGCGGGGTGGCGCCCACCAGGGCCTCCGCCATCCCGTCCACGGTGACGTCGTGTTCGGCGCAGAAGCGGCGCAGCGCGGGGTTCACCGCCGCGATGCGCAGGGCCGCGTCGCAGACCGCCACGGGCTCGTCGAGCGCGTCGAAGAAGGCCTGGAAGGCGTCGGGGGCCAGGGTTCCGGAGGGACGCATGGCACGGACCTCACTCTTCATGGGAGGTCGCCTTGTCGAGGTCGAGGATCTGCTGCGCGCCCACGTACGACTTCGTCTCGTAGCGGGTGATCTTCCCAATCTTGCGGACGATCTCCGCCATGCGCTCCGCCTCGCGGTAGATGATGTCCACCGGCCTCCAGGCGAAGTCCTCCTCCTTGAGCTTGCGCTTGAGCAGCTCCGCGTAGCCCATCACGGAGGTGAGGGGCTGGTTGAGTTCGTGCGCCGCGGTGCCGGCGAGCGCGACGATGACGGCGCTCTTCTCGCTCTCCTCCAGGCGCGTCTCCACGTCCGACAGCTTGCGCTCCAGCTGCACCCGGTCCCGGAGGTCCGTGAAGATGCCCACGCTGAAGGACTCGCGGCCGCCCTCGTAGACGATGGAGGCCGTCATGTTGACGGGCACGCGCTCACCGGAGCGGTGCATCAGCTCCTGGCGCGTGAGGGACAGCCGGCCGCGCCCCCCCATCTCCGGGCTGCGGATCTGCGCCATGATGCGCTGGGCGACACCGGGCGGGTACAGCTGGAGGGCGGTGAGCTTCTCCTGCGCCTCCTGGGCGGTGTAGCCGCACATCGCCTCCGCGCCCTTGTTGAAGAGGATGATGCGCCCCTTCAGGTCCGCGGCGATGATGGCGTCCACCGACGAGTCGATGAGCCGCTCCAGGAAGTCCTTCGTGTTGCGCAGCTCGTCCTCCAGCTTGCGCGCGTGCGTCACGTCGCGGAAGGACAGGATGGTGGCCGCGTCCTCGTCGCGCAGGGGCGCCGCGGACATGGACAGCGTGAGGCAGCGGCCCGCCGGCGTGCGCACCACCACGTCCACGCCCATGCGCGCCTCGCCGCGCGACGCGGAGGTCACCAGCTCCATCAGCACCCCGTCGTCCACCGGCTGGGTGATTTGATTCAGGTGCTTGCCCCGCGCCTCGCTGGCGGTCGTGTCCAGCATCATCGCGCCGGAGGGGTTGAGCGACAGCACGCCCGCCTCGTCGTCGAGGATGGCCACGCCCTCGCTCACGTGGGCGAAGAAGAGCTGGTAGGGCTTGAAGGACGCGGCCTTCTCCTCCGCCGCCAGCCGCGCGGTCTGCACCGACTGGAGCACCGACGCGCTCCGGAGCGCCACCGCCGTCGCGTGCGCCACCGTGGTGAGGAAGTCGATTTCGCGCGTGCTGAAGGCCCGCCGGCGGCCGGCCGCGCGCAGCAGCAGCACGCCGCGCACCTCGCCCCGGATGGGCAGGGGCAGCGCGGCGATGGCGTGGATGCCTCGCGCGGCCACGGCGCGGCGCTCCAGGTCGCCCAGCAGCGGGTGCGTGGCCGCCTCCTGCATCACCACCGGCTTGCCGGTGCGGACCACCTCGCGGATCTCGGGGTAGCGCGCCAGGTCGATGCGCAGGTCCTTCATGCCCGGGTCGTCGCTGGCGGCGACGATGACGCCCTCGTCCACGCCACCGCCCACCATCACCAGCGTGGCGCGCGCGATGTCCAGCTGCTCCGCGAGGCGCCGGGTGACGCCGTGCAGGAGCGCCTCCACGTCGGAGCTCTCCGCGTAGTCGGCGGTGAGCTCCAGGAGCAGCGCCAGGTCCGTCTGGCTGCGGGCCTGCTCCTCGCGCTCGCGGTGTCGCTCCGCGGCGCGCTGCAGGCGCCAGGTGAGCTCGTGCGGCAGCCCCTGGTGGGTGAGGATGTCCGTGGGGCGCAGCGTGTCCACGGCGGCGAAGCCGCGCGGATCCGGCGACACCAGCGCGATGAGCGTGAGGTGCGGCCCGTTGAGCGAGGTGAGCAGCTCCACCACGGCGGGGCCGCAGCCGGGGGCGGTGAGGTCCACCAGCGCGAGGGCGGCGTCGTCCGGGTCGTCCACCACGCGGAGGCCCGCGCGCTCGGCCGCGATGTTCAGGGGTTCTCGGGCCACCGAGCCCGGGGGGACCAGGACGATGCCGAAGGCGGGTTCCGACGGGGCCGACACGGTTCGGAGGACTCCGGAGCGAGGGGCCCCGGAGTCTACACAACCCCCGGGGTCAGGGGCAGCCCGCCGCGAAAGCCCCCGGGTCCGGCGCCGCGCCCCCGGGATGGCTCCCGCCCGGGGCACGGCTTCAAGGCACGCGTCAGGGCGCGGTGGAGTCCCCCGCGCTCCCGCAGAGCAGCGCGTCCAGCTCCCCGCGCTCCTCCAAGGCATACAGGTCGTCGCAGCCGCCGACGTGGCGGCCCGCGATGAAGATCTGCGGCACGGTGTGACGGCCGCAGCGCTCCTCCATCTCAGCGCGCCGCTCCTCGTTCGCGGCGACGTCCACCTTCTGGAACTCGCAGCCCTTCTCGTTGAGCAGGTCCATGGCCTGGCGCGAATAGGGACAGGTGCGCTTCATGTAGACGACGACCTCGAGCATCACGGCCTCCTGTCCCGAAGGATGGGGACGCCCGAGGCCCTTCGCCAGGGCTCGCTCCCCTGCCTGCCCGCCTCAGCGAGCGCCGGGCACGGGGACACCCGCCGGCAGACGCGCGGAGGCCTCGCGGGCACGGCCGCGCAGGTCCCACGCGTACAGCGCGCTCCACTGGAGCACCGCGCTGAAGACGAACAGCAGCGGCCACAGCGGCGTGTAGTGCAGGCGCAGCAGGTACAGGCCCACGTAGTACACGTAGAACTGGAGCATGAACGCGAACAGCGAGTGCCGACCGATGACGCTCGCCGCGCGCAGGTAGCGCGACAGGTACCCGGCCTGCTCCGCGCGCATCAGCAGGCCCATCACCGCGAGCACCGTGCCGCCGTAGAGCGCGACGTAGGCGGGCCCCGGCGGGTACTTCTGCGCCTGGGAGGTGAGCGCCATCAGCGTGGTGAAGCCGGCGCCCTGCCACAGGTGGCGCACCGCGATGTGGAGGACCACCAGGCCGCCGCCGAAGGTGGCGATGCCCAGGCCCACGAATTCGAAGCGCCGCGCCACGCCCTTCACGTCCGCGCGGCCCCAGGTCCCCAGCCACTCCCCGAACATGCTGCCTACCAGGTACACGCCCAGCCACGGCACCACCGGGAAGCTGGAGAGGAGCACGGACAGCTCGCGCTGCCCGAAGAGCGCCTCCTTGAGGGTGCGGGCCACGGCCGCCTCCGGCCACCAGCACAGGCTCACCGTCCAGCTCAGCGCGAACAGCCCCACGCCCAGCCAGGCGCGCGCGCGTCCGTCCAGCCGCGTCACCACCCACGGCCCCACGAGCAGCGCCAGCCCGATGGTGTCCGTCACCGGCAGGATGCGCAGCAGGTACAGGGGCTCGTTCGCCCAGAAGCGACAGGTGGGCACGATGAGCAGGTGGCCCACGGTGAGCAGGAACAGGCCCCGGCGCTGGAGCCGCTCGCGCAGGGGACCGAAGTCCCGGCTTCGCGAGTGCAGCAGCCCCAGCATCAGGCCGCTGATGACCATGAAGCCGGGCGTGGCCATCATCGTCAGCAGGTTCATCCGCTCGCGCAGGTGCGCGGCCTCGCCGCCCAGCGGATACAGATACGCATCCGCGAAGTGCGACAGGAACACGAGCAACATCACCGTGCCCCGCATGGCATCCACCGCTTCCAGCCGTCCAGAGGCGGACCGCGCCCCCGACATCCGCTCGCGTTCCATTGGCTATCCCTTTCGGAAGATGGCGCGCGGCGTTGATGGCATCCCCCACCCGCAAGTCGCGGGTGCCTGCCCGGCGCGCCTGCCTCAGGGGATATCACCCCCGTGATTAATGACAAACATTTGGCCTGCTAAACCTTTCCCACTGGAATCATTGTCGCGCCAATCACCCGTATCGCTTTGGGTGGAGATTGACGGGGTGCGCCGGACGCCTGTCTGGGGGGTGGGCAGACACCGGGGGGAGAGGGACAGCGGAGGTCGTGCTAGGTAGGAGCCATGTCTCCCCGACGCCCCGAAATCCTCGCCCCCGCCGGTGACCTGGAGTCGTTGCGTGCCGCCCTCGCCAGTGGCGCGGACGCTGTCTACTTCGGGCTCGACGAGGGGTTCAACGCGCGGGCCCGCGCGGAAAACTTCTCACTGGAGCGGCTGTCCGAGACGGTGGGCCTCATCCACCGGGCGGGCGCGCGCGCCTACGTGACGCTGAACACGTTGGTGTTCGAGCCGGAGCTGCCGGTGGTGGAGCACCTGCTGCGCGGGGTGGCGCGGGCGGGAGTGGACGCGCTCATCGTGCAGGACCCCGCGGTGGCGCTGCTGGCGCGGGCGGTGTGCCCCCAGTTGGAGCTGCACGCGTCCACGCAGATGACGCTGTCCAGCGCGGAGGGGGCGCGGTTCGCCACGGGGCTGGGCTTCACGCGGATGGTGGTGCCGCGAGAGCTGTCGGTGGCGGAGATTCGCCGGCTCGCGTCACAGACGGACATCGAGTTGGAGGTCTTCATCCACGGGGCGCTCTGCATGTCGTGGAGCGGCCAATGCCTCACGAGCGAGGCGTGGGGGGGCCGGTCCGCCAACCGGGGCCAGTGCGCGCAGTCCTGCCGGCTGCCGTACGACCTGGTGGTGGATGGTGAGACACGCGACCTGGGCGAGGTGAAGTACCTGCTCAGCCCCAAGGACCTGGCGGGCGTGAGGGCGGTGCCGGAGCTGGCGGACATCGGCGTGCACAGCCTGAAGATTGAAGGCCGGCTCAAGGGGCCGCAGTACGTCTCCAGCACGGTGCAGGGCTACCGTCGGTGGCTGGACGGGGTGATGGAGGGGAGGCCCGACGGGGCGCGGCTGGCGAAGGACCTGGCGGAGATGTCGCTGTCATACAGCCGGGGGTTCTCGCACGGGTTCCTGGCGGGGTCGGACCACCAGACGCTGGTGGAGGGGCGCTTTCCCAAGCACCGGGGGCTGTACCTGGGCCGGGTGCACGCCGTGGCGGGCAAGGACGTGCTCGTGGTGCCGGACGACCGGCCGTGGACGGGCGCGCTGGGCCTGGGGGATGCGCGGCCGGAGGCGCCCTCGGGCGCGGTGTCGGCGCCGCTGACCGGCGAGCCGGACCCCGCGGACGTGGATCCGCGCCCGGGCATGGGCGTGGTGTTCGACGCGGGCGCGCCCGAGGACAAGCACGAGCCGGGCGGCCCCATCTTCCGCGTGGAGCGCGAGGGCGACGCGTGGGTGCTGGGCTTCGGCCATCCCGGGCCGGACCTGGGCCGGGTGGCGCCGGGGCAGCGCGTGTGGCTCAACAGCGACCCGGCGCTCGCGCGGCGCACGGAGGGGCTGCTCGCGGAGGGCGAGCCCGAGGGCCGCATCCCGCTGTCGCTCTGGGTGACGGGCGCGGAGGGCACCCCGCTGCGCGTGCGGATGAGCACCGGGCGCTACACGCGGGAGGCGGTGGGAACGACGCTGCTGGCGCCTTCACGCGGCGCGGGCGTGGATGCGGCGCTGCTCAAGGACAAGCTGGCCGCGCTGGGTGGGACGTCGTTCCATCTGGCGGCGCTGGACGCGTCTGGACTGGCGCCGGGGCTGCACCTGCCGGTGTCGGAGCTGAAGGCGCTGCGCCGGCAGCTGGTGGCGGAGCTGACGGCGGACGTGGAGCGCGGGCCCGCGCGGACCGTGAGCACGGAGGCGGTGGAGGACGGCGTGCGCCAGGGATTGCTGGCGCGGGTGGTGGCGCGGCCGGAGCCGGAGGCGCCGCGGTTGCTGCCGCTGTGCCGGAACGCGGCGCAGTTGGAGGCGGCCATCGCGGCCGGGCTGGGCGAGGTGGAGCTGGACTGGATGGAGATGGTGGGGCTCCAGAAGGCGGTGGAGCGGGCGCGCGCGGCGGGGCTGCGCGTCACCATCGCGACGGTGCGCGTGCAGAAGCCGGGCGAGGAGGGCTACGACACGCGGCTGGACCGGCTGCGACCCGACGCGGTGCTGGTGCGGCACTGGGGCGCGATGATGCACTTCCTGGAGCAGCCGGCGGGCGCGGCGCGGCCGGTGCTGCACGGGGACTTCTCCCTCAACGTCACGAACTCGCTGACGGCTTCCCACCTATTGGGGCTGGGGTTGGACACGCTGACGGTGTCGCACGACCTGGACTCGGAGCAGCTCTTCGCCTTGTTGGAGAAGGCGCCAGCGCACCGGTTCGCGGTGGCGCTGCATCACCACATCGCCACGTTCCACACGGAGCACTGCGTGTATTCGCACACGCTGTCCAACGGGCGCGACTACAAGGCCTGTGGGCGGCCGTGTGAGAAGCACGCCATCGCGCTCAAGGACCGGCTGGGATTGGAGCACCCGGTCATCGTGGACGTGGGGTGCCGCAACACGGTGTTCAACGCGCAGGCCCAGAGCGCGGCGTCGCTGGTGCCGCGCTTGCTGGAGCGCGGCGTGCGGCGCTTCCGCGTGGAGTTCGTGCGCGAGACGCGGGAGGAGGCCGCGCGCGTGCTGGCCGCGTATCAGGAGCTGCTCGCGGGCCGGCTGGCACCCGCGGAGGCGGTGAAGCGCGCGGCGGTGCATGAGCAGTTCGGGGTCACGCGCGGCACCATGCAGGTCCTCAAGCACCCAGCTCCAAACACACGCTGAGGTTCATGGGGGCCGGGTCCCCTATCAATGGCAGACCCGGCCCTCTAGACTTGTCAGCCCCTCCTTCAAGGACAAGCGAGATGGGCATGAACAAGCTGCGTGGACTGGTGATGTTCGCGGTGCTGGGTTTCGGTGCGCTGACGGGCTGTGGCGGGGTGAAGGACAGCGCCGCGCCAGAGACGGCCTCGGTGGAGCAGGGCCTGAAGTATTGCGCGGACAACGACGACTGTGAGGAGGGCCTGGGCTGCATCGACTCCGCGTGCAGGCCTGTGACGCCGAACGATCTGCCCTGTGGCGTCAGGGAGAGCACCCCGAATGGGACCATGTACTGTTATTCGGGCCTGCTCTGCTGTCTGAATCACCCCGCCGGAAAGTGCGTGGATGAGCCGGAGCAGTGCTGCGTGAATGCGCCGGAGCCGTGCTAGGCCCCAGGGCATCTCCGCGAGACAGGTCGAGGGGGCCCGGCGAGGAGGTCCTTCGCGGGCACACGCTAACGCGCGCTGCCCGCCGGGGCCCCGAGCCGCTGCTCATAGGCATCCAAGGTCCGCCGCCAGGCGGGCCGTGCCTCACAGCGCTCGCGGTAGGCGGAGACCCGGGGGAAGCGGTCGAGCACGCCCGCGTTGCGCACCTCGCGCAGCACCGTGGTCATCAGGATGTCCGCCACGGTGAAGGCCTCACCGGCGAGATGCGGACGCACCCGAAGCCAGTCCTCGAGCGCTGTCAGATGGAGCTCGGCATGGTTCACCATCCCGGGACGCCGCTGCGCGCCGGTGGGGTCGGCGTCGCCGAGCAGATCGATCATCACGATCTGGAACAGCGGGGGCTCCACGGTGTTGAGCGCGGCGAAGCACCAGCGCGTCACCTGGGCCCGGCCCTGGAAATCCGCGGGCATCAAGCGGCCCGTCTTCTCCGCCAGGTACAGCAGGATCGCCCCCGTCTCGGTGAGCACGAAGCCTTCGTCCTCGAGCACCGGCACCTGAGCGAAGGGGTTCAGCCGCCGGTACTCCTCGCTCCGGGTTTCCCCCGCGGGGTGATCCACGCCATGCACCCGGTAGGGCACACCCAGCTCCTCGAGCGTCCACAGGACGCGCAAGTCGCGCGTGAGCCCCACGACCTTCGAGTTGACGCGGCCGAAGCCGTAGAGCGTGATCATTCGATCATTCTCCTTGGCGGACCCGCCCGCTGTCGAGGAATCACCTCGCTCCGGCTCCTGCGCCGCTGCTGACTCACGCGATGTGGAGCACGTCCTGACGCGTCGAAGCCGTGCGCAGCCACCGCACGCGCAGCAGGCCGAGCAGCAGCGTCATCGCGGCGAACCAGCCCCAGGAGTTGGGTTCGACGCCAACAAGCGTCTCGTCGAAGTGGTCCAGAAACATGCCATCCACGTTGATGAGAAACGCCATGCCGAGCAGCAATGGCCCGATGAACAGGGCCGCGATGCAGGCCCATGACATGAAGTCTTGCAAGGCCGAAAAGAAGCTTCGACCCGACTGCGTCACCGACCGCAGGACATCTTGAGGGGAGACATCCAGTCGTCGCCACGACGCGAGCAGAATCGCAGTGGTCACAAAGACGACGAGAATCATCGCGAAATCCCAAGGCCCGGCACGATCCAGTCCCAGGAGCACGAGGATCCGAGCCGGCGGCGGTCCGAACTGGAAGTAGTAGCACTGCCCGATCGTGACCAAGACGCCGATAAGAGCCCGCACACTGAACAAGCTGGGGACGACGAGCATCGCCGTCACTCCAGTCCAGCCCACCAGGTCACCCAAACGCTGCGCGAGACTGACGCGTCCACGAGAGCCGTCTCGGGACATTCCAGCCCCCTGCCCCAGCCAACGCATGAACAGCAACACGATCACCGGCGTGGCCACGACGAGGCCCGAGAAGAATGCCTCGATGCTCCACGGCTGGATGTCGAAGCGTGCTTCGCCCAGGCCGAGCTTCCGGTATTCCTTCACAACGATGATGGCAAGCCACAACAGCGGTCCCATGAATACGGCGCCCGAGCAGGCCCAACCCATGAGTTCGCGGATGCCCAGGGTGCGGGTCCACGGCGACGGAGCCTTCAGGCTCAATACGTCATGACTGTCCCGAGCGCCCCGCCTCAGCCAGAGCACCAGCGGCAGCGCGACCCACGGCACCAGGAAGAGAAACATCAGCAGAAAAGTTGCCAATAACCCGAACATGGGCGGCGGATCGTCTGTCAGCGTGAACTGCATGGGACTCCCTCCTGTCCCCCGCAGTCTACCGCATGTCAGGCCATGGCCGCTGGCGGGGGCTCGGGGCTGGCGGGCGTCAGGTTCACCGGCTCACCGTCCGCGCCCAGCACCACCGGCGAAATGCCCAGCTTGCGCTCCACCAGCGTGTGCCCCAGGTAGACGAGCGGCGTGAGGCCAATCGCTATCAACAGCTTCACCGCGTACGACGTGAAGATGATCCGGAAGATGACCTCCCGGGGCAACACCCCCGTCCACGCGACGAACTGCACCACCACCGTGTCGATGAGCTGCGACACCACCGTCGAACCCGTGGCCCGCAGCCACAACATCCGATTGTTCGTCACCCGCTTGAGCAGGTTGAAGACCGCGATGTCCGAGAACTGCCCCACCAGATACGCCACCATCGACGCCATCAGGATGCGCTGCGAACCACCGAACACGTTGTTGAACGACGGCGCCACCGTGCCGATGTAGTCCTTCGCCTCCGTCATCGGCGCCCACGGAATCTCGACCGACACGGAGACGATCGCGAACGTGAAGATGGCCATGAAGAAGCCCACCCACGTCACGAACCGCGCGGCCTTCTTGCCGTAGAACTCGTTGAGGATGTCCGTCAGCAGGAACGTCACCGGGAACGGCAACATCCCCATCGACATCACCGCGACCACCGGCCCCAGGTGAACCTCGAACAGCTTCACCCCGATGATGTCACCCACCACCAGCGAGGTGACAAACAGCCCCGCGAGCGCCACGAAAAGCTGAATCCGCCGGTCCAGGTTCATCCATGCGTCCTTCAACAGCGAGCCGCCCCTAGAGCTAGCACACCCTCCAGGCCCCGTCGCTGCGCCACCCACCGCCCGCCCGCTCGCTGTTCCTATTCGGGCAGGTAGTACTGGGCCCCTGGATCCACGGGCTGCACCGCCTCCCCACCCCGCCCCTCCGAGAACACCAGCCGCGGCCGGTACACCCCCACCACCGTCTGCTCCGTCCCTGTCGGGTTGCCGTAGCGGTGCGTGAACACGCCCGGCCCCTGGAACGCCATGCCCCGCCCCACCCCCTGCCCCTGGAGCAGCATCCCCGCGCCCAGCACCAGCTCGCTGCCCTCCGTGTGCCCGTCCGCGCGCGGCGGGATGACCCCACCCGGATCCACCCGCAGCCGGTACACCCCGTACGTGGCCCCCTCGTGGATGACATCCACCCGCCCGAATGGCCGCTCCTCCGTCCGGTACACCATCTCATCGGAGGTCCGGTGCATCTGGAGCGAGGGGATGGCCCACCCGCTCAGCGCCTCCGGCTTGGTGACTCGCACCGTGGCGGCTCGCACCCGCGCGTGCGGCGCCGCGTCCGTGGGCGGCGCCAGCAGGTAGCGGCACACCGCCTCCGCCGCGGACTCCAGCAGCTCGAAGCGGCACGCATCCAGGAGGAAGCGCAGCTCTCCGGCCAGCCGCCCGTAATGCACCGTGTTCGCCAGCTTCCCCCCCACCGCGGCCTGCCGCGCATCCAGGAAGAGCGCCACGTCCAGGCGCAGCGGCTGGGGCGTCACGCGCTCCCGGTTGTAGACGCCCACGATGCAGTCCGCCGTGAGCCCCCGCAGCTGAATCACATCCAGCGGACGGCCTTGCGCGTCGGTCACGATCGGGTGGATCAACGCCGGTTCCTCGCTCATAGCCGCGCGCTCCTTCCGCCATCCACGGCGATGACCTGCCCGGTGAGATACGGCGCCTCGCGCGCGAGGAACACGACCAGGCGCGCCACGTCCTCCACGCTGCCCTCACGCCCCAGCGGAACCTGCTGGAGCACCGCCTCCCGCGCCGCCGCGTCGAAGTCCTCCGGGAAGGCCACCACCCCCGGGGAGATGGCGTTGACCCGCACGTGCGGCGCCAGCTCCACCGCCAGCGCGCGCGTCAACATCACGAGCCCCGCCTTGCTCACCGAGTAGTGCGCGTAGTGGCTCACCGCCCGCTCCCCGCCGATGTCGGTGAGGTGCACGACCACCGGATCCCTCCCCGCGCGAAGCGAGGGCAGCAGCGCCTGCGTGAGGAAGAACGGCGCGTCCAGGTTCACGCCGAGCATGCGGCGGTACTGCTCGCGGTCCACCGCGGCGAAGTCCACCCGCTCGTAGAGCCCCGCGTTGTGGACCACCACGTCCAGCGCCGGATGCGCCTGGCGGATCCGCGCGCCCAGCGCGTCCACGGCGGCCGGGTCGGACAGGTCACCGCTGTACAGCGTGACCTCGCGCCCCAGCGCCCGGAGCTCGGCCGCCAGGGACTCCAGCGGCGCCAGGGAGCGGTGCGCGTGCAGCGCCAGGTCGTAGCCAGCCCGGCCGAGCGCGCGCGCCACCGCGCTTCCAATGCGCACGCCCGCGCCCGTGATGAATGCGGTCCCCATATGCGGGCCCTGCCTAACAGGCCCGCTCGGCGCCTTCACGCACGAAACACCGCGGGGCGGCACCTGGAGAACCCCCTCTCCAGGCACCGCCCCGCGTTCACTGCCCTGCGTCGTCCCCCTGAAGTCCTCGCTACGGGTGGTAGACCACCGTCACCCAGCGGCGCCCGCTGTAGGGCACCCAGACCCACTCCGTCACCGCCTGGTAGCCGCCCGGGACGTAGCGCTGGTCGTAGTAGCCCGGCGTGCAGCGCGTGTGGCGGCCGTGGCGGCCCCGGGACACGCACTGCTCCGGGACCCAGACCTGCTCGTAGCGCGCCGGCACCCAGCGCTCCACCGTCTGCAACTCGTAGCGGCCCCGGGCATCCACCGGGCGCGGCATGGGCCCGTAGTTGCAGTTCGGGCCGCGGCAGCCCATGAAGCGGCGCGTCTTCGCGTCGTCGTCGTCGTAGCGGAACGCCTGGCCCTGGGGCACCTCCCAGCCACCGCGGTGCTCCTGGCCGCCCCACCGCGCATCCGCCTGCGTCGGGCCGCGCCAGTCCGCCGCGAACGACGTGGAGGAACCGAGCAGCAGTGCACCGAAGGCCAGGGTCGCGAGTCCGAGCTTGAAAGCCATGTCTTCCATCCTCCGTCCGAGTTGCTTGTCCTGACTGACGCAGCCCCCAGCAGGACATTCAAATCCGCTCGGGTCTTCGTGAACCCGGGTGGCGGGGCGGGGGGGATGTGGGTACACCTCGGTCCATGTTCCACCGAGACGGCCCCACCCTCCGGGAACTCGCCCGGCAGGCCCTCACCTCCGTCGAGCAGGGCTACGACCTGCTCGCGCCCAAGTTCGAGCACACGCCGTTCCGCACGCCGGATCCGGTGCTCAAGGCGGCGCTCGCGCGGGTGGGCCCGCCTGGAAGCGTGGGGGCCGCGCTGGACGTGTGCTGCGGCACCGGCGCCGCGATGCGCGTGCTGCGCCCGCTGTGCCGCGAGCGCGTCGTCGGCTTCGACCTGAGCCAGGGCATGCTGGACGAAGCGCGCCAGCGCGTCGCGGAGGCGCCGGGCACCGCGGCGTTCGACTTCGTGCGGGGCGACGCGCGGGAGCTGCCCTTCGACGCGGCGTTCGACCTGATCACCAGCTTCGGCGCCTTCGGGCACATCGTGGAGGAGGACGAGCCCCGGCTCGTGCGCGGCATCGCTCGCGCGCTGAAGCCAGGAGGCCGCTTCGTCTTCGTCACCGGACAGCCGCCGTCCGCGCTGAACCCCGGCTACTGGGTGGCGAAGGGCTTCAACGCGGCCATGCGCGTGCGCAACGCGCTCTGGAAGCCGCCGTTCGTCATGTACTACCTGACGTTCCTCGTGCCCCGGGCCCGCGCCCTGCTGGAGGCGGAGGGGCTCGACGTCGAGGTGCGCGAGGGCGACATGCCGGAGCCCTTCGGCCGCCTCGTCACCGTCATCGCGACGAAGCGCTGAGCGCGCCGCTCAAGGGGCGGGCACCGCGGCTTCGGACTCCGCGTACTCCACCGCGAGGAGCTCGTACTCCACCGCGCCGCGCGGGCGCTCCACCTGGACGGCCTCGCCCGCCTCCTTGCCCAGGAGCGCTCGCGCCAGCGGGGACTCCACGCTCAAGCGGCCCGCCTTCACGTCCGCTTCATCCGGGCCGACGATGCGATAGCGCACGCGCGCGCCGTCCTCGTCCTCCAGCACCACCCACGCGCCAAAGAAGACGCGGCCCGCCTGCGAGGGATCCGGCTCCACCACCCGCACGTCCTCCAGGATGGCGGCAAGCTCGCGCGCCCGGCGTTCCCGCTCGCGCCTGCGCACGGCGGCCTCCAGCTCCGGCCAGTCCCGGGGCTCTGGCCCCTGGGACGCCAGCAGCTCCTCCTGGAGCGCGCGGTAGCCTTCCGGGGTGATGTAGCGCCGCGCCGCCGACGCCGGCCGGGGACGCTCGGGGGTCAGCCCCTCGTCACCGCCCCCATCTTCCTTCGTGAATGCCTTCGACATGGGCCCGCCCTCCTCCCAGGAGACTTCTCAACCTTTCCCGGGATTCGCACGCGAGGGCCGCCCGCTCGCCCGCACTCCAGGGGCGGCGCTCACCGGCGGGGGGCCGCGCTCAGGCGCCCATGGAGCAGGCGCCTGATTCAGGGGTTGCCTTGAACCGGGGCTCAGACGCCCGCGTCGGAGCCGGTCTGCTCGGGCGTGGCGGGCGCCGTCTCCGCGGGGGCGATGGTCGCGCCTTCGGGCGCGGGGGCCTCACCGGAGGGGACGAGCTGGAGCTTGTAGCCGTGCACGCCCTTGGGCAGCACGACCTCCACCAGCGGGTTCTCCTTCGCCAGATCCTTGGAGACCTTGAGGGAGATCTCGCCGTTCTCATCGCTGACGGCGTTGAGGTGGTTGCGGTACTCGCCGCCCAGCACCTTGGCGCCCTTCACCGGCTGGCCGGTCTGCGCATCCGTCACGCGCAGCACCACGAGCTGATCCTCCTGGAGTGCCGTGGCGCCATTCGCGTGCACGATGTCGTTGTAGCGCGGGCGCAGCGAGCACGCCGACAGCAGCGCGGAGGAGAGGACAGCGACGGTCAGCAGGTTGCGGCGAAGGCTCATGGAATCCATCCAGGCTGTGAAGACGGTAAGACAGGGGCGCGGCAGCATAGCCGCCAGCCACCGGACGCCAAGTCTCCCGTGCGTCACGGTCGCCGTGTGCGGCATCCGCCCTCACGCCGCGTCGCGGAATTCCCGGCGAGCAGGCATGGCGTGCGCCCTCCTCCCCGGGGACCGGTGGAGCCCTCGGCCCTTCCACCTGCCCGCTTCCAGCACCATCTCAACCATGTCCGGGCACCGTCCTACCCCCGCCCGTACGGAGGCCAAGGCTCCATGGATGAGACCGATACGGACGTCCCCGCGAACCGGGAGCTGGCGCAGCGCGTGGAAGCCCTGCCGCATGAGCGGATCGACTACGTGGAGGTTCCAGCGGACCTCCGCGTGGTGGAGGACAGCTCCATCGCGTGGAAGCACAACCGCTTCAAGGTGAGCGTGTTGACGATGGTGCTCATCAGCCTGAGCACGTTCTTCTTCCCGATGTTCAACGGCCTGCTGGCCGGCGCGTTCGGCGGCTTCCACGCGGGACAGCCACGTCGCGCGCTGAGCGCCGCGCTCGTCACCGCCGTCGTGGTGCCCGTGACGCTCTACGTGGCCTTCGATGTCTTCGGCGTGGGCACCGTGCGCATCTTCTCCGGGCTGGGCTTCACCGCCTGGAGCGTGCTGCACGCCATCTGCGTGTTCATTGGCGCCCTGGCCGGGGCCTCCAGCCGACCGCTGTTCAGCGGCGACATCCCCATCGTCTACGCCCCGCCCGCGCCACTCCTGGCGGAGGGCGAAGTCGAGCCGGCCCTGCCGGAAGGGTCTCGGGACTTCTCCCGGGACCTCCCCCTGGCGACGGCCCTTCCTCCCAACGGACCTGTGCGCGGGGAGTGACGCGCTCCAGGTCACATGCCCTGGAGCACCGCGTCCGCGTCGGAGCGGCGGCGAGGCACCCGGGCGCCGCGGCTTCCACGGCGGCCCCCGGTGCTACGCGAGCCGTGCGCCGCCGGGCTCGCGCCGCGTATGACCGGACCGCTCCTCCAGGAAGAGCCGACGCAGATAGGGATTGAGGAACCGTCCCTCCGGGTCCAGCTGCTCGCGCACGCGCTGGAAGTCATCCCAGCGCGGATACAGGTGCTTCAGCGTCGCCGCCGTCTGCGTGTGCAGCTTGCCCCAGTGCGGCCGGCCGCCATGGTTGCGGAAGATGGCCTCCGCGCCAGAGAAGTACGGCTCCAGCGGCATGCCCCGGTACTGGTGCACCGCGATGAAGGCGCGGTCCCCGCCATGCGCCGGGCTGAGGAACACGTCGTCCCCGCGCACGAAGCGGTACTCCACCGGGAAGTGCACGGGCAGCTTCTCGCGCGTGATGTATTCGGACAGCTCGCGCAGGCAGTCCGGGCCCCGCTCCACCGGCACGCCGTATTCCATCTCCTGGAAGCGCACGAGGCGCGGCGTGGCGAACAGCGCGTGGCTCTGACCCGCCAGCACCCCCTCCGACGCCAGCTTCGCGGACAAGCGGCTCACCGGCGCGCACCACGCGGGCCGCATCCGGCACGCGCGGCTCACCGCGCCGAAGAGCGCGTTCTCCATCACCATCTCGTTGAGCCAGCGACCCACGCCCACCCCGTAGGGGGCCTCGTCCGTGAGGTCCATCGCCTTGGTCATCACGCGGTCCGAGTGCGGGAACCAGAAGAACTCGTAGTGCCGGTGGCGCGTCCGCGCTTCGTCCAGGCCCGCGAGGCACTCCTCCAGCCCCAGGTTCCGGCGCGTCAGCCGCAACCGGTACGCGGGCAGCAACCGCAGCCGCACCCGCGTCACCACCCCCAGCGCCCCCAATGACACACGCGCGGCCTGGAGCAGCTCCGGTGACGCGTCCTCCGAGCACGTCACCTCGTCCCCGCTCGCGGTGACGAGCGTCATCGCCGCCGCCTGCGTGGACAGGATGCCCAGCCCCATGCCCGTCCCGTGCGTGCCCGTGCCCAGCGCGCCGCCCAGCGACTGCTTGTTGATGTCGCCCAGGTTCTCCATCGCCAGGCCGTGCGAGGCGAGCAGCCCCCCCAGCTCCCGCAGGTTCGTGCCCGCCCACACCACGGCCTCGCGCGCGGCGGCGTCCACGGACTCGAGGCCGTGCAGCGCTTCGAGCGACACCATCGTCTCGTCCGTCGCGCACAGCGGCGGGAACGAGTGGCCGCTGCCCACCACCCGCACGGTGGCTCCCGCATCGCGGAGCGCGGCCTTCAGCGCCTCCACGGAGTCCGGCCGGAGGAAGCCGGACGGATGCGCCACCACCGCGCCGGACCAGTTGCGCCACGTCTTCACCTTCACCGCGTCGGTCGTCATGCCGTCATCCCCACTCGCCCCGGTAGGTCGGAACCTCGTCCACCACGCGCCCTCCGGAGATGAGCAGCAGCGTGCGGAAGTGCTCACACAGCTCGCCCGCCTTCGCGTGACGGAAGAACACCGGCGCGCCCAGGGGCAGCGGCACCGGGCCCGCGTACGCGATGGGCGTCTGCACCTCCCCCGCGCCCTCCAGCGACAGGAGCTTCGCGCCCTCCGGCAGATAGGGCACGGGCTGCTTGTCCGAGCCCGCCGAACCAGAGGCCACGTAGCCGCCGCCCTGCAGCGTGAAGAGGCCCGGGCCGGGACGGCGCGTGACGGGGATCGCGAAGGCCGCCGCGGGCTGGTGGTGGAAGCCCTGGTAGCCGTCGAAGAGCGCGGGCGAATACAGGCCGCTGCCCGCGGTGAGCTCGGTCACGCTCGGGTCCTCGCGCGTGGACTCCAGGCTGCCGGTGCCGCCGCCGTTCACGAAGCGCACCGGGAACCCCGCGCCCTTCAGCGCGGCCACCACCGCCTGCCTCCGCGCGTGCACGCGGCCCACCGAGCCCCGCTTGAGCGCGCGGATGGCCAGGTTCTTCGCCCCCGCGTGCGGCGCCGCGTCCGGCACTCCCGCGAGCTGCGCCTCGTAGCCCATGACGCCCGCGAGGAACACGGCGTCCCCTTCCGACGCGATGTGCTTCGCCACCGCCAGCGCGTCCTCTGGCGCGCGGAGCGGCGAGCGGTGCACGCCGAAGCGCAGCCCCGGCAGGTCCACCGACAGGTCCACATCCAGGCACAGCGGGACACGCGTCCCCTGCCGCCGCGCGGCCCTGACGGCGAGCGCCACGTGCTCCACCGAGTCCACCATCAACGTCACGGGCGCTGGCGGACGGCACAGCTCCGCCAGGGCCTCCGCGTCCACCACGGGGTAGCCCATGAGCAGGTCGGTAAAGCCGCGCTCGCGCAGGCGCACGGCCTCTTCGGCGCTGAAGCACATGAGCCCCCGGAAGCCGGGATACCCTTCGAGCACCCGCCGCAGCAGCGCCGCGCACCGCACCGACTTGGTGGCCAGCCGCACCGGCAGCCCCCCCGCGCGCCGCACCAGCGCCGCCGCGTTCTCGCCCAGCAGCTCCAGGTCCACGAAGGCCAACGGCAGCCGCCGCCCCTCCAGGGCACGGGCGTAGAAGGCGTAATCACGCGGCATGTCAGGGCCTCCGGGCGTTGACTCGACGGGAGGCCGCATCATCGCCGCGCCCCGTCATCGCGAGCGAGCGGAGGCACCGGCGCGTGCGCTGGAGGACAGGGCGGGAGGTCAGGGGCGCGAAAGGGGCAGCGCGCCGGACATCCCAGGGGGGACGCCCGGCGCGCGCACACACGGATTCTTCGACTCCTGGGTCGGCCCACCCCCCCGGAAGGGCACGGACAGTCATGGTGCCGTCCACCGAAAGCCATTTCTATTGAGGAAATCACGCGAGTCTTAAACGACTCGGTGCTCAAGAAATCACGCTGCATCTGGGCAGACGGTAGAAGCGCTGATTCCTCTTCTGACCTTACAAGTCTTCCAATTGTCTCCAGCGGATATAGTAAGTAAATCGTGATTGATTTGATTTCCGAGGACCAACGCCTGTTGCGCGAGCTGGAGGGCCTGCTGGAGGGGATGGAGCCAGGCTCCGAGGCCCTGCCCGCGGCCCTGGTCGCGCTCCGGCATGCGCTGCGCGCGGAGCGGACAGCCGCCTACGGCGTGGATGTGGGTTCCGACCGGTATCACACGACCTTCGTGCATGGCGTGGGCTTCACCCAGTCCGCGTCGGTGCTCTTCGAGATGTTCGACGCGTCGCTGCCGCCGGCCGGGACGCGCTTTGGCTATTACGACCCGGAGAAGCCGCCCCCGGCGCAGCGCAACCGGCCGCTCCGCCTCTCTCCGGTCGGGATGTCGGAGTCCTTGCGAGCCCTGCCCATCACGGGAGATGGCACGGGGCCGCTGTGGGAGCGTTTGGAGCTGAGCGAGGCGGAGTGGGAGCAGTCCCGGACCCAGTTCTCCGGACGCATCCTGGAGCTGTACCGGCGTCTGGGATTGGAGCACATGGCGCAGCTGCGGGTGCTGGTCTGCGAGGGTGACACGCTGCTGGGCTGGGTGGGCGCCTTCCGGACGGAGCCGTTCACGGAGCGCGACCAGCGGTTGATGCAAGCGCTGACGCCCGCCTTCCAGCGTCGGATGGCGCAGGAGCGGCGGCTGCGCGAGGCGGGGCTGCTGGGCCCCGCGCTGGGCGCGGCGCTGGAGGTGCTGGGGCGGCCCGCGTGGGTCGTCACGTTCAACGGCCGGGTGATGCACACCAACAAGGCCGGGCAGGCGCGGTGGGAGCAGGACGCCCAGGGCCTGGCGGCGCAGGTGCGCGAGTGTCTGCGCAGCCCGCCGGGCACGGGCCCCCTGTTCTCCTCCGGGCCGCTGCGCACGCCGGGGCTGCCGGACCACTACCTGGTGCTGGACCCGGGCCCGCCCATGGATCCGACGTCGCGGCTGCCGGTGCTGACCCAGCGCTGGGGGCTCACCGCGCGCGAGGCGCAGGTGCTGGAGCACGTGGTGCAGGGAGAGACGAACAAGGCCATCGCCCTGCACCTGGGCTGCGCCGAGCGCACGGTGGAGGTGCACGTCACGCACCTCTTGAACAAGGCCCAGGTGGAGAGCCGCTCGGCGCTCATCTCGCGCTTCTTCCAGTCCTGACGCGGCCCCTTCGCGCCGGTGGGCACGGCGCGGGGCGTGAGTAGGATGGAGGCATGGATGACGCGCTCCTGAAGCAGGCGCTGGCCCGCGCCGACGCGGCCGTGGCGAAGGGGCCGCACGCGGTCCCTGGGGATGGGCACCCCCGCACGCTGCACGTGGCGATGGGGGATCCGCAGGCGGACTTCGACCGGGTGATGTCCATCCTCTCGCTGCATGGGTTGCTGGGCGGGGACGGAGGGCTGCGCCCGGACGTGTGTCTGGTGTCGGTGGGGGACCACTTCGACTGGGGCCCCGCGGCCGACCGCGAGCGGGTGGCCCGAAGCGGCCTGCGGTTCGTGGCGTGGCTCGCGTCCCATCCGGCGGATCAAGCCGTGCTGCTGCTGGGCAATCACGACCTGGGGCGCGTGGGAGAGCTGGCGGACTTCACGGACGCGACCTTCCGCGCCGCCCAGGCCCAGGCGGACCAGGTCTACGCGGGGGACGCCACGGACGCGGCGGCGGAGCGGGCCTTCCTCCAGCGCTGGCCTGGACTGCCCACCGCGGAGCTGGCGGCGCGGGACTTCAGCACCTGGACCGAGGCGCAGCGCGCGTGGGTGGAGCACCTGCTGCGCGCGCGGCGGTTCCGCGTGGCGCACGCGGCCGGCCCTTCCCTGCTGGTGCTGCACGCGGGCGTCACGCGCGAGGATCTCCAGCGGGTGGGGCTCGCGCCTGAACGGTGGGCGGACGCGAGCGCGGTGGCGGCGGCGCTCAACGGGGTGATGGACCGGGCGGTGGCGGACTGGACGGGCGGGCCGCTCGTGCTGCCGGGACTGCACCATCCCGGCAACGCGAAGGACGGCGAGGGGCTGGGCATCTTCTACCAGCGGCCCAGCCTCCAGGCGGAGGACGCGGAGCGCGTGCGGGGCATGCCCCGGCGGCGCTTCGATCCCCGGCGCCTGCCCCTGGGCCTGACGCAGGTGGTGGGCCACACGCGCGACAAGCGGGTGCGGGAATTGGTGTCACCCGGTCCGGCGCGCGACGGCGTGCTGCGCTCCCTGGTGACGGACGGGACGCGCGTGGACTACGCGCACGGCCCGCCGCCCGCGACCGGCCCCGACGAAGCGGTGATGGTCTTCACCGATGGCGCCATGCGCGAGGGCGCGGCGGAGGACTTCCAGTTGTTCGACCTGGACGCCCGGCGCGCGGTGCCGCTGGCCCGGTAGCGGTCGCCGCGCGCACGGCGGAGGGCGCGGGTGCTACGGCGCCGCGCCCGGAACGGCGGCCGGAGCCTTGAGGCCGGCGAGCTTCTTCTCCAGCCCCTCCACCTGACGCGGCGACACCTGCGCCGTGGGCAGCGACTTCGCGAAGGTCAGCGCCTCCTCCAGCGTCTTCGTCGCGGCGGCGGGGTCCTTCCGGGCGACGTAGATGTCCGCGCGGCCGGAGAGGACGGACAGCCTCCGCGCGCCCTGCACGCGCGCCAGGGCCCGGTCGTTCGCGGCGAGCGCGTCGTCCAGCCGGCCCGACAGGCGGTACAGCGTCGCGAGGCGCGCGGGCGGGTTGTAGTCCTGGGGCAGGTCCCGCTCGCTCTGCTCCAGCGCGGGGATGGCCCGCTGCGGCGCCTCCAGCGTCATCGCCGCGAGCATGCGGTGCGAATCGAACACGGTGCGCGACTCGGGGTTGGGCGCCTTCGCGGCCTCGCCCTCCAGGAACGTCAGCCACTCCTGGGCCACCTGCTTCGCGCCCGCGGAGTCGCCGTCCTCCTTGCGCGCCTCCACCAGCACCTCGTACAGGCCGGAGCGGTCATCCGCCGACATCGCGATGGTGGGGGGCGACAGCACGTCGCGCGCCTTCGCCTCCAGCGCGTGGCGCAGGCCCGCGGCCTCGGGGGTGCCACCAGGAATGGCCAGCGCGCAGGTGAGGCCGTTGAGGACGCCGTTGGCCAGGTTGAGCGAGCGCTGCACCTTCGGCAGCTCCGCCACCGCCTTCTGGGCGCAGGGCACGTACTGCTTCGCCCCGTACTGGGCCATCAGCAGCGACTCCAGCGCGCGGCCCCGGCGGGACCAGTCGGCGGGGGCCTCGGCGAGCGCGAGCGACAGGGACTCGGCGGCCTCCGCGGGCTTGCCCTCCCCGTAGAGCGCGTCGCCCCGGGCGAGCAGCGCGTCCGCGCCGGTGGCACCGCCCTGGTACGCGCGCTCGCCGTCCTCGAAGAGGCGCTCCAGCTGCGGCACCGTGGCGCTGCCGGCGAAGCGCAGGAGGGCCTTCTCCTCGCGCGGGTCGATGATGAAGAAGGTGGGCCAGAACTCCACCGGGTACTTCTCCTGGAACGTCGCGTTCTGGGTCAGGTCGGTGTTGAGCTCCAGCCACACGAAGCGGCCCGCGTGCTTCGCCAGGGCGGCGTCCGTGAAGACGTAGGCGCGCATGGAGCGGCACGTGTGACACCACGGCGCCCACGTGTCGACGAAGAGGGGCACGCCCTTCGCCTTCGCCTCCGCGAGCGCGCGGGCGTAGTCGTCCGGGATGAAGGGCAGCGGGCCATCCGCATGGGCCTCCGAGGCCACGGGCGCGTTGGCGTTCGTGGCCGTGCAGGCGATGGACCCCGACAGGAGCAGGCAGGCGAGGAGGGAGCGCATGCGGCGCACCCTAGCGCGCCTCCTCCAGGGTGTCCTTCTCCGACAGTGCGCGCACACTTGTCTGGGCAGCGCGCGGCGTGCGTGCTGTCTTGCGCATGGCCCCTTATGCCCATGAAGGACCCTCGCGCCCTGCGCACCGCCCTCGCGTCCGCCCTGGACGCCCTGCCCGCCTCCGAGCGCTTCCCCGAAGGAAGTGACGCCGACGTCGCGCGCCGCCTGGCTGAGCGCCTGCGCCGCGACCTGCTGCCCCGCCTGGGCTCCGGCGCGGAGGACGCACCGCTGCTCCTCGTGGCCATCGCCGGGCCCAACAACGTCGGCAAGTCCACGCTCTTCAACGCGCTGGCGAAGGCGGCCCTGTCCCCCGCGCGGCCCGAGGGCGGGCTCACCAAGCAGTGCCTGGCCGCGGCGAACCCGGAGACATGGACGGGCGCGCTGAAGGACATGCTCACCCAGCGCTACGACATCCTCCCGGTGGCCGACGGCACCGTGGCGCCGGTCGACGAGGCCGGCCCCGCGGGGCGGCTGTACCTGGTGCTGTCGGGCGCGGTGCCGCGCGGCCTGCTGGTGATGGACACGCCGGACTTCGACAGCGTGTACCGCGACAACCGCGAGCGGGCCGAGGCGCTGCTCGTCACCGTGGACGTGCTGGTGTTCGTGGTGAGCCGGCAGACGTACCAGAACGCGGCGCTGGTGGACTTCCTGCGCGCGGCCGTGGGCCACGGCAAGCCGTACCTCCTCGTCTACAACGAGGCCACGCGCGAGGACGTGGCGCGCGGCCACCTGGACAAGCTGGCCCAGGACGTGGGCCATCCCCCGCTCGCGCGCTACCTGGCGCCCCACCAACCCGAGGTGGAGGCGGGGCTGAAGCCGCTGACCACGGAGCCGCTGGACGGACAGCCCCCGCTCGCCGCGCTGCTGGGTCAGGCCGAGCACGCGCGCGAGCTGAAGGCGCGGGCCCTGGAGGCCTCGCTGTCGGATGCGCGCTCGGAGCTGGACGCGGTCTCGCGCTCGGCGACGCGCGCGGCCCGGGAGCCGGAGCGGCTGCGGCAGCGCCTGCGGCACGACCTGCGAGGGCTTGGCGCGCAGGCGGCCTTGAAGGCCGTGCCCGCGGACGTGCTCGTGGATGCGTTCCGGGACGAACTGGACGCGCGCAGCACCTTCCACCGGTTCGTGCGCCTGCCCTTCCGTGGGCTGGCCACGGCGCTCACGTTCGTGAGCCGCAAGGTGCGCGAGTCCTTCACCGGGCCCCAGCCCCGCGAGGCGCTCCCCACGCAGGCGGTGGACGACGCGCTGAAGGACGGGCTGCGCCGGCTGGTGGATGCCTTCGCGCCGGAGGTGGCCGCGTGGCGCGGCGACGCGGAGACGCGGGAGAAGCTGACCCAGGCCTTCGGGCCCGCGATGCTGGGCCGGCTGGACGCGCCGCTGGAGCTGGGCTCGCTGCACGCGCACGCGGCGGACCGGGTGGCGCTGTATGACTTCTGCCGGGAGCTGGTGGGCACGGAGCTCCAGGGCGGCATGCGCGAGGAGCTGCTCCAGACCTTCACCACGCTGGTGTATTCGGTGCCGTCGGGGGCGGCGGCGGTGGTGACGGTGGCCACGGGCGGGCTGGGCCACGACGCGGTGGTGTGGGCGGGGACGCTGCTGTCCACGCCGCTCCTCGAGCGCTTCGTGGACCTGCTGGGCGCCCAGGTGCGCGCGACGGTGACGCGCAAGTGGGCGGATGCCCACGGGGCCACGCTGGCGCAGGCGCTGGAGACGCGCTTCTTCGCGGAGCTGCTGTCCCACCTGGATGCCCAGGCGGAGGGCTGGCTGCGCACCGCGGCCACGCTGGAGGCGGCGCGCCGGGCGACGGAGTAGGCGGCCGGTTCCGGACAGCACCCCGCCTTCCAGGTGGAGGCAAGACTTCGTGCCACGCCGCCACCGATGCGTCATGCTGGGTCCGCCATGACCGGTCTGGACCCGGAGGCGGGCTCCCCTCTCATCCTTTCGTTCCGTCACCTGCTGACCGAGTCCGTCGCGGCGTTCCTGGACGAGGCGGACATGACGTGCCCGCAGACGGCGGACGCGCTGAGCGAGCTGCTGGTGACGCTGTCGCGCTACCGCGAGGAGGGCGCGCTGCTGTTCCCCACCGCGTTCCTGGGCGACGACCTGGGCGCGATGCTGGAGCTGCTGGGCGGGCACGACCCGATTCCCATCGGTTCGGGGCCGCGCAACCGCGCCACCATCCAGCGGGCGCTCAAGCAGTGCGCGCCGCTGGGCCAGGGGCGCTGGTGGGCGCTGTACCTGCTGCGCGAGCCGGAGGGCCTGACCTACGGCATCTTCCGGACCGACCCGTTCCCCCTGGCGGAGACGCCGCTGGAGCGGCTGCGGCACGCGCCGGACCGGGGCGCGCACGTGGTGGGGGTGTTGCAGCTGGCGGACAACATCATCGAGCTGCGCGGCGGCGGCGGGCTGAGCCGGCACGTGTACCTGTCCGGCGCGCGCATCGACGTGGAGCCGCCGTCGGTGGTCCTGGATACGTTGGCGAGCGCCGTGACCGAGCAGGTGCTGCCCTCCAGCCGCGAGCATGCGCGGGGCTTCTTCCGCCGCGTGCTCTTCGAGGTGATGCAGTCGTCACACGGCACGCTGGTGGCGGTGCTGCCTCGGGAGCGCGCGGGGTCCGCGCTCTTCGTGGACGGCATCCTGTTGCCCCGGCCGATGGACGTGGTGGCGCTGCTGGACCGGCACCACGCGACCCAGGACGGCAGCGCCGCGTCCGCGGTGCGGGCGGCCGCGCAGCTCCTGCGCGGCATGATGGCCACCGACGGCATCACGGTGCTGCGCGCGGACGGGTGCATCCTCGGGTACAACGTCTTCGTCCGTCACCCGGAGACGCTGGCCCGACAGCCGGCCTTCCTTGGCGGAGCCCGGCGGCGCACGTTCGAGGTGCTGTGCGCGGCGCTGGGCAACGAACTCGCCGCGGCGTTCATCCGCTCGCAGGATGGCGATGTCGCGTGCCGTCGGACGTGATGCGCCTGGCGCCGTGATGATTTCCTGTTTTGCTGACTGCGCAGATTGAGTTGGTTCTGCTCCGGGCGGACGTCGTCCGAGGAGAAGTGGACCCTGCAGGTCGCATCCCGCGCGGGGACGCATGACGTGGGCGGGAAGTTGAGAACATCAAGCAAATCTGAAAGGCTGCGCGGCGCTTTGCGCCCCGCTCCCCGCTCCGTCCGCGCGCATGCCGCGCTGCTCCTGCTCGCCGTGTTCCTCGCGAGCGCGCCTGCCGTCGCGCAGAAGCTGCCGGATGTCGTGGTGACGGGAGCACCGGTGGCGCCTTCGCCGAGCAGCGACCAGGGCACTGGCATCTGCATGGCGTCCAACGTGTGGACGCGCACGGCAAATGAGTTTCCGCAGAGTCAGACGAACTACACGGAGAACCTGAACGTATACATGGAAGAGTCCAGCGCGACGCGCGTGACCTCCGTGCTGCGCTCCGAGTTCGACCTGTCGAACAATCTGAACGACGGTCGCGTGCTGAGCTACGGCGACTTCATCAACAGGGTCTCTGGCTGTGCCCAGGGCGGCTGCCCCTTCCACTACAACGATTCGACCACGAAGTTCGTCTCGCGCTTTCGCGGGTACCTGAACGTCACCCAGGACATGGTCGGGCGTGTCCTGCACTTCGGCTTCTACGCCGATGACGCCATCAGCCTCGTGCTGTTCGACCGGACCAGTCGCCGCTACGACGTGGTCATCCGGCCTCCTGAGATTGGCGCGCCGACACGGCGCACCACCAACTCCGTCACCTTCACTCAGTCCGGGCTCTATCCCGTGGAGCTGCTCTACGTGCAGATCGTGGAGCACGCGGCGCTGGAGTTCGCGATACTGGACGGAACATTCACGGACTTCGACCGGCCCGCGAACCAAATTCCTGTCGTTCCGCTCGATCCCGATCGCTTCAAGCTCGTGCAGCCCACGAGGCTCTACCAGACGGAAACCGGCCGGCCCTCCTTCCCGGGCAACCTGGACCAGTGCGTCCAGTGCAACCGCCAGTTCGCCAATCAGCCCGGCAATGGCAGTTGCGGTCCGTCCTACTACTGCAACTCCGCTGCGCTCTGCGCCCCCTGCGACACGTCGCTGCTGTGCGGCGACACCTGCTCGCCTTGCGGACCGGCCGCGCCCATCTGCGCCCAGGTCAGCGGCCAGTTCGCCTGCGTCCAGTGCACCCAGAACAGCGACTGCGCCACCGGCCGCTGCGACCAGACCACCAACACCTGCACCGGCTGCGTCCGCGACTCCGACTGCGGCTCCGGACAGGTCTGCGACGAGCCGAACTTCACCTGCGTCCAGTGCACCTCCAACGCGGAGTGCCCCAACAGCCAGGTCTGCGACCTCGCCGCCAACACCTGCGTCGAGTGCAACGACAACACCCAATGCGCTCGCGGCGAGACGTGCTCCAACCACGTCTGCTCGCCCTGCGACACCAACGACGCCTGCGCCGGCAACTCCTGCAACTGCTGCCCCAAGGGCACCCAGTGCGCCGCGCCCACCCCCGGCGCCCCGCCGTCCTGCGTCGAGTGCACCACCGACAGCCAGTGCGCCAGCGGCAAGCGCTGCGACACCCTGAATGGCGCCTGCGTCGACACCCTCCCCCAGTGCAACACCTCCGACCGCTGCGGCCCCGGCTGCGCCAGGTGCCCCGGCGAGCGCCCCTTCTGCCTCGACGGTCAGGTCTGCGTGCAGTGCCGCAACGACCTGGAATGCGGCGACGGCCAGTTCTGCCTGAGCGGTGAATGCAGCTCGTGCACCACCGACAAGCGCTGCGGCTCCCGCTGCGATGCGTGCGACGGCGCCACCCCGTTCTGCCTCTCCGACGGCACCGTGCAGAACAGCGTCTGCGTGGGCTGCGTCAACGACTCCGACTGCGGCAGCGGCACCTGCGACCCCACCACCCGCACCTGCTCCAACACCGGCGCCTGCGCCGTGACGTGCGCCGAGAACCTCGTCTGCGATGGCACCGCGTGCGTCGAGTGCTTCGCCGACGCCCACTGCCCCTGTGGCGGCACCTGCGACCTGAGCACCAACCGCTGCCTCGAGTCCTGCACCGACAGCGGCGACTGCCTGGGCGTCGAGTTCTGCTCCGCCCAGACCCAGCAGTGCGAGCGCGGACGCCGCAAGCCCGGCACCGAGCCCCAGGGCGGCGCCTTCTGCTGCGGCACCACCGCCGAGGACACCCCCACCGGCAGCACCGCCATGCTGCTCACCCTCGCCCTGGGCTTCCTCTTCCTGCGCTCCGCCCGCCGCGTCCGATGAAGCCCTCCCGCACGCCGCTCCTCGCGCTCCTGCTCGCCCTGGGCCTGTCCGCCACCGCCAGCGCCGCGCCGGATCCGCGCTTCAACATCCAGGTCTTCCGCCCCTCCGGAGCGCCGCAGGACCTGGTGATGGTCACCCAGTCCCGGCCTCTGTCGCACCTGTCCGTCGCCGCCGGGCCCTACTTCAGCTACTCCCTCAACCCGCTCTCGCTCGTCCCCAAGGACGGAGACCTGGGCTCCATCAGCCTCGTGGGCAACCGGCTCCAGCTGGACGTCATGGCCGCGGTGGGCCTCTTCGACTGGGCCGAGGTGGGCGTGGACATGCCCCTCGTGCTCCTCCAGGGCGGCCAGAACCTGGAGGTCATCGGCACGGAGGGCGCCGTCCAGAGCTTCGCCCTGGGCGACCTGCGCCTCACCGGCAAGGTGGCCATCCCCGGCCTGCGCCGCCCCGCGGAGGGCCATGGCTGGGGCGCCGCGCTCACGCTCAACGTCAGCTTCCCCACCGGCGTGCAGGATGCCTTCGCGGGCGACGGCGAGCTCACCTGGGCGCCGGGCCTGGTGCTCGACTACCGCTTCGAGTCCGGCATCCTCCTGGCCTTCAACGGCGGCTTCTGGAAGCGGCCGGACCGCATCTTCAGCGGCGTGCGCCTGGGGGACATGGCGCCCTTCGGCCTGGGCACCGAGGTGCCCCTCTTGCGCGGCAGCGGCATCACCGCGCTCGGCATGGTCAACGGCGCCTTCGGCCTCAAGAAGGAGCCCGGCCAGGAGCGGCAGATCCCCGCGGAGCTGCTCATCGGCCTGCGCTGGTACAGCTCCCTGGGCGTCACCTTCACCTTCGGCGGCGGCCTGGGCTGCGGCTGCTCCCTGGCGTCGCCGAACCTGAGCTTCTTCACGTCCATCATCTGGGTGCCCGCCAAGACGCGCGAGTGGGAGGCCATCGAGCGCTTCAAGGATCCGCAGCCTCCGCCTCCGCCGCCCCCGCCGCCCGTGGACCCCGACGGTGACGGCGTCATTGGCGAGAAGGACCGCTGCCCGGACGTCGCGGGCCCGGTGGAGAACAGCGGCTGCCCGGACATCGACACGGACTCCGACGGCGTGGTGGACCGCATCGACAAGTGCCCGGACGTCCCCATGGGCAAGCGCGGCCGTGACGGCTGTCCGCTCGCGCGCACGTCCGGCAACAAGATCGTCATCCTGGAGCAGGTGAACTTCGCCACCGACCAGGACGTCATCCTCTCCGAGTCCTACCCCGTCCTGGAGGAGGTCGCCCGGGTGATGGAGGTGAACCCGGCGATGGATCGCATCCTCATTGAGGGCCACACCGACTCGCGCGCCAGCGACCAGTACAACCTGGAGCTGTCCAAGCGCCGCGCCGCCAGCGTGAAGCGCTTCCTCATCGAGAGCGGCGTCGCCGCGGAGCGCGTGTGCTCGCAGGGCTTCGGGCGCAGCATGCCGGTGGCGGACAACGCCTCCGAGGAGGGCATGGCCCTCAACCGCCGCGTCGAGTTCACCATCCAGCCGCCGTCCGACGGCCCGCGCCCGCCCTGCCCGGATGACGCGGAGGCCGCCTCCAAGAAGGGCCGCGGCAAGCGCCCGGCGCCCCCCAAGACGCCCGCGCCGCCCGCGCCGAAGAATTAGTCGCCGGGCCCGCCGCTCCAGGGCGGCGGGCCGGGTACGCGGGCGCTACTCGACGATGAAGTCCGCGGCGGTGCGGCGCCGGCCGGCCACCACCGACACCACCGCGCGGCCCGGGCCCACGGCCGTCACGCGGCCCTCGGGCGACACCGTCACCACGGCCGAGTTCGAGCTGAACCACTCCAGCGGCACGCGGTCCAACGCCACGCCGTTGCGGTTGTACGCCTTCGCCTGGACCATCACCGACTGGCCCTTCTTCTTGAAGGTGTACGAGGTGAGGTTCAGGCCCAGGCGGGAGAAGTCCGGCGGCACCACCTGCACGGCGATGGCGCGGTTCAGGTGTCCCAGCGTCGCGGTGACGGTGGCCACGCCCGCCGACGCGGCGATGAGCTCGCCGTTCTCCACGCGCGCCACCTCGTCGTTGCTGGAGCGGAAGAGGGGCGCGGCGTCCGCGATGACGTGGCCCGCCTCGTTTCGCGCCACCACGCGCAGCTTGATGGTGCGCCCCACCTCCACGAAGTCCGCGCCCGGCGCGCGCACGTCCAGCGAGGCGAGGATGGTGAGGTCCAACGGCAGCGCCGCCTTCGCCCGCCCGCCCTGCACGCCGATGATGGTCTTCCCGGACTTGCGCGCCACCACCGTGCCGTCCTCCTGCACGGAGGCCACCTCCGGCGCGGAGCTGGTCCAGCGCAGCCGCGCGTCCATCATCTTGCGTCCATCCGCGTCCAGCACCGTGTAGTTCAGCGGAAGGTTCTGCCCCTGCGTGCGCAGGTAGCGCAGCTCGGGCGGCTCCAGCGTGATGGTCGTGGGCGACGGGCCACACGCGCCGAGCACGCCCAGCGAGAGGAGACCCAACAGGGAAAAGGAGAAGGGACGTGAGGTCTTCACGAAGGCAGGCACGCGGGCGAATGGGGGAGACGTGAGTCTATCGACAGACCCTCCCGGGAGCGGGAAAACCGCGCCCCCGGGCGACGAAGTCCTGCCGCCTGCACGCCTGCTGACGCCTTTTGCCCACTTCAGCGGCGGGGCGTGCGGGCCTCCATCGTCTCCAGCACCTGCGCGGCCAGGGCCTCCCCCTCCCGCCATCCCGCCACCCGGGCGCGCTCCCTCGCCTGCTCCAGCCGCTCGCGGGCCTCCGGGCCCCGGCCTCCCGCCACCAGCAGGCGCCCGGCGTTGAAGTGGATGCGCGCCGCCTCCTGCGCGTCGCCGCCCTGCTCGGCCAGGGTGAGCGCGCGCTCCAGGTCCGCCAGCGCCTGGCCCGGCTCGCCGGAGAGGACGCGCAGACCCGCCAGCTGCGACAGCGCCCGCGCCTGTCCCACCGCGCTGCCCACCGACCGGGACTGCTCCGCGGCGCGCGTGAAGGCCACCCGCGCCCGGTCCAGCTGCCCCAGCCGCTGCTGCAACCGCCCCAGCAGCAGGTAGTGCTCCCAGTAGAAGTCCGGCGCCCGAGGGGTCCGGCTGCCCATGCGCTGGAAGGCCCGCGCCAGCAGCTCCACCGCGGCCGTCGTCTCGCCCTTGGCCTCGCGCACCCGCGCCAGCTCCCCCAGCACGCGGGCCTCGACCTCCGGGTCCGCGCCCGCCGGCCCCTGCGCCATGCTCAGGCGCACCTCCGCGTCCTCCACGCGCCCCAGCTTCAGCTCCGCGGTGGCCAGCCTGCGCGCGGCCTCCGCCCACGGGCCGGGCGTCTGCATCACCGGCACGCGGTCCAGCCACGGCGTCACCAGCCCATCCACGGCCGCGGGCTCCGCGTGTGTCAGGCACTCCGCCGCGCGCGCGAGCACGTCCAGCTGCCAGCGCACCACCGTCGCCGTCGCGCCAGGCGCGCGGCCCAGCGCCCAGCGGTAGAACTCCACCGCCGCGCGCCACTCGCCGCGCGCCGCGAACCAGTCTCCCGCCCGCTCGCACGCGGCCGGCGCGCCCGGCGCATCCGCGCCCAGCAGGTGGTCCGCCAGGCGCACCTCGCGGGCCGGCTCCTGGGCGAAGGCCTCCCGCTCCAGCGCCTCCGCCAGCTCCTCGTGCGCGCTCCGCAGCTGCGAGGGCGAGAGGCGCTCGCGCAGCACCTGCCGCGCCTCCTCGCGCGTGAAGCGGAAGATGCCGGGCTGCTGGGGCACGGGCACCACCCACTCCGCGTCGTCGAGCACCTCCACGCCCACCGGGCCGGGCAGCGACGCGCGCACCAGCTCCGCCGAGAAGAGCGACCCCTCCACCGCGGCGCGCTGGAGGAAGCGCAGCGACGCGGCGGGCAGCAGCTCCAACCGCGCCCCCAGCACCTGCCCCAGGTCCTGCGGCAGCGCCGCGGCGGACAGCGGCCCATTGGTCTGGAAGCCCTCCTCCGTGCGCAGCAGCACGCCCACCGCGACGAGCAGCCGCACCAGCGCCAGCGCATGCGCGGGATTGCCGCGCACCCGGTCCCCCACCGCCCGCTCCAGCGAGGGCGACAAGGGCAGGCCCAGGCTCGCGGTCAGCAGCGCGTTCAGCTCCGAGGACGACAGCCCCTCCAGCACCGTCACCGGAAGGGGCGACAGGGCCGTGGGCACCGCGTCCACGTCGCCCGTGCCCACCAGCGCGACGCGCGTGTCCTTCGCGCCCAACACGCCCGCGAGCAGCTCCAGCGAGGCGCCGTCCACCCGGTGCACGTCGTCCACCAGCAGCAACAGCCCGGACGGCCGCGCCACGCGTTGGATCGCGTCCACCACCGCCACGTCCCCCGCGGCCAGGTGCCCACCCACCGGCGCGCCCCGCGCGAGCCGCCGCCAGAGCGCCGCGGCCTCCGGCTCGGAGAAGCCCAGGCCCACGAGCGACGCCGCACTCGCGTCCGCGCCGGGCCCGGAGCGCGAGAGGGACGCGAACACCGTGCGCCACAGCCCCAGCGCGCCCGCGGAGCGCGGGTCTCCGCCCCACGCGTACACCACCCGCGGCGATGACGCGCCCGCCGCCAGCTCCGCCACCGCCTCCAGGAAGCGGCTGCGGCCCACCCCCGTGGGTCCGACGAAGAGCCGCGCGCCGCCCTCGCCCTTGCGCGCGGACTCCACCACCGCGCGCGCCTGGGCCAGGGCCTCGTCGCGCCCCACCAGCGCGTCGCCTCGGGACGCGGGCACGCCGGACTCCACCCGCCACGCCGGGCCCCCGGGCAGCTCGCGCGCCGCGCCGATGCGCACGCCCCCTGTCTCCAGCAGCAGCGCCTTCACCGACGCGCCCACGAGCAGCTCTCCCGGCGCCGCCGCGTCCGCCAGCGCCAGCGCCCGCGCCAGCCCCATGCCGGACAGCCGGGCGCCGTCCGCGTCCGCGCTCACCCGCACCACGCCGGACTCCAACCCCCGCCGCGCCGCCACCCCCGCGAGCCCCAGCTCCTCCGCGCACGTCAGCGCCCGCGACGCGTCGTCCTGGCGGGCCTGCTGGAGCCCGAAAGGCAGACACCAGTGCGTGCCCGACAGCGCCATCGCCTCCACCTGGTGGCGCACCGCCACGGACGCCACCGCGTCGCGCAGCCGGGCCGCGTCCGCCGGTTCGCAGGCCACCACCAGCAGCGTGAGCCGGCGCATCAGCGCCTGCGCGTCCAGCGCGCGGATCTTCACCGTGGGGCCCGGGGCCTCGTCCCCCAGCGCCGGAGGCGCGTCGTCCTCGTCGGAGGTGAGCGGCGACGCGGAGAGCACGGACACCAGCGGCGCGGGCACCTCCATCGTCGGGTCCGTGGGCGGCTCGTGCACGGCGCCGTCGTCGCGCCGGGCCGCGGGCGCCTTGGCCGTTGGCGCGTCGGGGAGCTCCTCGTCGCCCAGGTGCACGGGCGGCTCGCTCAACACGGGCATCAGCGGAAGCTGCGGCGCGACGGCACCGGCCGCGGGCGTGAGCGAGTTGCCGCACGCGGGACAGAAGCGGTTGGTCGCGCTGGTGGACTGGCCACAGCGCGGACACGACACGCTGGAGGGCTCACGGGCCGGGTGCAGCCCCGGCTCCACGCTGCCCGCGTCGCGCAGCCGCGCGAGCACCGACTCGCCCACCAGCCGCGTCACCACCGCGGAGACGCTCTCCCCCGGCGCCTCCGGCACCTCGTCCAGATAGGCCTGGAGCGCGCGCGCCACGTCGGCGCATCTCGCGAAGCGCTGCGCGGGCGCGCGGTGGAGCATGCGCAGGATGATCTGCTCCAACAGCGGAGACAGCCCCTCCACGAACTGCGACGGCTTGGGCACCGCCGCCAGGGCAATCCTTCGCATCGCCTCCGCGGGGTTGTCCGTGTCGATGAACGGCCGGCGCGTGCACAGCTCCCACAGCACCACGCCCAGCGCGAACTGGTCGCTCGTGCCGGCGACGGGTTCGTTGCGCACCTGCTCGGGCGACATGTAGCGCAGCTTGCCCTTGAGCACGCCGGTGCGCGTGCGGCTGGCGCGGATGGTCGCCTTGGCCACGCCGAAGTCCACCACCTTCGTCACGCCATCCAGGCGCACCATGATGTTCTGTGGGCTGATGTCCCGGTGCACCAGCTCCAGCGACGCGCCCTGGTTGTCCCGCGCGTGGTGCGCGTGGTCCAGGCCCAGCGCCGCGTCGCGGATCAACTGCGCGCACACCCGGTGGGGCAGCGGCGTGGCGGCCCGCTGCGCCGCCTTCGCCAGCCTGCCCAGGTTCTCGCCCTCGATGTACTCCATGGCGATGTAGAACGTGCCCTGCCACGCGCCGACCTCGTACAGCGAGACGACGTTCGGGTGGTTCAGGTGCGCCGCGACCCGGGCCTCGTCGAGGAACATCTCCACCGACCCCTCGTGCTCCAGCAGGTCCGGCAGCAGGCTCTTGAGGATGACGGGGCGCTCGAAGCCGCTCACCCCCACCTGACGGGCCAGGAAGATTTCGCCCATGCCTCCCACGGCCAGGCGGCGGAGGACCGCGTACCTGCCGAAGATGAGGGAAGACGGGGAAGCACCGGACACCATCGCGACTGCCACCGTACCTACCGATCGCCATCCCCCGCCAGTCCCCGTCCCCTCCCTTTGCTCCATGCCCACCTTCCGGCCGGGCCCGTGCCGTGTGGGGGGCCCACGCACCGGGCGTGGTTGGGATTGGGCGGGGCTGCTTCTCAGACGTGCCAGGTCAGCCGGCCGCTCTGTTCAGACGTGCCGGGCGTGAGGGTCAGGGGCGACACATACAGCCCATGCCGTTCCCGCTTCCACCACGCCCCGGTGCGCTGGCGCTCCTCCCGGGACGTCATCCGGTAGTCGTGGAGCACGGCGCGCACGACGCGGGGCGGGTGGTCTGGAAAGGGATTGGCGGCGAACAGCCTCAGGACCTCCGGTGAACCCTCCAGCAGCCGCTCCATCAGGGTGATGAACCAGGAGGGCGGCGACCCCAGCGCGGCGAACCACATCTGCCAGTCCAGCCGGGGCTGGTGGGGCGCCACCTGGCGCGGCGGCCGGTCCAGCGCGGACGTCTTGTAGCGGAACGGGTACTCCACCCAGTGCACGCCATCATCGGAGCCCTCCAGCGTGATCTCCGGCCGCTCCACCGTCATCACGGAGAACAGGCCGTAGGAGTTCACCGAGTGCAACGGCAGCACCCAGTCCTCCAGCCAGTCCACCGCCGCCACCAGGCGCGCGGGGCCCCTCGGCCACCACCCCATCCGGCGGAGGAGCTCCACCGAGCCCAGCGCGAGCACCGGCACCGCCGTGGCCGCCGACAGCGCCGTGCCCAGCGCGGACGGCCTCCGCGCGGGTCCGGCGTCGCGCCACCAGCGCGAGGGGAGCACGCGGCGCAGGGCCGCGTCGTCCAGCAGCCACAGCCCCAGGGCCTGCGACTGGACGTTGAAGAAGCCGTAGTTGCCCGTGGCGACGATGGCCGCCTGCAGCGCGGAGAAGATGCCGAAGGCGACCTGCCGCACGCGCCGGGGACCGAAGGCGAGGAAGGGCACCGCCGTCTCCGCCGCCAGCACCGCCGCCGTGCCCGCGTGACGCACCGGGCGGGGCAGCTGGTGCGCGGCCCAGCCGCCGCGCGTGGGCAGGGGCGCGGTCTCGAAGTAAACGTCGCACGCGCTCAGGTCGCGCCACGTCTGGTCGCGCGAGTGGAACTTGCTCATCCCCGAGCCGAAGTAGAGCCGGAACACGAGCATCCGGAAGAGGAGGACCTCCAGCGCGGACACGTCCCGCTTCCCCAGCCCCGGCCGCACGCCGCCCGGCGCGGTGAGCGCGCCCAGCGCCCCCATCTCCAGGAGCAGCACGTCCCACTGGAACGACAGGAACTCGCGCCCCAGCGACACATAGGACAGGTACAGCCCCCACAGCCCCGCGGCGCTCAGGCGCGGGGCGACGTTGAAGAGCAGCGCCAGCGACAGGCCCTGTCCCACGCGGCAGCCGCGCACCAGCGCCGCGTCGGACGCGTCCCTCCAGAACACGGAGGGGCGCCGCCACCGGCCCTGCGCCGCCCAGCGCTCCGACTGCGCCAGGTCGCGGATGGGGCGGATGCCCTTCTCGCCATAGAGCCCCAGCACCTGCCGGCCCAGCGACGTGAAGGCGATGAGGAAGGTGCCGCCCATCAGCCGCAGGAAGAGCCAGCGCACGCGCCGGTGTTCGGCGGGCTCCGTCACCCGGCTGAACAACCACGTGTCCCACCGCGCCGCGCGGCCCCGGTGCCGCGCGATGACCGAGTACGCCGCGCCCGCCGCCTGCTGGATGCCGGGCAGCAGCCCCAGCCGCGCGGCGAAGCGCGTGCCCCAGCGAGGCGACCAGGCGAGCATCCGGAAGACCGCCTCCGCGCCGGAGGAGCGGCGCCCGGAAGGTTCCACCAGTTGCAGGGCCCGCCGCATGTCCTGACGGGAGATGCCCAGGAGCGCGCGCAGCCATCCGCTGGCGCGCACGAAGCGCACCCGCCCCTGGGTGTCCCCGCGCCAGCGCGCCACCCAGCGCTTGCAGAAGCCACAGTCCCCATCGAACAGCACCAGCGGTCGGGTCATCGCGCGCATCGCGTCTCTCCTGACGTCCAACGACAAAGGTGCGCGCGGCGGGCGGGATGCGAAGGGGGTGGGAGGGGCCGCTGGAGGAGCAGGCGGGCGGAGGGGCGGGCGCCCGTGTCATCCGCGCGCCGGTGCCTAGCTTTGTCCGCATGAGCGAGCCCAAGGCCCAGGCGAAGAAGGCGGACGAGATCGTCCCGGGAGTGCACCACTGGACCGTCGCCGACGACCGGCTCGGCGGCCTGCGCAGCGACGCCTACGCGGTGGTGGACGACGACGGCACCGTCACCCTCATCGACCCGCTGCCCATCGACGAGAAGGCCCTGCGCAAGCTGGGCGACATCGACGCCATCGTGCTCACCGCGGGCAACCACCAGCGCTCCGCGTGGCGCCTGCGCAAGGCGTTCGGCGTGCCCGTCTGGGCCCCGGAGGGCGCGCTGGGCCTGGAGGAGAAGCCGGACTTCGAATACGTGAACGGCACCACCCTGCCCGGCGGCCTCAACACCTTCCAGACGCCAGGGCCCACGGAGGCCATGTACACGCTCTGGCTCCAGAAGAGCCCGCACGCGGTGGTCTTCATCTCCGACCTGCTGTCACGCGAGGGCCGGGGCGCGCCGACGTTCGTCCCCGGCGAGTACCAGGACGAACCCCTGCGCACGCGCACCAGCGTCCAGCGCATCCTGGACCACCTGCCCCTCCAGACCGTCTGCTTCGCGCACGGCGCGCCCATCCTCAAGGAGGGCGCCGCGGCCCTGCGCAAGGCGCTGGAGCAGGACGAGGAGTTCCCCAGCGCCCCGGCGCCCTAAGGCGCCAGCTCACGCACCAGCACGTGGCCGCCGTCCTGGCCGGGAGGCACCAGTTCCAACCGGGCCCCCGCCTCCGCGCGGTCCAGCAGCGTGCCCAGCGCCACCAGGTCGGTGACGGGGATGCGGGTGGCGAAGGCCTGCTCCTCGCCCCGCGACATCGCCTGGGCCACGCGGGCCTCGTCGGCGAGGTCCGTCTCGTAGACGAAGGTGCGCTCGTCGTAGTCGTGCCCGCCGGGGACGCGCCCCACCAGCCGCATGGGCCCCAGCCGCGTGTGCACGCGCACCGCCGGGTTGTCCCACTGGGTGACGCCCCGCAGGCGCTTCGCGCGCACCATGCCGAGCGTGAGCGTCTTCACCCACGAGGACGCGCCCCGCCCCGGCAGGAAGCTGAACAGCGACACGCCCACGAACAGCCCCGGCGTCAGCGACGGCGCCACGTAGCAGGCCGCGCCAATGGCCAGCTCCTCGTCCGCCAGCAGCAGCCGCTCGCGCGCCGGCGCCTTCAACAGCCGCGCGGGGCAGCGCAAGAGCCCGATGGCGCCGGGCAGCAGGTACAAGTCCGACAGCACCCAGCGCGGCACGCCGATGCCACCGAACGCGAGCTGGTTGAGCGTCAGGTATTGCCGCGCCAGCTCCGCGTTGTGCTCCGCCAGCAGGTGCGTCACCGGGATGCCATGCGGGGCCAGGTCCAGCGACGGCACGTGCACGCCGGAGCCCAGCGCCTGCAAGGACAGCTCCGGGTTCGCTGCGAAGAACGCCTGAGCCAGCGACGCGAGCTCACCCGCCATCGGCTTCGATGTCCTTCGCCACGACGTCCAGCCGGCACTCGGGAGGAAGGTGGAGGCGGGAGGCGTCCACCGACGCGCGCGACACCAGACAGCGCGACGAACCACCGCCCTTCTCCGTCAGCTCCGGCATCGGCATGGACACCACGCGCATGCCCAACCCCTCCAACAACGCCACCACGTGCGCGGGCATCACCGTGGGCGCGAGCAGGTCCCGGCCCAAAGGCAGACCATTGGTCGCGTAGCGGCGGATGTCCGCCTCCGTCACCCTCACCAGCCGGTTCGCGCCGAAGCGCTGCTCCAGCAGCGCCACGGACTCCGGCGCCATCACGTCCGGGCAGACGACCAGCCGGTCCACCGCGGGCAAGGGCAGCACCGCCATGTTCCCGTGGAACGCGGGCTCGCGCACCTGGACGCGCAGCACCTCGCCGGGGAAGAACGGCTCCGCCGCCGCCAGGCCGTCCAGCGTGGTGCGCCCGCCCCAGAACAGCAGCGTCACGCCGTCGAACGTCGCCACGTCGCCGTGCGCCTCCCAGATGCCCACGCCCGGGTCCACGACCTCCAGGCCCATGCGCCGGGCCAGCGGGGTCCAGTGGTCGCGCTCCGCGAAGCGGTGCGCGCTCATCATGCGAGGCAGCAGGAACAGCGGAGCCTGCCCCTCGCGGGCCACCACCTGGCCGCACTCGGCCGCGTACGGCATGCCCGTCAGCGCGTCCGAGGGCGAGGGCAGCGCCACCACCGTGCCCCCGCGCGACTCGATGTGCCGGGCCAGCGTCAGCCACTCCCGCCGCGCGCCGCGCGCATCCGCCGGGGCGGCCTCGCGGCTGCGGAAGTTCGACCGGCCTCGCAGCGCCCAGCCCCGGCCCGGCGGCGACATCAGGAAGAGGTCCATCATCCGTTCGACTCTAGGCCACCCGGGGCAGGTCCTGTCAGAGGTAACAGGACCGCTCATCGCCGGTCGTCTCGTGGAGCGCGCAGGCCGCTCTCCGCCGGAAAGCACGACCGGAGACCCGAGACGACGACCCGGTCGCCACGCGAAGGGACGTCCTTGAGAGGGAATGCAAACTCACGTTCACGCGGCAACAATTCTATTTCAGGGGTGATCCGTGACACGACCGGGATGTCCGTCCCTTTGCCTCACCACCGGCATAGCGTGAACCTTCCCGGGCTCCTCCATCGACGCGCCCGGCTCCGGCGAACGCACCCTCTTCCGAGCATCGATTCCCTTCCCATATGCCCATGCCTTCACGCTCCTGGCACCGCATCGTCGGCCTCGCCGCCACCCTGGGCCTCTGCGCTTGCGGAGGTCCCGACAACACCTACCTGCTCGACTTCGGCTACCACTCGGACACTCTCCTGGTGGCCTCGGACTACAGCAGCTTCACCCTGGCCCCGAGCACCTTCTTCTCGCTCGACCGCACCTTCTTCACGTTGGAGACCCTGACCTTCAGGCTGGAGGACCTGCGGATGGACCTTCCGCCCACGGCGCGCTGCGAGGACTACGAGGAGGTGCTCTCCCCGCAGATGTCCTGTCAGGACTCCAGACCGGGGACCCCTGGCAGGGGCCCCATCGAAGACCCCGTGCGCCCGCGTGGCGCGCTTCACCTCCCGGGCCCCGTGGAGTTGGGCACCGGCAAGCGCCTGTCCGTGGGGGGAGAGCAGGTGTTCATCCCCCGCGTCTACTATCCCGCCATCGACACGCGGTGGGTCCCAGGGACACCAGAGCACCCCAGCTTCCAGCTTCGCGCACACTTCATCTACCAGGCGAAATTCCACGTGCTGGAGTTCTCCTTCCAGTCGGACGAGCCCATGCGCTTCGAACACCGGGGCGTGCCGACGGGACTGCCCAAGGAGTTCTCGGAGCATCCCGCCGCCTTCGGTGGAAGTCTGGACATGGGCGACTGGCTCGCGGGCATCGACATCTCGGGCTGTCTGACGACGGGGGACCTGACCCTGGACGGGAACGTGCTGCGGCTGGAGACCGGACGGGGCGCCTGCGCGAATGCCGCCACGAACCTGCGGCGCAACATCCAGCGGAGTGGCGACCTGTTCACCGGGCTGCGCCTGTAGACACGCCTCCCGCTTCCGGCACGCACGCCAGCACCTTGCCGCGACGCTCACCGAGAACCGCGTGAGTCTGGTGGACGGCGGAGACCTCCCCGTCACCGAGCGCGTGCAATCCGTCGGGGGGAGGAGCACGGCGACCGGGCCCCCGCCCACGAGAGGCAGCGCCAGCCTCCCCGCACCCTCTCGTTTTTCGCCCGAAGGGGGTCCTCAAACGCCCCGCGCGCATGGCATCCTCACCCTCTTTGAGCACAAACGTGGCTGGGGATTCATGCACTTCGAGTTGGCCTTCGTGCTGCTCTTCTCCATCGCGACAGCGGTGGCGATCGCGGCGCGCTACTTCAAGTTTCCGTACACGGTGGCGCTGGTGCTGGCGGGCCTGGGCCTGGGCATCGTGCACGTCTTCGAGCCGCCGCACCTGACGAAGGAGCTGCTGTTCGCGGTCCTCCTGCCGGGGCTCTTGTTCGAGGCGGCCTTCCACGTCGACTTCCGCAAGTTCTGGAAGAACAAGCTGGCCATCACCTCGCTGGCGATTCCGGGGGTGGTGGCGTCCATGGGGCTCACGGCGCTGCTGTTGTCCCCGGCGATGAAGGGGATGAACGCGCTGGAGGGCTTCGGGCTCATCCACGCGATGGTGTTCGCGTCGCTCATCGTGTCCACGGACCCCATCGCGGTGGTGGGCCTGTTCAAGGCGCTGGGGGCGCCCAAGCGGCTGGCCATCCTGGTGGAGGGGGAGAGCCTGCTCAACGACGGCACCTCCGTGGTGCTGTTCACGCTGGTGGTGGGCGTGGCCAACGGCGCGCAGTTCACCGCGGGCGGCGCGATCCTGGACTTCATCAAGGTCGCCGGCATGGGGGCCTTCATCGGCATCGCGGTGGGCTTCGCGGTGGCGAAGGTCATCCTGCGCGTGGAGGACGCGATGGTGGAGATCACCTGCACCGTCATCGCCGCGTACGGGTCCTTCGTGGTGGCGGAGCACTTCCACTATTCGGGCGTCATCGCGACGGTGGTGGCCGGCATGCTGTGCGGCAACTGGGCGGCGCAGGAGGGCATGGGCCCCACGACGCGCATCGCGGTGGAGAGCTTCTGGGAGTACCTGGCCTTCGCGCTCAACTCCGTGGTGTTCCTGCTCATTGGCCTGGAGGTGCAGCTCAGCTCGCTGCTCGCGTCATGGCTGCCCATCCTGCTGGCGTACGGGGCGGTGATGCTGGGCCGCGCGGTGGTCGTCTACGGCGTGTCCGGCCTGCTGCGGCTCACGCCGGAGCGCATGCCGTGGAAGTGGAGCGCGGTGCTCACCTGGAGCGGCCTGCGCGGCGCGGTGTCCATGGTGCTGGTGCTCGGCCTCCCGGACGACTTCGCCCACCGGGAGCTGCTGGTGAACATGACGTTCGGCGTGGTGGTGCTGTCCATCATCTTCCAGGGCCTCACCATGGCGCCGGTGCTCAAGAAGCTGGGCATCACCGGCCTCAAGGACGTGTACCAGGAGCAGTACGAGCTGGCCCGGGGCAAGCTGGGCGCCATCCACGCGGCGCTCGCGGCGCTGGAGGCCATGCGCCGCTCGCGCGAGATTCCGGTGGACGTGCTGGAGCCCCTGGAGCGCGACTACCAGCAGAAGGCCCAGGCGGTGACCCAGGAGCTCACGGGGCTCAAGCAGCAGTCCAACCGCTTCCATGAGGAGGAGCAGCAGGAGGCCATCCGCCGCGTCCTCATCGTGGAGAAGGACGCCCTCTTCAGCGCCTACCAGAAGGGCACGCTCAACAAGGAGGTCTTCGAGCACCTCACCGCGGAGCTGGACGAGCGCATCTCGAAGGCGAAGGACGCGGAGGCCCACGTCCCCCTGGAGGACGCCCACGCCCCTCCCCCGGAGGCGCTGGCGTCCTGAGCAGGGCTTCGCTCCGACGACCCGGGCGGGCCCTTCCCGTCGTATGAAGGGAACCGGGCCCGGTGTCGTCGCGGCGTCGCGAGCGAACCGGTGCGCAGGAGAAGCGACCCATGCGGCGGACCTGGAACACCTGGATGGCCCTCTGCCTCATCGCGGCGGGGTGCGCGCCGCTCGACCTGACGCCCTTCACCCCCCAGGCCCGCTCCCGGGTCCTGGTTGAACCCCCGGGCACCGCGTGTCCCCACGGCGGGAAGGCCATCCAGACGGGCCTGGACCGCGATGGGGACGGCGTGCTGGGGGACGACGAGGTCACCCACACCGAGTACGTCTGCGCGGAGGCCACCGCGGTGCTGTTGCGGACGGTGCCGCTCGCGCCCGGTGCCCAGTGCCCGGAGGGTGGGCAGGTCACCCAGGCGGGGCTGGACCTGAACGGCGACGGCGTGCTGGACGACACGGAGGTCACTCGCGAGGTCCCCGCCTGCACGCGCTCCGCGACCGTGCGCACCCGGACCCGTACGGTGCTGAGCAGCGAGGTCTGTCGCTCCGCCGCGACCATCCTGGAGGTGGGCGAGGACGTGGATGGCAATGGCGTCCTCGGCACCTCGGAGGTCCAGGCCTCCCATCACTTCTGCCTCCTGAACGACACGCAGCGCCAAGTGCAGGTGCAGGTCCAGCCCGAGCCCGCTGGCGGAATCTGCGGACGACCCGGCGTCCGCGTGGATGCCTTCATCGACCTGAACGACAACGGCCAGCGGGACCCCGACATGGAGGAGCTGATCACCCTCCCGGTGTGTCAGCCCGTCCGCGTCCACGAGGGGAGCTACGTGGTGCGCAACGCGACGGACCTCGCGGCGCTCCGGGGTGTCACCCGCGTGAACGGGGACCTGTTCGTCAACTCGGAGACCCTTTCGGAGTTCGCGTTGCCGGAGCTGTCCGTCGTGGTCGGCAGCCTGCGCATCGATACCAACCCCCTGCTCACCCGCGTGGACCTGCCCGGCCTCCGCTTCGCCACGACCGTGGCCCTGGACAGGAACGCGGAGCTGACCACGGCCTCCATGGGCGACCCGGCCGGAATGGTCTCCGTGCAATGGGACCTGTTCGTGCAGCACAATCCGCTGCTCACCACGCTCGATGGGCTGCGAGCCCTGGCGCCAGGTGGGGCGCTGACCGTGCTGGACAACGCGCGGCTGGAGACCCTTGGGTTCCCCGCCATCATCGGTCTCGCAAAAGCCCTCACCGTGGAGGAGAACCCGCGGCTGCGCACGCTGTCCCTGCCCCGGCTCCAAACCACGGGCTCGGTCTCGCTGATCGGCGCCACGGCGCTGGAGTCCCTGGCCGGGCTGTCCGAGCTGCGCACCGTCGAGAGCCTGTCCCTCATCGGCAACGGCGCGCTGACCCGCCTGGACGGACTGGACAGCCTCGTCTCCGCGGGCGCCATCACGCTCGACAACAACGCGAGGCTCCAGACGACGGCGGGCTTCCCCCAGCTCGTCCGCGCGGGCTCCGTGACCATCAGCAACAACGCCCTGCTGGAGTCCGCGGGCGGCATGCCCCTCCTGCGGACCGTGTCGGAGTCGTTCACGGTCCTCAACAACCCGAAGCTGCGGACGGTGTCGGGCCTGGACCTGCTCGACTTCGCCCACAGCGTCAGCGTGGAGCAGAACCCGATGCTCAACGACCTGATCGGCTTCGGCAACCTGATGCGGCTGGACCGCCTGTCGGTCCGCGACAACGAGCGCCTGGAGACGCTGGCTCGCTTGATGGACCTGCGCCGGCTCGAGTTCCTCGTCGTGACGGACAACGTGAACCTGAAGGAGCTGCGCCTGGACGGGCTGGAGGCCGTGGAGCAGGGCTTCACCATGACGGGCAACCTCACGCTGCCCACGTGCCTCGCGCGGGACCTGGCGAACCGGACCTTCAGCGGGAAGCCGGGCAACGTCACCATCGCGGGCAACGGCGACTTCCCGAGCGCCTGCACCAACCCCTAGCCCCGCCTCAGCGGTCGCTCGTCTCCACACGCGACTGGAGCACCGCGCCCAGCGCCGCCGCCGTGTCCTCCGGCAGCCGGGACAGGTGCGCGTAGAGCACCTCCTCCACCCGGGCCACCTCCTCCTTCGGGGCGCCCGCCTCACGCAGGCCGGCCAGCACCGCGTACGCGGCCACCGCCAGCGGCCCCACGTAGCCGCGCGACTCCTCCCAGAACTCCTCGAAGCACGGCACCGGCTCGCCCCCCACCACGCGCGCCAGCCGTCCCAGGCACGCCTCCCAGTAGCCGCGGTGCGCGTCCCGGGCCGCGTCGTCCGCGAAGGGCCCCTGGCGCAGCTCCAGCCGTGTGCCGCCCTCCTCGGGATGGAAGGTCAGCACCGCCCGCGTGCGCCCCGGCGGCACCGGGCCCCCCTCCCAGTCCATCTCCAGTTCCAGGGACTGCCCCGGCTCCACCGCCATGATGCAGCCCACCTGCGTGAACGCGCGACCCGCCGCGTCCCGCAGCCCTACCCGGTAGGGCTGGCCCAGCGCGCCGGGATCCGGCGCGTGCGTGCGGTGACAGCCCGGCGGCGCGCCGAACCAGCGGCGGATGAGCGCCGGCCGTTCAAAGGCGGGGAACACCTGGTCCGGCGGCGCGGGCAGCTTCCACTCCATCTTCAGGTCGCTCACGCCCGGACCCCCGAGCGCGTGCGCAGCTCATAGCGCGGCACGGCGGACAGCTCCGACTCCGGCGCCCGGTACTGCTCCACCACCAGGCTGATCCGCGACTCCCCCAGCCCCTCCACGCCGGAGGTGATGGCCTCCACCTCATGCAGCAGGTCACCCCGGAACATCACCAGCGCCCGCTCCTGGGGCGCGAGCTCCGCCACCGGACCTCCCCGGTGGTACAGCCGCAGCGCCCCGCCCCGGAGTTCCTTCGGAACCTGGACATACAAGACACTCACCGCCACCGGGCAGCCGATACTCGGACCGTAGAATTCAAGACTCCGGTCGATGTGCGCCGCGACGCCCCGGCCCCGCCCCACCAGCAGCGGGTTGAGCAGGAAGGCGTTGCACTCCGGCAGGAGCGTCTTCGCCAGGAACGGCGCGAACGCGGGGAAGCGCCGCGTGACGTCCGGCAGCGCCTCCCGGCGGAACGTCAGCGAGAAGCCGTACGTCCCGGAGAACTGCCCCGACAGGTTCGACTCTCCCAGGAGCGACGAGCCCAGGATGGCCGAGCGGATGGTCGCCGTCGTCTCCTCGGACAGGGCCTCGGGAGTGCGGTGGAAGAAGGTGTCGAGCCGGAAGGCCCCACCCCACGGTGGCTGGAAGCGCATGGCCCCGCAGTCTACCCACCCCCGCCGCGCCGCCCCATCCCCCGCCGCCCTCGCACGCCGCCCTTCGCGGAGGGAATCCCAACACGACGCGTCAAACCAAGACAACGCGGCGCATCATGGATGACATCAATTTCGCTTATTTATCAGTTATCACGCCTAAGTCGAATTCTCCGACCTCCCACCTTGCAGCGGGGATCGATCCCGACTTTCTTCGGACGAGCTACGAAGTCCCCTTCGCAGCACTGCCGTCCCACGCTCCATCCACCCCACTGGAGTTCGCAACCATGAGCCGAATCAGACTCACGGGAACCGTGCTCGCGTTCCTGGCCGTCAGTTGTCTGGCGGTTGAATCAGAAGCCGCCACCTATGGCGTGACGCCCTCGGGCGCGTCCGCCATCTTCTACGTCGATACGACGGATTGGGCAGACATCCACTACAAGCTGAACGACGGCCAGCAGCTCAACATCCGCATGACGGTGACGGGTGGCCGCAACCAGTACACGGTCACCGGCCTGAGCGCTGGCAATTACATCGACTACAGCTACACGTACTGGGACGTGTCATGCGCCTGTGCGCGAGACACGACCTGGACGCGCTATACGCACAGCGGCACCGGGGGTGGCACCGACGCGGGCACCGGCACCGACGCGGGCACGGGCGTGGACGCCGGTCCTCCTCCCAACGGAGACGCGGGGCCCGTGGTGCCGCTGTTCACCAGCACCACGGCGCTGGAGCCGGCCACGGTCGAGACCACCGGCACGGCCATCATCACCCGCGTGGGCGACCGCGTTCGCGACCGCCACATGCGCGAGGACATGTATCAGGCGTACGACCACTACCTGAGGCTGTACTTCGAGAAGCGCACCCACTGGGTCGAGATCGTGGACGAGGTGGCGAAGGGCGGCAGCAACATCACCGTCAACCTCTACACCATCTATCCCTACGACGCGCCGAACTTCCGCGCGTTCTTCCGCGGCATCAACACGGTGGCGGAGTACTGGCACAACGCGGACTTCGCGCGGGTGAATGACTACAAGTACACGGCGTCGGTGAACTACAACGCCAAGGAAGGCCGCGCCATCCGCGTGGGTGACCGGATGGAGCTGGAGGTTGGCGTGTTCCTCCAGCAGCCGGTGGAAGGCCGCTTCAACTACTACGCCACGGCGATGCTCTACATCGTGGGACAGGGCGGCATCGTGCCCTTCGAGGGCCAGGGCAGCCTGCGCGACTCCTACCCGCTGCCGGAGAAGGCCTGGGCGGGCGGCCGCGGCACGCTGCACACGCCGTTCTCCAACGAGCCGGACAACCGCTTCCTCCAGATGGCCACCAACCTGGCCCCGGTGAACGCGCAGCCCTTCGTGGAGGGTCGCCGCCTGCACCACACGAACTTCCGCGACGGCAGCCACTCGGAGCCGGACAACCCCATCTTCACGGCGCAGGTGGGCAAGCTGGGCAACAGCTACGTCAACGTGTCCTGCGTCTCCTGCCACAAGCAGAACGGCCGGGGCCTGCCGCCCACGACCACGAACACCACGCTCGACAACTACGTGGTGAAGGTGGGCAAGGTGAACGGCACCACCGTGACGGTGGACCCGGCGCTGGGCTTCCGGCTGCAGTCGCGCGCGGTCAGCGGCACGCCGGAGGCGGACGTGCGCATCGCCAGCTGGACGACGACGAGCGGCACGCTGCGCGACGGCACGGGGTATCAGCTGCGCAAGCCCAACTACAGCTTCCTCAACGTGACGCCGACGAACTTCTCGCCGCGCATCACGCCGCAGCTGATTGGCATGGGCCTGCTGGAGGCGGTGCCGGAGTCGCAGATCGCCGGCCTGGCGGACCCGAACGACGCCAATGGCGACGGCATCTCCGGCCGCATGCAGACGGTGCAGGACCCGGAGACGGGCGTCACGCGCCTGGGCCGCTTCGGCTGGAAGGCGGCGTCCGCGCGCGTGAAGCACCAGGTGGCCGAGGCGCTCAACAGCGACATGGGCGTGACGTCCAACGTGTTCAAGACGCTGGACTGCGGCACGTCGCAGCAGGGCTGCGCGGGCAGCAGCGTGGAGCTCTCCGACTCCGACCTGGACAAGCTCACCCGCTACATCAGCCTGCTGGGCGTCCCGGCGCGCCGCGACCACTCGGACGCGACGGCGCTCCAGGGGGAGACGGTGTTCACCAACGCGGGCTGCGCGAAGTGCCACGCGCCCACGCTGACCACCAGCCCGTACGCCGCGATGAACGAGTTCCGCAACCAGACCATCCACCCGTACACGGACCTGCTGCTGCATGACATGGGCACGGGGCTGGCGGACAACCTCCCGGAAGGGCAGGCCACGGGCGCCGAGTGGCGCACGCCGCCGCTCTGGGGCATTGGCCTGACGGCGGGCGTCAGCGGCGGTGAGGCGTACCTGCACGACGGCCGCGCGCGCAGCGTCACCGAGGCCATCCTCTGGCACGGCGGCGAGGGCGAGGCCGCCAAGCAGGCCTTCGTGAACCTCAGCGCCGCGGATCGCAACGCGCTGTTGAAGTTCGTCAACTCGCTGTAGGCCTCACGGCCGTGAAGACAGACGCCGGGCGGAGGCCACCGCGCCGTCCGCCCGGCGTCCGTGTTTCAGGGGGCACCGACGGTCATGGCGCGGAGTTTGAACGGGCGAACGCGCACCGGAACGCCGCTGACCTTCCTGAAGCGGGTCCCCCCTTCCCGCCATGAGAAAGAGTGCACGCTGGCGCACCGTCCCCTCGCATCGCGGTAGCCAGCGCGCGTCCGTCGCGCCACGCTGGCGCTTCCGTGGACGACACCCGCCTCCCCGACCCTGAAGCCCTCCGCCCGCTGCTCACCGACGCGCTGTCGCTGCCCGCGCTGAGTCCCCACGGCCCGCGCCTGGAGCGCCTGCTCGCGGACTACGCCCGGGGCGTCGCCCGCAAGGACGCGCCGCTCGTCGTCGCCCTCGTCGGCGCCACCGGCGCGGGCAAGTCCACCCTGCTCAACGCCCTCGCCGGGCAGTCCCTCTCCCGCGAGGGCGTGGACCGCCCCACCAGCACCGCGTCCACCCTCTTCGCGCCCGAAGGCACGCCCGTGGAGGAGCTGGCCCGCACCGGCGCGCGCGTCGTGCGCTACTCGCCCGGCCCCCAGGGCCTGTGGAGCGGGCAGGTCTTCATCGACACGCCCGACCTCAACAGCGTCGCCACCCAGCACCGCGACGTCGCCCGCGCCGCGCTGGACAAGGCCGATGTCGCCCTCGTCGTCATGCACCGGGGCAGCGTCGCGGAGGCCACCCAGGTGGAGTTCCTGGCCGAGTTCGCCCGCCGCCGCGCCCTCGTCTTCATCCTCAACTTCGCCGACGAGCTCTCCGCCGACTCGCGCGACGCGCTGAAGTCACAGGTCCGCCGCGTCGCCACCCAGCACTACGGCCTCGCCGCGGAGGACGTCCCCGTCTTCGCCATCAGCGCCCGCGCCGCGAAGGACGGCCAGGATGTCTCCGGCGAGTTCGGCCCGCTCCTCTTCCACCTGCGCGGCCTCGCCACCCAGGCCGTCGCCGCGCGCGTGCGCCACACCAACGCCCTGGGCGCGCTGGAGGAGATCGCCTCCACCGTCCAGGCCGCGCTCAGCGAAACGGACGCCCTGCTCGCGAAGACGCGCGCCGCGCTCGACACGGGCCTCGCGCGCGCGGCCGAGGCGCTCCAGGGAGACTTCGACGCGCGGCTGGCCCTGGCCCACGGCCACCTGGCGTCGGAGGTGCGCCGGCAGGCCGCGGGCCGCTTCTGGGGACCCGCCGCGTGGGGCCTGCGCCTGTCGCTGTGGGGCGCCTCCGGCATGGGCGCCGGCGCGCTGGTGGCCCGCCGCAGCCTGCCCGCGGGGCTCGCGGTGGCCGCCGCCTCCACCGTGGTGGACGCCGTGAGGGACCGCACCCGCGCCCGCGCCGCGGAGGTCGCCGTGGTGGAGCCCTTCGAGGACGACTTCCTCGCGGAGTCCGCCGCGCGCACCGCCCTGGCCGAGGCGCGCAGCGTGGCGCGCACCCAGGGCCTGGAGGCGGGGCTGCTCGGCGTGCCCGACGTGGAGGCGATGCTGGCGGAGCTGCGCCTGGCCCGCGCGGGCGCCTGGCGCTACACGGCCTCCACCGCCGTCGCGGAGGCCGTGGCCCGCTGGTGGCGCACGGCCCGGTGGCTGGTGCTGCCGCTCATCAACCTGCCCTTGCTCGCGCTGCTGGGGCACGTGGGCTACCGCGTGGTGCGGGGCTACGTGGAAGGCCCCCTGCTGCCGCTGGAGTACTTCGTCAACGCGGGGGCCTTCTTCGGGCTGCTCGCGGGCGCCGGAGCGCTGCTCGCGTCAGCGAGTCTCGTCGGAGCCGCTCGCCATGCGGGGAGCGCGGGCCGGCGCCGGTTTGTCGAGTCCCTCGCCGCCCTGGGCGGGAGGCTGGGAGAGGCCGTCGATGAGGGCCTTGGCACCGGGCGGCAGGCCGCGCGACGCATCCTGGAGCGGATTCGGGCTGTCGGGTGACATGGACATCACCGCCTGGCCCGGCACGTGGACGCCGCCGTTGGAGGCCAGCATCGGCTGCGCGGAGTCCTTGCACAGCGGCGCCGACACCAGCGTGTCCCGCACCGGATCTCCAAAGCCCACGATGCGCGCGGGCACCGACGGGTTGTTCCACCCGGAGCCCTGCTCCTTCGCGACCTTGAAGTGCAGGTGCGCGCCGCACGCCCAGCCCGTCGCGCCGGAGAAGCCGATGAGCTGCCCCTCCTTCACGCGCTCGCCGGCCTTCACCACCACGGCGCTGAAGTGCAGGTACTGCGTCTCCAGCCCGTCGCCGTGCGAGATGACGACGTAGTTGGCCATCGGCGCGAACTGCTCGCCGCAGCCGCCCTGCTTGCTGTCGCCGCGCGCCATGCGCACCAGGCCGTCATGCGCCGCCACGATGGGCGTGCCCTCCGGCATCCGGAAGTCCCACGCGAAGGTGTCGTTGTGCTGGTGGCTGCCTGTCTCATGGCCCTGGCTCACCGTGTAGATGCGTCCACAGGCGAAGGGCACGCCCACCTCGGGCATGTTCGAGGCCGCCCGGGCGGCGGGGGGGACAGCGGGAGCCGAAGCAAGGAGGGAGCCGACGAGAAGAGCGGAGAAGTTCATATCGGGGCGGGCGGACAACCGGCGCAAGGGCTTGCGGTATTTCCCATCCATTTTCGCCCAATCCCGAACGGATCACTAGCAGGCGAGCCGCGCCCCGCCCTGTCTCACGGGGGCGACCCTTGACCACACTCCAGAGGAGAAAAGGGTCCGAAGCACAAGAGCGCCTGCCTCTCCGCCTGCTTGATGGGCGGGCCGTTTGTCTCTGAACTCAAGCCATCCCAATCCCTGTCATCCGTACGGCCGCAAAGACAGACGCTCGCCCGCTCCCACGCCCCACCAGCGGGCCCGGGCTCCCCCTTCCGCGGCGCGCCTCCACCCCCACGGCCCGGCCCCAACAAAGTGACTGGTCACTTTTTAAGTGACCGGTTATCCTCCCAGGCATGCCCCCGAAGTCCCCCCCCAGGAAGGCCGCGAGGCCGGTGCGCCGCACGCAGGCGGAGCGCCGGGAGACGACGCGGCGCAAGCTGCTGGACGCGACCATCGAGGCGCTGGTGGAGCAGGGCTACGCGCGGCTGACGACGGTGGAGGTGGCGAAGCGGGCGGGGGTGTCCCAGGGGGCGCTCTTCACGCACTTCGACACGAAGGAGGAGCTGCTGGCGGTGGCGGTGGAGCACCTCTTCCCGCGCATCATCCAGGACTACCTGGCGGGCGTGGGGGCGCGGCCTTCGGGGAAGGACCGGGTGGGGGCGGCCGTGGACATGCTGTGGGCGGTGTACCAGCGGCCGGAGCTGCAGGCGGCCGTGGAGCTGTACGTCGCGGCGCGCACCGTGCCGGAGCTGCAGAAGGCGCTGGCGGTGGTGGACGGCCCGCACCGCCAGAACCTGCACCGCGTGGCGCGCGAGCTGTTCCCGGACGTGGCCGCCACGCACCCGGACTTCGACGACGTGGTGGAGCTGGCGTTGGACGCGGTGCAGGGCGCCGCGGTGGGCGGCGCGGCCCGTCCTTCCGACCCGGCGCACCGCCGCATGCTGGACACGCTGGCGCGCTTCATGCGCACCGCCTTCGCGCCCAGGGATTGAGCTTCAGGAGCAGCACGGCAGGAGGTCTTCCATGGACATGACGCACATCCCCGACCTCATCACCCCGGCCATCCCGGTGTTCGTCCTCACCGTCATCGCCGAGGCCCTGTGGGTGAAGAAGCAGCGCGAGGAGGGCGGCGCCAGCACCCTCAAGGGCCACACCTGGAAGGACACCTTCGCCAGCCTCTCCATGGGCCTGGGCAACGTGGCGGTGGGCGTGTTCTGGAAGGGCGTGGCGTTCGCGGGCTACGCGGCGCTCTACCACCTGACGCCGCTGCGCATGGGCGCGGGGGTGTTCGCGTGGGTGCTGCTCTTCTTCCTGGAAGACCTCTGCTACTACGCCTTCCACCGGGTCCACCACGAGAGCCGCCTGTTCTGGGCGTCGCACGTGGTGCACCACTCCAGCCAGCACTACAACCTGTCCACGGCGCTGCGCCAGACGTGGACGCCGATGTCGGGCTGGGCGTTCTGGGCGCCGCTGGCGCTGCTGGGCTTCTCCCCGGAGATGATCGTCACCCAGCAGGCGGTGAGCCTGCTGTACCAGTATTGGATCCACACGGAGGCCATTGGCCAGCTGCCCCGCCCGGTGGAGTGGCTGTTCAACACGCCCTCCCACCACCGCGTGCACCACGCGTCCAACACGGCCTACCTGGACACCAACTACGCGGGCATCCTCATCCTCTGGGACCGGCTCTTCGGCACCTTCACCCCGGAGGGCGAGCGCCCCGTCTACGGGCTGACGAAGAACCTCTCCACGTACAACCCGGTGCGCATCGCGTTCCACGAGTACGCCGCCATCGCGAAGGACGCGGCCCGCCGGGGTCCGCTCAGCCAGCGGCTGGGCTACATCTTCCGCAACCCGGCGTGGAAGCCCAAGGGGGCGCTCCCGCCGCCCATGGAGGCCGCGCACCCCGCTCCGTGAGGCCCCCGACACGCGGGGGCGTGAACCGACCTCCAGGCAACGCGCCCGGTGACATCGTTGCGTCCGCGCCGTGCGGGCCTTGCTACGGTGCGGCGCGACGATTTTCGCGGGCCCGCGGGCTGAAGGCCGGGCCCTCCTGCCAGGGAGTCGGAACATGACGGAGCGCGAGTTGTGGGAGCGGTACCAGCGGCACCTGTGCGTCGTCCCCTCCGTGGGGCTCACGCTGGACATCTCCCGCATGGCCTTCGGCGCGGACTTCCTGGAGGGGATGCGCCCGCGCATGGACGCGGCGTTCCAGGCCATGGACGCGCTGGAGAAGGGCGCCATCGCCAACCCGGATGAGAAGCGCCGCGTGGGCCACTACTGGCTGCGCGCCCCGGAGCTGGCGCCGGACGCGGAGCTGAAGACGGCCATCACCGACATGCAGGCCCAGGTGGCCGCGTTCGCCCGGGACGTGCACGCCGGCAAGGTGAAGCCCCCGAAGGCGGCGAAGTTCACGCAGGTGCTGCTGGTGGGCATCGGCGGTTCCGCGCTGGGGCCGCAGCTGGTCGCGGACGCGCTGGGCTCCCGCCGCGACGCGATGCAGGTGCACTTCCTGGACAACACGGATCCGGACGGCATGGACCGCGTGCTGGGCGCCCTGGGCGAGCGGCTGTCGGAGACGCTGACCGTGGTCATCAGCAAGTCCGGCGGCACCAAGGAGACGCGCAACGGCATGCTGGAGGCGCAGGCCGCCTACACGCAGCGGGGCCTGGACTTCGGCGCGCACGCGGTGGCGGTGACGGGCGACGGCAGCGAGCTGGACCAGTACGCGAAGGCCCACCACTGGCTGCGCACCTTCCCCATGTGGGACTGGGTTGGCGGGCGCACGTCGGTGATGTCCGCGGTGGGGCTGGTGCCGGCGCGGCTGCAGGGGCTGGACGTGGACGGCTTCCTCGCGGGCGCGAAGGCCATGGACGCGGCGACGCGCGTGCATGACGTGGCCCAGAACCCGGCGGCGCTGCTCGCGCTGATGTGGTTCCACGCGGGCGGCGGCAAGGGCCAGAAGGACATGGTCATCCTGCCGTACAAGGACCGGCTGATGCTGATGTCCAAGTACCTCCAGCAGCTGGTGATGGAGTCGCTGGGCAAGGAGCTGTCGCTGGACGGCAAGGTGGTGAACCAGGGCATCGCCGTCTACGGCAACAAGGGCTCCACGGACCAGCACGCGTACGTGCAGCAGCTGCGCGAGGGCGTGAACAACTTCTTCGTCACCTTCGTGGAGGTGCTGAAGGACCGGGACGGCAAGTCGCTGGCGGTGGAGGGCGACAACACCAGCGGCGACTACCTGCTGGGCTTCCTCCTGGGCACGCGCCGGGCGCTGTTCGAGAAGGGCCGCGAGTCCATGACGCTCACCGTGCAGGACGTGAGCGCGCGCACGGTGGGGGCCCTGATTGCCCTGTACGAGCGGGCGGTGGGCCTCTACGCCAGCCTCGTGAACATCAATGCCTATCATCAGCCGGGCGTGGAGGCGGGCAAGAAGGCCGCGGGCCGCGTGCTGGAGCTGCAGGGCAAGCTGCTGGCGCGGCTGCAGGCGGCCCAGGCGGAGGCGCGCTCGGCGGATCAGCTGGCCCAGGACATCGGCGCGGCGGATGAGGTGGAGACGGTGTTCAAGCTGCTGGAGCACCTGTCCGCCAACGGCGACCACGGCGTGAAGCGCTCCGGCGGGGCGCGTCCGGCGGAGGCCCGCTTCCAGGCCGGCTGAGCGCCCAGGGTGGCCGCGCGTCCGCATCCCGACGCGCCGCCCGCCCCCGGGTGCCACGCCGCCCCCACGCCGTGTGAAGGACCGACACCCGCACGGCCCCGGACGGACGGGATGTGGAGGTGCCACGGCGGACGCATGGTGCGGGCTCGCGATCCCGGGAGCCCCTTGATGAAGCCGTCGCCGCCCGACTTCCAGCCCCCTCCGCCTCCGCCCCTGCTGGCGGAGGAGGACCCCTGGCGCTTCGACGCGCTGGGCTGCGTGCGCAGCCGCGACAGCGTCACCCTGGAGGCGCTGCCCCGCGCGCGCTACCGCTCCGCCCTGGAGATCGGGGGCGCCATCGGCGTCTTCACGGAGAAGCTCCAGGCCCGGTGCGACGCCCTGCTCTCCCTGGAGTCCTCCGAGTCCGCCCAGGCCCGCGCCATCCACCGCTGCCGCCACCTGCCTCACGTGCGCTTCCAGCGGCTGGCCGTGCCGGACAGCTACCCGGAAGGGACCTTCGACCTCACCCTGCTCTCCGAGCGCGCCGCCTACTGGAGCCCCGCGGAGCTGGCGCGCGCGCAGGAGCACATCCTCGAACACCTGGAGCCCGGCGGGCACCTGGTGCTGGTCCACTGGACCGGCCAGACGCGCGACATGCGCCTCAACGGCCATGAGGTCCACGACGCCTTCCGCCACCTCTCCCCCAGGTCCCTGCGCCACCTGCGCGGCGAGATGGAGGGCACCTGGCGCCTGGACGTCTTCGAGCGCCTCTGACACGCCCTTCCGTCGAGCGCCCGACCCCCGCGTGAATCCACCGCCCCTCCCGGCCTGGGTCGGCGGTAGAACGCGCGAATGGAACTCGGAATCGCGGGAAAAACGGCGCTCGTCACCGGCAGCAGCCGGGGCATCGGGAAGGCCATCGCCACGGTGCTCTCACGCGAGGGCGCGCGGGTGTGCGTGTGCGGGCGGAACCTGGAGCCGGTGGAGGCCATCGCGAAGGACCTGCGTTCGGAGGGCGCGCAGGTGGCCACGGTGGTGGCGGACGTGGCGACGCAGGAGGGCGCGTACGCGGCGGTGGACTCGGCGGTGCGCGCGTTCGGTTCGCTGGACATGCTGGTGAACAACGTGGGCGGCAGCGGGGGCGCGGGCGGCTTCGACGCGGCCAGCTCGCAGCAGTGGGCGGACGTGCTCCAGCGCAACCTGATGTCCGCGGTGTGGTGCAGCCAGCGCGCGGTGAACGTGATGCGCGCGCGGGGGGGCGGCAGCATCGTGCACCTGAGCTCCATCTTCGGCCGCGAGTACGCCACCAGCGCGCCCTACAGCGCCGCCAAGGCGGGCCTCATCGCGCTGACCAAGGAGATGGCGGTGGACCTGGCCCCCCACCGCATCCGGGTCAACTCCGTGGCGCCGGGCGCCATCCTCTTCCCCGGGGGCAGCTGGGACAAACGCCAGCAGCACGACCCGGAGGCGGTGGCCCGCATGGTGCGCGAGCAGATTCCCTGGGGCCGCTTCGGCACGCCCGAGGAGGTGGCGGACGTGGTGGCGTTCCTGTGCTCGGAGCGGGCGAAGTGGGTCACGGGCTCCACCGTCCCCGTGGACGGCGGGCAGGGCCGCGCCTTCTGAGCCGCGTTCCGCCGCGCAGGCGATAGAGTCCGCGCGCATGAGGCCAACGGAGTGCTGAAGCTCTACAAGAAGGACGGCGACACCCTGCGCTACTGGGAGGCCTGGGAGCACGAGGGGGTCGTCACCGTGCATTGGGGCACCGTGGGCGACGGCGGCGAGCAGAAGGCCGTCCCCGTCCCCCCGGAGGAGGACCCCGACATGGTCATCGCCCAGGAGGCCGAGTCCCTGGTGGACGCCGGCTATGACGAGCCCGAACCGGACGCCATGGCCGTGCTGCTGGTGGAGTACGCCGTGCAGGGCAAGGGCACCGGCCACGACTTCGAGCAGCGCAGCGCCGTGGAGGAGCTGCTGATGGACGCGCTCGGCTGGACGGGCAACGGCGAGGTGGAGGGCGGCGAGACGGAGGAAGGCGTCATGCGCGTGCACTGCCGCGTGATGGACCCGGAGATGGCCGCCCGCACGGTGGTGGAGGCGCTGGACGCGGAGGAGCTGCTGGAGGGCGCGCGCGTGCTGGTGGCCCGGGGCGACGAGAAGCCCCGCGTCGTGCACCCGCCCCTCTTCCCCGTGCTCAAGACGTAGGCGCGCCGGGGGCCGGGGCTCGGGGACGGAAGACGCGGAACAGCAGCACCAGCGACGGCACCACCGTCACCAGCCCCACCGCGAGCGCGACGAACAGCACCCGCTGCACCGCCGGCGGCGCCGCCGCGGCCTGGAGCGTCAGGGTCGGATAGACCAGGTACGGCGCCTGCGACACCGCCCACCCCAGCACGATGAGCCCGCCCTGGGTGGCCGCCGCCACCCGCGCGGCCCGGAAGCGCCGCGTCCACAGCAGCGCGAACGCCGTCACCGCCGCCACGGCCGTGCCCGCGTGCAGCGCCAGCGCGAACGGCGTCTGGGACAGGCCCGTCCACACCCGGGGCGCGCCCTGCCGCGACAAGAGCAGGGCCGCCAGCGCCAGCGGGAACAAGAGCCCGCCCGTCACCAGCGCCCGGCGCCGGAAGTCCTCCGCCAGCTCGCGCGTGGGCGCCTCGTGCGTGAGGTACACCGCCGCCAGGAACGCGAACAGCCCCAGCGTCAGCACGCCGACGGACAGCGCGAAGGGCGACAGCCACGAGGCGAAGAAGCTGCTCACCACCGCGTGCCCCTGCATCCGGATGGCGTCGCTGGCCACCGCGCCCACGCACATGCCCAATAGCAGCGGCGCCACCACGCTCGCGACGCTGAAGACGACGCCCCAGTTCCGCTCCACCGCGTCGCCGCGCGTGTCGTAGGCGCGGAACGTGAACGCCGTGCCTCGGAACACGATGCCCAGCACCAGCAGCGTCAGGGGCACGTGCAGGGCCACGCTCAGCGCCGCGAAGGCGCGCGGAAAGCCGCTGAAGAGCAGCACCAGCCCGACGATGAGCCAGACGTGGTTCACCTCCCACACCGGCCCGATGGCGCGGGCGATGAGCGCGCGCTGCTCCGCCTTGCGCGGCCCGGCCGCCAGGAGGTCCCACACCCCGCCTCCGAAGTCCGCTCCGCCCAGGAGCGCGTACAGCACGAAGGTGCCCGCCACCGCGAACCCCAGCACGTCCTCAGTGGGCATGGGCCCCTCCCCCTTCCACGGCGCCGGGCGGCTTGGGCAGCGTGGCCGCCACCTGCCGCCAGAGCACGAAGAGCACCATCACGCCCAGGAACAGGTACACCGCCGTGAAGGTGAAGAAGGGCGCGGCCAGGTGCGGCACCGGCGTCACCGCCTCGCCCGTGCGCATCACGCCCCGGACGATCCAGGGCTGCCGGCCCCACTCGGTGACCAGCCACCCGGACTCCAGCGCCACCAGCCCCAGCGGCCCCGCCGCGAGCCACGCGCGCATCATCCCCGTGCCGTGCGGCCACTCGCGCCCCCGCCACCGGCGCCACAGCGTCACCGCCGCGAGCAGCGCCATCAGGCTGCCCGTGCCCACCATCACCTGGAAGGCCACGTGCACCTTCGCCACCGGAGGCCAGACGTCGCGGGGGAACGCATTCAGGCCCTTCACCTCCGCGTCCGGGTCGCCAAAGGCCAGGATGGACAGCCCCTTGGGCACGTCGATGGCGCCCCTCACCGTGCGCGTCTCCACGTCCGGCAGGCCGCCCAACCGCAGGGGCGCGCCCACCTCCGTGTCGAACTGCCCCTCCATCGCGGCCAGCTTCACCGGCTGCGCACGGGCCACGTGCTTCGCGGACAGGTCCCCCACCAGCGGCTGCGCGAGCGCGGTGAGGCACGCCAGCGGCAGCGCGACGGACAGCGCCTTCCTGTGGAACGCCGCGCCGGGGTGCCGGAGCAGGATGAAGGCGTGGATGCCCGCCATCGCGAACGCGGTGGCCTGGTAGCTGGACAAGAGCACGTGCGTCGTCTGGTACTGCCAGCCGGGGCTGAACATCGCCACCAGCGGCTGCACGTCCGTGGGCCCCGCGGCCGTGGCCGTGAAGCCGGACGGGTTGTTCATGAACGTGTTCACCAGCGTGACGAAGAACGCGCTCGCCGCGCCGCTCACCGCCACCATCACGCCGCTGAACAGGTGCAGGCCCGGCGACACCCGCTCGCGCCCGTACAGGTAGATGCCCAGGAAGATGGCCTCGGTGAAGAAGGCCACGCCCTCCAGGCTGAACGGCAGGCCAATGACCTCGCCGTAGCGGCCCATGAACTCCGGCCACAGGAGGCCCAGTTCGAAGGAGAGCACCGTCCCCGACACCGCCCCCACCGCGAACAGGATGGCGGTGCCCTTGGCCAGCTTCTCGCTGAGCCTCCGGTAGTCCGCGTCCTGCGTGCGCCGGTGCTTCAGGTCGCTCAACACCATCAAGACCGGCAACGCCACGCCCGCCGCCGCGAACACGATGTGGAACGCGAGCGACAGCCCCATCTGCGCACGCGCATAGAGCAGGTCCGTCATGCGCATCAGTATGTTTTATGTTCGCATTTCACGCATTCACGATTTCTTATCAGTGTTCACAGGCGCCTTGGCAAGGGCCCTGGAGGGCACCAGGGACTGCATGGAGTTGCGGGCCACGGCGGTGGCGAGCGTGGTGGCGAAGATCATCACCAGCTTGCGGCCCAGCTCGGTGCCCAGCGGCCGGTCCTCGATGCTGGTGGCCAGCCGGTCCGGGTGGGCCCAGGCGCGCTCCAGGGCCTTGCGGCGCTGGCGGCGCACGCGCTCGTCGTGGTGCCGGGCGCGGTAGAGGGCGAAGCCCAGGCCCGCGCCCAGCACCACCAGCGCGGCGGCGCCCGCGACGAGGAGCAGGTCGCGGTGCTGGTTGACGTGGTAGCGCAGGTCGGTGGCGCGGGCGCGCCGGCGGTCCAGCTCCTCCAGCGTGAGGAGCAGCTCGTCGCGGATGCGGTCCGCGGTCTGCTCCACCTGCTCGCGGTCGCCCATGCGGCGGGTGATGGCGTGTTCGGCGTGCGCGTCCGTGTCGGGTCCCTGGCTCATTGCAGCGTCTCCCGGGTCAGCTGGAGGTCCGTCTTCAAGCGCTCCTGGGTGTGGACCAGCGGCTTCTTGGGGATCCGCTTCGAGCCCAGGAACAGGAGGAGGCCGGCCAGCGCCAGCAGCACCACGCCCACGATGGCGACGCCCAGGGCGGCCACCACGGGGATGGCCAGCCCCAGCGCGACGAGGAGCACCGCCAGGGACGTGAGGGCCAGCACCGCCCCCGCGCCCAGGAAGATGCCCGCCATCTTGGCGGCCTGGAGCTCCTGCTTGAGCTCCTTCTTGGCGTGCATGACCTCCGCCCTCACCAACAGGCGGGTCTCCGACAGCGCGTGCCGGATGAGCTCCGGGGTGGAGAGCGTCTCCAGCTGGCTGCGCTCCAGGCGTTCCGATTCGAGGTCCACGACCGTGCCTCCGACAGAATGGCGCCAGGGACAACGGCCAGCGGACGCCTGACAGGCATCCCGGCCGCCCCCGGTCTGTCCCTCAAGGTGGTCAGGAAGGGTGGGCGGGAGAAGTCCCGGCGCACACCCCTTCATCGTCCGGCTGCCTGCCTGGTGCCCCCGCCTCGTGGGACGGGGGGCCTGGGCGGCGGCTAACGGCGGCGCTGCTGGTGGGCGAGCGCGGTGGCCAGCGTCTCGCGCACCTGGCGGGCCCGGAACAGCCGGTCCGCGGTGTCCAGCAGGTTCTCCGCGTACAGGACCTGCTTGCGCAGGCGGGCGGGGATGGCGCGCGTGCCCAGGTGCGCGCCCAGGAGCGCGCCGGTGAGGGCCGCGGCCACGTCCGCCTCGCCGCCGCAGCGCAGCGTGAGGACGACGGCCTCGCGGAAGTCGTGCGGCACCTTCAGCGTCGCGTACAGGGAGGTGAGCAGCACCGGCACCACGTGGCACGGCAGGCCGTCCACGCCCTTCAGCTCGCTGGGGGGCACGCCCACCTTGCGCAGCTGGTTGAGGGCGCGCTGGGTGTCCCAGGTGAGCAGGCGCGGCAGGTGGCGGATCTCCTCCGCCAGGTTCTTGTCGTGCACCGCGGCGGCCAGGGACAGGGCCTCGCAGAAGGCGGCGGGGGTGAGGGCCTCCTCCTCCATGCCCAGCGCCACCGCCTGCGCGAACGCGGCGGCGGCGGCGGCGCAGACGGGGTCCTTGTGCGTGATGACGGTGAGCACGCCCGCGTCGTGCGGCATGCGCGCGCGCTGGCCGCTCTCGAAGAGGCCCACCACCAGCGCGCGGCTGAGCACCGACGCGCACTTCGTGCCCAGGGGCGCGCCCGCGCTCATCCAGGGCGTGCCGCCCGCGAGCCGCTGGAGCGACTCGGAGAGGCTGCGCGGCGGCTGGAGGATGATGCCCTCCTGCCACAGCCACGCCAGGTGCGCCGCCGCGCTGCGGCCGTCCACCTTGCCCTCGCGGATGACGCTCTCCGCGGCGGCGAGCAGCAGCTGCGTGTCGTCGCTGAACTGGCCCTTGGCGAACTTGCCGCGCGGCCGGGGGGCGAAGTCCTCCGCGAGCCCTGGCAGCCGCGCCAGGCTCGCCGGGGGGATGCCCCTCAGCGGGAAGCCGAGCGCATCCCCGATGGCGAGCCCGAGAAACGCCGCATGGAACCTGTCCTGGCGGTCTGCGGGAGTCAGCGGCATCGGAGGGGTTGAGATTACCCGAGCCTCAGCCAAGGACGAGCACCGAGATGAACGCTGCGTGGGCGCGCGACGCGACGGCGTTTCGATCATGGGGCCTTGACGTGCAGGCAGCGGGTGCGGTGGAGCGATGGACAAGAAAGGTCCCGCCGAATTGCACCGCGCGCGTCGACACTGTCCGCCTCCTCCGCCGTCACCGCGGCACAACCGGGGGCGCGGTAGCTATCGCATCCCGCTGCGTTTCAGCAAGCAGGCGAGCCCGATGACGTGCGCGAGTTCCCCGCCATGTCCAACTTCGGAAGCTGTGCATGGACCGAAAGGAACGCACGGGTGGCCGCGCGTGGGTGCGCAAGGCGCCGTGCGCGTGCACCGCACACGGGATCAGGTGTTCACCTTGACGCGCGCGCCCTCCCGCTGCCCACGTGAGCCACCGCCCATCCATGCCGCGCATGGGGAGCGCGAGGCCATCCACGCGGCGCATGCGCGGCGCGCGGCTCACCCTCCGTCGCGGCCCAGGTTGACCACCGCGAGCAGCCGCGCCACCACGGCCTCCGCGCCCTGGTGCAGCCGCGTGCCGTCCCACAGCGCGGGGGACGTGTGGCCGCCGCGCTCCCGCCAGTCCTGCTCCACCTCCGCGTAGGTGAGGTTGCGGAAGCGCACGCGGTCCTCCAGCGCGTGGTCGGTGACGAAGCGACGCGCGGTGGCGGACGGGGGATCCGCGATGCGGTGGAACAGCTCCAGCACGGGAGAGACGGAGTCGGTCATGGCGGCGCCGCATCATGCCTTCGGCGCGGCGGCGGCGCGCGCGCGCCCGGAAACGCGAAAAGGGTGGAGCGCCGTGCCCCGGTGTCACGGGGCCTCAGGCTCCACCCTTCCGGTCCATCAGGCGCCCTCACGCGAGGGCGCGGGAGGGCTCAGCGGGACTCGGCGGCGCCGATGCGCGCGGCCTCGCGGCGCACCGCGGCCTGCTCCAGCGCGTAGCGCGCGTCCGCGCTGTTCAGGTCCTTGAGGCGCGCCTCGGCCTCCGCCATGCGGCGGCGGGCGCCGGAGACGTCGATGCCGGTGACGTGCTCGGCGGCGTCCGCGAGCACCAGCACCTTGTCGTTGCTCACCTCCACGAAGCCACCGGCCACGAAGTAGCGGTCCTGGCGGCCGGCCTCGATGAGGGTCAGCGTGCCGGGCTCCACCAGCGACAGGAACGGCGTGTGGCCGGGACGCACGCCGAACAGGCCCTCTCCGCCCGGCACGATGGCCTCGTCGGCCTGCACGGACAGGATGCGCTTCTCGGGGGTGACGATCTCGACAGTCAGCTTGGCCATGAAGGTCCTCGTGCTACCGCATCAGAAAGTCAGCCGCTGGGTCTGCACGCCCACCGGCTCGAACTCCAACATCCCGGCGTCCGTCAGGCGGGGGCCCTTGCCCGGAATGCCCAGCGTGCCTTCCAGCCACTTGAGGTGGTGCGCCATCTGCCGCACCTCCGGGAGCTGCCTGGTCGTCATCAGCTCCGTCAGCCGGCGCTCCTGGAGCTTCTGCCCGGTGCGGTCGAACTGGGCCGCCACCATCACCCGCGCCCAGGACAGGTCCACGCCGCGCTTCTTCTTCTTGCTCTTGCTGGGGAGCGGCTTGCCCTTCTCCACCAGCGGGTAGAGCACCCAGACCTTCTCCCCGTCGTTGGACGCGAAGTACAGGTCATCCACCGTCCCCACGCACACGTCCGCCGCCCAGAGAGGCCCGTTCTCCTTGAGCATCTCCAGCCGGCACTTCCCCACGCCCACGTCCACCGTGCGCACGCTGTAGAGGCCGTTCGCGCTCACCCGTGCCCGGCTGCCGCGCTCCTCCGCCAGGGCGGAAGGCGCGGCACCACAGACGAGCAGGACGAGCGCGGCGGTCAGGCGCATGGGGCTCTCGGAGGGCGCGGTTAGGCGGCCGCCAGCTTGCGGGCCTTCTCCTGCGCCTCTTCGATGGCGCCCACCATGTAGAAGGCGGACTCCGGCAGGTCGTCGTGCTTGCCTTCCGCGATCTCCTTGAAGCTGCGGATGGTGTCCTTCAGCGACACGTAGCGGCCGTCCAGGCCGGTGAAGACCTTGGCGACGAAGAAGGGCTGGGACAGGAAGCGCTGGATCTTGCGGGCGCGCGCCACGGACAGCTTGTCCTCTTCGGACAGCTCGTCCATGCCGAGGATGGCGATGATGTCCTGGAGCTCCTTGTAGCGCTGCAGGATGCCCTGGATGCGGCGGGCCACGGCGTAGTGCTCCGCGCCCAGCACGTCCGCGGAGAGGATGCGGCTGGTGGAGTCCAGCGGATCCACGGCGGGGAAGATGGCGAGCTCCGCGATGGAGCGGTTGAGCACCGTGGTCGCGTCCAGGTGGGCGAACGCGGTGGCGGGCGCCGGGTCCGTCAGGTCGTCCGCGGGCACGTAGATGGCCTGCACGGAGGTGATGGAGCCCTTGGTGGTGGAGGTGATGCGCTCCTGCAGGCCGCCCATCTCCGTGGCGAGCGTGGGCTGGTAACCCACCGCGCTGGGGATGCGGCCCAGGAGGGCGGACACTTCCGAGCCGGCCTGGGTGAAGCGGAAGATGTTGTCCACGAAGAGGAGCACGTCACGGCCCTCCACGTCGCGGAAGTACTCCGCCATGGTGAGCGCGGAGAGGGCCACGCGGGCGCGGGCGCCGGGCGGCTCGTTCATCTGGCCGTACACGAGGACCGCCTGGCTCTTCTCCAGGTTGTCGGTCTGGATGACCTTGGTCTCCTGCATCTCGTGGTACAGGTCGTTGCCTTCGCGGGTGCGCTCGCCGACGCCGGCGAACACGGAGAAGCCGCCGCGCTCCACCGCCACGTTGCGGATGAGCTCCTGCAGGAGCACCGTCTTGCCCACGCCGGCGCCGCCGAACAGGCCGATCTTGCCGCCACGGGTGTAGGGGGCGAGCAGGTCGATGACCTTGATGCCGGTCTCGAACATCTGCACGCGCACGTCCTGCTCCGTGAACGGCGGGGGCGCGCGGTGGATGGGCCAGTACTCGGTGGCGTTCACCGGGCCCATCTCGTCCACCGGATCGCCGGTGACGTTCATGATGCGGCCCAGGGTGGCCTTGCCCACCGGCACCTGGATGGGGGCGCCCGTGCTGCGCACCGCCATGCCGCGGCCCAGGCCCTCCGTGGAGTCCATGGCGATGCAGCGCACCGTGTTCTCACCCAGGTGCTGAGCGACCTCGACGGTGAGGTTGTCCTTCTCCGCGTTCAGGTTGGGGTTGGTCACCTTGAGGGCGGCGTACACCTCAGGGAGCCCGCCGGGCGGGAACTCCACGTCGACCACGGGGCCGAGAACCTGCGTGATCTTGCCAGTCGTCGGGACTTGAGCGCTCATGGGACTCCTCTGCCTTGTCTCGTATGGCGAGCGGCCGGGGCGCCGCCGCCCGTCAGGAAATCGACCCCGAAGAGGGGTGTGGGCGGGCCCCCTTTACCGGGGGGGGCCCGGCAGGGTCAAGCCTCCCGGGTCCGCGCACGTAAGTCCCGCTTAGCGGAGCGGTGTCCGGCGCGCCAGCCCCCCCTGTGCATCCTTGCCCTCCGCCTGCCCGGACGCCCTCCTGGAACGACGAAGGGCCCGCCTTCCGCGCCGTGAGGCGGGAAGCGGGCCCTCGTGGGCTGAGGCGGGGCGGCGGACCGTCCCCCTGGCGGAGCTACTTGAGGGCTTCCGCGCCGGAGACGATCTCCATCAGCTCCTTGGTGATGACCGCCTGACGGGTGCGGTTGTAGAGCAGGGTGTAGCTGGAGATCATGTCCGTGGCGTTGTTGGTGGCGTTCTCCATGGCGCTCATGCGCGCGCCCTGCTCGCTGGCCACGCTCTCCAGCAGCGCCCGGTACAGCTTGATGTTGACCGCCTGGGGCACCAGCCGGTCCAGCACGGCCTGGCGGGACGGCTCGTACTTGAAGTCCACCAGCGCGGGCTCCGCGGTCACCGTCTCCGGGGTGGGCGCGGGCTCGGCGGCCTTCGTGGTGGCGGGCTGCAGGGGCAGCAGCTGCGACACGACGACGTTCTGGGTGATGGCGGAGACGAACTCGTTGTAGACGACGTAGACCGCGTCGACCTCGTCGTTGAGGAAGGCGGCGGCCAGCTCCTCCGCGACGTTGGCGGCGGCGCGGTAGTTGAGCGTCGCGTACAGGCCGGCGAAGTCCTTGCGGATGGACTGGCCGCGGTTGCGGAAGAAGTCGTTGCCCTTGCGGCCCACCGTCGAGACGCGCACCTGGAGCTCGCTGTGCTCGTACAGGAAGCGGTTGGCGCGGCGGATGACGTTGGAGTTGAAGCCGCCGGCGAGGCCGCGGTCGGAGGTGAGCAGCAGCAGCTCCACGCGGCGCACCGGGCGGGAGGCCAGCAGCGGGTGGGCCAGCTCCTGGTCGGCGGAGCGGACGGCCAGCTCGGAGATGATCTGCTCCAGCGTCTGCGCGTACGGGCGCGCGGCGAGGATGGCGTCCTGCGCCTTCCGCAGCTTCGCGGCGGAGACCATCTTCATGGCCTTGGTGATCTGCCGCGTGTTCTTCACCGAGCGGATGCGCTTGCGGATGTCGCGAAGGGACGCCATGGACCGGAAACTCCTCTGGGACGACGTGCGGCGCGCGCCCCGGAAACGGCCCGGGCTGGCCTTAATGGGACGGCGGGCCCCCTATATAGGCGGGGCGGAGGCCGGTCAACGGCGGGGTGCCCGGAACGGGCCTGGCCACCGGCCGTCCAGGGGCCGGGCGGGCGTGAACAGTTCCCGGCGCCGGGCCGCACGGTGCGCTTTTCGTGGGTCGCTCGCCGGAAGAGAATGGCTCCTTCCGAGCGTTTCGTGGGGTCCATGAGGGCAGGCGGCACGACCAGGGTGTGGGTGCGCAGGGGCCTGGGGCTGCTCGGGCTGGCCCTGGCCGTGGTGCTGGGGCTGTCTCACTTCGTGCGCCTGCGCTACCAGGGCCGCATCGTGCCGCTGGCCGTGGCCCCGGAGGCGCCCCTGGCGCTGGTGTTCGGGGCGGGGCTGGCGCCGGGCGCGGTGCCCTCGCCGGTGCTGGCGCAGCGGCTGGACGCGGCCATCGCGCTGTGGCGGCAGGGCAAGGTGCAGGCGCTGCTGGTGAGCGGGGACAACTCCGCGCCCTTCCACGCCGAGACGCGGGCCATGCGGCGCTACCTGCTGGAGCGCGGGGTGCCGGAGGCGGCGGTGCTGGGCGACGAGGCGGGGCTGTCCACCTATGACAGCTGCCTGAGGGCCCACACGGTGTTCGGCGCGACCCGGGCGGTGCTCGTCACGCAGCGCTTCCACCTGTCGCGGGCGCTGTTCATCGCCAATTCGGTGGGCATCGACGCGTGGGGCGTGGCGGCGGACGAGGGCCGCGCGACCCCCTGGCGCTACACGCTGCGCGAGACGCTTTCCCGCGTGCTCGCGCTGGGGATGGTGCTGCTGGACGTGAAGCCCGGCAGCCCCGACAGCCGGCCGCCGACGGCCCCTCGCTGACGGAGCAGGGCCCGGCAGGCAGGCGGGCGGCGTGGATTGCCGGTGCCCCGCGGGGGGCTCATTTTCGAGGGGACACGGAAGCTTTCTCAACCGTCCCTGTCGAGGAGACCCCCATGCGGTTCAACAAGCTCGGAGACGAGGATGTGGGCGAGTCCAGCTCGCTGCGCCACCGGAACCCTGAAACCGGGGAGGACGAGATCAACATCTCGGATCAGGACATGGCCCTGTCCCCACCGATGGAGGAAGAGGCGGATGCGCGGGACATCCTGCCGGATCAGATCCAGCGCTTCGGCCGGGGCGAGGAGGAAGAGGAGCGAGAGCTGACCGCTCAGCCGGACGAGCCGGGGCCCCGCGCGCAGACGCCCGATCTGCTCCCCGAGGAGTAGCCGGCCCGGAGCTTGATGACTGCCGCCCCGACCGGGCGGTTTCCAGCAGGGCGCGTCCCCGAGTGGGACGCGCCCGTTTTTTCAGGGGGCTGGCCGCGTGTGGCCAACCGCGTGTGGAGGGAGGAGCCCGTGGGCTTCCTCCCATCCACCGGTGAGGCTCAGGACCGCCGGCTCGCGGGCTTCTTCACCGTGGGCTTGCGGGCCCCGGCCTTCGTCGCGGTGGCAGCCTTGCCTGGGCCCTTCTTCGCGGCGGCGCCCTTCGTGGCGGCGCCACGCGTCGAGGCGGCGCCCTTCTTCACGGTGGTGGCCCCACGCGTCGAGGCAGCGGCGTTCTTCGCGGCGCCGACCCCGCGCGTCGAGGCAGCGCCCTTCTTCGCGGCGCTCGCTCCACGCTTCGAGGCAGCAGCGTTCTTCGCGGCGGCGTTCTTCGCGACGGAGGCCCCGCGCGTCGAGGCAGTGCCCTTCTTCGCGGCGCTGGCTCCACGCTTCGAGGCAGCGCCCTTCTTCGCGGCGCTGGCTCCACGCTTCGAGGCAGCGCCCTTCTTCGCGGCGGCGCTCTTCTCGGCGGCGGCGCTCTTCTCGGCGGCGCTCTTCGCGGCGGCGTTCTTCTCGGTGGCGCTCTTCGCGGCGGGGGCCCCGCGCGTCGACGTATCGCCCTTCTTGGCGGCGTTCTTCGCGGCGCTGGCTCCACGCGTCGGGACAGCGGTCTTGCCCGGGGCCTTCTTCGCGGCACCGCGCGCGGGCGCGGACTTCGCAGCCGCCTTGCTCGCGGCCGTCCCCGTCGCGGACCCACCCGCGGGCACGGAGCCCTTCGCAGCGGACTTCTTCGCGGCCGCCTTGCCTGTTCCCGCGCCTGCCACGGGCTCGCCGGTGGACACGGGCTTCGTCGCGGTCGGCCTCTTCACCGTGGCCCCACGGGGCCTCGCGGCCACGGGTGGAGCCTCCAAGGGCGCCGGGGCGGCCCTCTTCACGGCGGGGCGGGTCACCTCCGTCTCCGTGAACAGCTCCTCCTGCTCGACGGCCTCGGACTCCTCGTCCTCGTCACGAGCAAGGTCCTCCAGGTCGCTCGCGGAGCCACCGCCGCCCTCGTCCTCGTCCCCCGTGTCGGCCGCGGCGCCGGACAGCGCGCCCTGGAGCACGGCGTTCATGGCGCGCGCGAAGGTCCGCTCCCCGAAGCTCTCCACCTCTTCCACCGGCGGGACCAGCACCTCGAGCATGTCCTTGAGCGTGCGGTACAGCCGCATCTCCCGCTTCTCGCCGTCCCAGGTGCCGAAGACCCAGTCGTCGCCGTCCAGGGCGCTCATCCAGCCGGGCAGCGGCCCACCACCATCCCCCTGCTCCTCCATCGCGGACTTGCGCGCGACGAACAGGTGCCGGTGCGCCCCCTTCAGCCCGAAGCGCCAGACGCCCGCGGCCGGGAGCCCCACCACCATCAGCCGGCTCTTCTCCAGGACGCTGGGCGCGCCCGCCTCGCCGCGCAGCGGATACAGGCGCACCTCGCCCTGGAACTCACCGCCGTTCAGCGCCAGGTACAGGTCCGCGAGATCCGCGGGGAACGGGACGCCGCACTCCGTCTCGGCGCGGCGGACCTCCTCCGCCAGCACCCCCTCCGAGGTCGCCTTCGCCGACTTGCGCAGTGCCTCCAACCACTCGTGCATGACCCCTCCATGACATCGACAGCCACCGGGGTCCGCACCTTATGGCGCCTGGGCCCCCGTGCGCAGTGTGCATGTCGGGTTTCGTCGACCCGACACCTGTAGACATATCTGGAGAACCTGACACGCCCGCCCCCTCCATCCCCCCTGCCCGCCTGCCCCGGGGGCCTCCAGGCTGGATGGAAGCCCGGCCCCCAGGGGGTTAGGAAGGACGCCATGGCGCATCCCGTGAGCTACGAGGCGACGACCGAGACCTTCGACTCGCTCGTCATGGAACCCCGCGACGAGCTGGTGGTGGTGGACTTCTGGGGCCCCGGCTGCCCCAACTGCGACATCTACGCGGCGGCCGAACCCGACCTGCTGGCGGAGCTGGACGGCGCGCCCCTGCGTGTCGTCAAGGTCAACGCCTACGAGCACGAGGCCCTGGCCACCCGCTTCGGCCTGTTCGGCATCCCCACCTTCCTGCTGTTCCGCAACGGGAAGCTGCTGGGGAAGATGAGCCAGTACTACGGCAAGCCGTACTTCCTGGGCGTCATCCGCGACCACCTGCCCGGGGGCGCCGCGGCCGGGGCCTGACGGCCCGGCTTGCCCTACTCCCGGTAGCCGCGCGCCTGGAGGCGGAACAGGTGCGCATACCGCCCGTCGAGCGCCATCAGCTCGTCGTGGCTGCCCAGCTCCTGCACCGTCCCGTTGTGCAGCACGGCGATCTGATCCGCCATGCGCACCGTGGAGAAGCGGTGCGAAATCACGATGGCGATGCGGTCCGCGGCCAGCGCCTGGAAGCGCTCGAAGAGCGCGTGCTCCGCCTCCGCGTCGATGCTCGCGGTGGGCTCGTCCAGGATGAGCACCTCCGCGTCGTCCCGCATGAAGGCCCGCGACACCGCCAGCTTCTGCCACTGGCCGCTGGACAGCTCCTGGCCCTTCTCGAACCAGCCACCCAGCATCGTGTCGTACTGGCCGGGCAGCGCCGCGATGACCGTGTTCGCCCCGCCCTGCTCCGCCGCGCGGTGGATGCGCGGCCGGTCCTCCAGCGCGTCCACGTGCCCCAGGCCGATGTTCTCCGCCACGCTGAACTGGTAGCGCACGAAGTCCTGGAACACCGCCCCGAAGCGGCTGCGCAGGTCGCCCGCCTCCATCGAGGACGTGTCCACGCCGCCGTAGAGGATGGTCCCCTCCGTGGGCTCGTACATGCGCAGCAGCAGCTTCACCAGCGTGCTCTTCCCCGCGCCGTTCTCCCCCACCAGCGCGAGCTTCTGGCCCGGCTTGAGCGTGAGCGACACGTTGCGCAGCGCCCACGCGTCCTTGCCCGCGTAGCGGAAGGACACGTCCCTCAGCTCGATGGCGTTGCCGCGCCCGCGCGGCGGCGTGACGGCGGGCAGCACCTTCGGCGTCTCCCCCAGGGTGGGGATGTCCAGGTAGGCGAAGAGGTTGCTCATGAAGAGCGCGTCCTCGTACATGGAGCCCACGCTGGTGAGGATGCCCTGGAACGCGGCCTGCCCCTGCCGGAACACGGACAGGTACAGCACCATGTCGCCCACGGTGATGCCGCCGGCCGCCGCGCGGCTCGCCACGAAGAGGTAGCAGCCGTAGAAGGCCGCCAGCGACACCAGGCCCAGGCCCAGGCCCCACGCCATGCGCTTGCGCGCGAGCGCCCGGTCCTCCGCGAAGAACTTCTGGAACAGCGCGCGGTAGCGGCCCAGCACCAGCGGCCCCAACCCGAAGAGCTTCACCTCCTTCACGGTGCTGTCGCGCGTGAGGATCCACTCCAGGTAGTTGAGCTTGCGGCCCTCCGGCGCGCGCCACGAGTACAGCCGGAAGCCCTCCGCCGCCAGCCGCGCCTCCGCGATGAACGCGGGGATGGACGCCAGCAGCAGCACGCCCACGCTCCACGGCGACAGCGACACCAGCAGCACCGCGTAGGTGGACAGGGTGATGACGTTGCGCACGATGCTGAACGCCTGCATCACCAGCGACAGCGGCCGCGCGTTCGCCTCGCGCCGCGCGTTCTGCATCTTGTCGTAGGTGTCCGAGTCCTCGAAGTGCTGGAGCTCCAGCTCCAGGGCCTTCTGGAGGATGCGCTCGTTGAGCAGGTTGCCCAGGTGCGCGCGCAGCAGGTCCCGGGTGAGCGTCAGCGCGCGGTCCACCACGGCCGAGCCCACCATCAGCCCGAACTCCGTGGCCACCAGCCCCAGCACCCGCGAGTGCGCCTGGGCGTCGCCCTTCGCCGCGGCCACCACCGTGTCCACGATGAGCTTGCCCACCCACGCGATGCTCGCCGGCAGCACCGCCGCCACCAGCGTGAGCGCGCCCAGCACCACCGCGCCCCGGGGGCTCGCCTGCCAGAAGAGGCGGAAGGTGCCCGGCAGCTGCTTGAACAGGACGCCCGCGTTCTTCAGGCGGGCGCGGAGCGACGGCGGTGTCTGCGGCGAGGGAGGTGGCAAGGTGCCGCCCCTCATAACGCGCCGACGCCCGCCGCGCTGGGCTCCCGGGCTTCTCCCGCCTCAGTCGTGGACGATGGGGCGGGACGGCGCCTCACCGTCCCCCAGGGCGGCGGGCGGGGCGGCGTGACGCGAGATGAGCACGTCGCAGTGCGAGCGCGCCAGCACCCCTTCGGTGAGCGGCGAGGGCGGGTTCGCCGTGGACATGCCCAGCGTCAGCAGGTCGGATTCGCGCTCGATGGACTCCGCGTGGATGCACTCCAGCGGGTCGCCCATGCGCACGCGCAGCTCCAGGGCCCGGCCCGTCTCGCGGTAGGGCGCCAGGAAGCGCCCGAGCGCCGCGCGGGCGGCGTCCTCGCGCTCCTGCCGCGACCGCAGCCACTGCGCCAGCGGGGCCGCCTGGCCGGGCGGCGCGGCGTCCTCCTCCCGCAGGTCCACCACGTGCAGCACCTCGATGGGCGTCGAGGCCGGGCACAGGCGCATGGTCAGCTCCAGCGCCCGGCGCGACTCGCGGGAGAAGTTCACCGCGACGAGGGGCCGGTGGTACACGCGGCCCGGGTGCGGCACCACCACCAGCACCGACGCGTCCACCTCGCGCACCAGCCGCATCACCACGGACGTGTCGGGCAGCGGCTTCGCGGGATACGTGGGATGCGGCCGGCCCACCACCAGCACCTCCACGCCCTCGTCCTTCGCCAGCGCCGCCGCCACGTGCGGCGCGTCACCGGTGCGCAGCTCCTCGCGCACGTCCACGTCCGGGCGCTGCCGCAGCCGCCGGACAGCCGACGCCACCGAACGGCGCAGACAGCGCTCTCCGGCCAGCGTGCCATCCGGCCCGGTGTGGCCGTCCAGCGGCGGGCTCGCGTGCAGGACGATGAAGGACGCCCCGTGCGCCAGGGGGAGCCGCAGCGCTCGAGCCAGCGCGAACTCGGACTGGAGGGAGAAGTCCACCCCCACCACGACCCGCTTCAGGCCGCGCTGGGCGCGCAGCAGCCCTTCGGGCAACAGGGGCAGGCCGCCCCCTCTGGAAGACACGTTCGCTCTCATCTCGGCACCCTTCCTTCCACCACCTGACCGCATGGACGTCCGGGGCGTGGCGGCGTCGCCACTCACGCGCGCGGGCGGAACCTCCGACGTACGGCCTCACGGGCTCCGCCTCACGCAGGCCCTCATGCACATACATTCAGGCCGGCCGCCGGATGTGCCACCCGTCTCGCAGGGACGCCACTCCCGCGGCCGGGCAGGCGAGCGCAAGGCGTCATCGGGCGGCGGTCCAGGTCGTCCAGACGGACGCACGTGTCAGTGCGACACCTCCCCTGCTGTAACGTTTTCAGGGCATGGCTCCGTTTCGTGCAACGGGTCCGGGGCAGGCATGCGGTCAGGGCAGGCACATCAAGGCGTTGGGACGTTCACCGCTGGACCCTGACGGACGGGGGCGCTTTCCGAGGCTCGGCCAGCCCTTTGCAAAGGCCTCGGTCTGGCCGGTGACGTGGCCGTGGGTGGCGGGTCGGACGGCAGGAAGCAAGGGAGCGGGACATGCGCGGCGTCATCACCGGACGTGAGGTGGTTGCCAACCTGGGGCTCATCTACCGGGAGTTTGGAACAGCCTGTGTGCTGCGCTGTCTCTGGGTGATGGTCAGCGGCAAGTCCACCACCTTCCTCGAAGTGGCGTGCCCCTGCGAGAAGCTGCGGCAGTAGGCGCCCGCCGAAGCAAACAGCCCGGGCCGCGAAGAAGCACACAGGCTTCCGCGGCCCGAACGGTTCCAGCCCTGGAATGCTGGCCTAGGCCGTGTCTGATGGATGTGGGAGCGCCGGTTGTTGTCTCCGCAAGGAGGCAAGGCGAGATGATGCGCTACGAG